>CASFTB010000012.1 GCA_949297575.1 uncultured Bacillota bacterium | reverse complement strand
TGGCAGGCCAATTCTCCGGCGCACTTGTGCGCAGCCAGTATCGTTTAGGGCTATGCCCGAAAATGAAATACCACGTGCTTTGCACGTGGATATTTATTTGCCTTTTTGCCCCGCCTTCACTATAATGGAGGGGAATAGAAGGGCGGAGATCCCGCAGAGAGGAAACTATGCGCACCATCGCCATCGTAGAAGACGACCCCTATATATCGAACATGCTTGCCGAGCTGCTCGCCGCAAACGGCTATGCGACGCTTCGTGCCTGGTCCGGCAGCGAGGCGTTGCTCCTTTTGGAACGCGAGCGGCCCGACCTCGTCATCCTCGACCTGATGCTTCCGGGCATGAGCGGGGAGGAGGTGCTTGAACGTATCGCCGGGTCGTGCCCCGTCATCATCCTTTCTGCCAGGGCGGATGTGCAGGGAAAGGTCAAGAGCCTGAATGCGGGTGCCGTCGATTATGTTACCAAGCCCTTTGACAACGACGAGCTGCTCGCGCGCATCGGTGTGCATCTGCGCCGCGGCGCGGGGGAGCGCGCGCCTCTTGTCCTCGGCGGGATCTGTATGGATTTTGACACTTTTGAGGTTTTTGTTGATGGTGTTTCCGTCCGTCTGACCAAGACGGAGTTTGCTATTTTGCGCGCCTTTTTGGAAAATCCGCGCAGAGTCTTTTCCCGTTCTGCTCTGCTCGACTACATCGGTGGGTTCGTGCCGGACGGGGAGGAGTCTTCCGTCGGCGTACACATCAGTAACCTGCGCAGGAAACTGGAGGAGGCATCGCCCAAAAATTATATACAGACGGTGTGGGGCATCGGCTTCCGTCTCGACCCCGCCATCCTTGCGGAGGGGAAGGGTGGATGAACGTCCTCGTCGGCCTGCTTCGGCGGGGAAGGTCTTATTCCTTTGCGTCTCAGGCGGTTGTTGGGGACCTGTCCGAAAATCTTTCCGAAATCTTTCAACTTTTTTAATCGAATGTTAAATTCCGCGCGATACAATGAGGAAAAACCAAAGGAGGTCAACATTTATGGAATATGTGTTGCGTACTTTTGGCCTGACCAAGCGCTATAAGGGTATCGCGGTCGTAGATTCTGTCTCCATGCACATTCGCCGCGGGGATATCTACGGTTTTGTCGGGCGTAACGGTGCCGGCAAGACCACGGTCATGCGCCTCATCTGCGGGCTCATCCGCAAGAGCGGCGGAGACTGCGAGCTGTTCGGCAAGCTCGACAACGGTTCCGCCGTCCTCGCCGCCCGCCGCCGCACGGGCGCTATCATCGAGGCGCCCTCCGTCTATCCGGAAATGACGGCAGAGCAGAACCTCGTCGAGCAGTGTCTGACCCTCGGCGTGGGAAGAGAGGGGATCCCCGCCCTGCTTGAGTACGTCGGGCTTTCGGGCGTCGGAAAAAAGAAGGCGAAGAACTTTTCCCTCGGCATGCGGCAGCGCCTCGGCATCGCAATGGCGCTGGCGGGCAGCCCCGACTTTCTCATCCTCGATGAGCCCGTCAACGGCCTCGACCCGCAGGGCATCGCCGAGATCCGCGAGCTGCTCCTGCGCCTCAACCGCGAGCGGGGGATCACGATCCTCATCTCTTCGCATATTTTAGGGGAACTCTCCAAACTTGCCACCTGTTACGGCTTCATCGAAAAGGGAAGGCTGCTCAAAGAGATCTCCGCCGCCGAGCTGGAGGAGGCCTGCCGCAAGAGCGTGCGCATCGTGGTCAGCTCCACCGAAAAACTTTCCCTCATCCTCGAGCGCGGCTTAGGACTGCAGGACTTCAAACTGCTCTCCGATACGGAGGCGGAATTGTATGCGGACGTGAAGATCGGAGAACTCGCCCTGGCGCTGCAGGCGGGCGGCATCGAGCTTCTGCGCGTGCAGGAAAAGGACGAGGATCTCGAGGGGTACTTCCTCAATCTCGTGGGAGGTGCTGCCTGATGTTCAAGCTCCTCCGTGCAGACGGTTACCGCGTCCTTCGCTATAAACTCTTCTGGATACTTCTCTGCTGTTATGCGGTTTTTTCATTGATTTTGGTGTTGGGGGAGTATGTCTCCCTGCGATCGTGGCTGGCTTATTATGAACATTCGGACATGACGATGACTGCGCGCATCGATGCTTTTACCGTCATGCGGCAGGGGTTCGGCTCCAATGTCTGCCTGCTCGGTTTTCTCTGTGCCATCCTCGTGCCTGTGCTTATCGGCAAGGAATACACCTCGGGCGGTATGCGCAACAAGATCATTGCCGGCGGCGGCAGGGCACAGGTGTACCTTTCCAAGCTGATCTGGTCGTGCGCGATGTGCGCGGCGGTCTATCTCGTCTTTCACTTCATCAACTTCACGCTCGGTTCCGCGCTCATGGGGTGGGGCGGGGCAACGGTCGGGGAGGTGCTGTTGCTGTTCGTTACCGGGCTGCTGTTCGTCCTCGCCTATGCAGCCATCTTTACCGCGGTCGCCATGTTTTCGCGCGGAGCTGTGGCAGGCGTCGTCGTCAGCATCGTCCTCGTGATCGCGGCTTGGCTTATCTTTGCATCGATCGACTCCAATCGCCCTTACGATGCTGCCGTCGATCCCGAGACGGGTACCATTCTCTGGTTTAACGTCGAGCAGGTTCCGGTCTGGCTGCAGGAGGTCTTAAAGGGGCTGCTCGCCCTGATGCCGACGGGGCAGTATGTTACCTTCACGACTTCCGCCTTGGATTTTTCCAAATATGCAGGGGAGACCTTGGTCGGAAATCTCGGCGCTTACTGCGCTTTTTCCGCCCTTTGGGTGGCTCTCTCCGCGGTCGGCGGCTCGCTGCTCTTTCGTAGGCTGGATCTGAGATAATGGCAAAAAATCACAAATATTGTACTGAATCTGCGCATTTTAACAGTACTATGCGTGACGTAAAAGATGGAAAACGGAGGAAAATACATCTGCTTTTGTGTGCAGAGTTGTACCGCCTCCTGCACGGCATGCCGCTGCGCGCGGCGTCGGTCGTTCTTCTCGCGTTCCTCGCGCTCTGTCTCCCGCTCTCCGCGCTGCGGCTGTTGCCTGCGGCGTGGGGTACGGACGCCTCTGCGCTCCTGCGGTCGATGCTCTTTCCCGCCCTCCCGTTCGGGGCGGCAGCGCTCTGTCCTTTCCTTGTCGGCAAGGATTCTCTTCGGGCAAAGGTATCGGCGGGTGCGGGCAGGGGCGCCCTCCTGTGTGCCTGCGCGGCCTCCTGCACGGCGTGCCTGCTCGCGCTCTATACGGCGGCATTCCTGTTCATTGTCCTCTCCGGCGCGTGGCTTGGGTTCGGCAGTGCGGGTGCTTTCGGGTATTTCCTGTGCTATCTGTGCGGGGCGGCGCTCTGCGCCTCCTGCTGTACCTTTTGTGTCGCGCTCTGCTGTGTGGTCGGAGAGCGTTCCCTCTCCCTCCTTCTCTGTCTGGCTGCGGTGCCGCTCGGGTACACACTTGCCGAGGGGGTGCAGGCGCTCGCTCTCGCATGCGCGGTGCAGGGCGGCGGCGCGCCCGCGCTTCCCTTATTGCTGTCGCTGCTTCCGTACCTGCTCCCGCAGGGCACGGTCGGCGCGCTGCAAAACGGGGCTGCGGCCTATCCGCTGTACATCCTCTTGGCGCTCCTGTTCTCCCTGCTTAGCCTCGCCGTCGGCAGGGCGGGGTTTCGCTGCCGCGCTCTTGCATAAATGAAAATACTGCATAGATTTCTTTCGGAGGATCTCCCATGACCGTCGTCCTCGTGATCGCCGTCGCCGTGCTCGGCGGCGCCTGCGTCGTCCTTGCCGGCATGCTTGCCGCACTCAAAATTTCCATGCGCGAGATCGCCTCGCAGGCGGAAGAGCGCCTGCGCGAAAGTTCCGCCGTGCCCGTCGCTCCGCAGTCTTTGGACGGCGGCGTGCGCCGCCTGTGTAAATTGCTCAATGCCGAGCTGGATGAACTCATCGCTGCCCGCCGTCGCTATGAGGAGGGGGACAGGGAACTGCGCCGCGCCGTCACCAATATCTCGCACGACCTGCGCACGCCGCTTACCTCTGCGGCGAGGTATATCGGCATGCTCGAGCGCAGTGGGCCGGACGAAAAGCAGGCAGAGTATCTCGCCGTCGTCAAGGGGCGCATTGCGGCGATGAAAAAGTTGACTGAGGAATTGCTGGACTATTCCGTCTCCGTCTCGTCGGAGAAGGAAATCAGCGAGCCTGTCTGCCTCAACGACGTTCTGGAGGACAGCCTTACGCAGTTTTACGCCGCCTTTGCCGAGCGCGGCATCGAGCCGAGCATCGATATCTGCGCCGAGCGCGTCGTGCGGCAGTGGGATAAGGGGGCCTATTCCCGCATCTTCGGCAATGTCATCTCCAATGCCGTCCGCTATGCCGGCGGCGACTTCTTCGTCTCCCTGTCGGCGGACGGGGAGGCGGTTTTTGTAAACGCGGCCCCACAGCTGGACGAGGTGAGCGCGGCAAAGCTCTTCGACCGTTTCTTTACCGTGGAGAACGCCCGCGGTTCGACGGGGTTGGGCCTCTCCATCGCCCGCGCCCTCACCGAAAAGATGGGTGGCTCCGCCCGCGCCGAATTCGCGGAGGGGCGGCTGCGCATCGTGCTCCGCTTTTAAGTCCGATCTCTTTCCGGCGCCCTCGGCCTGCACGGCTCTTTCCGACAGGCTTTGCGGGGCGTTGTTTTGTGCCTGCATGACAACAGCCGTCTGTTTTTTGCGCGGTTTAAGTTTGTTCGGGCGGTTGAAATCTTCGCTGCGATGTGGTATAATCAAAGAAAAAACGGAGGGAAACAAAATGGCAAGAATGATCCTCAACGAAACGAGCTACTTCGGCGCGGGCTGCCGCAAAGAGGTCGTGGGCGAGATGAAGCGCCGCAACATGAAGAAGGCGTTCATCGTCTCGGACAAGGACCTCGTCAGATTCGGCGTCGCGAAGAAGGTGACGGACGTCCTCGACGGGGCAGGCATCCCGTACGAGATCTTTGACGACGTCAAGGCAAACCCGACCATCCACAACGTGCAGTGCGGGCTGGAGGCGTTCAAAAAAGCGAAGGTGGACGTCATCATCGCCATCGGCGGCGGCTCCGTCATGGATACCGCCAAGGCGATCGGCATCATCACCGAAAACCCCGAGTTCGCAGACGTCAGATCTCTCGAGGGCACGGCGGACACCAAGCACAAGAGCTTCCCCGTGATCGCCTTCGCGACCACCTCGGGCACCGCCGCGGAAGTGACCATCAACTACGTCATCACCGACGAAGAGGCGGGCCGCAAGCTGGTCTGCGTCGACCCCAATGACATCCCTATGATCGCCTTCAACGACGCGGAGATGCTCATGAGCATGCCAAAGGGATTGACGGCTGCCACCGGCATGGACGCGCTCACGCACGCCATCGAGGCGTACATCACCCCCGGCGCCACGCCCGTTTCCGACATGATGACCTGGAACGCCATCAAGTTCATCGCCGACAACCTCGAGGCCGCCGTCAAGGATGGTTCGAACGCCGCCGCGCGCGAGGGGATGGCATACGGTTCCTACGTCGCGGGCATGGCGTTCTCCAACGTCGGCCTCGGCATCGTGCACTCCATGGCGCATCCGCTCGGCGCCAGGTACGACATCGCGCACGGCGTCGCCAACGCGCTTTTGCTTCCCTTCGTGATGGAATACAACAAACCCGCCGCGCTCAAAAAATTCGGAGACATCGCCCGCGCGATGGGCGTGGACATCAAGGGCATGACCGAGGACGAGGCCGCAGACGCCGCCATCGGGGCGGTGCGCAAGCTCTCCGCCGCCATCGGCATCCCGCAGCGCCTCAGCGACCTCGGCATCCGGGAGGAACAGCTCGGGCAGCTCTCCGAGGACGCCTTCATCGACCCCTGCACGGGCGGCAACCCGCGCAAGACCTCTCCCGCCGAGATCCTCGAGATCTATAAAAAGGCGCTGTAAGGGGAGCGCAAGGGCGCGCCCCTTACGACCGAACAGAAACGATCCGACGCCGCGCGGGAGGTTCGCCTCCCGCGCGGCTCTGCGCTTTCCCCCGCGGCGGAGGCATAAAACCGCGCGCCCCTCCGCAAACTGCATGCGGAGGAACACATGCGCGGACAGACCATCTATTTTAAGAGCGAGCCCAGGATCGTCGCGGGCGGTACCGTTGCCGGGCCGAAAGAGTGCGTCGGCATTTTAGGGGATTTTGTCGATCATCCGTTGCGGGATGACATGTTCGGCGAGGATACGTTTGAAAAGGCGGAGCGGAAAATGCTGCTGTACGCATTGAAGACCGCCGTCGCGAAGGCGGGCAGGGAGGTGGAGATCGTCTTTTCGGGCGATCTGCTGAACCAGATCATCTCGGCGAGCTTTGCCGCGCGCGAGACGGGGCTGCCGTACCTCGGCATCTACAGCGCCTGCTCGACGATGAGCGAGGGGATGCTTCTCGGCGCGATGGCGGTGGACGGCGGCTATGCGTCCGCAGTCGCCGCGGCGACGGGCAGCCACTTCTCTTCGGCAGAGCGGCAGTACCGTTATCCGCTGGAGCTTGGTACGACCCGTCCGCCGCAGTCGCAGTGGACGGTCACGGGCGCGGGCTGTTCGGTGATCGCCCGCGCCGGAGAGGGGCCGTCGGTCACATGCGGCACGGTGGGAAAAGTGGTGGACTTCGGGGTTTCGGACGTCAACAACATGGGCGCCGCGATGGCGCCCGCCGCCTGCGACACCCTGCTCGCGCACTTCCGCGATACGGGCAGACAGCCCGGCTATTACGACCTCATCCTCACGGGCGATCTGGGGGCGCTGGGCAGCCGCATCCTCAAAGACCTCGCATGGGAGAAGGGGGCAGACCTCTCCAACCATGTCGACTGCGGCGAGATCGTCTATAACACCGTCGAGGACGAATTTCAGGGCGGAAGCGGCGCGGGGTGCAGCGCCGTCGTGTTCAATTCTTACATCCTCGAAAAACTTCGCCCGGGCGGCGGCTTGCGGCGCGTGCTCTTTGCGGCGACGGGCGCGCTGCTCTCCACCGTGTCGTCGGGGCAGGGGGAGAGCATACCGTGCATCGCGCACGCCGTCGCCGTCGAGCGCGCGGAGGGAAGATAGATGGGCGCATATACTGACATCTTGCTGCAATTCGTGAAGGCCTTTGCGGTCGGGGGCGCCTTGTGCACGCTTGCGCAGGTCATCATCAACTTTACCAAGCTGACCTCGGGCAGGATCCTCGTCTTTTTCATGCTGGGCGGCGTCGCGCTCGGCGCGCTGGGCATATACGACTACATCGTCGATTTTGCGGGGGCGGGGGCGACCGTGCCCATCTGCGGGTTCGGCTGGCTGCTCGCCAAGGGCGCGATGCGCGGGGCGGAGCGCGGCATCTTCGGCGCGCTCACGGGCGCGCTCTCGGCGGCGAGCGCGGGCGTCACCGCGGCGATCCTGTTCGCCTTCCTCTTTTCCCTCGTCTTCCGCCCGCGCAGCAAGCGCAATTGAAGCGGCCCGCGCCGGTGCGCCGCGGGCTGCGGGCATTGCCTCACGCGTTTTCTTTGACAAAGCGCCGCTGCAGGTATATACTAAAGGGGAACTTTATCGGAGAGAGGAAGAGAGGATGGAAGAGGCAGGTCGTTTTCCTTTTTATGAACAGCTTTCCGCGGCGGGCAAAGGGGCGCTTTCCCGTTCGGTGCGCGTGCGCACCTTTACGTGCGGGGCGGAAGTGAGCCGCGGAGAATGCACGGGGCTCCTGTACGTTTCGGCGGGCAGGCTGCGCGCCTATACCATGTCTGCGGAGGGGCGCGAGATCACGCTATACCGCCTCGGTGCGGGCGAAGTCTGCCTGTTCAGCGCCGCGTGCGCGGTGCAGGGCATGCAGGCGGAGATCTTCGTGCGGGCGGAAGAGGAGACGCGCGTCCTCCTCCTGCCGCCCGAGGTGTACCGCGTCCTCGCCGAGAGTGAGCCGCCCGTATCCGCATTTACGGCGTCGCTCACGGCGCGCCGCCTCTCAAACGTCCTCTGGGTGCTCGACGAGGTGCTGAACAAAAAGTTCGATGCCCGCCTCGCCGCTCTCCTGCTGGAGGAGGCGGGGTATGCGGGGGAGGATACCGTGCGCACCACTCACGAAAAGCTCGCCGCGCACCTGGGTACCGTGCGCGAGGCGGTCTCGCGCATGCTGCGCTATTTTGAAGAGGAGGGCTACGTCTCCCTCTTCCGCGGCGGCGTGCGCATTGAAGACCGCGCCGCCCTTGCGTCCCTCGCCGAGGAGCGGAAATAAGCGGGAAAAATTTTTAAAAAAAGCGTGCGAACGGAACATTGTTACGGAAAAGTTGTCTCTCCCGTGCTATACTGAGTGCACAAATACAGACGGGAGGAAGACAGACATGGTACATACGATCACGTCGGAAAACTTTGAAAAACTCGTACAGAACAGCGAAAAGACGGTACTGCTCGATTTTTGGGCGGGCTGGTGCGGCCCCTGCCGCATGATGGGCCCCGTCGTCGAAGGCCTTGCCGAAGAGCGCAGAGACGTCCTCTTCGGCAAGGTCGACGTCGACGAAGAGGAGGCGCTCGCGCGCAGGTTCAACGTCCTCTCCATTCCCACCTTTATCGTCTTTAAGAAAGGGGAAGTCGTCGCCCGCACCGCGGGGGTGCGTCCGAAGTCCGCTTTGGAAGGGCTGCTGTAAACTTCTATTTTGCGCCCGTCCGCCGTCGGCGGAAGGGGCGCCCGCTTTTGCGGCGGGCGGAAGCCTCTTCCCCGGGCTGCGCTGCGGGGTATGGGGAAGGGGCAGAAAAACAAACGGGCGTCGCTGCAAGATCCGCGCGGCGACGCCGCGGGGAGGGATCCTATGAAAGTTGTCATCATCGGCGGCGTCGCGGGCGGCGCGACGGCCGCGGCGCGCCTTCGCAGGCTGGATGAACATGCCGAGATCGTCGTGCTGGAGCGCAGCGGCTACGTCTCTTACGCCAACTGCGGGCTGCCCTATTACATAGGCGGCGAGATCGCGCAGCGGGGCAAGCTCACGCTGCAGACGCCCGAAAGTTTCCGCCGCCGCTTCAACGTGGACGTGCGCGTGCACAGCGAGGCGATCGCCATCGACCGCGCAGGAAAGACTGTCCGTGTCCGCACGAAGGGAGGGGAGGAATACGAGGAGCGCTACGACAAGCTCATCTATGCGCCCGGCGCCAAGGCGGTGCTCCCGCCCTTTGCGGGGCAGGGGGAGCGCATCTTCACCCTTCGCACGGTGGAGGATACCTTCCGCATCGACGATCATATAAAAGGGGAGTCGCCCGCCTCCGCGGTCGTGGTCGGCGGCGGGTTTATCGGCATTGAGGCGGCGGAAAACCTCGCCCGCCGCGGCATGTCCGTCACCCTCATCCAGATGGAAGGGCAGGTCATGCTCCCCTTCGACTACGACATGGCGTGCATCCTGCACGCGGAGCTGCGCCGCTGCGGCGTGAGGCTCCGCCTCTCGAGCAAGGTCACCTCCCTCGCGCAGGACGGCGCGGGAGTGACCGCCGAGATCGAGGGAGGCGCCCCCGTGCGGGCGGATATCGCCCTGGTCGCCGTCGGCATCCTGCCCGAAACGCACCTGGCAAGAGAGGCGGGGCTCGCCCTCGGCATGCGCGGCGCCGTGCTCGTCGACGAACACATGCGCACCTCCGATCCCGCTATCTATGCGGCAGGGGATGCCGTGCTCGTCAAAAATTCTGTGACGGGTGCCGACGCCCTCGTCCCGCTCGCGGGCCCCGCCAACAAGCAGGGGCGCATCGCGGCGGACAACATCTGCGGCATCCCGAGCCGCTACCGCGGGACGCAGGGCTCCTCGGTGCTCAAGGTGTTCGACCTGACGGCGGCGTCGACGGGGCTGTCCGAAAAGGCCGCCCTCGCCGCGGGCTATGCCTGCGCGAGCGCGCTCCTCTTTTCCCCCGACCACGCCACGTATTACCCGGGCGCGCGCAACATGACGCTGAAGGTCACCTTCGAAAAGAAGAGCGGCCGCATCCTCGGCGCGCAGGCGATCGGCTACGGCGGCGTCGACAAGCGCATAGACGTGCTGGCGACGGCCGTCCGCGCGGGGATGACGGATGCGGATCTCGCCGCCCTCGACCTGTGCTACGCGCCGCCCTATTCTTCGGCGAAAGACCCCGTCAACATGGCGGGCTACGTCATCGGCAACCTGCGCGCGGGCATCGTCCGGCAGCACGAATGGAAGGACATCGCCTCCGTCGCGGAAGAGAAAGACGCGCTGTTTTTAGACGTGCAGACGGCGGAAGAATTTGCCGTGGCGCACCTCGAGGGCGCTGTCAATATCCCCGTAGACGAGCTGCGCTCCCGCATGGGTGAGCTGGATAAGTCCAAAAAATTGTACGTCAACTGCTACAGCGGCCTGCGCAGCTACATCGCCTGCCGCATGCTCTCCGCGGCGGGGTTCGACTGCTCCAACCTCGCGGGCGGCATCCGCTTCTACAAAGTGGTCGCCGAAGGGGGAGGGTACGACGCGGTGCCGCGCCATCTGTGCGGCGCAAAGAGCGTCTGAGCTTCGCCGCGCGTCCCGCAAAGGAAGGGCGCTGCGAGCGCCGTTTCCGGAAAAACGAATGAGAGGACCGCAATAGATCGGGGCGCCCCGCCGGGCCGAGAAGGCCGCGCGGGGCGCCCTTTTCCGCGCCTGCACGGCGAAAGGCTGCGGTAAGTTCCGTTTTTTTGCAGGCCCGCATATATGTTGCGTTAATGCGCCGTTCCGCGCAGGATCATACGCCGTACATTCATAGTGTAAAAAAGGGAGGGGGCCCGTTTTCATGCGGACGTACGCGCCGTTTTTGTACCGCTGCGGCGCGGCATCGCGGCCGCCCGATATGCAAATACGATATATTCTCCCCCTGTTTTCGTCCGTATGGGCGGAATTGTACGCGAAATGAGCCATACGTATGTCAGTTTTTATATAATTTTATTATAAAAATTTTCATGCAGACCGTTGACAGTTCACAAAAAAGGTGATACAATAAACATGAGTAAATGTAATAATGATGAACTTTGCTTGACATTCAGTAAGGAGGGCAACGGCCATGAAAGGGAAATCTCTGATCGTCCTGATCCTCATCCTCGTCGCGGTCATCGGATGTTCGGTCATCGCCGCCGCATATATCGTCGACGGCAGCGGGAACACCCTCGAACTCGCCGAGGACGGCACACCGTACGAGCAGGAAGTGACGATAGAAAATATGCTCCCCGGGCAGGAGGAAAAGCGGGAGTACAAGAGCAGCGTGACGGGCTCCGGCACTTTTTCCGTGCGCTTCGAGCGGGGAGAGGTCACTGACCTGAACGAATACCTCACGTTCACCGTGGTGGTGGGCGACGAGGTGCTCTGCAGCGGCGCCGCCGAGGAGTGCTTCGGCGAGACGTTCACGGTGCAGGTCAGCGGCGAATTTTCGTTCAGCGTCTCCTTCGCGATGCCCGAAAACGTCGGCAACGGCGCCCAGGGCAAGGTTTCGGAATTCGGCATCGTTTATACACTGGAGGGCGGCGCACAGGCATGACGGGCAAAGCAAAAAAAGTCCTATCCGTTCTCACGGGCGTCGTCATCGCCCTCTTCCTCGTCATCGCGCTCGCGGCGCTCGCGGTCACGGTCGTCTACCGCACGCGCGGGGAGGACGCCGAGATCCTCGGCTACCAGTTCCGCATCGTCGTCTCCGGGTCCATGGAGCCGGAGATCGGGCAGGGCTCCCTCGTGGTCATCGACACGGTCGGCAGCGGCGAAAGCTTCTATGAAGACCTTTCGGTGGGGGACGTGATCACTTTTAACTGGTTCAATACGGCGAACGTGGACGAAGTCATCGTCACGCACCGCATCATCGATATAAAAGAGACCTCCTCCGGTTACCGCTTCACCCTGCAGGGAGACGCGGTGGAAGGGGACACGCAGGTCATCACGGAAAATGAGATCATCGGCAAAGTCGTGTGGCACAGCAGCGCGTTGGGCGCCGTGCTCACATTCCTGCGCTCGGGCGCGGGCATCGTCGTCTGCCTCATCCTTCCCGCGGCGCTCATCATGATCTACGAAGTGTACCGCATCGTGCGCCTCGTGCGCGAGGGGAAGGCGGAACAAAAGAGGGAAAAGGAAGCCGCGCGCGACGAGGAGATCGAGACCCTCCGCCGCGAACTGGCCGAATTAAAAAAAGAAAAGGAGAAAAAAGATGCCTAAAACATTGTTTATCGTGTGCGTTGCGGTCATCTGTGTGCTGGCAGTCGTGCTCATCGCGTGGCTGATTGTGGCGCTCGTCCGCATGAACCGTAACAAGGGAGTGAGCGGTAAGGTCGTCGTCGTCGATGAGACCGCCTACGAGCTCGTGCCCGTCGGCGAGGCGCCCACCGGGGCCGTATATGCGCCGCCCGCAAAGCCCGCAGAGGCCGCAGAGCCCGCGCCCGCGGCGCAGATCGTGCCCGAAGGCGCCGTGCTCGTCTCCGCCGAAGAGATGGAAGGCACGGTCATGCTGCGCCGCAATGAAAACGTGCCCTATCCCGAAGCGTACGCGCGCCTTTCCTCCAAACAGCGCGGGTACGTCGATGAGATCCTGCGCTACGCCGAGAGCAAGGCAGACGTCAAAAAGGTGGTCAACGACAAGTCCGCCTCCGTCTATCTCGGCAAAAAGCTGGTCGTGCGCATCGTCATCAAGCGCGGCATCATCAGCGCCCGCCTGACCGTGCAGAACAACGACTTCATCGCCTATACAGACAACGCCGGGCTCAACATCAAAGAAAAGCCCATCGACGTAAAGGTCGAAGAGCCCGAAATGGTCTCCGCCGTCAAGGATATCATCGACCTCTCCTTCCGCGACCTCGTGCTCGAGCGCGCCCGCCGCGAGGAGGAGAAGAAGGCTGCCCGCAGGGAGAAGCGCCGCCTCGCCCGCGAAAAGAAGCTCGCCGAGGAAGCTGCAGCCCGCGCCGCGGCAGAGGAAGCGGCCGCGGCGGACGCATCCGCGCAGCCCGAAGAGGCTCCCGCAGCCGAGGAGGCGCAGCCCGCGCCCGCCGAGACGGCAGAACAGGCAGCGGCCCCCGCAGCGGAAGAGGCTGCCGCAGAGGCGGAAGAGGGCATCCTGGCAGAGGAAGAAGGCCCCGAGCCCGAACAGATCTTTGACGAAGAGCCCGCGGCAGAAGCCGAAGCACAGCCCGCAGAGGCGGCAGAGGAGCAGCCCGCAGAAGAGGGGACGGAAGGAGAGCGGGAAGAGCGCGGCGAATGACCGCCTTCCCCACCCTTCTTTAATGGTTCCCTTGCGCCCCCTCCCGCGCTCGCGTTCTTTATATAAAGAAAGGGGCCCCGCGGGCTCCGTATTCCCGGGTCTTCCCTCCATTTTGGGAAGGGGATCGTTTGCGGTGGATGAGGGCAAAGCCCTCCGCAGGCCTTCAAAATAAATGGCTGCGCATAGAATTTCAGCAAAAGGCGCTGCATCCAAAAGGGATATCCCTTTTTTTCGGACAAATGTCCGAAAAAAGCCACTTATAGAACGGAATATCCACAATTCTGAATTCTTCATTCTGCATTGCCGCCCCGTGCGGCAGCCCAAAACGGCACATCCGGCAGGGCGTTCCGCCCTCCGCGTTGATATGCGAGAAAAATGAAAAGGAGGTAGAAAATGCGTTTTTCAAAGACCAAGGCGATCGTCATGTCCGCAGTCGTCACGCTGCTGTGCGTCGGCCTGATCGTGGCGGCGACGTTCGCGCTGTTCTCGGCTTCGCGCTCGACGAACGTGCATCTCTCCGCAGGCACGCTGGACGCAGGTCTGTACCTGACCGCCCGTGACGGTGTGGAGATCGGCGAAGGCGGCGGCTTCGATGAAGTCGCTTCGCCCGAAAGCCCCGTCGACCTCACGAAGGACGGCTCCGCGATCTTCAGCATCGAAAACATCGTTCCGACCATGTGGCAGTCTGCGACGCTGCGCGTCACGAATGAAGGCTCCGTCGCCTTCGATTACAGCGTCTGCATCGTCGGTGTCGAGGCGAATGATGCGACGACGGCGGCAAAATTGCTCTCCCGTCTGCAGGTCACCGTGACGCCTTCGCAGGGGCAGGCTGTGACCTTCACCCTCGATCAGGCGACGGAGAAGGGGCAGGGCATCGCTCTCGGCACCGTCGCGGCGACGGACGGCGCTTACGGTGATTTCACTGTCCGCGTCGAATTCCTTAACAATGACGGAACGATCGAAGACAGCGCCGCTTTTGCGGGGGCTGCGGTCGATTTTGACCTCACGGTCGAATGTGTACAGGTCACGGCATCAGAGTAAATGAAGAGGTAAAAGAACATGAAGACAAAGAGAAATGCGATCCTGGCGGCGGTCCTCGTCCTCGTGCTGTGCGCGGCGCTCGTCGTGGGCGCGACCTTCGCGCTCTTCGGCACGTCGTGGAACAAAGACATCACCGTCACCACAGGCAATGTTTCCATTAAAGCGGCGTTCGGCGACGAACTGAAGCTGACCAGCCTGAAAGACGGCATCCCCGACCGGGAGATGGAAGGGGCCTTCGCCCTCGGCGGCACCGCCGTCCTCAAAGACGGCGACCTGACCCTCACCAACATCGTCGCGGGGGACAAGGCCACGGTAACGCTCACCATCGAAAACACCTCCGACGTGGAAGTCAAGTACGCCCTCGTGGCGGCGCCTACGGCCGGTACGATCGAAGGCATCGAGGCGACCATGCAGAAGGGGGAGGAAGAAGCTGTTTCCATCGGAGATGCGACGAAGACGCCCGAATGGATACAGCTCGATAAAGGCGAAAAGGTCACCGTCACCGTTACGGTCGGCCTTCCCGTAGAGGCAGAGCAGCCCGACCGGACCGAAGAGGAAGGCGCCGCAGAGGAGCAGGCGTGCACCTACACCTTCACCGTGTATGCGGGTCAGGCAAATGCGTCCGATACGCAGCTCAATACCGAGTTCGGCCTCGGCACTTCCGCAGGTACAGGCACGGGCGAGGATGCAGGCAACTGACAAATTGATATGGTAGTGAACAGCTCCTTCGGGGGCAGGCATCCCGCCGTATGGGCGGCGGATGGGTGACAAAATAATTAAAGGAGAAAAAAGATGCAAAAAACTCATTCGAGGGGCAGGACGATCCTCCTTTCCGTCCTGATGGTCCTCATGTGCGTTTCCCTCATCATTGGCGCGACCTTCGCGTTGTTCACCGATAAAGAGGAATACGCCATCGGCGTGAACACCGGCAATATCGACGTCGAGGGCACGCTCGAGATGACGGGCGCATGGTCGCAGGGGCAGTCCGTCGCCGACCGTACGGAAGGCACGGCCATTGACAACGGCTTCTCCCTCCCGCAGGGCGGCACCGTCACCCTGACGGAAGGCAAAACCATTTCCTTTGACAATATCTCTCTCGGAGACGGCGCGGCATTCACGCTCAGGATCGCCAACCACAGCTCCGTCAACATGAAGTACTCCGTCCGCATCGAGACGGAAGAAGAGGGCAAGAGCGAAGCTCTCGCCAAGAGCCTGCAGCTCTCCGTCGACGGCGGCAAAACGGTCAGTTTCGAGAAGGCGGCGACCTCCGTCGTCGACTGGACGACCGTTGAGGCCGGCTCCGAAGAGGAGATCTCCGCCATCGGGTTCGAGATCACCCTCCCGTGGGACACGATCGATAACTTTGCAGGCGTGACCGGGCAGCAGAGCGTCTCCATGACCGTCGTGCTCGAGGCCGTCCAGGCGAACGCCTTCACCGGTACCATCGGCAGCGGAGATACCGGCTATGACACCATTTACGACGCGATGAGCGGCGAAAACGACGGCAACATCTCCCTCGGCTCCGGCATCACCGCGCAGTGGCCGACTAAAAATGAGGTCGAGAGCCTTGCCGAAAACGGCAAAGCGTACAACATCGTCGGCGCAGGGCAGGGCCTGACCACCATCGAGCCCGCAGACGGCGAAGACGCTATCGTCCTCCCTGCGAACAGCTCCGTCTCCAACGCGACCATTGACGGCAACGTCGTGGCGGCGGCGGGTTCCGTGCTGAGCGACGTCGAGGTCACGGGCACCGTTATATATGCGGCCCCCGCCTCCGGTCAGAGCACCTTCTCCGCGCTTGCGAAGGTCTCTGCCGCGAACGCGCGCACGATTGAAGAGACGGTCACCCTGCGGAATGCGACGGTTTCCGTTAAAGACGCGCAGCCGGCGATCTCCGTGGACGGCGCGATCCTCGTCATCGAAAACAGCACCGTGACGCTGAGCGGCACGCAGGCGCAGGAGATGAATGCCATCCTCGTCAAGAACGGCGCAGTGGACATGGACGGCAGCACCGTCACTGTCACGAACACGGAGACAGGTAATTACGCCGCAAGGGCGCTGTATATCGACAATACCGCGCTCGACAAACAGGGCACGACCAACGGGCAGACCGCTTCCGTCGTCTCTCATATCGACGGCTCCGCTCTTACCGTCGATACGGAGAGCACTCTTCAATCCGGCAATACCACCTATGAGCGTTATAACGAGCAGGCCGTCCGCCTTGAGGGCGCGCGGGCAGAATTTTCCGATACCTCTGTGCAGGCGGGCCACGGCATCGCCGGGTTCTACAGCTCCACGCTCGTCTATACCGGCGGCTCCATCGATGCCCTCTGGTACGGCGTGAGCGGCAACAATTTGAGAGGGTCTTTCGACATCACTCTTGACGGCGTCGCGGTCACCTCCTCTAAGGTCAGCAGCGCGATCTATCTGCCCATGCAGAACACCACGGTCATCAAGGGCGGCACGACCATCGAGGCGTTCACCCCGCTGGAGATCAGGATGGGACACGTCACCATCGACGATGCGACGCTCATCTCCACGTCTAAGGTCAGCGCAAACCTGATCCAGACCAATCAGAGCTCGCCCGACGGCTCCGTCATCGTGCTGCATGCCGGCGAATATACTTTCAACTCTCCCGAAGGCTACAAAGACCCTTATTATGAAGTCTGGAGCACCGGGGACCCGAGCACCCTCAACAACATGGCGAATGTGACCCTCAACAAGGGCGCCGTGCTCGTGGCTGCCGAAGGCGTGCGCACCTTCTCCTGGTATGACTGGAACGAGGTGGATCAGACCGTGCAGGTCAACAACTACACGCAGTATCCGCTCTACGGCATCGCGACGAATGCCGCGGCATTCGAAACCTTCTATAAGTTAAATCTCAGCGAAGTCATCCTCGCGAAGGATATTGAAGTCGGCGTGATCGCTAACGTCGGCAAAGGGCAGTATCTGAAAGACAACAGCGGCAATTATGCCGATGCAACCGTAGCGAGCGGATTTGTCGCAAACGACGTTGTCGTTGATCTGAACGGGCACACGCTTACCTCCACGCAGAAGACGTCGACGATCATCTGCGGAGGCGTCGACCTCACATTCAAAAACGGGGAGTTGATTTTTAAAGACGGGAACTTCCCGTATAATGCGGGCTTGTTGAATGTGCAGGAGGGCAGCGTCCTTACGGTGGATGATGTCGATGTTACGACGCTTGCGAGCTTCGTCTATGTGCAGGGCGAGAAAGCTACGCTGAACATTATAAACGGTTCTACCGTCAAGACGCAGGGGTATGGCTTTGGCACCAATGCAAACAACAAAGCAAACTACGGCGTCGTGATCAATGTTTCCGATTCTGAGATAACCTCTGCGTTGAATACAGAACAGGTAGTCAGCGGATGGAATTATCAATATGACACGACGGCGGCCTGCCTCAATGTTCCCGGCACCATGACCATTAAAAACAGCACGCTTTCCGGGCAGAGGCACGGCGTGGTCGTCCGCGGTGGTACGGCGATCATCGAAGACAGCACCATCATCAGCACGGGCGAATGGCTCAATGCCCCCGCCGACGCCAAGAGCGATGTTTATGGCAGCGCCGCAAACAACAAGGACACGGACGCCATCCTCACAAATAAGTGGGGCTCCGGTACCGATCTTCCTTGCTCGGCTCTGCTCATCGGGAACGATAATACCGCTGCCTATAATTGTCCTTCCGTTGTCACCCTGAAGGACGTGGAGATCGTTGCCGGGAATGCCGGACAGGTGTACAGGCCGCACGCGGTCTATATCCGCGGCAATGAAACGGCGGAAAACGGCGCCACCCTCAACCTCGACACGGCGAGCGACCTCGGCGATCAGATCACCGTCGGCGGCGGGTATGTGACCGTCAACCTCGGCGAAGGCAGCTACACGCTCCCCGCGTTCTCCGCGGCGGCGGGCAGCCTCACCATCAACGGCGTCCAGGGCACCGTCATTGCCCCCGCAACGCACGCCAGCGCAGACTTCGGCGGCATCGTCGTGCGGGATGCAGACGGCCTCGCGCTGACTGTGCGCAACGTCGCCGTTGAAGGCACCGATAAAACAAACGGCGCCCGCGGCATCGTCGTGAACGAAGGCTTTAACAAGAATGTGACCCTGACCGCGGAAGGCTGCAAGTTTGATGCGCTGAGTACCGGTATCTATCTCGGCGGCGTCACCAATGCGACCGTCACGGGCTGCTCTTTCACGAAGTGCACGGCAGGCATGGGCGGCACCGAGGGCATGACCGACACATTCACCGCCGAAAGCTGCACCTTTGCGGATAACGGCGAGACCATCGGCTGGGCAGGCAGCGGCACGCTGATCATCAAAGATGCGGAAGGCTGCGATTCCTTTATGGATTATACAAAGAACCCCGAAGAAAAGGTCACAGTGACCGACGGCAACTACAACAGCAAAGAAGCTGCCGCATAAACAACCGAATGTTTTCTAATCCCAAAAACAAATGATTCGATAGCCCCCGTCTGCCGCCCGTGCGGGCGGCAGGGCAGGGGATAAATTCCGAAACCGATCATTTTCACTTTTTGTTGTCTGCCACAAAAAGTGGCGGCAGCGCGTGGCGCTGCCGCCGCAGCAGGCAAAAAGAAAATTCACTTAAACAACCTCGGCCGAACAGGCCAAACGCCGCGCAGGTTACAGGCGCCCATCGGCGCCGCCGCGCGGAAAAAAAGAAAACGAGGTAAATTATGCACGAAGCAAAAAAATCGAGGAGGCTCGCCATCGTTCTCTCCGTGCTCGTCATTGTGTGCTGCGTCTCGCTGATCATCGGGTCGACGTTCGCCATGTTTTCGGCGAACAAACAATTTCCCTTCAACGTCAGCGGCGGCAAGATCGACATCGACGCGGCATTGACCCTCGACGGCGCGTTTTCTGTCGCCGGGAGTGACGATGGAGCAAGAACGGAATACAATATTAAAAACACCGACGGCTCCATTACGATCGGCACGGGAAACTCGGGGGATCCCGGGTACTTTGGCAAAGTTTCCGTCTCTGCCGATGAAAACGAAGAGGACAATATCGTCTCCAGCGTCTCGATGGAAAGTCTCGCGCGCGGTGCGGGTGCGCAATTTACGCTGTCCGTTACCAACAACAGTACCGTCGGCATGAAGTTTATCGCTTACCTTGAAAAAGGCAACGGTGACTTCGCCGCTGCGCTCGACGTGACCCCCATAGGGGCAGCGGACGGCGCCGCCTATACCGAAAGCGGGACGCGCGTCATCTTTACGCGCGGCAATAATAATGAAACGTGGCAGAGCGGCGGCGA
Organism: uncultured Bacillota bacterium; assembly: GCA_949297575.1. Lineage (GTDB taxonomy): Bacteria > Bacillota > Clostridia > Christensenellales > Borkfalkiaceae > Borkfalkia. The sequence continues at coordinate 18,576 of CASFTB010000012.1, read as the reverse complement.
GAACGGCGCGAAGACAGATTTCAGTTTCGAGGTCTACCTCCCTTGGGCGAATACCGATACTCTTTCGGGCGGGCTCGAAACGATGAACATCGTCATCGAGGCGGTGCAGTCTAATGCCGATACTGCCGTTACCGTGGATACCGGAACCGGCGCAGAGAGCTACTCTTCCTTTGAAGAGGCGCTCGAGGCGGCAAACAATGCCGAGTCTGCAACTGCAACTGTCAAGGTGGGCGACGGCACGCACAACATTCCCGATGGGTTCACCGCCAACAAACCTTTGACGATCGAAGGAAACGGCGACGGCACCGTCATCAACGGCGATATTAAGACCAATGACGATCTGACGCTGAAAAATGCTACATACAACGGCAACATCACCTCGAACGGCGGTTCCGTTAATGTTGAAAATGCGACGATCAACGGCGCCATCAACTACACGGGCACAGCCGACGCGAGTGCCGGCACCTTCTCCGCGCTTGCCAAAGTTTCGCGCGGCAACGCCGTGCGCGCGGAAGTTCCCGCCATCACCCTGACCAACGCGACGGTGGAAGTGGAAAATCTTTCTTATGCGATTTATGTAAAAGACGCAGACCTGCGCCTTGAAAACTGTACCGTAACTTTGAATACAAACGTGGGCGCAAATACGGTTTGGGTCGATAACGGCTCTGCCGAGATCGTCAACACGGATATCACCGTGAATGCGACGGGCGCAGCCTCGGCGGCACTCAATGTAAAGACGGCTGCCGACGATACGGTGACGGTCAGCGGCTCGAGCCTTGTCGTTAACACCAAAACGCTCGGCAACGGTTACGGCATCCAGGCAGATACCGTCACTCTGAACGTGTCCGATTCGTACATTGCCGCAGATTACGGCATCTATCCGCTGAACGGTGCGTCGGTCACGGTCAGCGGCGGCGAAATTTTGGGGCACGTCGCAGCCATCAGCACAAATAATACGACCGGTGAGGCGACCATTACCGTGACGGACGGTGCGTATTTGTGGAGCGATAATGATTTTGCCGTACTCTATCTGCCTTCTCAGCGCTCGCTGACGATCGATGGCGGCGCGACAGTCAAAGGCTATACGCCCGTGCAAGTGCGGATGGGCACGATCACCATCCGGGAGGCGACGCTGATTTCCACCGCGACGGAGAATGCTGAGATAGAGTATTATAGCGATATCAATACGGACGGGTCTGTCTTACAGCTCGACACGCACTCTTATGAATTTGAGGGAGGAAATGACCTTACTGTCTATATTAATAAGGGAGCGCAGCTTGTCACGCAGAACGAAGAAGTCCGCAGGATCTCCATGTATGACTGGGATAAATGCAAACAGAACGTGTTGATCGTCGATGGGACGCAGGAGTATTCTTCGAAAATAGTGGGGCTTGCAGCGAACGCGGAAGCCTTGCAGCGCCTGATCACGCAAAACTATTGCCGCGAGCTGATTTTGTTGGCAGATACCGAAACGGCAGAAGGTATTGAATTTAACTTTAATTCTGACGTAGCCACGACGCTCGACCTCAACGGCAAAAAGCTCGTTGGCACCAATGCCGGGGCGACGATCACGAATTACGGCGGGATACTCACCATCACCGGCAATGGCACGGTGTACTCCACCAATGTTGAAAATCAGTACAGGCACGCCGTTTTAAACCGCGATACGCTGATTATTGAAAACGGCACTTTCGGCAGCAGTCAAAGCCGAGGATGCGCCGTCAATAATTTTGGCACTGCGACCATCAACGGCGGCAACTTTACGGCTTGCGACAACTACGTCAACGGCGGGTATGCGTATGCCATCGTGAATGGGGATGGCACGATGACCATCCGTGACGCGCATGTCTACGGCCATATGAACGGCGCCATCTCAGCCGACGGCGGCACGCTGACCGTCAACGGAGGCACGTATGAACTTACCGAAGAAGGTACGGCTACGAACCTGTTCTATATGGTTTATACGTCGGGCAGCGGTCAGGTCGTCATCAATGACGGCACATTTACCAGAGATGTCGCAAATGATCACGGCTTCTTTTATCAGGGAAATGCTACAGGTAAAATTATTGTCAACGGCGGCACTTTTGAAGATCTGAGGCGCGACTACATCAATATCGCCGGTGCCGGACAGGTTGAAATCAACGGCGGTAACTTTGTCGATGTGCCGAGGGTCACTTCCAATGCCGTGTTTGTCACGTTCGGCAAGGATTTCTCGTTGAAAGGGGAAACGGTCACAGACCCCACGTTGATGTCCATTCAGGCGTATCTCAACGCGAAGGCAGACCTCGTCTTTACTGATCCGATCGTGATCCCCGAAGGGCAGTCATTTAAAATCGTTGCAAACGGAAGTACGTTGACGGGAACGATCATCAACTATGGCACCCTCACCATTACGGGCAAGGGGACGATCACGAATGCCGCGGACGATAAGAACCATACCATCACCAACTACGGAACGCTGACCATCGGCGAAGAAGGCGTTGCCGACGATGAGAGCATCACCGTCGATAACCTGACCCATGCCACGGCGGCCGTGCACAACGATGTCGGCGCGACGTTCACGCTGAACAGCGGCAGGCTGCTCCGTACAAATGAGGCCGGAGCAGATGAAGATAACAGCGGCGGAAATTCCTTCTACAATCTCCGCAACTACGGCAAGGTGATCATCAACGGCGGCACGATCGAGCAGACCGGACATTTCTCCAGCTTGGTCGAAAACGGTTGGTACGACGGTACGCAGAATACGCAACAGGCAGAAGCGGTCATGATCATCAACGGCGGTACATTTAGCGGCGGCATCAACACTATAAAAAATGATGACTGGGGCATGCTTACCATTCATGACGGTGTATTTATAAATATTGCGCAAGCATGTGTGCTTAATTGGAATGTTGCAACTATCTATGGCGGTACATACAACATTTTAGCAACAAAAGGTACACCCGCAGTCATCTTAAACGGACATATCAATGAAACGATGGATAAGGGTGTTCTCTCCGTTAAAAATATTACATATTCTGGAGCTCCACTTATTAAGTGGATGACTGGTTCGAGTAGTATTGATGCTGGAACCATCACAGTTTATGATGAAGCAACATTACAGGCGGTTGCTGATATAGCAGCGTATAAAATCATTATTCTCGGTGCAGATATTACAATTGGGAGGGAGGATTCTACTGCTACAGGGATAAATTTTATAGAGACTGCTACACTTGATTTTAATGGTTATACTATATCTTATGCCGGTACAGCTTTTGCAATTATTGTAGATGGCACTACCGTGACTTTTAAGGATTCTTCTGAAAGTGGTAACGGTGGTGTTGAAGGAGGCGAAGGAGGCAACAATGTTGCCCTTACTGTAACCAATCAAGGTGTTGCCAATATTTTGGGTGGAGTTTATAATGTTGGACCGGATGTAAATGAGCAAGGAAATTCAACGATTTATATTCTCTCTCCTGGCGGCACTGTCAATATTTCTGGAGGCAGGTTCAGTACAGAGGCCACGTATAGCAATCGCTATTATGTATTGAATGTGCAGAATTCCGCTACCGGAGACTTTAATGTAAGCGGAGGCGAATTTGTTGGCTATAATCCTGCAGACGGGGATGATTTGCTAGGAGGAAATTATGTTTCTGACGATTACACTGTAGAAACCACCACAGATGATGAGGGCAACGTCATCTTCACAGTCGTACCTGCTCTGGCAGAGGATACAGAAGAAACTGCTGTATAGCCACTAAGCCTTGCGGGCGTTCCATGCGCTTGCAGCACATACTCCAACAACACAGGGGCGGGGCGAAGGTCATTCGCCCCTCTTTTCTGTCCTTCTTCGATAAGAGAATCCTCGTCTGCGCGGCTCGGCATGGCCTCGCCGTTCCGTTTGGGACGCGGGGCAGAGGGGCGCCTCATTGTTTCAAACCTTCTCATGCAGGGAAAGTTTTTTTCTCGGCTGCCTGAATGCCTGTACGGGCGCATTCTTTTTTGCCTGTACCGCCGCGCGCTCCCGAAAATTGACATTCATCACAAAGTATGGTATAATATAAAACATGATACGTTGGAAGGATGTGCGCGCCGCCGTGTTCGACCTCGACGGCACGCTGATCGACAGCATGGAGATCTGGCGCGAAGTGGACGAGACCTTCTTCGCCCGCCGCGGCATGGCGGTGCCCGACGGGTACCAGCAGGCCATCGCCCATCTGGGTGCGGCGGAGTGTGCCGCCTACACGCAGCGGCGCTATCTCCCGGACGAGTCGCGGGAGGGGATGATGGCAGAGTGGAGAGAGCTCTCCCTCGCCCGTTACACCGCCGCAGACAGTGCCAGGTACTTCAAGCCGGGCGCCATCCCGCTCTTGCGCCTGCTGCACGGCGCGGGCGTGCGGCTGTGCGTCGCCACGGCGTCCTCGCCCGAGCTCTTCCTGCCCGTGCTGCGCGCGGGCGGCGTCGAGGAGCTGTTCGATGCCTTTTCCACCGTAGAAGAGGCGGGCAAAAACAAGGGTGCGCCCGATATTTTCCTGCTCTCCGCCAAAAAACTGTCCGTCTCGCCCGCGTCCTGCCTCGTCTTTGAGGACAACCTCACGGCGCTGCGCGCGGCAAAATCCGTCGGCATGCAGGCAGCCGCCGTCTATGACGAGCAGGCGCGCCCCACCCATGCGCAGATGGAAGAGGAGGCGGACGCCTTTATCCGTTCCTTTGACGAATTCGCCGCGGCGTTCGCGGCACAGAGTATTCTTTAAAGAGGTATTTTTGCGATGTACCGTTCCAAACTCGGCCTGATCGAAACGGAGCGCGCCCTCAAAGAGATCAAGACGGTCTTTGAAGGGGAGCTCTCCTCCGCGCTCAACCTGACGCGCATCAGCGCGCCGCTGTTCGTCTCCCGCGAAAGCGGCCTCAACGACAATTTAAACGGCATAGAACGCCCCGTAGCCTTCGATCTGAAGGCGACCGGCGAGATGGCCGAGGTCGTGCAGTCCCTCGCCAAATGGAAGCGCTACGCGCTCGCAAAGTACCGCTTCGGCGTGCGCTTCGGGCTGTACACCGACATGAACGCCATCCGCAGAGACGAAGAGCTGGATAACTTGCACTCCGCCTACGTCGACCAGTGGGATTGGGAGGCCGTCATCCGCCGCGAGGACAGGACGGTCGCCTTTTTGCAGGAGACTGTAAAAAAGATCTACGCGGCCATGCAGGAGACGGCATCCCGCCTCTGCCGCGACTATCCGCAGTTAGACAACTATTTTGCCGAAGAGATCGCCTTCGTCACCACCCAGCAGCTGGAAGACGCCTACCCCGACCTGACGCCCAAACAGCGCGAGACCGCCTTCGTGCGCGAGCACGGCGCCGCCTTCATCATGCAGATCGGCGGCAGGCTGCGCTCCGGGCAAAAGCACGACGGCCGCGCGCCCGACTATGACGACTGGTCGCTCAACGGAGACATCGTGCTCTACTATCCCGTGCTCGACTGCGCCTTTGAAGTCTCATCCATGGGCATCCGCGTAGACGAAAGGAGCCTCGTCTCCCAGCTCGAGGCGGAACACTGCACCGAGCGGCTGCAATATCCCTTCCACAAGGCGCTCGCCGCGGGCGAGCTGCCGCTTACGATGGGGGGCGGCATAGGGCAGTCGCGCCTGTGCATGTTCATCCTCAACAAGATGCACATCGGCGAAGTGCAGGTCTCCCTCTGGGACGAGAAGACGGAGGAGTACTGCCGCAAAAACAATATAACGCTCATGTGATCTCTGTCACACGTACAAAAGAGAAAGGGCGCCCGCAGCGGCAGATGAAGCCGCTGCGGGCGCCCTCGCCGTCTGCCCCGCCGAAAACGCCGCGAAAAATGCCGATCGTTCCGGCCGCGCGCAGGGCGGCGCGTTTGGCTTGCTTTTTGTCCGCTTTTGTTATATAATAGAATATACCATCAAAAACTGACCGGAGGAAGGTATGGCGAACATCATCGACCGCATGGAAGACAACATTTTTGACGCACAGCTCGCGCGCCTTTCGCGCGTGACGGGCAAGTCGCCCGACCCCTCCTTTATCAGGGAGATGTACCGCCGCGTCAAGGCGCGCTATCCCGAAGAACTCAAACAGCGCAAGATCCGCCTCCGCGCCCTCGACGGCGCGCGTCTGGACGAGATCGTCAGCTACATCTTTTACTATCATATCTTCTACACTTCGCACCTGCCCGCAGACGTCGTAAAACAGGTGGAGGCGGACGAAAAGTACCGCTCCCTGCTGGTGCGCGACGTCGCCGTGTACATCGTCATCAACGAGCACCTCAACGTCGAAAAGCTGTCAAACACCTCCGTCTATTCCCCCGAGATCGCCGCCTACAACATGGCGTGCAGCTTTTCTCTGTTCGTCCTCGGCTCCTTTAAAGGGGAGGACCGCCGCATGAACGGCATCAACAACCTCTTCAAAAAGTCGATGGTGACCATAAAAAGCGTCATCAACCTGCTCGCCGCCGGAAACAGCTGTGACGCCGTCATCCTCTGGCGGCACCTGCACGAGCTGGAGTGCGTGCTCATCGTCCTCGGCACGAAGGGAGAGGAGCTCTTCTTCCGCTACGTGCAGCACATGGAATACTTCGATATGGACGCGAGCCCCCGCGCCGAACAGCTGCAGGCGCGCCTCTCCGAAGAGTGCAAGACCTTCGGCGTCAAAGAGCGCAACGCCTTCGTCAATTACGGCTGGCTGCTGCACATACAAGAGTTCCGTGAGGGGATGGGCAAGGAATACCGCCTCAACTTCAAGGACGGCCTGCAGAAGATCTCCGGGCAGAGCGCACGCCATGCAGCCTATGCGAGCGCGAGCAAGATCCTGCACCCCTCCGCCTGGGTGGTCGCCATCAGAGACGACAAGTTTTACAAGTTCACCGTGTTCGAGCTGTACCGCTCCCTCTCCAACATCGCGGGGCAGATCAAGGAATACGTGCAGCGCTACCGCGAATTTTCGCGCAAGCCCGCCGAGTGCGACGCCTTTGCCCGCACCATCGACGGCTACCTGGGGATGATCGCGCGCAACAACCGCGTCATCTCCGTCAAATATAAGGAAAAATAAAAGAGAAAGCCCCCGCTCCGCAGTGCCTGCCGGAGCGGGGGCTCTTTGCCGCCGTCTTATTTATCCGACCCCGCAGGGGCGGGGGAAGGGCGCGCTTCGCGCTCCTTGTACGCCTCGATCGCCTGCGAAAGCTGGTCGGGGCAGGAGGTATTGTTGCGGCACTTGATGCCGCGGAGGGTATCGGCGATGTCGTCGATGCATTTTCCTTCCACGAGGCGGGCGATGCCCTGCAGGTTGCCGCCGCACCCCCCGATGAATTTGACGTTGTGGATCTTGCGGTCTCCGTCCACGTCGAAGATGATCTGACGGGAACAGGTCCCTTTGGTGGAATAAGTAAACATATCGTTGCCTCTCAGTCTACGAGATTTTCATAAATGACTGCATAAACGTCCGCCGCTTTCAGCTCCCATTTCTTGTAAATGTTCTGCGCCGTCTTTCTGTCCGGCACGACGAATTTGAGCTCGAGCATGGGCTGTGCGGGGGCGAGGATGCGCAGGAACACGGTATACGTGCCGTCCTTGTTCTGGTAGTAGTCCGACTTGCATTCCTGCCTGTTGCGGTAGCGCGCGCTGTTGTTCTTCACGAACACGGAGATCTCCTCACGCGTGCTCTTGGGGATATTGATATAGAAGTTTGCCAGACAGCTCCTGCCGTCGGGCGTGATGGTGTACAGGGTATCGTCGTTTGTCTCCACCGTGCAGATAAAGCCGTCCTCGAGCAGCTGAGAGATGATCATCACGCAGTCCATGTAGTTGATCCAGTCGTTGCTGGTCGAACACATGTCGACGATCGTCCTCTCAGAGAGGGCGCTCTCCATTTTATCGAAGACGAAAAGCATTATTAATTTGTTGATGAATGTTTCGCCCTGGATCTGCATGGGGGAGTTCCTCTGTGTGTTGCCGTATTCCGCGCGGACAAAAAATCCGCTTTTTGGCCAAAAAGCGGATCCTTGCCTTCCGGTGGTGCAAAAAATCGCTTACGCGAATTTTTTGAGCTGCGCGATGAGGTCGTCGCAGTTGTCGGAATGGATCTCCACGACCAGAGGCTTGGAAAGGTCGAGGCTGAAGATGCCGAGGATGGATTTCGCATCGACGATATATTTATCGCTCTTCAGGTCGATCTCATAGGGGTAGTCCTGCACGATCTTGACGAAGTCTTTTACGTTCTGCGCCATTTGAAGAGAAATTTTGACGGATTTCATAAACAGTCCTCCAGATTGATTTCCTATATTATACATAAAAATTCCCCGAAATGCAAGATATTTGAGAAAATTAACTTAATAAATTCTGAATTTTGTGTTATAATGGAAAGCGCAGGGCGATCCCTGGCAAATTTACGAGGGAAAAGGAGCAGATATATGGGAACGGAACGGGAGCAGGTCGATGCTTTTCTGAAGAAATGTGACGAAGTGATGCAGTCCAAGTATATCATGGCAGATTCCAAAATAGGGGAGCTGCTCAAATGCATCGTGTCGTCCGATCTCCTCTATGCCTTTTTCCGCGATGTCACCAAAAACTTCGATTACGGCGCGGCGTGCGAAAAGTGCATGAACTATGTGCCGCAGGGGGATTCGCGCAAAAAGCTGCTCTTCCCCGAAGATCCCGTCGAAAAGATCGCCTTCATCTTCTGCCTGCTCGCCGATTTCGACAGCAAGGCGATCGATCTGGGAGAATTCCTGCAAGAATATTTCTATGAGGACGGCAGCTTCTTCGCGAGCTTCTACGCCTTTTCCAATCAGGTCATCAAACCCTTCCGCAACGCGGTGCGCACGGTGTTCGCGGTCGGACTCTCCCGCTCGCAGGAGGAGAAGGCGCTCCCCCTCGAAGAGGAGCGCGCGCTCGTGTTCCGCTCCCGCCTCTCCGACGGAAAAAAAGTGGATGCTCTCCTGCTGCTCAACGGCTCGCTCTCGCCCGCCGCGCGCAAAGACAGGTCTCTTCTGGCCGCCCTTTTGGCGGGCTACCTCGCCTTCGCGCAGGCCGCGGGGTGGCAGAGCGAGCACCTGCCGGCCCTGTCCGAGGCGCTCTCGCGCATAAAGGAGGAATTATGAACCTCACCGAGAAACAGGTAAAAGAAAACGTCGTCTACCGTGGGAAGATCGTCACGCTGCGCTGCGACGACGCCCTCCTGCCCGACGGCTCACCCTGCAAGCGCGAGGTAGTCGACCACCCCGGCGGCGCCTGCGTGCTGTACGTGCGGGAGGGGAAGGTGCTGCTCGTGCGGCAGTTCCGCTATCCGTATATGGAGGAGACGCTCGAACTCCCCGCCGGAAAGCTGAATGCGGGGGAGGACCCGGCCGTGACCGCCGCGCGCGAACTGGAAGAGGAGACGGGGCTTGTGCCCGCATCCGTGGAGCACCTGTTCACGATCTATCCCACCCCCGGGTATTCGGCGGAAAAGATCTACATTTACGCCGCCCGCGGCGTGCGGGAGGGCGCCGCCCATCCCGATGAAGACGAGTTCCTCTCCGCGGCGTTCTACCCCGTGGAGGAGGTCGCCCGCATGATCGCCGACGGACGGATCAGGGACGCGAAGACCATCATCGCGGTGCAGAGCTATCTGCTCGGCCGCGCACGCGATTAATTTGCGCCTGCGCGGGCGGAATCGGTTGACAGCTTTGCGACTTTCTTTTATACTATACGGCAGGGGGTGCGGCGGAGCCGCTGCGTCCTCATTATGAAAAACAGGAAAAAATAAACTCCGGAGAGGCCAAAAAACGGCGCCGAAGGTGTATGCCGCACATGCGCGGCTATCTCTCAGGCAAAAGGACGGAGCGGTATTCTTTATCGCAGTCGCCTTTGGGCGGCTTTCTTTTTTTGGCAAATGAAGAGATCATGCAGGCTTTTGAAGAGATCGTAGGCAAAATCGACGACTTTGTGTGGGGCATTCCCCTCATCGTCCTCATCCTCGGCGTGGGCATCTATCTTTCGGTGCGTCTCATCTTTTTGCAGACGCACAAACTGCCCCGCGCCTTCCGCTACATGTTCAAAAAGGAAGAGGGAGAAGGAGAGGTCTCCAGTTTCGGCGCGCTGTGCACGGCGCTTTCGGCGACCATCGGCACCGGCAACATCGTCGGCGTGGCGACGGCGCTCGTCATCGGCGGCCCCGGTGCGCTGCTGTGGATGTGGCTCGCCGCCTTCGTCGGCATGGCGACGAAATATGCGGAGGGGCTGCTCGCCGTCAAATACCGCAAGGTCTATCCGGACGGGCGCACGCTCGGCGGGCCGTTTTATTACATCGAAAACGGCTTGGGCAAAAAGTGGAAGTTCCTCGCCGTCATCTTCGCCGTATTCGGTATGTGCGTGGGGCTGTTCGGCATCGGCACCTTTTCGCAGGTGAACAGCATCACCGACGCCGTCGGCAACATCTTCGACGGTATATCTCCTACGGTCGTGCTGTTCGGAACGGAATACAGCGTCGCCGTCATCGTCGCGGGCGTCCTCCTCACCGTCGCCGTGGCGCTCGTGCTGCTCGGCGGGGTCAAGCGCATCGCGAAGGTCTCGGAGATGGTCGTGCCCTTCATGGTCATCCTGTACGTCATCGTCTGCCTCACCATCCTCTTTGCGAACATTACCGCCATCCCGGGCGCCGTGGCGGATATCGTGGTCGGCGCCTTCGTGCCCCGGGCCGTTACGGGCGGGGCGGTGGGCAGCTTCTTCGTCGCCATGCAGAGCGGCATCGCGCGCGGCATCTTTTCCAACGAGGCGGGGCTGGGCTCCGCTCCCATCGCCGCCGCTGCGGCAAAGACGAAGGAGCCCGTCCGTCAGGGCCTCGTCTCCATGACCGGCACCTTCCTCGATACCATCGTCGTCTGCACCATGACGGGTCTCGCCATCGTCATCACGGGGGCATGGAACGTCGGCCTGGACGGCGTAGACGTCACCATACGCGCGTTTTCCGAGGGGCTCCCGGGCGTGCTGGGCACGGCAGGGCCCGTCCTGCTCATGGTCTGCCTCATTTTCTTTGCCTTCACCACCATCCTCGGCTGGAATTTTTACGGCGAGCGCTGCCTCGAATACGTCGCGGGGCGCAGGATGTGGGCGATCTACGCTTACCGCGTCGCCTATATCCTCGCCGTGTTCATCGGCCCGTATATGACGGTCGCCGTCGTGTGGGACATCGCGGACGTCTTCAACGGATTGATGGCGATCCCCAACCTCATCGCCCTCGTGCTCCTGTCCGGCGTCGTCATCCGCGAGACGAAGAGCTACTTCCGCCGCTTCCCCACCATGCGCGGAGAGGAGGAAGCGCTCGCATTGGAAGCGGCAGGGGAAGCGAGCGCGCGCCTGCTCGAGGGCGATCCGCCGCCGAAGGAGGCGGAAGGGAACTTCCCTCCCCCCGCAGAGCAGGCGGGCGCGCTGTTCGAGGAGCCATCGACGGGGGAGGGCGGCGGCCCGCCCGACGGCGGCTGAGGCGCCCGCGCGGCCTTTCCGCGCCCGCCGCGCTGCGGAGAGGGGCGATAAAAACGCCGATCCCCGCACCCCGCGCAAAAGCGGCTTGACAAACGGTGCCCTTTCCGTTACAATAGATATACGGATGGGGCGGCGCCTCTGCGCCGTCCCCTTTACTTGTCGATCGAGAGGAGAGTTTATGGAACAGGAAAACATCCCCGTGCAGGGCGCAGAAGCGCCCGCCGGGCAGGAAGCGGCCGTCCCTGCGGGGCAGGGTGCCGCCAAACAAAAGCACGGCTTTTCGAGCAAGCTCGGCTTCGTGCTCGCCGCTGCGGGCTCCGCCGTGGGGCTGGGCAACTTATGGCGCTTTCCGTACCTTGCGGCAAAATACGGCGGCGGTATATTCCTGCTGTGCTACGTCCTGCTCGCCGTCACCTTCGGCTTCAGCCTTCTCGTGCTGGAGATCGCCATCGGCAGGAAGACGGGCAAGGGCATCATCGGCGCCTTTGCCGCGCTCAATAAAAAGTTTAAGTGGATGGGCTTCGTCTGCCTGGTCGTGCCCGTCATCATCGTGCCGTATTACTGCGTGATCGGCGGCTGGGTGGTCAAGTATATGTGGGCCTTCCTCGTGGGAGACTCCGCCCTGCTCGGCGCCGCGGCGGATTCGAGCGCGTATTTTTCCTCCTTTATTGCAAACGCCTGGCAGCCTATCCTGTTCTTCCTCATCTTTGCGGGGGTGACCGTCGCCGTCGTCGTCTTCGGCGTTCAGAAGGGCATCGAGCGCGTCAGCAAGATCCTCATGCCGCTGCTCGCCGCCGTCTCGGTCTTCCTCGCCATCTACGCCTGCTGCCAGCCCGGCGCGGCGGAGGGGCTGAAAAAGCTGTTCATCCCCAATTTTTCCGACTTTACCTACGAGACGCTGCTTGCGGCGCTCGGGCAGCTGTTCTATTCCATGTCTTTGGCCATGGGCATCATGATCACATACGGGTCGTATATGAAGAAGGAGGCGAACATCCAGAGCTCTGCCCGGCAGATCTCCGTCTGCGACACGCTCTTCGCGATCTTCGCGGCGATGATCATCATCCCTTCCATCTTCTCCGCCACGGGAGGCGGCGCTGCCGCCGAAGACGCGATGGCGCAGTCTGGCCCCTCCCTGATGTTCGTCGTTCTGCCGCAGGTGTTCGACGGCATGGCGGGCGGCAGGATCATCGGCACCGTCTTCTTCCTGCTCGTGTTCTTTGCGGCGCTCACCTCCTCCATCTCGCTGGTGGAGGCAGTCGTCGCCGTCCTGCGCGAAAACTGCGGTATGAAGCGCGGCCCCGCCTGCCTCATCGTGCTCGGCATCATGCTCGCGCTCGGCATCCTTTCCTCCCTCGGCTTCGGTGTGCTGGATATGGTGCAGCTGGGCGGAAAGAGCATCCTCGACATGTTCGACTACGCCGCCAACAGCGTCCTCATGCCGCTCGTCGCCATCGGCACGTGCGTCCTTGCGGGCTTCTTCACGGACACCGAGTCGCTGCTGGACGAGATCGGCATGCGCCGCAAGGGGTACAGGATGTATTTCAAAGTGATGATCCGCTACATCGCGCCCCTGTGCATGGCGGCGATCCTGATCAGCGGCATTGTCAACCCCCTGTAAAAAAAGAGATCGGACGAGCGGGGAGGGGAGCGCGCGGCGCTCCTCTCCCTTTGCCTCCGACGACGAAAAAGGCGTACCGTATCGGTACGCCTTTTTCGCTTGGGTCGTCTCAGATCGCGGAAATCTGCTTCATTCCGTCTGAAACAGATTTCTTGAGTTCTTTATACATTGAACCTGAACAGCACCACGTCGCCGTCCTGGATGACGTAGTCTTTGCCTTCCGAGCGCACCTTTCCCTTTTCCTTGGCGGCGTTGTAGTTGCCGCACTCTAAAAGCGTCTGCCAGTCCACGACTTCCGCGCGGATAAATCCCTTTTCAAAGTCGGTGTGGATCTTCCCCGCCGCCTGCGGCGCCTTCGTGCCCTTCGTTATCGTCCAGGCGCGCGTCTCCTTTTCTCCCGCCGTCAGGTAGCTGATGAGCCCCAGGAGGGAATAGGACTTGCGGATGAGCCTGTCCAGACCGCTTTCCTTTAATCCCAGCTCTTCCAAAAACATCTGCGCCTCGTCTGCGGGCAGCTGCGAAAGCTCTTCCTCCGTCTTGGCGCAGATGACGAGCACTTCGCTCCCTTCCTCAGAAGCGAACGCTTCCACCTCTTTCACGAAGGGGAGCTCCGCGTCCGCCTTGCCCATGTCCTTCTCCGCGATGTTCGCCGCATAGATGACGGGCTTGGAGGTGAGCAGGAACAAATCGCGCATCTGCTCTTTTTCTTCGTCGGAAAGCTGCATCGTGCGCGCGCACTGCTCTTTGGAGAGGTGGTCGTACACCCGCTGCAAAAATTCCGCCTCGACGAGGAATTTTTTGTCTCCGCCCTTGGCAGAGCTCTTGGCGCGGTCGAGGCGGCGCTGTACCGTCTCCATATCCGCGAGGATGAGTTCGAGGTTGATGGTGCCGATGTCGCGCACGGGGTCTACTGTGCTCTCGACGTGCGTGATGTTCTCGTCCTCGAAGCAGCGCACGACGTGCACGATGGCGTCCACCTCGCGGATGTGGGAGAGGAATTTATTCCCCAGCCCCTCGCCCTTGGAGGCGCCCTTCACCAGCCCCGCGATGTCCACGAATTCGATGACGGCGGGGGTGATCTTTTTGCTGTCGTATAGGGCGGCGAGCTTTTGCAGCCGCTCGTCCGGCACGGCGACGACGCCCACGTTGGGCTCGATGGTGCAGAAAGGGTAGTTCGCCGCCTCCGCGCCCGCATGGGTGATCGCGTTGAACAGGGTAGATTTTCCTACGTTGGGTAAGCCGACAACTCCGAGTTTCATAAATATACAGCCTCGCTCTTATTTCTTCCGCTGTTTATTATAGTACAAAACGGCGAATATTCAAAATAAAAGCGCGGGCAAAAGCCGAAAAAGTTGTCAAAAACGCGATTTTGTGCTACACTTGTTAGGAATAAACAGTCAGAGAGGAACGCAATGGATTTCAAGAGACACATTGCCTCCCGCATCAGGGCGGAGGGGCTTTCGGAAGAGGACGTTTACGCGATGATCGAGCTTCCCCCGAACACGGAGATGGGGGATTTCGCGCTCCCTTGCTTCAGGCTCGCTAAGGCGATGCGCAAGGCGCCCGCGCTCATCGCGCAGCAGATCGCCGCGGAGTACCCGACGGACGAGATCGTCGGAGAGGTCTCGGCGGTGAACGGGTACGTCAATTTCAAGATCGACCGCGCCCTGTGGTCGAAGCAGACGCTCGAGGCGGTGCTCTCCGCGCGCGAAAAGTATGGTTCGGGCGAGGACGGCAAGGGCAAAACGGTGTGCATCGAGTATTCCTCAGTCAACATCGCCAAGCCCTTCCACATCGGGCACCTGTCCTCGACGGTCATCGGCAGCGCGCTGTATAAACTGCACAAATTTTTGGGGTACCCCTCCGTCGCCATCAATCACCTCGGCGATTACGGCACGCAGTTCGGTAAGCTCATCTCCGCCTACAAGCGCTGGGGCAGCCGCGAGGAGATCGAAAAGGGGGGCTTGCGCGCCCTCAACGCGCTGTACGTCCGTTTCCACGAGGAGGCGGAAAAGGACCCCTCCCTCGAAGACGAGGCGCGCGCCTTTTTCAAGAAGATAGAGGAAAAGGACGAGGAGAGCGTACAGCTCTTCGAGTGGTTCAAAGAGCTCACGCTGAAGGATGTGGGCAGGATCTATGACCTTTTGGACGTGCATTTCGACAGTTGGGCGGGCGAAAGCTTTTATATCGATAAGATGCAGCCCGTCATCGACGAGCTGCGCGAGAAGGGGCTGCTCGTCGAAAGCGAGGGCGCGCAGATCGTCGACCTCTCCGCTTACGACATGCCTCCCTGCCTCGTCCTGCGTTCGGACGGCGCTTCCCTGTACGCCACGCGCGATCTCGCCGCGGCGATCTACCGCAAGGAGACGTACGATTTTTACAAGAGCCTGTACGTCGTCGCCTACCAGCAGAACCTGCACTTCAAGCAGTTTTTCAAAGTTCTGGAACTGATGGGCAAGGAATGGGCGAAAGATCTGGTGCACGTCGCCTACGGCATGGTCTCGCTGGAAGAGGGCTCCATGTCCTCCCGCAGGGGGCGCGTCGTGTACCTCGAGGACGTCATCAACAAGTGCATCGAAAAGGCGCGCGGCATCATCGCCGAAAAGAATCCTTCGCTGGAAAACAAGGACGAGATCGCCAAAACGGTGGGCGTCGGCGCGGTCATCTTCGGCGCGCTCTACAACAACAAGATCAAGGATATCACCTTTTCGTACGACAAGGTGCTCAATTTCGAAGGGGAAACTTCCTGCTACGTGCAGTACACCTGTGCCCGCGCGAACAGCGTGCTCGAAAAGGGTGGCGCGGCCCGTGCCTGCGAGGCAAAAGAGGTCTGCCCGCAGGAATTTGAGCTCGTCAAACAGCTCGCCGAGTTCCCCGCCATGCTGCGCGACGCGCTGGATAAATACGAGCCCTGCTTCATCGCCCGCTACGCGGTGGATCTGGCGCAGAAGTTCAACAAATTCTACTTCGATTGCTCCATCCTGAACGCGGAAGAGCAGACGCGCGCCTTCCGCCTCGCATTGACGGAAGCGACGCTCGTCGTCCTCAAAAACGCGCTTTCGCTGCTCGGCATCGGCGTGCCGGAAAAGATGTAAAGGGCAGGTCAGACATTCTTTTGAGAGAGTTATGGTAAAAGCAGTTATTTTTGACCTCGACGGCACCGTGCTCGACACGCTGCCCGACCTCAACGCCTGCATGAACGAGGCGCTCGCGCAGTTCGGCTGCCCGCCCGTCACCATGGAGCAGACGCGCGCCTATGTCGGCAACGGCGGGCTGCTCTTCGCGGCGCGCGCCCTGCCCGAAGACCGCCGCGCCGAGGCGGAGCACTTTTACAGGGACGTCTATTGCCCCATCCATTTCCGCTGCAAAAGCGAGCGCACCCGTCCCTTTGCAGGGGAGGGCGCGTGCATGGCGGCGCTGGAGCGCGCGGGGATAAAGCGCGCCGTCGTCACGAACAAGAGCCAGCGCGCCGCCGACGAGCTCGGAAATACGCTGCTCGCGCCCTACGGTTTTTCCGCCATTTTCGGAAACCGGGACGGCATCCCCGTAAAGCCTGACCCGACCGGCACGCTGCTCGTGTTGGAGCAGCTCGGCGTCCCGCCCGAAAAAGCCGTCTTTGTCGGCGACGGGGAGACGGACGTTCAGACGGCGAAAAACGCCGGTATGCGCTCGGTGAGCGTGCTGTGGGGGTACCGCACGAAGCGGCAGCTGCTTGCCGCGGGCGCGGAATGTTTTGCCGAAACCTTCCCGCAGCTTGAAAAGCCGAAGGAAGTATCCGTCACGCCGCCCATGTCCGTGAAGTCCAGTGCGGGCAGGGCGCGGTAGGCCTTCGCCCACTCGCGCGCCTCGCGCTCGCGCCCCAGCGCATAGAGCGGCTGCTGGCCCGTGCAGAGCTCCAGCACGTCCGACTTCGCGAGCACGTAGGCCAGCTCCATCAGCCACCAGCGCCCCCACGGCTTCACGTCCGCATCCTGGAACGCGACGGGAAACCGCTTCATGTCGAGCGAGCGCGTGAACGTCTCCCAGTAGTCGCCGCCCGAATAGAGCATCTTGAGCGATCCCTGCAGCCGCTTCACGCGCGCGAGCTCGGCGGCCTCCGGCGCGTAGAGCGTCTGCCAGCCGTCGTCCTCCTCGTAGCCGCGATGGAGCTTCCAGCGGAAGTTCGTCACGCTACGCGACTGGATGAGCCCAGCGATGCCGGGAATCGCCAACACGGCCTTCGCGTCCACGCCACGCTCGACGTAGCCCGCCGGCTCGTCCGGCGCGTGGACGTAGATCCGCATGGCCGGATTCGCCGCGCGCAGCCGGCTCGCCAGCTCGCGGTAGAACGCCGTCGTCCGCGCCGCACGCCACGCGAGCCAGCGCGCGCGGACGGCGGGCGTGTTCGTCGCCGTGAGGAAGCCGTAGCGCGCAAGGAAGACGCCCTCCGCGCGCCCGCGCCCCTGCGGATCGTTCGAGGGCCAGATGCGCCCGTCGTTCCGTCCGACCTCGCAGGCGGACGGGAATCCGGTGCCCGTCTCCGCCGCGAAGGCGTTGACCGTCCAGTCGTCATAGCCGAAGTCGAGCCCGTGCCACGTGCCGAAGCCGTCCCACGCGACGGACGAGAGACCGTGCGGCCCGTAGTGCCGCCGGATGTCGTCGAAGCTGCGGAAGACGAGTTCCCAGGCGGCCGGATTGGCGGGGTTGGCGAGATAGGAGCCGACGTTGTAGAGCGGACGGTCAAGGCCGCGCCGGTCGAGCGTCAGCGCGCCGCGTTCCCGCAGGTCGCTTTCGGCAAGTCCGTAGAACGCCGCGTCCGGCGCGTTGTAGAGCGACATCTTGCCCGTGAACGCGATGCCGTTGCGGGCGAGCGCGGCGATCAGCTCGCCGAGCTGCCCCTGGCTCGTCGGGAACATGCCGTTGCCCGACAGGACGCCCTCGCTCGCGCCGAACGTGCGGTAGTAGCGCAGGATGGGGTAGACGAAGGCGTTCTGCCCCGTGTAGTTGAAGTACTGGACGAGCCGGTCGAGGACGCCGCCGAAGGACGGGTCGGCATCGACGTTCAGGTTGCTGTAGAACGTCTGGTCCTCGTCGACGTGCCCGAACCTCCGCCCCTCCAGCCCCTCCGGCAGATTGAGGCGGAGACGCGGCCACGCCGGGTCAAGCGCATAGACGCGCAGCGCGGCGACGGCGGCCGGCCACCCGGCGACCAGCGTGCGCGCCTCGACGAGGAAGTTCGTCGACGGCGTGAAGACCGGGCAGCGCATCGTCTGCATCCGTCCCGTGGACGGGAATTCGCGTCCCGCCTGAATGCCCTGCTGCAGGCGGTCGCGCACGCCGCTCACGCCCTCCGGGTAGAGGTAGAGCCCCATCGCGCGCGGCTTGTCGTCCGGCCAGTCAACCTCCAGCAGCAGCGGGCGTCCGCACCATTCGGGCGGCACGTGCAGGACGTCGCCCATGCGCGTCGCGGGCGTGCCGTCCAGCTCCAGGTAGGCGCCGGCGGACGACTGGGCCGGG
>CASFTB010000011.1 GCA_949297575.1 uncultured Bacillota bacterium | reverse complement strand
CTTTTTGTGGCTGCCCCTGACCATCGCGAGACATGAAGTTCGTGCTCGGAGCGAAGCGGAGAGCTTTGCGGCGCAGCCGCAAGCCCTGTCAGGGGCAGGGTAAGAGGCGCTCTTTTTGTGGCTGCCCCTGACCATCGCGAGAAATGAAGTTCGTGCTCGGAGCGAAGCGGAGAGCTTTGCGGCGCAGCCGCAAGCCCTGTCAGGGGCAGAGAAGGGGCACGGGTTTCGGGCCTTGTTTTGGCTGTGCGCCGCGTCCTTCGGTCGGCAACAATCCTTGCCATTATCTGGTAATTTAAAATCACGCAAAAAATTCTTTATTGCTATAAAATAGTAATGTAAGTTTCCGGGGGATATCAATGGACATTCGTATACGCTTAGATCAATTGAGGCGCAGGCGCGGTTGGTCTAAGTCGAAATTGGCGGAAGAATTGGGGATCAGTTATACGGCTCTTAAAAATTGGTACAATGAAAAGAATCACATGCCTTCGCTGCGGGTCATTGAAGAGGCGAGCAGAGTGTTCGGGATGAGCAAAGCGCAGTTGTTTGCCGACCGCAATGCAGACGAACTGAGCGAAGAGCAGATCGCTCTGTTAGAATTGTTCGGGCGGTTATCGGCAAAACAGCAAAGGAACGTCATTGAGATAATCAAAAATTTAATTTAAACGTTTTTACGAAAACAGGTGATGGTTTTGTTCCATGATGTGCTTTCGAATCACAACAAGATCGGGGACAGGCTTTGTCGATTGAGAAAGGAGAAGAAACTGACGCAAGAAGAGCTGGCCGAAAAGCTGGAAGTCACCCGTCAAACGATATGGAAGTGGGAAGCGGGCATTACTTTCCCCGATGCGAACAAGATCGGCGCGCTGTGCAAGATCTTTGACATAGACGCAGATTACTTTTTCAAAGACAAATCCGAAAAGAAGGAAGACGCCGTGCGTCGCGGCAGGGCGGGGCGAACAGGGTCTCGTCTGCTGCGGGCATGCAGGCGGGGGCTTTTTCTCTTTTTGTTTCTGCTGTTTACGTGCGGGGTTGTTGTCTCGTGCATCCTGCTTTGCTGGCCGCGCAAGAGTGACTGCGTGGAAGAAGTTGTAGTAGTAAAACTTTTCTTTCCAAGTATATTTCTAATCATTCTTTCTTTAAGCGGCCTTGCCGTGCTGACAACTGTATTTATCGTTGCGAGGCGCAAAAAGAAAAAGCGGGTCCGCGATTCGGCGGACTCTTCCTGAGCTTGCGTTTATGATACCATAGGTATAAAATTCGGAGGTTTTATATATGTTGCGGAAAAGAACACATGTAGGGATCCTGGCGCTCGCCTTTGCGGCGATGCTCCTCTTTTGCGTCGTCTTCGGCGGGCAGCAGGCGTATGCGCAGACCGCGGAGGAAAGAGGGGGAGAGGCCGTAGAGGATGTAGATGCCGACAGCGGGATCGAGGCGAGACTGTTTACGAACCTTACATTATCGATCGGCGGGTCAAACGGAGAAGTGTGGGCCGAAGTGCGGAACGATTTTACGCTGGGCTTTGCGACCGTCATGGTCTACGTTGAGCTGTATTCGTCGGCGTCCTATTATGAGTCGCATACAAACATGCGGCTGGAAAACAGGACCTTCACTTCGGATCTGAACATCTTCCAGACGGTGGGCGTTTCGGCGCCGACCGGGGGCGTGCAGAGGTACTGGCTGGCGAGGATGAGGTTTAAAATCAACTCCGGTGAATGGGAGGACAGGGTAACCAACGCGTGGCTTTTTGACGGCGACGGAAATGTTTTGGACCTGTAAATATTCGGAAGCAATGAGTCCGGCAAACGCCGGGCTCATTTTTTATGGCCTTTTCCCCGCCCGCGCGGCATTCCGGAAGGGATTTTGCGTGATGTAAAGAAAAATTAACATGAAGTAAACGAAAAATCCTTGTCAAAATGCGGGCGCCCGTATACTATGTAGTGTAGACCACGATCGATCAGGAGGAGCGTCTGGCAATGACCAAAGATAACCTTTTTGAGGAAGTCAAGCTGTATGTAAAACTGAACGGCGAGGGCTATATCACCTCAATCGCCGTAGAGCCGTACGACGGGCACATAGAGACGGGGATGACCATGGCCCAGTTCATTTCGAACCATGCCCGCAGGAATGTGGTGGACGGCAGGCACAAGTTCTGCAACGGGCAGATCATCTTTGACGGCAGGGCAAAGCGGAACAGGGCCGCCTGCGAAGAGGCGCTCAAAAAGGAGCTGCGGGAAGAGAGGGCGCGCATCTGTTTCCCCGTCGTGAACAGAGGGACAGTCTGGTATAAGACGCTTACGGAAGAGCAGCGGGCAGAGCTCGAAAGCTGGTACGATGCCTGGCTGCGCGTGACGGAGACGCTGGTGAGCCCCGAGACGCCCGTGTGGGTAAAAAAGTAGAGCGGCCCTGCGGCCGCACGCCCCCGAAAGACAGCCGCGGAACGGACGGTTTCAAGTCCGTCCCGCGGCTGTCTTTTTGCGCGGGAGCGGCGCGGTCAGGGCAGCCGCCGCGCCGCAAAGTTTAATAAAATTCTTGCTTTTTTATGTATTGCGTGATATAATATTTCCGATCGGGCGGGCAGGGTCTGTCCGCGCCCCCGCTCTGCCGCCGCATCCGTTTGGTGCCGCGGCGGAAAGGAGGGCAATTTTGCATCGCAGGGAGGGCGCAGATGTCGATTTTCAGGAAAAAGAGGGAAAGAGAAGAGGAGTATTCCGGCATGCGTGCGGGAGATCTTTCCTTGGGGAGGACGGGCGTGGCCTTAAAGGACACCTATATGATGCGCGTCCCCTGGGGGATGCGCGTGGAAGCGGGCGGACGCAGGTGGATGGTCAACGGTACGGCCGATCTGTGCATCGCCTCCCCGGAAGACGTGATAAAAAATTTCCTGCCCGAAGAGGACCTGCTCGCGGTCGAGCCGGGCGAACGCATACGCGATTACTTCATATCCGGCGGCAAGGAGCACGGCGTGATGCCGTGCGTGAGAGATAAGATCTGCGGCGTCCTGCGCCCCCTCATCGTGCAGTATGTTTCGGGGCGCGCGCCTTCCGCGGCGGGGCTGGAAGAGTGCCTCAACGGCGGCGAAGCGGTCGGGCAGCTGTCCGCCGCCCTGAAAGGGTTTAAATTGGACGGCGCGCCGCACATCCTGAAGGTCGGCACGCTGGAGCGCGTCCCGGATGCGGGTTGAGAGAGAGTACAGAGGTAGAGACAAATGAAGTTCAAAGATATCATACAGGGGCTGACCAAGATCGCAGTCGACATCTTTCATAAACCCGGAGACCTGCTCACGAACGTGATCGGCGAGTTTGTCGCCGACCCGCTCGAAAAGCTCTCGGCGACCATTTTCAAAAAGATCGGCGAAAGTAAAGATCTCGCCAAAGCGCGCAAGCAGCTCGATAAGCTGACAGACCGGCAGGTGGAGGACTTTTTGCAGCAGCTGCAGGGGGAAGTAGCGGCCGGTCTCCCCGCGGATAAAAAAGAAGCGCTCACCCTCGGTGTGAAAGCCGACAGCAAGGACTTTGCGAAAGAGCTGCTCAGAGAGATTGTGAGGAGCATCGGCGGGAAGAGGGAGATCGAGGAATTCTTCGGCAGGTTTCAGGCCTTTAAAAAAGCGGACGCCGCCCTGAAGGAGATGTGCGTCAGCGTCTTTTTCGAGGTCAAGCAGTACTACCTCGGCCGCCAGCTCAGGCCGGACGACCGCGTCACCGTCAACACCATCGTTTGCTACGCCGATAAGCGGTTCGACAGCATCAACGGCGTTCTGCTCAGCCAGGCGGGGCAGTTGCAGGGGATCTACGGGATGCTCTCACAGCTGCTCAACCAGTCGGGCGGAAAGGCCGGCGGCGTCAGCGTGGAACAGATCGGCAAGGACGACGACCGGCTGCGCTGGCGGCTGCGCAAGTGCCGCTCCTGCGGCTACGACGGAGAACAGTTCAGCTACGACGATACGGGGAAGCTGGTCATCTGCGGCGCCTGCGGGGCGGTCTATGAAGCCATTCAGGACGTAGACGGCTACGAAACTGCGGTCGGGCCGCGGCTCGATCGGATGCGTGACGAGATGCTTTCTCAGATAAAGGAGTGGGCGAAGACCGCCGGCGCGCAGGGGCTCGAAATCTTGGGTCGGATGGACGAGTTTTCCGAAAAGATGGACGGGTTGGTCAAAAAGCTCGCCACGAAGGAGTACCTCTACAGCAGCGACGACAGCATCGGCGCGGATTTCGTGGGGCGGATGAAAGGCGAGCTCTCCGCCTTGGAAGACAGCCTGAAAAAGAGCAAGGATCTCGCAACGGAGATCGACAAAAAGAACAGCCGCCTTTCCGAACAGATCAGGAATTTCGACTTAAACCGGAGCCTCGCCCTGAAGGCAAAGGCGGAGGCCGAGGAGAAGGTGAAGGGCCTCGAACGGGAAGCGGACGAGCTGGAGAAGCAGCTGCAAAAGCTGGTGGACAGCGGAAAGGTCCGCGGAAAAGGGAATTCCTCCAAAAGGATACAGGGCCTCAACGAAAAGCTGAAGGAGAAGCGAGGGGAGCTCGAAAGGGAAAAAGGCCGGTGCAAATGCATCGAAGATGCCATGCTCCGCATGCAGGCGGACGACCGCCGCGAAGAGGAAGAATGGCACAGGCAGCAGCCCTGCGAATTCTTTTTTGAGTACAGCGTGCGGCTCGGAGAGCATTCCCGCGGCCTCGGCGAGGAGCAGCTCGCACAGTATGCGCCCAGGCTGTACGTCGAGCGCGACGTGATAGAGGGCAAAGGCTACATCCTCTTCGCCGTGTTCGACCCGTGGAACCGGTATGCGGGGCAATTCACAGACAAGGCGCCCGACCTTAGCGGCGCGCTCTTCGACCGCGCGGAGGTCGTCTACAAGCGCGGGGGCGCATGGGCGGAAGACCTCGAAGGAAAGACCGAAAGGTCGGTCGTCCACCTGGCGAAGGGCGTGCGCGGCAAAACGGCGAATATCAATTATTACGTCGATAACGATTTCAGGGAGATCATCGCCAACACGCAAAACGACGGCGATCTTTCCGGCTGCGGAAAGGTCAGGTTCACAAAGACGGGGGCGAACAGCTTTGTCGAGTACCTCTTCTTCATCAACTTTGCCTTCCGCGTGCGCATCCCCTACAGGATCGTAAAGCCAAAGGGGAAAAGGGCGGCGCACGTCCGCATATGGAGCCCGATAAAGGAGAACGAGGAGAGGGATCTTTCCATCGGCCTGTTCCGCAGGAGAGAATTCCTGCACGCCGCACCGCCCGTCGGGCAGGAAGGGCAGCTCAAAAATGGCGACGGCGCGATAGGCCGCCCCTTCTCCGTCACGGAGGCGGAGAAGGGCGTTCTCGGCAAAAAGATCCGCCTGCGCGCAGACGTCTCCGCGCAGGCGGACGAAAAGAAGGGCGGGCGGTTTTCCGTCGGCTTCCTGGCAGAACCGGAGAAGCGGTATTGCCTGTTGGAAGATCAGACGCCCGAATACGCCCGCATCGCCGCGGAAGAAAAGGCTCCGGGGGAGGCACCTCCCGCCGCCGGGAAGACCGCCAAAGAAAAGTTGGGCGCGGTCACCGCACAGAAATTCGTCTGCCCGTACTGCCACGAGCTCATCAGCCTGCGGGACGCGGCCGCCGTGGCGCAGTACAGGAGCGGCGGCGTCGCCTGCAACGGCACCCGTCTCTCTGCGGGCGCCGTCAAAGAGAAGGGCGGGGCGCCCGTCTCCGACCGCCTGTACTGCAAAAAAGACCTTACCAAAAACGGCGAGAAGGCGGTGTTCGGCGCGGGCTGGAACAGGCTGCTCCCCGCAGAGTACCTGAAAAGGATCAACTACAGGATCGCCGTCATCGGCAGAAAACAGTCGGGCAAAACGGTCTTTTTGTCCAGGCTTTTGGGGATAGACGTCGGAGGAGGGGCAAACTGCCTCCCGCTGCGCAGTTCCTGCGGCAAGCTCTTCAGCGCGGAGGCGTGCCCCATCGACGCGGTGGATGTGAGCACGAACGCCCTCTCAGGCCGCTGGGAGCGCGCCACGTCCTCCGTCGGCGGCCTCCTGTACAAAGAGCTCGGCATCGATGTGCCGTCGGGGAAATTTCCGCAGACCACCCAGCAGAACCCGCAGCTGCAGCGCTGCCCTCTCTTTGTTGACGTGCGCGGCCGTGCTACGGGCATGGAGTCGTACATCGCCCTGTACGACATCGCGGGCGAAGACGTCGAAAGGGGCGAGCACATGGACTTTATCACAGCGCCCGAAACGCTGGGCTGCTTCCTCATCATCGACGGCGACCTCAACAAGACGATCGAAAATTTCAAAGTTGCGGATGAACTGTCCAAAAAGCTCGCGGCCGACAAGTCGCCTGCGGCGAAGGAAGTGCCGCTCGCCGTCATCCTCACAAAGTTTGACGAGCACGAACAGTATTTCAGCCCGGACGCACACTGCCTGCGCGGCGATATTCCCGACATGATCCCTGAAAACGGCAGGTACGCGGGCTCCGCGTTAGAGCGCAACATCGACATGGCCGGCGCGGAGATCTATTCGTATCTGAAGAGCCATCCGAAAATGACGGACGTCGACGAATGCGTCAGAAACTTTAAAAACGTCAAATTTTTCGGCGTCTCTTCGCTGGGCTTTGCAGACGCCGTCAAACCGAGAGACGAAGCGGATACATCGGTCAAGCGCATGCGCTTCATGACCAGCCCCAAGCGGATCGAACTTCCCTTCGTGTGGATGATGAAGCAATTCGGCATTATCGAGTAAGGAGTGCGTATGGAAAAGATCTGGTACGATCATACGAGCGGAGAATGGAGCGGAGACGAATACGGCTACGGCCAGGCCGCCTCCGCCGCCAAGGCGCCGGAGGGGGGCGTGTGCACCCTGTATTCCCCCGTAGGGGAGAGCGCCTTCATCTTCGCGCAGACGGCGGCGGGGCGTGACGCCCTGACGGCGACGAGCGGCTCCCGCTACACGGCGGGAGAATTGCAGAGCTGCGCGGCGGATATGCTCGCGGGGCGCAGGCGGGAGAGAGGAGAGCGCGTCGCCCTTCCCTCCGAGCTGGATCTGAAGCTCGCCGTGCGGGCGGCGGATCTGCTGCTTGCGGGCACGAAGCCCGTCATCCTCTGCCTCCCGAAGGGGGAAGACGTCGCCGCGGCGAACGCGCGTGCGGAGGGCATCGCCTCGCTCACCGCGCACCTGTTCGGAAAAAAGTACGCCGAACGGGTCGGCTTCCTCTGTTTCACCGAATATTTTCCCTCAGACCTTCCCTCCATGCGCCTGCGTGAGGGGGAGCTGAACATCCGCTTCATCGTCTATTACGGCACGGTGGACCCCTCCTATGACGGGGCGTTTGCCGTCATCCGCCCGGAGGACGCCCTCCCCGCGCCCGCATCGAGATACCTGCAAGCCGCCCTCTCCTACCTGCATGACTGCGGGGCAGACTACGAGGCGAACGCGCGCAGGCTGGTCGAGGCGGGGGAGAGCGCGAAGGTCTGCTGCGGCGGCAAGCTGCGCGGGCTGTTCGAGGGGGGCACATACGACGAGGCCGCAGACCATTACGCGGCGGCGCTCGCCTGCTTCTCTCTGCGCCCGGGCGCGGAGAGCGCCGTGCGCCTGCTCAA
The DNA here is from genome assembly GCA_949297575.1 of uncultured Bacillota bacterium. Classification (GTDB taxonomy): domain Bacteria; phylum Bacillota; class Clostridia; order Christensenellales; family Borkfalkiaceae; genus Borkfalkia. The sequence goes on along the minus strand of CASFTB010000011.1, from coordinate 31,501 downwards.
AGCGTATGCCGAATGGGGGTACGCGGAGGAGAGCGCCGTGTCCTCCTATGCGGAAAAACTGCGCGCCGCCTTAAAGGCGCTCAAGGGCGCCGCGCCGGACGACGGCATGCTCCGCTGCCTGTACGACATGTATTGCAGGAAGAGCTGCGCCCTGCACGACGAGGCGGGCGTCGCGCTGTCCGACTACTGCGACGTAGGGCAGACGGGCGCGGAGACGGAGGCCATGCTCCTGCGCCTTGCAGACGGCATTCCGGAAGGGAGCGGCAGGGCGGCATTCCTCGTACTGTTCGGCCTCACCTGTTTCAAAAACACCCTCAAAGACAAAGAGCGCCTCGCGCGCGCGGACGAGCGCCTCGCACAGATCGCCGCCCGCCTCCCCGCGGCAGACGCCTTCGAACACATCTTCTCCTGGTGCCTGTACAGGAAGTATGCCGCACAGGCGCGCACGGACAAGCGGACGCGCCTGCGCGAGACGCCCGCGCCCGTCCTCGACGGCATGCTCGGGGGCGCGGAGGCAGAGGACGTCGTGGCGGCCGTTTCCGCCTCGTTCGAGGGCGCGGAAGGTCTGTCCGCCAAGTATCTGAAAGCCGCGGAGCGCGCCGCCGCCTTTTTCGGCGCAGACGTTTCCGCATGCAAGGGGATGCTCGATGCAGACCCCGCCCTGAAAGGGCAGGTAGCCGCGCGGTTTTACAGCCCCTCCGTCTATGCGAGCAAAGCGGCGAAGGCCGCCGCGGCGCTGTACGAGCAGAGGCCGTACGCCGAACTGTGCCGCGAGGAGGCGGAGGAACTCCTCACCAAGCGGGAGGAGAAGCGCCGCGCCGCCATGGACGAGGCCTTTGTCATCTGCTCGCTGCGGCGGCAGGAGTTCGACCGCATCTCCGAAGCGTTTGCGGCGAAGGGCGCGGGCACGCCGAAACATGCCGCATCCAAGGACAAAAAGGCCGACGTAAAGGAGAGGCGGCAGGAGCGGTCAGAGCAGTTCTTGGCGACCGTCGCCGCCGTGTGCGTGGCCGCGATCCTCGTGCTGTCGGCGCTGCTCCTCATCCTCCCGCCCGCGGTGTATCCCGATTCCTTCTCGGGCGCGTTTTGGGAGAACGTGCTTGCCTACCTGCGCGAATGGCCGGTGAGCCTCTTCTTCCCCGCGATGGCGCTCATCATCTTCGGAGTGAGCGTCTCCGTGGCGGTCTATGACCGCGGCAAGCGTAAGAAGGGCGAAAAGGGCCGCCTTTCCGCGGAGATGGTCGAGGATCGCCGCCGCGAGATCGAGCGCCACGGCTTTCTCCTGTTCTGCGTCAAGGCGACGGTCTTTTCCGTCCTCCCCGCAATTTTTTACGATCTGGTCTGGATGATCGTCTACTTCATTCGCTGAAAGTGCGATAGCGAGGTCTGAAAAGCAAATGAACGAAAGAAAACAGAAAAAGATCATCGAGAATAAAGGCGGGGCCGTCTATGCTTTCTATGCGTCCAACGGCCTGTTCCGGACGGGGATGAAGCGGCGCCCTTGGCTGATCGCCGCGGCGGCGTTCGCGCTGGTCGCGGCGGCGCTCGCGCTCATCGCGGCATTCGCCGTCTTCCGCCCCGCAGACGGGCATTGGCGGAACCGCGTCGAGATCGCCACCTACGAAGATCTGGCCGCGCTGGCGGAAGCCCGCAACTTCAACAACGAGTACGTGCTCACCGCAGACATCGAGATCCCCGTGGGCGCAGACCTGTGCATCGGCAGCGCGGAAGCGCCCTTCACGGGCAGTTTCGACGGCCGCGGTCACACCCTCACTTACAGCGTCTCTTACGGCAGTTCGCCCCTGTTCGGCTACGTGGCGGCGGGGGCACAGATCTCCCGCCTGTGCGTTGCGGGGCAGTGGCAGGAAGCGCCCGAGCACTTAGCGGCGGGCATCGCCCTCTCCAACGCCGGCACCATCAGCGACTGTTACGTGCGCGGCTTCTCCCTCTCCTTCGGCGGCTATGCGGTGGCGGGCGGCATCGCCGCCTACAACACGGGCTCCATCGAGCGCTGCGTCGCCGAGGTGAACGTCACCAAGACGGGCAGCGACTTTGCCATGCGTTCTTCCGTGGGCGCCGTCGCGGGGCAGAACGGCGGCACCGTTGCAAAGTGCGTCGCGAAGTATTCCTATCAGGGCTTTGCGGAACTGACCGCAGAGGGCCTCTATGAGGGCGGGCTGACCAACGGCGGCATCGGCGCCGTCTGCGGCCGCTCTTCGGGCGGCGAAACGGAGGGCTGCGCCGCGCTCTTGCAGGAGGGGCTGATCCTCTCCGATGCGCCCGCGCAGGAGGGGGAAATTTCCTTCCGCGCGGCGGCAGATCTCTACGATGCTGACTATCTCTTTGACACGCTCGGCTTCTCGCACAACGTGTGGGTGTGCGGGGCAGACGGCGCGCTTTCCCTGTATACGGAGGTGGAATAAATGAAGACGGGCCATCTCATCGCCATCTTTGCGGTCGCGCTGCTCGCGGCGCTCGCCGCGGCCTTCGGTACATGGTATTTGCAGGAAGAGGAGGGCGCTTCCGCCGCAGAGGGCGGGGCGCACATCGCCGTCGAGGAGAGCGTAGACCTCCTCTTCGGGCAGAGCACCGTGCTCTCGCCCGTCCTCATCGGTGAAGACGGAAGCATCCGCAGCGACGCCGTGTTCGAGTTTTCCTGCACGGACGAGGCGGACGCCGCCTATCTCAAATTCGACAACGTGCAGCAGGGCAAGGTCACTGCCGTCGGGTATAAAGAAGAGCCGATCGCCGTGCGCATCGTCAATCAGGAGTACGGCGTACAGACAGAAGTACAGGTCAACATTGAGGACGTGCTCGGCGAGGTGCTCTCCGTGCAATGTGCGGCGGGCAGCGTTCACTATGGGGAGGACGTCGTCCTCCGCGCGGACGTGCTTCCGCGCGGATGCGACCTTTCCGATAATCTCGCCTTTGCCGTGTTTACAGAGGCGGGGGAGAAGCTCCCCGTCGGCGAGGCCTTTTCCGACATCGAGGTGACGTGCAGTACGGAGACTCCGTACAGCCACGTCATCACCCTGCGCGCCTGCGCCGTCGGCAGCGGCAGGCTGGAACTCTCCGTCTCCTATGACGGGGAGGAGGGTGCGGGCGCCGGCCTCCCGCGCGCGGACGCCGCGCCCGGCGGGGCGGAAGAGGCGTACGCCGGCTCCTTCGATTTCGATATTTCCGTCGAAGACGCCGCCATCGGCAGCGCGCTGGTTTCTGCGGCGGATGCAGACGAAGACGGGTTCGCGGCGCAGAGCGAGATCGCCGCGGTGCGCAGGATCGCCGTCGCCGCGGCGGCGGACTTTTCCGTCCTCGATCTCTTTCCTTCGGTAGAGGAGGTTTTCCTCCCCGCCGAAGCGCTCACGCATGCCTACGGGCTGCCCGCATCGGGCGAAGTGCGCTTTTACGTCCCCTCCGCGCTGTTGTCCGCTTATCTTGCGGACAGCGTTTGGTCAGCGGCAGAGAGGAACATTTTCCCGCAAGCGGCGGCAGAGGAGGGCAGCGTCATTGCCGTATTGCATTCCGAGTACGGCACGCCGCTCGCCGCCGTCGACCTCTCCGCGGGGCAGCTGCCCGTCTACGCTCATACGGGCTACACGCATACCGGCTGGAGCACCGAGGAGGGCGGCGACCCCGTCGATGCGGAGGAGATAGAGCACAGCGTGCACCTGTACGCGCTCTGGCGCGCCAATACCTATACCGTCCGCTTTGTCGGCAACGACAATGACGGCGGCAGCATGGAGGAACAGACCTTCACCTACGATGCGCCCGCCGCTCTCGCCAAAAACGCCTTTACGCGTACGGGCTATACCTTTGTCGGCTGGACGCGCTTTGGCGGAGGCACCGTCTATGCAGATGAACAAGAGGTTCTCAACCTCACCGCCGTAGACGGCGGCACCGTCGGCCTCTACGCGGTTTGGGAGGCGAATACCTATACCGTCACCTTCGATTACGGTATAGGGGCGGGCGATACGCAGAGCATGCAGGTCACCTACGATAAACCCTACGGCGAACTTCCCGAAGCGATCCTTGCGGGCTATATCGGCATCTGGACGCTGGACGGCGAGGACGTCGATGAGAAAACCGTCGTCACCACCGCGCGCGACCATACGCTGACGGCGCGTTACAAGGGCAACGAACTCACGCTGACCCTCAAATATGACGGTAAAGAAGAGACGCGCATCGTCACGCACGGCGAACCTTACGGCGAACTCCCCGCGGGGGAGGGCCGCACCGGGCACACGCTGCGCTGGTACACGGAAAAGGATGGCGGGGAAGAAGTCGCGGCGGAGACGATCGTCGCCGCCATCGAAAGCCATACCCTGTACGGGCGGTACGTCCCCAACACCTACATGGTCACCTTCGATTACGGCGATTTCGCGGGGGCAGATGATCCCGCGCGCAAAGAAGTCACCTACGGCTCCGCTTACGGCGCGCTGCCCGCAGGCTCGCGCGAGGGCTACGTCGTTGCCTGGCGGAACGAAGCGGGCAAGACGGTCACTGCGGAGACGATCGTGACGTCCACCGCCGACCATACGCTGGAGGCGGTCTGGACGCCCGTGCAGTATACCGTCATCTTCTCGGACGGCTACTCTGCCGGTGGAGCCGAACAGGAGCAGTCCTTTGTCTACGACGAAGCACAGGCGCTCAAGTTCGTGCAGTTTACGCGCGAGGGGTACGATTTCCTCGGCTGGGCGGCAGAGCGCGGCGCAGCATCTCCCGAGTATGAGGCGGGGGAGACGGTCATAAATCTCTCCGCCGAACAGGGCGGCATCGTCCGCCTGTACGCTGTCTGGCAGCCCTATTCCTTCCGGGTGACCGTCTACCCGTGTTACCCCGGCTCTTCCGAAACGGGAGAGGGGATCGCGGTGACGCTGCTGCGCGATCAGCTCCTTTCCGCGCCGGACTTCGATGACGTCGTGGGGTACAGCGTCGCGGGGTTCTCGACGCAGCAGGGCGGGCAGGCGGAATGGGCGCTCGGCACAGCCTTCGATTATGACGGGGAGGACGGCTCGGAGGTCGCCCTGTACGCCGTCTGGCGCGCCAACACGTACACCGTCCGTTTTGACGGCAACGGCAGCGACGGCGGCAGCATGCAAGGGCAGGCCTTTGCCTACGATGTGCCCGCCCTCCTCTCCCCCTGCGGGTTTACGAAAACGGGCTACTCCTTTGCGGGCTGGGCGATCGCGGCGGGCGGCGACGTCGTCGCCTATGAGGAGGAAGAAGAGGTCTCCAAACTCACGCCCGAAGACGGCGGCATCTTCACCCTCTACGCGGTTTGGGAGGCGAATGAATATACCGTCGCCTTTAAAGCGAACGGAGGCACGGGCAGCATGAGCGAGCAGTCATTCGTCTACGGCGAGGCGCAGGCGCTGCATGCACATATGTTCACGCGTACGGGCTATACCTTTGTCGGCTGGGCGCGCACTGCCGGAGGCAGTGCCTCTTACAGAGATGGGGAGACGGTCTCCAACCTCACGCCCGAAGACGGCGACACCGTCTCCCTCTATGCGGTATGGAGGGCGAACACCTATACGGTGACGTTCGACTACGGCGACGGCAACGTCACGACCAAACTCGTCACTTATGATGATCCTTACGGGGAATTGCCCGTCGCAAACAAGACGGGGTATGAATTCATCGGCTGGACGACGGAGGACGGCGAGAAAGTCGATAGTAGAACCGAGGTCACCACCGCGCGCGACCACACGCTGGTGGCGGTATATACGCCTTTGTATACGGTCACGATCAGTGCATCCCACGTCACAGTCACTGTCACGCGCAAGGATACGGGCAAAACAGTTCAAAACGGGGGTAGCGTCCCTGCCGGAACGGTTATTCAAATTTCCTGTACGGCGAACACTGGTTATGAGAATGCGACGTGTACTCCCAGCGGAACCTATACGGTGACAGATAATGTTACAATTACCGCGAGTGCCACGAAGGTCCCGGAGGATTCCTGTTTTGCTAAAGGGACGATGATCATGCTCGGAGACGGAAGTGTCATTGCAGTTGAAAACATCAAAGCCGGGGATCGTATTTTGGCATTCGATCATCTGACGGGCAGCTATGTTGAATCTGAAGTGGCATATACCTATCGTGCATTCGGAATGGTTGATGTCGTTAAATTGTCCTTCTCAGATGGGTCAGAAATAGAATTTGTAAATACAGGACATGGAATCTTTGATGTCACGTTAAATCGGTATGTACTGATCGGAGCTGAAAATGTCGATCAATTTGTCGGCCATGAGTTTTACTATACGGAGTATCACGAAGGTATCTTTGTCGGAAGAAATATTTACATGACTTCATATAGTATTACGAAAACCGCCGTCGAAAGGTACGATCTGGTCACAGAAAAGACATTGAATTGCATTGCGAATAATTTGCTTGTATGTTCCGATGTTTTGGTCGGGGTGTCCAACACGTTCAACTTTGCCGATGATCTGAAATATAATCATGACGCAATGCTGGCGGACATTGAAAAGTATGGATTGTTTGAATACGAAGAATGGGCTGAATATCTCTCGCCCGAAGATTTTGAAAAATTTAACGGCGCATACTTTAAGGTCGCTTTGGGCAAAGGATTGATCACAATGGAAGAGATTTTTGAACTTCTCAATGATTTAGCTATTTTCTGGGCTAGTTAAAATAACTGTCAGAGGACAACCTGAGGGGGCGGCGCAATGCGCCGCCCCCTCTCTGTGGCAGCAAAAAGGCCCTGCGGCTTCTCCGCAGGGCAGGGGAGTTTCATAAGGGCAGACCCTATATCCTCCCGAAAAGTATCGAAGAACTTTTCGGGAAGAGGAGGCGCAGGCAACAGAGCGAAGCGGCGCGCTTTCTGCGCGCCGCTTGCGAAAATTGCCTTGCGCCGACGAGCGGGCTCAGAGCAAAAAGATGAGCGCGATAAAGCCGCCGAGCGCCGCCAGCAGCAGGGCGGTCACCGCCGCCTTATACACGAAGATGCGCCGCTTCACCTTTGGCAGGGGCACTTCCCCGGAGGAAAGCTCTGTCACCTTCGCGCCCTTCACCTCGTACCGCCCGCCCTCAAAAAAGCGGATCTCCAGCTCTTCCTGCGCGCCTTCGATGCGCACTTCGGTGCGCTTTTGGCTGCATCGTATGGCGGAAAAATCGTCGAAGGATGCGCGCACGATCCCCGCGAGGAAGGCGAGGAACACGCGCAGGAACCACGCCTTTCCCGCGGCGGGGTTGTATTCGGCAAAGGTCAGCTCGAAGGCGGCGGGCAGGTCGTATTCCTCTCCGCTTCTGAGCCTTTTTTTGCCGCAATACACGTCGAATCGCCCCTTGCAGTTCTTGTCGTGCGCGATGTGTACGAGCATGGCTGTCCCTCCTTTTTTCTACGATTATACCGCGCCCGCCCGCCTTCGGGCAAGCATTTTTCCGCCCCTCACGCGCCCGCGGCGGAAAATTTTATCTTTTTTTCGCCTATTTTCGCAAAATGATTGAAAATGCGGCGATTTGTGATAAAATAGAAGGGTAAGGCATTCCGCACGCCGCGGCAGGGCGGCGCGGAAAATTTCTGCCCCGCGGGGGTATCCGGTCATGCAACTGTTTGAAAGGCGAACGGCGGGGGCGCTGCTGCACGTCAGCTCCCTGCCCGGCAAATACGGCATCGGCACGATGGGCGAAGAGGCGCGCCGCTTCGCCGATTTTCTCAAAGAGGCGGGGTTTTCCTGCTGGCAGGTTCTGCCCCTCGTGCAGACGGGCTTCGGCGATTCTCCCTATCAGTCCGTGTACGGCGCGTCCGGCAACCCCTATCTCATCGATCCGGACATCCTCGCCGCGGAAGGCCTGCTTCGCTCCGGCGAGCTGAAAGAGCTGCGCGCGCCCGCGGGCGATGCCGATTTCGACTTCCTGCGCCGCACCCGCATCCCCATGCTGCGCAGGGCATTCTCCCGCTTCGATACATCTTCGGCGGACTTTGCCGCCTTCTGCGCGGCGGGTGCGTTCGAGGATTATGCTCTCTTCATGGCGGCGGGCGAGAAGTACGGCGAGGGATTTTTCCGCTGGCCCAAGGGCATCCGCCTGCGCGACCCCGCACAGCTTGCCGCCTTCCGCCGCGAAAACGAGGAGGAAGTGCGCTTCCACCTGTTCGTGCAGTACGAATTCATGCGGCAGTGGAGGGCGCTCAAAGAATACGTCAACGGGCTGGGCATCCGCATCGTGGGGGATATCCCCCTGTACATGGCGTACGATTCCGTAGACGTGTGGGCGGCTCCGCGCCTGTTCAAGCTCAACAAAAACCTCTCCCGCAAAAAGGTCGCGGGCGTGCCGCCCGATTACTTTTCGGCTACGGGGCAGCTTTGGGGCAACCCCGTGTACGATTGGAAGGTGCACGAAGCGGAGGGCTTTTCCTGGTGGATCGAGCGCATCCGCCGCGCCTTCGCGCTGTACGACGCCGTGCGCATCGATCACTTCCGCGGCTTCGACCGCTATTTCGAGATAGACGCCTCTGCGGAGACGGCGATGGACGGCCGCTGGCGCAGGGGCCCGGGCGAAAAGCTCTTTGCCGCCGTGCGCGAAAAGCTGGGCGCGCTCGATTTCATCGCCGAGGACCTCGGCGTGTTGGACGCGGGCGTCTACCGCCTCATGCGCAGGACGGGCTTCCCCGGCATGAAGATCATGCAGTTCGCCTTTGACGGCAGCCCTGAAAACCCGTATCTGCCCCCCAACATCGGGGAAAATTCCGTCTGCTACACGGGCACGCACGACAACGACACCCTCGTCGGCTTTTTCTCCGCCATGCCCGCATGGGAATACGAAAATTTTGCGCGCATCGTCAGGCCGTACCTGAAGGAGGCGGGCATCCCCGCGCGGCTCTCTTCCCCCAAGAGCGCCGCCGCCGCGGTGCGCGCGCTCGCCCTGTCCGTTCGCTCGCGGCTGTGCGTTCTGCCCGTGCAGGACATCCTGCTGCTGGGCGGAGAGGCGCGCATGAACGTGCCCGCCACCCCCTCGGGCAACTGGCGCTTCCGCCTCCGGGCGCTGCCCTCCGAAAAGGTCGCGGGGGAGTGCCGCGCCCTTCTCGCCCGTTTCGGACGGCTGGCAGAAGGGGAGTAGACCGCACAAAACACAGGGAGGGGAGGCGAATGCCTCCCTTTTTCGCGCCCTTTCGCGCTGCGATAGCGTTTGACATCGCCCCCGCAATGCCGTATAATAGAGGCGCAGATACAGAGAGAACGGTTTTATCGGAGGTCATTATGGAAAGAGGGCTCCTCACACCCTTAAAACTTTTGCGCAGGCAGGTATTCGTCGAGCTCGCGCGCGTCGCGTACGAGAGCAGCCGCGAGACCATCAAAGACGATATCGAGGCCATCCCCTACAAGATCACCCCGGGGGACAAGCCGCTCTACCGCGAGAGCATCTGGCGGGAGCGCGCCATCTGCTCCGAGCGCGTGCGCCTCGCCATGGGTCTTTCTTTGCGCCCGGAGGACGCGCCCGTGCACGTCACCAGCGGCCTGCGCGGCAGCGACATCGCGGATAAGTACTACGAGCCGCCGCTGATGCAGGTCATCCCTTCGGCATGCGCGGCGTGCCCGACCAATTCGTACAAGGTCACGGACAACTGCCGCGGCTGCGTCGCGCACCCCTGCACGGCGGTCTGTCCGAAGCAGTGCATCTCCATCCAAAACGGCAGGGCGGTCATCGACGAGGGCAAGTGCATCAAGTGCGGCAAATGCAAGAGCGTATGCCCGTACGACGCCATCGCCCACCGCACCCGCCCCTGTGCGGAGGCGTGCGGGGTCAAGGCCATCGGCTCAGACGAGCTCGGCAGGGCGAAGATCGACCCCGACAAATGCGTCTCCTGCGGCATGTGCATGGTCAACTGCCCCTTCGGCGCCATTGCCGATAAGTCGCAGTTCTTCCAGCTCATCCGCGCCCTGCGCCGCGGAGACAAGATCATCGCCGAAGTCGCCCCCTCCTATCTCGGGCAGTTCGGAGACAAGGCGACCCCCGGCAAACTCAAGGCCGCCCTGCTCGAGCTGGGCTTCGCAGACGTGTACGAGGTCGCCCTCGGCGCAGACATGGGCGCGGCGACGGAGGCGGAGCACTACGCCGAGCGCGTCGCCACGGGCGAGCAGTCCTTCATGCTCACCTCCTGCTGCCCCGCCTGGGCGATGCTCATCCGCCACTATTTCCCCGAATCGGCGGATAAGATCTCCAACACGCTCACGCCCATGGTCGCCACCGCGCGCACCATCAAAAAGAAGTACCCCGACTACCGCGTCGTGTTCATCGGGCCGTGCGCGGCAAAGAAGCTGGAGGCCTCCCGCCGCGCCGTACGCAGCGACGTAGACTTCGTCATCACCTTCGAAGAGCTCTCCGCCATCTTCGAGGCGAAGGGCATCGACTTCGCCTCCTTCGACAAGACGGCGGAGATGAACGACGCCACGGGCGCCGGGCGCGGCTATGCCGTCGCAGGCGGCGTCGCGGGCGCCATCGAAAAGTGCATCGAGGCCTATTACCCCGGCGTGAAGCTGGATATCCGCCACGTCGAGGGGCTGGAAGATTGCCGCAAGATCCTCCTGCTCGCCAAGATGGGCAAGCTCAACGGCGCGCTCATCGAGGGCATGGGCTGCCCGGGCGGCTGCGTCGCGGGCGCCGGCACGAACATCCAGATCAATAAGGCTTCCGCGCTCGTCAAAAAGACGGTGGAAGATTCTGCCCGGCAGATCCCGCCCAAAGAGCTGGCGGAAATACAGCTGGATTGACGGCAGGCTCCCGTCCTGCCCGCATGCCCGTACAGGCCGGGCCCGCTCCCCGCACCCCGCCGTGCGGGGAGCTTCGCGTTCCGGCAGAGAGAAGGGCGGGGCCGTTTTTTGAATGCGGGGCATGATCTTCTCCTCCGCCGCATACAAATAGCGTATGTTCATGCTGAAACGGGGAACGCTCCTCGCCGTCGCGCTCTCCCTCGCGCTGCTCGTCGCGGGCAGCTTCGCCCTGTCTGCCGCGAGCGCCGCGTCCGTCCCCGCAGACGCGCCCCGCATCGTGCTCGACGCCGGCCACGGCGGCGTGGATCCGGGCGTCCTCGGCGGCACCACGGGCGAAAAAGAGAGCGACGTCAACCTCAAGATCGTGCAAAAGCTCGAAAAACTGTTTGCGGGCGCGGGCTTCCGCGTCGTGCTCACCCGCAAAAACGCGGGCGGGCTGTACGGCATGCCGACGGGCGGCTACAAGCGCCGCGATATGGAAGAACGCCGCCGCATCATCCGCGAGGCAGAGCCGGACATCGTCCTCTCCGTGCATCAGAATTCTTATCCCGCCGCCCCTTCCCGCCGCGGCGGGCAGGTGTTCTTCCGCGAGGGGAGCGAGGCGGGCAAGGCGCTCTCGGCGAGCATCCAGGCGCGCCTCAACCTGCTCGGCGGCAGAGAGATCTCCGCGCTGAAAGGGGATTTCTTCATGCTGGAATGTGCAGACTGCCCCTCCGCGCTCGTCGAATGCGGCTTTCTCTCCAACGCGGAGGAGGAGCGGCTGCTGCTCACGGACGCCTATCAGGAGCAGATCGCCCGCGCCGTGTTCGAAGGGGTGCTTCTGTACCTGGCGTAAAGCCGCGCCGCCCCCTGCGGCGTGCGGCGCGGCCGCACCCGTCCCGGCGGCGGCAACAAAAAAGCGTGCGGCGCCCGTTCGCGGAAGGCGCACGGCAGAAGGAAAAAAGCGTGCCCACGCGGTGCGCTCTTTTTGTTTGTATTTTTTTGCGGCCTGTGGTATAATATCCGCATGATACGTTTCAACGAGAGCATGCCGCGCGAGCGCGCCCGCGCGATGAACGCCGTCGTCCTCGCCTTCGTGGGAGACGCGGTCTGGTCCCTCTACGTGCGGGAGGAGCTGGTCTTCTCGGCCGACTACAAGACGGGCACGCTGCAAAAGCTGGCGGGCGAGCGCGTCAGCGCCAGGGGGCAGGCGAAGCGTTTTGCCGCGGCGGAGGGGCTGCTCACAGAGGAGGAGCGCGCCGTGTTCCTGCGCGGCAGGAACGCGCACAAGCCCACGCGCAGCAAAAACGCGACCGTCGCGGAGTACAACATCTCCACCGGGTTCGAGGCGGTCATCGGCTTCCTGTATCTGGCGGGAGACTACGCCCGCATCGCCGAACTTCTCGGCGAGGAGGAAGGGCGCGGGCAGGCGGGGGAGGACAGAGCATGAAAATAGAGGGAAGGAACGCAGTTCTCGAACTGCTCAAAACGGACAGAGAGATCGACAAACTGCTCATGCAGCGGGGCGCGGAGGGGAGCGCGGGCCGCATCTTCGCGATGGCGCGCGAAAGGAACATCCGCGTGCAGTTCGCGGACGCGCGCGCGCTCGACCGCGAGAGCGAGACGGGGCGCCACCAGGGCGTCATCGCCTTCGTCTCCGAATACGCCTACGCCGACTTGGAAGACATCCTCTCGGCGGGAGAAAAGGGGCAGAGGCTGGTCATCCTCTGCGACGGCATAGAGGACGTGCACAACCTGGGCAGCATCCTGCGCGTCGCCGAGTGCTGCGGCGCAGCGGGCGCCGTCATCCCCAAAAACAAGAGCGCGCAGGTCACGGGCGCCGTCGTGCGCATCTCCGAAGGCGCGGCGGGCCACGTCAGGGTGGCGCGCGTGCCCGGCATCAACTACGCGATCGATAAGCTCAAAGAGGCGGGCTTTTGGGTGTACGGCCTGGAAGCGGACGGGGAGGACATCTACGGCTGTGACCTGACGGGCGACGTCGCCCTCGTCGTGGGCGGGGAGGACCGCGGCATCGCCGCGCTCACCCGCAAAAAGTGCGACAAGCTCCTCTCCCTGCCTCTTTCGGGCAAGGTGAATTCGCTCAACGCTTCCGTGGCGCTGGGCATCGCCGCATACGAAGCGGTGCGGCAGCGCCGATGAGCGCGGGGGAGGACGAGCGCCTCGCGCTCGCCGCGCAGGGCGGAGACGCCGCCGCGGCGGCGGCGCTGCTCGAGCGGTACAAAAATATGGCGCGCGGCGTCGCGCGCAGCTATTTCCTCGAAGGGGGAGACGCGGAAGACCTCGCGCAGGAGGGGATGATCGGCCTGTACGCCGCCGTCACCGATTTCCGCGCGGGGGGCATGAGTTTTAAGAACTTCGCCCGCCTGTGCATCGAGCGCCGCATCATGAGCGCGGTCAAGAGCGCATCCCGCAAAAAGCACGGGCCGCTCAACAGCTCCGTCCCGCTGGACGCGGAGGGGCAGGGGCTCGTCTCCCCGTACGACCCCGAAAGCGCGCTCATCTCCTGGGAGGAGAGAGACGAATTTCTGCAGCTGCTGCGGCGGGAGCTCTCTTCCGCAGAGTACGCGGCGCTGAAACTGTACATGGAGGGGCTGACCGTCGCGGAGATCGCCGCGCGGGAGGGGAAGAGCGAAAAGAGCGCCGAAAACGCCGTCCAGCGCGCCAAAAAGAAGGTGACGCGGCTTTTGGCCGCGCGCAGGGGCGAACACTGAGAGGAGGATGCAATGGCATACCGCGCATTGTACCGCGCCTTCCGTCCTGACAAGCTGGACGGGCTGGTGCGGCAGGAACACATCGTAAAAATTCTTGCGAACCAGATAGAGAGCGGCCGCATCGGGCACGCCTATCTCTTCTGCGGCCCGCGCGGCACGGGCAAGACGAGCACGGCAAAGATCTTCGCCCGCGCCATCAACTGCCTGCACCCGAAAAACGGCTCGCCCTGCGGCACCTGCGAGGTGTGCAAGGCGCTCGCCGACCCCGCCAACCTCGACATCTCCGAGATAGACGCCGCCTCCAACAACGGCGTCAACGAGATGCGCGACCTGCGCGAAAAGGTGCAGTATCCGCCCGTGGCGTGCCGCTATAAAGTGTACATCGTCGACGAGGTGCACATGCTCTCCGATTCGGCGTTCAACGCCCTTTTGAAGACGCTGGAAGAGCCCCCCGCGCACGCGGTGTTCATCCTCGCCACGACCGAGCCGCACAAGCTCCCCGCGACCATCCTCTCCCGCTGTATGCGGTTCGACTTCAAGCTCATCCCGCAGGCAGACATCGAGGCCCACCTCAAGCATATCTTCGACACCATCGGCAAAACGTATGAGGACGAGGCGGTGGCCGCCATCGCCCGCGCGGGCGCGGGCAGCATGCGCGACAGCCTCTCCGTCGCCGACATCTGCATCTCCTACGGCAAGGGCAAGCTCACCTACACAGACGTGTGCGAAGTGCTCGGCAGTGCAGACTTTTTCGAGATCGCCAAGCTGGGCGGGTGCATCCTGAAGGAGGATGCCTCCGGCGCGCTCACCGAAACGGAACGCGTGCTCGCCTCCGGCAAGGGGGTGGGCGTGCTCGCGCGGGATATTTTGAACTTTCTCAACGAGTGCACCGTCGCAAAGACGTGCAGGGGGGCGAAGGAACTGCTCGCCCTGCCCGCGGAGATGTTCGCAGAGATCTCCCGCATCGCGGGGGAGGCGGACGGGCGGCATATCCTGCGCGCCTGCGAGATCTTCGCGGCGGCGGAAACGGATCTGCGCTATTCCTCGTCGCCGCGCATCGTCTTCGAGACGGCGGTCGCAAAGGCGTGCCTGCCCGCGGCCGATGCCGACGCGCTCGCCCTCGCCCGCCGCATCGAAAAGCTGGAGGCGGCGCTGAAGGGCGGCGTCCCCGCGCAGCGGCCCGCAGCGGCAGAGGAGGCGCGCCCCGCCCCGCAGGCAGGCCGGAAGGAGGAGGCGGAGCTCTTGCCCGTCCCCCCCGAAGAGGACGCCCCGCCGGAGAGCTTTGCGGCGGCCCCGCCCGACCTCTTCGCCCCGCACAGGGCGCCGGAAGAGCAGGTCAACGCCCTCGCGCCGGACAAGCGCAGGGCGGCGTTCGGCTACTTCATGCGGGCGCTGCGCAAAACGGTCAAAAGCGGCGTGCTCTTCACGATGTGCCAGGATCTCGACCCCGCCTTCGAGGGGGATACCTACGTCCTGCGTACGGACAACGAGGTCATCTGCCGTTCCCTCAACAGGGAGGATCATTTCAAAGAGATCGCCCGCGCGCTCGGCAGCATCGGCATCAAAGATTTCCGCATCGAGCTGAAGGGCGCGGCGAAGGATCCTTTCGAAGAGGACGTGGAGCAGCTCAGGAGAGACTTCCCCGATACGGACGTGCACGTCAAAAAGTGAAGCGCGATCCGCAAGGAACGGCGTCCGCCCCGTGCGGGGCGGCGCCCGCAATAAAATCAAAGCAGGAGGAGCAGAGATATGGCATCCTTTAAAGGCGGCATGGGCGGCGGCAACATGCAGAACCTCATGAAGCAGGCACAGAAAATGCAGGAGCAGCTGCAGGAGACGGAAAAGCTGCTGGACGACTGGGAGATCGTCGGCACCAGCGGCGGCGAGGCGGTCGTCGTGTACATGAACGCGAAAAAGATCATCGACGGCATCGAGCTGGACGCGAAGGTGGTCGACCCCGAAGACGTGGAGATGCTCGAAGACCTCATCATGGCAGCCATCAACGACGGCTATAAAAAGGCGGACGAGGTGTACAAGGAGAAGATGGGCCCCTTCGGCGGCGGCATGGGGGGCCTTCTGTAAATGCAGGTGTACATTGAGCCCATCGGCAGGCTGATCAACGAGTTTTCCAAGCTGCCGGGCGTGGGCAAAAAATCGGCGCAGCGCTACGCCTATAAGATCATTTCCATGACGGAGAGCGACGCGAAGGAGTTCGCCGCCGCCATCCTCGACGTGAAGCGCCGCGTGCGCTACTGCAAGGTGTGCGGCAACTTCACCGAAGAGGAGGTGTGCGACATCTGCAAGCGGCGCGACGGCCGCACCATCTGCGTCGTCAAGGAGCCGAAGGACGTCATCGCCCTCGAAAAGCTGCACGAATACAAGGGCGTGTACCACGTTCTGCACGGCGTCATCGACCCGATGGCGGGCGTCGGCCCCAACGACATCCGCATCCGCGAACTGCTCGCCCGTGTGGGCGAAGGGGGCGTGGAGGAGGTCATCCTCGCCACCAATCCCGACGTAGAGGGGGACGCGACCGCCATGTACATCGCCAAGCTCGTCAAGCCGCTGGGCGTCAAAGTCACGCGCCTTTCGCGCGGCATCCCCGTCGGTTCGGAGATCGAATACACCGACGACGTCACCCTCTCTCGCGCGTTCGTGGAGAGGAAAGAGATATAAAAGGGCTCGTTGTTTTTGTTTCGGGCCGACGAAACAAAAAATCCGGTTTGAAGGGGCAACCGCCGCCCTTGCGGGGAGGCCGCTCCCCCTCTTTGCTCGTCGGAGCACGCCTGAACCCGTCAGCGTTTTGCAAACGGCAAAACGCCCGACATGTACGGCGGCTCCCCCTCTTCCCAAAGATCCCGGGCTTCGCCCCGCGATGTTCGGGAGCCTTGAAAGAGGGGCGTACCTTGAATTGCGCGCGCCGCAGGCACCTTTCCTGCAAGAACTTCACGGCAAATCGTGTGTGCCGGCGCAAAATCGCAAGTTTGCTTGCGCAGTTATTTATATAAAAACGACTTTTTGTCAAATCTCTCTGCCCAAAATTTTTGTGGCAGAGGGCGTTGAAAATCGCAAATTTTGAGTTTATAATAAATTTAACGAGTGGCTTTGCATGCGCAGCTTGCGGAGCCGCGAGATAAATTTATTATAAAATTTTTTAAGGACAGGCAAAAAAACGCCGTCAGAAAAATCATACAAGGGGGCAAACAGTCTTGCAAAAAATATCCGTATTGGGGTGCGGGCGCTGGGGCTCGTTCATCGCCTGGTATCTCGCGACGAAAAAGGGGAAGGAAGTCTGGTCCTGGGGCCCGGAGGAGGATTATTCCTATAAAGTCCTGAAAGAGACGGGCAAAAACGAATACGTCACGCTGGATAAGAGCATCACGCTCACCTGCGACCTGCAGAGGGCGGTCGAGCGGGCAGAGATCGTCATCATCTCCATCAGCTCGCAGGGGCTTCGCGGCTTTATCCGCCGCATCCGCGATTGCGCGGACGTGTCCGACAAAATTTTCGTGCTGTGCATGAAGGGCATCGAGGTGGAAACGGGCGAGCGCCTCTCCGAGATCCTCATCGGGGCGGGCATCTCCCCCGATAAGATCGCCGTGTGGGTCGGCCCCGGGCACATCCAGGACTTCACGGCGGGCATCCCCAACTGCATGGTCATCGACAGCCACAACGTCTCCCTCAAAAAGGCGCTGGCGGACGACTTCAAGAGCGAACTCATCCGCTTTTATTACGGCAACGACATCGTCGGCACCGAGATCGGCGCGGCGGCGAAAAACGTCATGGGCATCGCCGCGGGCGTTCTGGACGGCGGCGGGGTGTCCACGCTCAAGGGTCCGCTCATGTCGCGCGGGGCGCGCGAGGTGGCGCGGCTCATCAGGGCGCTGGGCGGCAACGAGCTCTCCGCCTACGGGCTGGCACACCTGGGCGATTACGAAACGACGCTCTTTTCCCGCCATTCGCACAACCGCATGTATGGGGAGATGCTCGTCAAGGGGCAGAAGTTCGAAAAGCTCGCCGAGGGCGTCATGACGGCGGCGGCGATGAAAAAGCTGGGGGAAAGGTGCGGCGTGGAACTGCCCATCACCGACGCTGTGTACGACGTCTGCTTTGCCGAGCACCCGCAGTCTACGGACGAATGGAAAAAACTGTGCATGGACCGCATCTCGCAGCTGTTTTCGCGGGATACGAAGTTTGAGTTTTAAAAATAGTCTCACGATTCTCGCGCAAAGGCGCTGCGAATTGTCGAGATTTTAAGGAAAAACCTGCCGGCAAGGCGGCGGCTTTTCCCTCCGTGCGCGATATTTAAGGGGCTTTCCTGTTATAAAAATCGCGCACGTTCACCTCTTTTCCGTGAGCCTTGCGGCAAATCAGGGGAACAAGCAAAAAGTGTGATCATTCTATAATCGAGCGGCTTCACCTTTCCTGCATGAGCAAAAGTGTTTGCTATCGATCATGATCAATGGAAAATCTTTAGCAGACGGAACATGAGTTCAAAAAAGAAATCGGAAAAGCGGAAAAGATCCTTTGAAGGCATGGACGGCGCCGCGTTTGTACAGAAATGGAAACGGGCGTTTGCCGCAAACGTCCCCGCCGCCGTCATGGCGGAACGCGTCGACGCGAAGGGGTGCCTTTTGTGGCACGTCTTTACCTGGGGAAAGGCGCCCTGCCTCGAGCGCGGGGCGGCGGATGCCGCCTTCGATGCCGCAGACAAGGAGGGCGCGTTCATCGCGGAGGAGTGCGAATACAACGGCGGCGGCAAAAACATCGTGTACGCCTTCCGCCGCTGTCCGCCAAACTTGAAGAGTCCCGCCCTCGCCGACGCGGCGGAGGTGTTCGTGGTCGGCAAAAATTTCGGGTGGACGTACGTCGTCACGCACGAGTCGGGCTGCGGGCTCGGCCCGTACTTTGCCCGCAGGGCGGAGAGGGGATAACGGGCCGCGGATGCCCGCGGATACGAAAGAGGGCCGTGCCTTATCGGGCGCGGCCCTTTGCCGCCCCGAATGATCTGTGTGCGGAATTTCGCCAACATTTCACACGGGCAAACCGGCGGCGGGCGGCAGGGGTTTGACAGCCCTTCGCCGCGCGTGCTATAATTTTTTCATCCGTTTTTTAAAAGGAGGAGACAATGCTCCGCATCCTGAAAATGCTCAAATGGAAAGAATGGGTGTACGCCGCGCTCGCGGTGGGGCTCATCGTGGCGCAGGTATGGCTGGACCTCACCCTTCCCGATTACATGGCGACCGTCACCGAGCTCTCCGTTTCGGGCGCCGCCGCGGCGATGGGCGAGATCTGGAAAAACGGCGGCATCATGCTGGCGTGCGCCCTCGGCAGCGCGCTCAGCTCCGTCGCCGTCGGTTTCTTCGCGGCGCGCCTCGCGGCGGTCGTCGCCTTCCGCATGCGCGCCGCTGTGTTCGGCCGGGTGGAGAGCTTCTCGATGGCAGAGATCAACCGCTTTTCCACGGCATCCCTCATCACGCGCACGACCAACGACGTCACGCAGGTGCAGATGGTGCTCTCGATGGGGCTGCAGGTCGTCATCAAGGCGCCCGTCCTCGCGGTGTGGGCGGTCTGCAAGATCCTTTCCCGGCAGTGGCAGTGGTCGGTCGCCACGGCCGTCGCCGTCGCGGTCATGGCGGCGATGATGCTCTTCATCCTCCTGGCGGTCTTCCCCAAATTCCGCAAGATCCAGAAGATGACCGATGATCTCAACGCCGTCACCCGCGAAAACCTGACCGGCGTGCGCGTCGTGCGCGCATACAACGCGGAAGAATACCAGGAGCGCAAGTTTGCAAAGGCAAACGAGGAGCTGACCAAAACGCAGCTGTTCACCGCCCGCGCCATGGCGATCTTGGCGCCGGTGATGACCATGATCATGAGCGGGCTGTCTCTGGCCATCTACTGGGTGGGGGCATACCTCATCGGCGAACTGCCCACGGGCGCGGAGCGCGCGTCGCTGTTCGGGCAGATGGCTGCCTTTTCGGGGTACGCGATGCAGGTGGTCATGGCGTTCATGATGCTCACCGTCATCTTTATCATCCTGCCCCGCGCCATGGTCTCCGTCCGCCGCATCGGCGAGGTGCTGGATACCCGCCCGGGCATTGCCGACGGCGCGCTCGCGGCTTCCCCGACGGGGGAGACGGGCACGGTGGAGTTCAGAAACGTCTCCTTCAGATATCCGGACGCGGGCGGATACGTGCTCAAAGATCTCTCCTTCCGCGCCGAAAAGGGGCAGACGGTCGCCTTTATCGGCTCTACGGGCAGCGGCAAGTCTACGGCGGTCAACCTCGTCCCGCGCTTCTACGACGCGACGGAAGGGCAGGTGCTCGTCGACGGCGTCGACGTGCGCGACTATACCCTGCGCGCCCTGCACGACAAGATCGGCTACGTTCCCCAGCGCGCCGTGATGTTCTCCGGTACGGTGGAGAGCAACGTCGCCTACGGCGAAAAGGAGGGGGCGGACTATACTCCCGACGCCGTGCGGGAGGCGGTGCGCATCGCGCAGGCCGCCGACTTCGTGGAGGCCAAGGAGGACGGGTACGCCTCGCACGTGGCGCAGGGGGGCACGAACTTTTCGGGCGGGCAGAAACAGCGCCTCGCCATCGCGCGCGCCGTCTGCCGCCGCCCCGAGATCTTCATCTTCGACGATTCCTTCTCGGCGCTCGACTACAAGACGGACAAATTGCTGCGCACCGCGCTGAAAGAGGAGGCGGGGGAGGCGACTTCCCTCATCGTAGCCCAGCGCATCGGCACCATCCGCGACGCAGACCTCATCATCGTGCTGGACGAGGGAGAGGTCGCGGGGCAGGGCACGCACGACGAACTGATGAAGAGCTGCGAGGTGTACCGCGAGATCGCCTATTCGCAGCTCTCCAAAGAGGAGCTGGAAACGTCCATGGGAGGTGACCGCACATGAGCGCACACGCATCCCGCCCCGCGCGCGGCCCGCACGCCGCGCGCGTCGCCGAAAAGCCAAAAAATTTCAAGGACGCGATGGGAAAGCTGCTTCGCTTCGTCCGCCCGTATCTCCCGTTCATTGCCGTCGCCCTGCTGTTCGCGGTAGGGGGAACGGTGCTCAGCCTGCTCGGGCCGAATGTTCTGGGCGACCTCACCGCCGTCATCCAGGAGTCCTTCCTCTGCCTGCCCGAATACGGCATCGACGAAGTGTTTGACATGAACATGGCGGAGGTGCTGCGGCTGTGCGTCACCCTCGTCGTCATCTACGGCGCGGGGCTGCTCTGCTCGTACGTGCAGGGCCTGCTGATGGCACAGGTCACGCAGAAGAACTCGCGCGATCTGCGCGCCGCCATCTCCGAAAAGATCAACGTCCTGCCCCTGCGCTATTTCGATTCGCATTCGGTGGGAGACGTGCTCTCGCGCGTGACCAACGACGTCGACACCATCGGGCAGGCGCTCAACCAGTCCGTCGCCACTTTCTTCACCGCCGTCGTCATGCTCTTCGGCAGCGTCGTCATGATGTTCGTCACCAACTGGGCGATGGCGTTCACCGCCATCGGCGCCAGCCTCGTCGGGTTTGTCTTCATGTTCCTCATCATGGGCAGGTCGCAGAAGTTCTTTGCCCGCCAGCAGCGCTATCTGGGCGCCGTCAACGGCCACATCGAGGAGACGTATGCGGGGCACAACGTCGTCAAAGCGTACAACGCGGGGGATCGGGTCAGGCAGCAGTTCGGCGAGCTCAACCGCAAGCTGTATGCGAGCGCGTGGAAGTCGCAGTTCTTCTCCGGGCTGATGATGCCGCTCATGAATTTCATCGGCAACCTCGGCTATGTCGCCGTGTGCGTCGTCGGCGCGCTGCTGCTCGTCAACGGGAACATCGCCGATTTCGGCGTCATCACCGCCTTTACCCTGTACGTGCGGCTGTTCACCTCGCCGCTCACGCAGCTTGCGCAGGCGTTCACGGCCATGCAGTCTGCCGCCGCGGCGAGCGAGCGCGTCTTTGAATTCCTCGAAGAGGAAGAGCTCCCCGACGAGAGCGGCAAAACGGCGTATCTCTCCCCCGAACGGGTGCGGGGAGACGTCTCCTTCAGACACGTGCGCTTCGGGTACGACCCCGACAAGATCATCATCCGCGACTTTTCCGCCGAGATCTCCGCGGGGCAAAAGGTCGCCATCGTCGGCCCTACGGGCGCGGGCAAGACCACCATGGTCAACCTGCTCATGCGCTTTTACGAACCGCTCGGCGGCGGCATTGAGATAGACGGCATCCCCGTGGACGAACTCACCCGCAAAAACGTGCACGACCTGTTCTGCATGGTCTTGCAGGATACCTGGCTGTTCGACGGCACCATCCGCGAAAACGTCGTGTACAGCAAGGAAAACGTGTCCGACGAGGAGGTCGTGCGCGCCTGCAAGGCGGTGGGGCTGCATCACTTCGTGCAGACGCTGCCGCACGGGTACGACACCGTGCTGGACGACAAGGCGAACCTCTCCGCGGGGCAGAAACAGCTGGTCACCATCGCCCGCGCGATGATCGAAAACGCGCCCATGCTCATCCTCGACGAGGCCACGTCTTCCGTCGATACCCGTACAGAGGTGCTCATCCAGCGCGCGATGGATAAGCTGACGGAGGGCAGGACCTCCTTCATCATCGCGCACCGCCTTTCCACCATCAAGAACGCCGACCTCATCCTCGTGATGAAGGACGGAGACATCATCGAAAAGGGCAGCCACGAGCAGCTTCTGGCGCAAAACGGCTTCTATGCCGACCTGTACAATTCGCAGTTTGAACAGGCGTAGGGCTCGGAGCTTTTGTTTCGGGCATGTTCACGAAAAAAGTTTTGAACGAGACAAAACTTTTTCCGTGATTTTGAGAGACAACCCGCCGCCCTCGCACGGCTTCGGGGACAGCGCGTTTTCTCTCTGCGGCTCGTCGTCGCGGTCGGCTGCTCTCTCGCGCCGCCCCCAAAGGGGCAGCGCTCGCGTGCGCGCTCCGCTCCTCCTCTTCCCAAAAATCTCGGGCTTCGTCCTGCGATTTTCGGGAACCCCGGAAGTGGGCTTCACCTATTAAAAAATGTGCCGCATTCACTCTTTCGGAATGAGCCGCAGGTATGCGGCAAATTGGGTGCGCTTAGCCAAAAGTGTCATTTTGGCACGCGCGATAAATTAAAAATGCTCGCGAAAATCTCGCCGTGCTGACGGCTGCGATTTTCTGCGAATTTTAGGGGGAAACCGCCGCCCTTGCGGGATGGCGGTTTTTTCCCTTTTTGCCCGCGATTTTTAAGGGCACACATATAAAAGGATCGCGGACATTCACCCCCTTCGGGTACGCCGCCCGCGCGGCGCAGTGTGCAAAAGCAAAAAGCGCGGTTTTTGCTTTTGCAGGAAATTAAAATTGCGGTTTTGCTCGCGCGAGAAATTATGCTCTCTGCCTTTGTTTCAGGCGGAGAGAAAAAGCCCGAGGGCGATTTTTTTGAAAAGGCATACAAAACAGTTGCTTTGTATACGGATATATCGTATAATAAGAGGCGATAAATCTGTTTTGCAGAGGGATAAGAAAAATGGACGACGGCCACAGTAGTAACGAAACGCCGTGCCCAACGAAATAGCGAAGCGACAGGCATAACCGCATAGGCTATGCCTTTTTGCGTTATAATTTTTTTAACAGGAGGGGTAGTTTACCCGAAACAGTATGGACACAGAACAGCATCACAAACCATGGCACGCAATGTCCGCCGAAGAGGCCGCCCGCCTGCTCGATACGAGCGAAGAGGGGCTCTCCGACGCGGAGGCGGCAAAGCGCCTCGAACAGTACGGGCCCAATAACCTTCGTCAGAAAAAGCCCAAAACGGTCTGGCGGATGATCTGGGAACAGCTCACCGACGTGATGGTGCTCATCCTCATCGCCGCGGCGATCTTCTCCTTCGTCATGTCCTTCTTCGAGGACGGCGAGGGCCTCGCGGAGTGCATCGTCATCCTCGTCGTCGTCGCGCTCAACGCGACCGTCGGCGTCGTGCAGGAGAAGAAGGCGGCGAACGCCCTCGAATCGCTCAAAAACATGACGGCGCCCACTGCGCGCGTCCTGCGCGAGGGGGAAGAGAGCGTCGTTCCCGCCGCGCAGCTCGTCCCCGGAGACGTCGTGTATCTCGAGGACGGGTGCATCGTCCCCGCCGACATCCGCATCATCCAGGATTCCAACATGAAGGTGCAGGAAGCGGCGCTGACGGGCGAGAGCGTCCCCTCCGAAAAGGACGGCCCCTCCGTGCTCGCGGAGGACGCGCCCCTCGGAGACCGCGTCAACATGGCGTACAGTTCTTCCATCGTCATGTACGGCAACGCGACGGGTTACGTCGTCGGCACGGGCATGAATACGGAAGTGGGCAAGATCGCCGACCTTCTGGATGAGCAGGACGAGACGGATACCCCCATGAAGCGCAAGCTCAACTCTGTGGGCAAGACGCTCAGCCTGGTCGGCCTCATCGTCTGCGTGCTCATCTTCGGCATCGGGCTCATCCGTGACGGCTGGGAGGCGTGGGTGAACTACGTGTTCATCGCCATTTCCCTCGCCATCTCCATCATCCCCGAGGGGCTGCCCGCCACGAGCACCATCATCATGGCGCTGGGCGTGCAGCGCATGGCGAAGAAGAACGCCCTCGTCAAGAGCCTGCCCGCGGTCGAAACGCTGGGCAGCGCCACCGTCGTCTGCTGCGACAAGACGGGCACGCTCACCCTCAACAAGATGACGGTGACGCACGTCGCGGTGGGGGACGATTTCCTTACAGGGGCGGCGACGCCCGCTGCGGAGCTGCAAAACAAATACGGGAAGGAGGCGTACCGCGACCTCGTGGAGGGCTGCGCGCTGTGCGTCAACGCCAAAATGGACCCCGACAACCCCGGCAACGTGCTGGGCGACCCCACCGAGGGCGCGCTCCTGCTCTTTGCGGAAAAGTTCGGCATCGACGCCGAGGACTTCGAGGACGCCAATCCCCGCATGTTCGAGCAGCCCTTCGACTCAGACCGCAAGCGCATGACCGTGCTCAATAAGACGGAGCGCGGGCTCATCGCCTATACGAAGGGCGCGGTGGACGAGATGCTCCCCCTGTGCACGAAGTACCGCACGAAGGACGGCGTGCGCGCCATGACGGAGGAGGACCGCGAGCAGATCCTCAAAGTCTGCAACGGCATGAGCGCGGAGGCGCTGCGCGTGCTCGGCTTCGCCGTGCGCGAATGGGGCGAGGTGCCCGAAGAGGAGAGTGCAGACCTCGAAGAGGGCATGACCTTCGTCGGCGTCGTCGGCATGATCGACCCGCCCCGCAAGGAGGTCATCAAGGCAGTGGAGACCTGCCACACGGCGGGTATCCGCGTAGTCATGATCACGGGCGACCACAAAGTCACCGCCATGGCCATCGCAAAGCAGCTGCACATCTTCCGCGAGGGCAACACCTGTATCTCCGGCGCCGAGCTGGACGAGATGACGGACGCGCAGCTGGACGAAGCGCTCAAAAGCTGCGTCGTGTTCGCGCGCGTCTCTCCTTCGGATAAGCTGCGCATCATCCAGTCGCTCAAGCGCTGCGGCGAAGTCGCCGCCATGACGGGCGACGGCGTCAACGATTCGCCCGCCCTCAAAGAGGCGGACATCGGCGTCGCCATGGGCATCACGGGCACCGACGTCGCCAAGGATGCGGCGGACGTCATCCTTTTGGACGACAATTTCACCACCATCGAATACGCCATCCGCGAGGGGCGCCGCGTCTACCGCAATATCCAGAAGGTCATCCAGTTCCTCGTGGCGGGCAACATCGCGGAGATCCTCATCCTGTTTATCGCGGTGTGCATCGGGCTGCCCGAAATGCCCATCGAGGCGGTGCACATCCTGCTCATCAACCTCGCCACCGACTCGCTGCCGGCGGTCGCGCTCGGCGTCGACCCCGCCAGCCCCAACATCATGAAGCATAAGCCGGTCAAGAGCGGTACGCTGTTCGAAAAGGGCATGATCTACCGCATCGCGCTGCACGGGCTGTTCATCTCCGCCGCGGCGTGGGCGGCGTACCTGATCGGTCAGTACTGCTTCGCGCACGATCACGTGCAGGCGATGACGATGACCTTCATCGTGCTCTCCGTCTCGCAGCTCTCGCACGCGCTCAACCAGCGCTCCAACACCGATTCCGTGTTCAAGCGCGGGCAGGGGCACAACAAGTTCCTCACCGTCGCGCTGCTCGCTTCGGCGGCGATCGTGGCGCTCGTGGTGTTCGTCCCGCCCCTGCAGGGATTCTTCAACCTCACCAACCTCACCGGGCAGGAATGGCTGGTCAGCATCGCGCTCTCCCTCTTCCCGCTGGTCGCGGTGGAGATCTCCAAGATCTTTATCCGCATGTATGCGAAAAACAGGCCGGCAGACTGATGCGCGCCGGCGCGAGGGGCGGCTCCGTACGGAGGCCGCCCCTCTTTTCGTCTCCGGCGGTTGACATCGCCCGCGCGGCGGTGTTATACTATGTACCGGAGCCCGCGCGCCGCGGCCGGCGCGCGGGCCCGCCCGAAAATTGTGAGGTCACGGATGAAAAAATTCTTTTTGATCGCCGCGGTCGTCGCGGCTCTTCTGGCGCTGGGCGTCGGCGCCTTTTTCGGCACCGCCGCCATCTCTTCGTATATCCGGGACGCGCGCCTGCCCTCCGTCTCCCCCGAACAGGGGTACGAGCCGGAAGTGCGCGCGGGGGACGGCGATTATTATTACGCCTGCCTCTCCGCCGAACAGCAGGTGCTGTATGCAAACATCCACCGCGCTGCCTCCGCCTATGCGGCGGGGGAGGGTACCGCGGAAAAGACGGAAGGGAGCGGGGAGACGGTGTACATCCTCGGCAGGTTCCGCTATAAGGACTACGGCGTGACGGACGGCGAGGCGGCGGCCGCCTTCTCCGCCCTCGTCAGAGACTGCCCGTCCTTCTTCTTTTTCGTCAGCATGGAGGCGCTGTACAGCGGGCGCTGGTTCGCGCCCGTCATCGCGGACGAATATGCGGACGCGGCGGCTGTGCGGGCGGCGCAGGACGCGGTGGACGCTGGCGCGGCGCAGGCGGCGGAGCGCATCGCCGCGGCGGGCACGGAGGCGTCCGCGCTGAAGGCCGTGCACGATTTCGTGCTCGAGCGCACGGACTACGAGTGGGAAGCGGAGGGCGTGCCGAGCGGGGAGACGCACGCGAAAAACATCGTCGGCGTGCTGGACGGAGATCCGCAGACGAACTCCATCTGCGAGGGGTATGCCAAAGCGGTGCTGTATCTCTCCAACCTGGCGGGGCTGGACTGCCTGTACGTCACCAGCGGCGCGATCGCCCATGCCTGGAATTTCGCCCGCGTGGGGGAGACGTGGTACATCATCGACGCCACCAACGACGACAATCTCTATGCCGTGGATGACTACTTCCTGTGCGGGGAGGACGACTTCTGGTTCCTGTTCCTGAGCTCTCCCGCCTACGATACTCCCTCCTGCGCCACGCGGGAGGAGGGCGTTTCGTGGCAGGGTGAACTCCCCGCGGCGGCGGAAGAAGCCTACGGGACGATGACGGAGGGCGGCATCGGTTACAAGCTGTGGGGCAGCTATGAGGAATACAGGGTCGAATCCGCGGCAGACGCCGCGCGCATCGAGATCCCCGAAGAGGCGGGCGGCTTCCCCGTCACCGCCGTCGGGGGCGAGGCGTTCGCAGACTGCGCCTCCGCGCGGGAGGTCGTGCTCCCGAAAACGCTGCGCTGCATCGAGAGCGGCGCGCTGAGCGGCTGCGCCTCCCTGGAAAAGCTGACGGTGCCGCTGTGCGACGTGTACATCGGCAGGGAGAGCAGAGATTTTAAGCTCTCCACGGTATTCGGCTGGGAAGGGGCGCTCCCGCAGGTCACGGAAGTCCGCTTCAACGCGGGGGAGCGCGTACCGCAGAACGTGTTCGGGAGCGTAGAGTCCGTCTCGTGCGTCGTCCTGCCCGAGGGGCTCGCGTCCGTCGAGGCGCTGGCCTTCTCCGGCTGCGATGCGCTGGAAGGGATCGTTTTCCCTTCCACGCTGAAAAATGTCGGGACCGGGGCATTCGGCCGCTGCGACGCCCTGCAGGCCGTCTATTACGCGGGCAGCAGAGAAGAATGGCTGGACGGGGAGATCGATCTGGGCATGAACCTGCAGTTGATCTCCGCCCGCAAATATTATTACAGCGAGGAAGAGCCCGCAGACGTCGGCAACTATTGGCACTTCGACGGGGAGGGCTTCCCCGTGCCCTGGTGAGAGGCGCGTCAAAACCGGGCGCCCCTGCGCCCCTCCTGCCGCCGCGCGGCGGAATTTGTGGGGCGGCTCTGCAATATTTATAGCCGAAATGTTTGACAAAGCGCCCGCAAAATGCTAAAATAATCCTTGCGACTGTGGGCGCATTTCTTTTTGCGCGCCAAAAAAACGCCCGCATTCTAAATTTTTGCGCAAGCAAAGCCACGTTTTTGCGGCTGCGCACATTGCGCCGCGCAGGCGGCGGAAGGAAAGGGTGAATTTTGCGCTCTCTTCAGAGTGTGTGCCCTAAAAGAGCTTTCTTAAATTGCGTAAGGGCAATTTTAAGATAAATTTCCATTCTTACAAGGAGGTCAAAATGCCTACAATCAACCAGCTCATCAAGCACGGCAGGGAACGTCGTCCGGAAAAGAGCAAGACGCCTATCATGGGTGCCTGCCCTCAGAAGAGGGGTGTATGCCTCTCCGTTTCCACCACGTCTCCCAAAAAGCCGAACTCCGCGCTCCGCAAGATCGCGAGGGTCCGCCTGACGAACAAGCAGGAAGGTACCGTGTACATTCCCGGCGAGGGTCACAACCTGAACGAGCACAGCTCCGTTCTGATCCGCGGCGGCCGCGTGCGCGATCTCCCCGGCGTTCGTTACCACATCATCCGCGGCGCGCTCGATACCGCAGGCGTCGCAAAGAGAAAGCAGGCCCGTTCCAAGTACGGCGCAAAGCGCCCTAAGTAAGCAGGGGTACTGTTTTCGCAAAGGCCGCCCTTCGGGGGCGGAGAACATCCTACTTGTCGGAAATTTATCTTGAACGGATACCCGATATAAAGTAGGCAGTATGCCGCAAGGCAGAAGGTTCGCTACTTTTCTTTATTTAATATACAGGGAAAGCAAGCGATAGCTGTACTAAGGGTATTTACCCTTACGAACAAAGGCCTCCCCGCGGCAGGGGAGGCGCGCGGACGGGAGCCTCCCGTGCCCGCGCACAGAATTTCAATTTAAGGAGGACAAACATCATGCCCAGGAGAGGCAGTGTTCCGAAGAGAGACGTCTTGCCCGATCCCGTATACGGGAGCAAGGTCGTTACCAAACTCATCAATCAGATCATGCTCGACGGCAACAAGGCGACGGCGCAGAAGATCGTCTACGACGCATTCGCCATGATGCAGGAGAAGCTCGGCAAAGACGCCATCGAGATCTTCAACCAGGCAATGGCAAACGTCATGCCCGTGCTCGAGGTCAAGGCGCGCCGCGTCGGCGGTGCGAACTACCAGGTCCCGATCGAGATCCGTCCGGAGCGCCGTCAGACGCTCGCCATCCGCTGGATCGTCATCAATACGCGCAAGCGCAGCGAGCGCGAGATGAGCAAAAAGCTCGCGGCGGAGCTCATGGACGCCTTCAACAACACGGGCGGCTCGGTCAAGAAGAAGGAAGATACCCACCGCATGGCCGAGGCGAACAAGGCGTTCGCGCATTTCAGATTTTAATCTAAGGAGAACACTATGCCCAGACAATACGGTCTTGACGTAACAAGAAATATCGGTATCATGGCGCATATCGACGCGGGTAAGACCACCACGACCGAGCGTATCCTGTTCTACACGGGCAAAACGCACAAGTTGGGTGAAACGCACGAGGGCGCCGCTACCATGGACTGGATGGTCCAGGAGCAGGAGAGGGGCATCACCATCACCTCCGCCGCGACCACCTGCACGTGGAAGGGCCACCGCATCAACATCATCGACACGCCGGGCCACGTCGATTTCACCGTCGAAGTGGAGCGCTCTCTGCGCGTTCTGGACGGCGCCGTCGCCACCTTCTGCGCGAAGGGCGGCGTCGAGCCCCAGTCCGAAACGGTGTGGCGTCAGGCGGACAAGTACAGGGTCCCCCGCATCGCCTACGTCAATAAAATGGACATCAACGGCGCCAACTTCGACAACGCCGTCAAGATGATGCGCGAGCGCCTCGGCACCCGCGCCATCCGCATCCAGCTCCCCATCGGCAAGGAAGACACCTTCAAGGGCATCGTCGACCTCGTCAACATGAACGCGGAGATCTACAAGGACGACCTCGGCACGCAGTTCGAGAAGACGGACATCCCCGCAGACATGATGGAGGAAGCGAAAAAGTACCGCGCAGAGCTCGTGGAGGCCGTCGCCGAACAGAGCGACGAGCTGATGGAGAAGTACTTCGAGGAGGGCGACCTCTCCCTCGAAGACCTCAAAAAGGGCCTCCGCAAGGCGACCATTTCCATGGCCGTCACCCCCGTGCTGTGCGGCTCTTCTTACCGCAACAAGGGCGTGCAGTTCCTGCTCGACGCCATCGTCGATTATCTGCCTTCTCCGCTCGACGTCGACCACGTCAAGGGCATCAACCCCGACACCGGCGAAGAGGAGGAGCGCAAGACCTCCGACGACGAGCCCTTCGCAGGCCTCGCCTTCAAGATCGCGGCAGACCCGTTCGTCGGCAAGCTCGCCTTCTTCCGCGCCTATTCGGGCGTTCTGGAGTCCGGCTCTTACGTCTATAACAGCACCAAGCAGAAGAAGGAGCGCGTCGGGCGCCTGCTGCAGATGCACGCGAACCACCGCGAGGAGATCCCGATGATCTACTCCGGCGACATCTGCGCCATCGTCGGCCTCAAAGATACGACCACGGGCGACACCCTCTGCGACGAAAAGCACCCCATCGTGCTCGAGCAGATGGAGTTCCCCGAGCCCGTCATCAAGGTCGCCATCGAGCCCAAGACCAAGGCCGGCCAGGAGAAGATGACCCTCGCCCTCGTGAAACTGGCGGAAGAGGATCCCACCTTCAAGACCTATACGGACACCGAGACGGGGCAGACCATCATCGCCGGTATGGGCGAGCTGCACCTCGAGATCATCGTCGACCGCCTGCTGCGCGAGTTCAAAGTGGAGGCGAACGTCGGCCAGCCGCAGGTCGCCTACCGCGAGACCTTCCGCAAGGCAGTGGAGGCAGAGGGCAAGTACGTCCGTCAGTCGGGCGGTAAAGGCCAGTACGGTCACTGCAAACTGCGCCTCGAGCCTCTGGAACCCGGTCAGGGCTATGAGTTCGTGGACGAGACCGTCGGCGGCTCCATCCCCAAAGAATATATCCCCGCCATCGACAAAGGTATCCAGGAGGCGGCCAAGAACGGCTACCTCGCCGGCTACGAAGTGGTGGACTTCCGCGCGGTCGTGTACGACGGCTCGTACCACGAAGTCGACTCTTCCGAAATGGCGTTCAAGATCGCGGGCTCCATGGGCTTCAAAGACGGTTTGAAGAGGGCGAACCCCGTCCTGCTCGAGCCGATCATGAAGGTGGAGATCGTAACGCCCGAAGATTACTTCGGCGACCTGATGGGCAACGTCTCTTCCCGCCGCGGCACCATCACCGGCACGGAGGACAGGAACGGCGCGAAGGTCATCGACGCGCAGATCCCTCTGTCCGAAATGTTCGGCTATGCGACCGACCTGCGTTCGCGCACCCAAGGCCGCGGGCAGTTCACGATGCAGTTCTCGCACTATTCCGAAGTGCCCCGCTCCATCTCCGAAAAGATCATCGGCGAGCGCGGCAAAAAGGCCGAATAAGCGCCTTTTGCCCGCCCGAACGAAAATTTTTTCAAAAAAAGTCGCAAAAAGATTGATATTCTTTGCGATTTACGGTATAATTATAGTTGCTTGTAAAAGCCGCTATTCCTGTTAATGATAGATAGCTGCAAGAGCCGACCATTTCGGCGCACAAGTTATCATTAAAAAATAGAATTTTTTTTGGAGGAACGAAAATGGCTAAGGCTAAATTCGACAGAAGCAAACCCCACGTCAACGTAGGCACGATCGGCCACGTCGACCACGGCAAAACGACT
>CASFTB010000010.1 GCA_949297575.1 uncultured Bacillota bacterium | reverse complement strand
TCATGCTTGATTGTAACACAATCGGAGTTCCTTTGTCTATTTCATCGGCTTTAGCCTCCCCGGAACCCCGCGACTATCGCGGGGCTTTCGTTTACACAGCAAGCGGCGCGGCGGAAAATTCCGCCGCGCCGCTATACGCTTTCGCACACTAACCCATTTACTTTCCAACTTCCGGTCTTATCGGAACCGAGGCGTTCAATCACTCCCGCCTCCTTGAGTTTAGCGATATTTTTTGCCTAAAATCCAATCGACCGCGTTCAAAACTTCTATTCCTTCATAATTGCCGAGCGTAAATCTGTCCAACGTCAAAATTTTTTTCGGATAATTGTCATTGATTTTTTTCAACGGCCTTATTTCGCGCTCGAATGTCGTCTGTTCCGTCAAAGATGCCGTGACTTGATAATAACTGATCACGTCGCCCTTTTTGGCGACAAAATCCACCTCCGTCTGTCCCATCTTCCCGACATTTACTTCATAACCCCGCCGCAAAAGTTCCAAATAAATCGCAGTTTAACTTTTTGCTGTTTTGGTGCGCCGTCAAGAAATCAGAAACGATCCGCACGGTCAGATGACCCGCCTGCCGCGATCGCGGCGGGCGGGTCATCTTTCCTTCCGTTGTTATACGTTCTCTTCCTTCGCTTTCTTGCGCGCCGCAAGGACGATGACGGCGATACCCCAGGCAATGATACCCGCGCCGACGACGCAGTCGGCAATGATCAGACCCATCTTCCAGTACGCCATCGCATAGCGGTAGTTGAAGCTGTTGATCATGTTGCTATTCATCGCCGTGTACAGCACGTTTTTCGCAGCCCTGCGCAGCACGGTCACGTCTGCGGCAGAACTGCTGTCGTAATCGCTCCACATGCGCGCCTGGTTCGAGCACAGGTTCAGATCTCCGCCCGCATAGATCATCTGTTTCGGATCCATATACGAGCTGTTCTCGTTGTAATCGGAAATGACCGTGCCCTCAAAGCCCCATTCGCCGCGCAGGATCTCCGTCAGCAGGCGGTAATCCCCGCCCGTCCACCAGGTGCCGATGCGGTTGAACGAACTCATCATCGCCCGCGTCTTGCCGATCTTTACCGTCATTTCGAAGGGGCGCAGATACAGCTCGCGCATCGCCTGCTCCGTCACCCACGAGCAGCCGCCGTTCCGGTGCGTCTCCTGCTCGTTCACCGCAAAATGCTTCACATAGCAGTTCACGCCCTTGCTCTGGCAGCCCTGCACTTCCGCCGAGGCGATCATGCCCGTCAGGAAAGGATCCTCCGAAAAATACTCGAAGTTCCTTCCGCCGAACGGGCTGCGGTGCAGGTTCACCCCCGGGGAATACCAACCGGAGTACGGCAAGCCGTCCTCCTCCGCCGTGCGCTTCGCGCCCCACAACCCTTCTTCTCCCACGCATTCGCCCATCTCATAGATCAGATCCGTGTTCCACGTCGCGCTCATCACGACCTGTGATGTATATACGTTGTTGCCCTTCCAGGTAGCGTCCGTGCCCAAAGAGATGAAGTTACACCAACCTACAGGGCCGTCCGATTCCAGCGTCTGCGGCTTGTTGATGCGGTCCAGGCGCACCGTCTGGAACGCGCCGTTGTTGTACAAATTCGCCAGGTCGTTCACGCTCAGCGCGCTCAGTACCTGCTCCCATGCGCCGTCATCGTAGTCTGCATAGTACGTATCCGTCTCCTCGTCGTGGCGGATGACGTTCGCGAGCGGCGCCGCCGCGCTGCCCTGCGTCGGCATCGTGTACTCTGCCGCCTCGGGGTTGTTGTGTGTCCGGTCTGCGATCTGCCCGAGCAGCTGCGCGCTCGCATCGCGGTCCGCGTCCTGCGGCGCGTCCGGAAGGATGCTCAGGTCTCTCCTCGACATCAGAAATTCCAGCTGCGTATCCGCATCGAAAGCGCTGTTCTCGCAGTCCGTATACCTGTTCATGACGGCATTCCCGGTGACGGGGTCCTCGCCGTAAGTGATATCCTCGCTCACGCGGAAGGGGATCTCCGCCCGTACCGTGTGCGCGTCGCTGTTGATGAGCAAACTGTATTCACCGCTCTCGAGCACGTATCCCGTAAACCCGCTTTTTCCCGTATAATCGTAGGAAGCGAAATAATACGGGTCGACGGAGACCGTCACCTCGCAGCTGTTCGGCTTATCCGCCCCGTCTGCCTCCCCTTCCGGGTACAGCAGCGGCGTCTTTGCAAAGCCGACGAGCACCTCGTACGGCTTTTCTACCCCGCCCTCTTCGTAGGGCAGCTTCGCGTACACCTGCACGACGTCCTTCCCGGCATAGACGCCCGTGTTCGTCACCTTCACGGTGACCTCATACGCGCCATCCGCCGAGATTGCGACATTTTCGATGCTCTCCGCATCCGTCACCTCCCAGGCAAAGCTCGTATAGCTCAGCCCGTACCCGAAGGGATAGATGACGTTTTCTTCATACCATGCGTCTGACCCGCCGCTCTTCGCGCGCTCCTGTGCCGCGCGCGTCTCATAGTAGCGGTAGCCCATGTAGACGCTCTCTTCGTAGTTTACGAAGTGTTCCGTCGTATCTTTGCCCGTCTCCGCATTGCGATAGGTATCCCCGTTCGCCACCGCGCGTGCGGAAAAGTTGTTGAAGGTGGGATCCTTCGTAAAGTCCGCCGACCATGTATCCGTCGTGTGCCCCGAAGGAGTCACCGTGCCGTTGAGGATATCGCCCAGCGCCATGATGCCCGTCAGGCCCGGGCCTCCGATCCACAGGCAGGCGTCCACGCCGTATTCCTGCAAAAATCCTGCCTCTACGATGTTCAGCGTATTCAGGATGACGATCACTTTGTCAAAATGCTCGTTGACGTGTGCGAGCAGGTCGCGCTCGTCCGTATCCAGGGCGAGGTAGTGCCGCGCTCCCGCCCGGTCGCCGCTCTCCTCTACTTCTGTCATCGGCAGGTCGCTTCCCTCCCCGCCGATGCGGGAGAACACCACCAGCGCGGCGTCGTTATACGAAGCGTACGTAGAAGTGATATCCGACGTATACCGCCCGATGTTCGTCTCTCCCGTATCGATGGAAGACTGCGTGTCGCCCGTGTTCAGGTCGCTCGAATTGGCGGGGCGCGGAGAGCCCGAACGGCTGTCGTCATCATAAAATTCTTTTAATGCGGGGTTGACTTCGAACTCTGCCGCCCCCAGCGCCTCGTACAGCGTCGTTTTCGCAAACGTGTTGTCTCCGCCGCCCGAGCCGGAGCCGCCGTATACGAGGTTCACGCTGTTTTTACCGAAGACGGACAGCTTCGCGCCCCTGTTCAGCGGCAGCGCCTTCTCCTCGTCTCCCTCGTTGCGCAGGAGGATGATCCCCTCCTCCGCGACGCGGCGCGTCACTTCCGCCGCACGCGTATTCGCCTCGTCCTTGCTCGACGTCTCCGTCTCGTAATACACGACGGCGTTCTCTTTGTCTACTTCATACGGCCGGTCTCCGCCGAGCGCGATGCTGATGATGCTGCTGAAATAGTTCGCCACCAGGTTCACCGCCAGCAGCAATACCACCAGGATCGCGCCCACGATCATCCAGATCCGCACACTCTTTGCCTTCAGAATGTCTTTCATAGCATACCCACCTTATTTCCCTTTGATATTATCGGTAAAGCACTTGCCTTCCGCCCACTCAAGCTGCGTATCTGTATAGATGTAGAGGCAGTCTACCATCGGGGCGGTCGCGTACATCGTGCCCAGCGCGTTGCCGTCGGAGTCCTGCATCGGCGTATTGTTGCTGGTAATGAGTTTGATGACGTTATTCCCCTGCTGCAGATTGACGCTCATGGAGATGGTGTACGTTTCAAAGGGGATCGCCTTGCCCTCTGCCGCCTCGGCGCCGAGAAGGGAGATCGTGCCGTAAGAGAGCTCTGTCTCGTTTACCTGCACGGTATAATTGGAGGGGGAGATGACGACGTCCGCCTGCTCTGCCGCGAGGGAAAGTTCGAGCACGGCGCCCTGCACCGCTTCTTCCGCATAGACCTCGAAGACAAGTTCGATGCCCTGCCCGTAGAGATAGGTGACATAGAAGCCGTTGCTCGCGCCGAGGGCGCCGTCTCGGTCTCTCAGAATGATGTCTGTGCCCGAAGGTTCGCCCGAGTAGCCGTGCCCCTCGATGCCGGAAACATCGGTATATTCCGCCTCAAACTTCCACTCCGTGAGCCAGTAGGCGTAGATCGTGGTCTCCTCATTGATGGAGGTAGAGGTGAAATTGAAACGCTGCGTGCAGGCGGCATCTGCGAACCAGCCGATGAAGCCGTACCCTTCGCGCGCGGGATCCTGCGGCTGTGCAACCAGCCTGCCGTTTTTTACGCGCGTAGAATAGTAGACGCCCTCGTTGGGCGCTCCCTCATAGTTATAAGAAAACACGACGCGGACGGTATCGCCGAGGTCGACCTCTTCCCAGCCCGCATAGAGGGTGAACGCCTCCGTGACGGCGGTATCGAAGTCGTACTCTTCCGTGCATTCTTCATCCGTATACCAGCCCGTGAACAGGTGCGCGTCGTCCCATACGGGATCCTGCGGCTGCGCGACCTTTCCGCCGATCTCCACCGAAGCCGTGCTCTCTGCCCCGCCTTCGTGGTTTGGATCGAACGTCACCGTGACCTGTGTCTGCCTCCACCCCGCATAGAACGTCTCGCTCTCCGTGATGCCGTACCCGAAATCTGCCTTGCTCGTCGCCGACGCATCCGTGTACCAGCCCGTGAACGCATAGCCTTCCCGCTGCGGGTCTTCGGGCGGGGTGACCTGCGCGCCGCTCTCGATCTCCTGCACATAGGCAGCGGGCGCGCCCGTATAGTTGTAATCAAACGTCACTTTCAGCGATGAGCCGCTTCCGCCGCCCCCGCCGCAGCCCACGGACAGGAGCACCAGCGACATGAT
The DNA here is from genome assembly GCA_949297575.1 of uncultured Bacillota bacterium. Classification (GTDB taxonomy): domain Bacteria; phylum Bacillota; class Clostridia; order Christensenellales; family Borkfalkiaceae; genus Borkfalkia. The sequence goes on along the minus strand of CASFTB010000010.1, from coordinate 46,074 downwards.
GAGCATCAGGCAGGCGACCATGCCCGCCACTCTGAGTTTCCTTTTCATGCTTTCTCCTCGAATCGAAAATTTCCGGCGGACATGCCCGCCACGGGACAGAAGGCGAAGCGGATCGCTTTACACTTTCCGCCTCGCCCCCATATACCGTTATGCCTGCCCTGCCGCCGCAAAGCGGCAGGGTCTTCCTGCATCTTACTTATGCGCTACGGCAAGCGCCGCGCCGCCCGCGAGAACGATGGCCGCCAGCGCGAGGCTGCCGCCCGCGACGACGCCGCCGCAGCCGCCGGACTCGCCGTCCTGGCCGTCCTTGCCGTCATCGCCGTCCTGGCCGTCCTGGCCGTCCTGGCCGTCTTGCCCATCCTGACCATCCTGGCCGTCCTGGCCGGCAGCGCCGTCCTTGCCTTCGGCGACGACGCCCGTATCAGTGCCGTTGATGATCCAGTGCTTGGTCTCATCGTCGATCTCGATGGTCGGCGTCACGCCGTCTTCGGCTTCCGCCTTGACGTCCGTCTTGACGCCGTCGATCACCCAGTAACCGTCCTCGCTGATCGCGATCGGGGCGATCTCGTCGCCGGTGACGGTAAAGGTGAGCGTCACATCGAGGTCTTTAGGCGTGCGGGTGACAGTCGGGTTGCCCCAGCGATCGGTTCCTTCCACCTCGACCACGCCGTGGATGCGGATGACCGCCTCGTAGGTGCCGGGAGCCTTTGCGGTGCCCTCGATCTCGCCGGTCGCGCCGTTGAGCGTGTACCCTTCGGGCAGCGCGCCTTCGACGACGGTGTAGGACATCTCCGTCGCGCCTTCGAACGTCTCTGCCACGATCCTGCCGTAATACTCGCTGCCGACGGTCATTTCATCCGTGGAAGAGATGGATACGGTGGGAGCCACGACGAGCTTGAAGGTCTGGTCGTTCTTGATCCAGAAGTCCGAACGCATGCGCACGGTGAACTCGAATTCGCCCGTCTGCGCCGCCGTGCCCGTCAGCGCACCCGTTGTCTCGTCGAGCACGATGCCCTCGGGGAGAGAGCCGCTGTGCAGGGCATACGAGACGTTCTGCGTGCCGTAGTAGGTCTCCGACTCGGTGTCGGTATCCACGCCGATGCTCGCGTCGAGCGCGACATCCTGCTCGGCATTGATGGTCTTGCCTGCAAACTGGTCGATATCGAGCTTGTTCTTCTGGTTGTTGCTGTTCGCCGTCGTCCACAGCAGCTGCTTGGCGCTCTCGCGCAGGGCAGCCCAGTGCGTGACGCTGGCGACCGGCTCATCCGTCACTGCGCCGGTCTCGTCGAGGCAGTAATAGACCATATTCTCATCGGGATCGTAATAATCCTGATCGGCGTAGCGGTCATATGTATCGCCGTTTCCGCCCAGGCCGTTGCCGACGCGGCGGGTAAGCGCAGGGGTGCAAATGGTGGATGTATATCCTTCAGGGCCGTAGTCGTGGTTGATGACCCCTTCAAAGCCCCACTGGTTGCGCACGAACTCGGTAAGGATCGCGTAGTTGTGCATGATGGAGACGCCGCCGACATAGGAGTAATAGGTCATCAGACCGTGGGCGCCTCCCTCTTCCACCGCGATCTCAAAGGTGTGCATGTACAGCTCGCGCATCGCTTGCTCGTTGACAACGATGGAGATGGAGCCGCGGCCGGTATCCTGGTTGTTGAGGCAGAAGTGCTTGAGGAAGGCATAGACGCCCTTGCTCTGCACGCCCCTCGTGACCGCAGCAGCGATCTTTCCGCCATGGATGGGATCGGAAGAATAATACTCGAAGATGCGGCCGCCGTACTGGTTGCGGTGCAGGTTCATCGCGGGGGCGAACCAGCCGCTGATGCCGAGGTACAGGCACTCGTTGCCGAGCATGACGCCCTGGCGCTCTGCGAGGTCTGTATCCCAGGTGGTGGCGACGAGCACCGCGCAAGGCCAGCCGGTACCGGTGAAGTCGTCGTTCGTGCCTTCCATCGGGCTCTGGTCGAGCTTGACCTGCATGGGGCCGTCGTCATCGATCGCCATGGGCTTTTCAAGGTAATCCACCTTCGCGTTCGTGAAGCCCGCAACGTAGACGATGTCCTTGAGTTCCTTCCAGGAGAGGGAGTTGAGCACGTCGTCCCATCTCGGGTCGTCGTAATCCCAGCCGGCGATGTCTGCAAAGGTGTAGGGAGCCGCGGGGCGAGTGCCCTTGCTGTCATCCCACTGCGTCCACGCGTCCTTTCCGTCCTTCTGCGGGACTTCCGCTACATACCAGGGCGCATGCTCTTCGCCCTCGTAGGCGTAATAGTCGCTCGCGTCGTCTTCGATGGCGAAGAGGTGAGAGGTCTTGCTGATCTGCGCCCAGCCTTCGTCGCTGAGAACAAACTCATCTGCCGTCTTTTCCTGAATGATGTTCTTATCCGTCACGGCGGTCGCGAAGGTGCTGCGCTGCAGCTTGTTCTCGTCGGACATCAGGTTGGTGTTGTAGATATCGTCATTGGAGAACAGGACTTTGATCTCGTTGCCGGTAACGGAATCTTCCGTATAGGTATAGCCGTTGGCGCCCTTCTCTGCGGCCGCATCGGTCTTGAAGTTCGCATCGGAAGCATCCTTGGAGACGGTGCCCGTCGCTTTGAGCGCGCCTTCATCCGCCCAGCAATGCGCGTCTTGCCCCACATAGAAGGTATAGGTACCCGCCTCCAGCTCGTAGCCGCGGAAGCCGTTGCCGTTGGCATCGTTCCAGTCGAAAGAGGCCATATCCTGCACCTTCATCGTAAGGGTGACCGTCTCGCTCTCGCCCGGCTCGATGATGTCCGTCTTGGCATAGGCGCCGAGGTTGACGACAGATTTTTCGATGCCGCCGTCAAAATAGGGCGCGGAATAGTACAGCTGCACGACATCCTTGCCGGCGACATTGCCCGTATTGGTCACTTTGACCTCAAAGGTGAGCGTGCCGTCCTTTGCGAGGTCCACGTCAGGCTGCTGCGCCCATTCCTGCGTGAAGGTGGTATAGCTTTCGCCGTGGCCGAACGTGAAGTCTACGAGGCCGTCGTACCACGCATCGCCCGCAGCGTCCATTTCGTAGGCGCGGGTCTCGTAGTAGCGGTAGCCGACGTAGATGCCCTCCTCGTATTCGGTGTAGGTGCCGCCCTTTTCGTAGATCTGCGTTCCGTTGGGGATGGCGGTGCCGTCGGCGAGCTTCTGCGAACCGTCGGCGACTTCTGCCTTATGTAGCGCGTTGTACAGCACCTTTTCCTTCGCATATACGAGCTTGCCTTCGCGATCCGTGCTCTTGGTATATACCTCGACGCCCTTATTTTGGCTGTTGTTGCCGAAGTTCGCCCAGGTGGGATCCATCGTCAGGTCGCTGACATAGATATCAGCCAGCCTGCCCGAAGGATTGACCTCGCCGTTGAGGATGCGGCCGACCGCGTTGAACCCGCGTTCGCCGGGGTTGCCGACCCACAGGATACTGTCTACCTCGTCCTTGATGTCGCCCAGCTCGACGGTATTGCTGGAGTTGACGAGGACGATGACCTTATCGAAATATTCGTTGACGTGCTCGATGAGATCCTTTTCGTCCTGCGTGATCGAGAGATAGCGCGCCCCCTCGTCGTAAGCTTCGTTGCCCGTGCGGGGAAGGTCGCTGCCCTCGGCGCCCGTGCGCGTGATCATGACGATCGCCGCGTCGTTGTAGGCGGCATACGAGGACGTGATGCCCGCCGTATAGCTTTCGACCGGGGTCTCGTTGACGTACGTCTTGTCCGAACGGCCGGTGCCGGAGAGCGCATTGTTGTTATAGAACGCCTCGAGAACGCCGTTGGTCTTGAAGCCCGCATTCTGCAGGCCCTCGTACAGGGAGACGGGCGTGACGCCGATCAGCGCGCCCGAACCGCCGCCGCCATAGGCGGGATTCACGGACGACTTGCCGAACACGGAGACGCGCATGCCGCTGCGCAGGGGCAGAGCATCGTTCTTGTTCTGCATGAGCACCATGCCCTCTTCGCTGATCTCCTCCGCCAGTTCCTTGGCGGCATCCATCAGGTCTTCGGGCGTCGCATAGTCGGTATAAAAAATACCGCCCTTGCTCTGTGACGAATCGTTTACGGGCGTATGATTCACATCTGTCGCCGCAAACGCCGTCGCTGCCGTGCCTGCCAAAAGCGCGCCGCTGAGCAAGACGCTCGTCAAAACGGCGGGAAGCTTTTTCAGGCCCTTCTTACGGAAAATTTGCATTTTCCCTCCTCCTAAAAATAAGATTCACCCGTGTATCTCACAGGTGAATCCATCGTATAACGAAATGTTCATTTTGTGAATAGATTTGTCGCGCTTGTACACTTTTCGCGACGCAGTTTGCATTCTACGACGACGATTGGCCCTCTATGTCGGGGAAAAGCATCTCCGCGATAAAGACGTCTCCCCTCGTATAGACGCGCAGCATGCCGCCGTATTTTTCGACGATATATCGCATGCTTTTGACGCCGAAACCGTGAAAGCGCGGATCGCCGCACGTCTGCGGGAGGCTGTCTACGAAATGCACGTCCCCCGAAAAGTAATTTTCGATCTGGATATTGACAAAGCCGTCCTTCCCCGTATCGGTGACGCTGATCACGCGCTTTTCGGGCGGAAGTTCCCTTACGGCGGCGATCGCGTTGTCGAGCGCATTGCCGAAGAGGGAGTACAGCTCATGTTTAGGGATAAAGTTCAGCTTTTTTCCGTTGACGAGACAGGAAAGACCGATATTCTCGCGCATGCATTGCATGGTCTTTTTATAAAGGACGATGTTGAGGGCGTCGTTGCCCGTATCCACACCCGCATCGAGGACGGCGATGTTTTCTTTCAGCTCCGACAACGCCGTGCCGCTCAGCTCCGTTTCGCCGTCCGCAAGCCGGTGGCGCAGGTCGTGACAGCGCATGCTCAGCAGGTCAAAATTTTCCTTTTCCGCTTTGTAGCGTTCGCGCTCTTCCTGCAAGATGCGCTCGATGACGGCAAGCTCCTGCTCGCTGTTCTTGTTGGCTGCGATGCCGCATTCGAGCACGATCCCCATAAAAGAAAGCGTGAGGGACATGATGTTGATATAAAAGATGACCGAAACATTTCCGAACGACCCGGCGATGGCGAAGGAATTGACGTAGACGAGGATCGCGACGACGAGGACGGAGGTGACGGTCTGCAACTTATTGTCCACCATGATGTTGCAACGCAGATACCTGCTTCGCCGTATGAGAGAAAAATAGACGGCAGAAACGGCGGCCGCAAAGATAGCGGTGCGGATCAGGTACTTCAGGCCGTTGCCCATATCCCCCAGCAGCGGGCGGTTGATGAGTTCGAAAAGCCGTTCGCCGAAGTGTTCGAGGCAGTAACCGACTGTCGCGCAGAACAGCGCGGCCCAGAAATTGCAATTGAAACATACCCAAACCAGCGCCACGGTGAACAGATAATAGACGACATACCGCGTAAGGCTGGGAGCGGAAAAGCCACCCGCCCCGATGGTATGCAAAATGACCTGCGCGAGTATCATCACCCCGAAAAACACGACCGCGCCCGCGGCGACGCGCAGCCACAGCAGGCGGCGGGGCGGCATTCTGCATGCTACGAGCATGACGCAGAGCAAAAGGGAGCCTCATAATCGAGCTGCGACGCCAACCACCCAAGGGAAAACCACTCTATTTATCTACCCCCCCCCCCCGTCAAAAATGCGCAAAGTTCCTGGAAAAACTGCTTCCAATTGCCGCGAGTGATGCGCAGTTCAAATTCTCCGATCCGTAGCGTGTTTCCCTTTATGCCGCGAAAATGATTCAGATTGACGAGGTAACTGATGCTGCAGCGTACAAATCCTGCGGGGGCGAGCGTCTTTTCCACCTCCCGCAGCGTTCCCCTGCCCGAAAGTTCCTCGTCTTTTGTATGGAACACCAGAGTATGGTCCAGCACCTCCACGTAGTAGAGCTCGGAAGCGGGGATGCGCTTCAGGTTTCCGTCACAGGAGACGACGGCGTATATCTTTTTGTCCGACTTCGTACGGCCCAGCCTGTCCATGCGCATCTTCACCTTATAATAATCGACGGGCTTGAGCAGGTAATCGAGCGCGTCCACTTCATACCCGTTGACGGCGTAGCGCGCCATACTCGTCGTAAAGATGAGCGCGACGTTCGCATCAAGTTTGCGCAGACGCTTTGCCGCGGCCATGCCGTTGATCCCGCCCTCCCCGAGCTTTATATCCATAAAGACGATGTCGAACACGGGCCGATAGCGCGTCAGGAACGCCTCCGCGTCCTGAAAGCGCTGTATCTGTATCGGTTCGCCCGTCTCTTCCGCATATCTTTCGAGCACGGACGAAAGGTTTCCTGCGTCCCGATCGTCGTCTTCAATGATCGCTATTGAAAACATATCTCCCTCCCTCACTTAGTTCCTGCCCCGCAAGCAGAGATATTATACCCCAACTCTGCACTGAACGCAATAGCGAAAGCGCTTTTTTGTCGCACTTTGCACTTTTAGAGACGTACTTTGCACAAGGCCGCCCCTTTCGGGCACCTTGCGGGGTCGCAGATCGCCCGTAAGCAGTGCCCCATCTTTTCATGCTTGCTCGCTCCTATCGCTCGGCGAGCGGTCGTTTTTGGCAGCGACAAAAGGCGGGCCGATAACGGCTCGCCTCTTGTCTATATCCTAATTATATAATATACTGTTATATATAAATAAGGATGGCAGTTCGAAAAATTCCTTTACTTTGTATCTTCTCCTTCTCTCGCATCGGCCTTGCGCATGGCCTTACGGATCGCGAAGACACCCCAGACGATGAGCCCTGCGGCGATGACGCCGTCGACGATCCACGTGACGATCTTCCAGTACGCGGGGGCATACCCCTGGATATCCGCATTCATCGCATTGCTGTTGACGGTGGAATACAGGATATTCTTGGTCATGCTGCGCAAAACGGTGACGTCCGCCGCGCTGGCAGTATTCGCCCAGCTGTGCGGGGTGGTGGCGAGGTCGAGATCGCCGCCTGCATACGCCATCTGCCGCACGTCCATGAGGTCGGGGATGGTGTTAAAGTCGGTGATGACGGTGCCGTTGAAGCCCCATTCGTTCCGCAAAATTTCGGTCAGAAGCCGATAGTCTCCCCCCGTCCAGCGGGTACCGATGCGGTTGAAGGAGGACATGATACCCGTCGCCCCGCCGTCCTTGACCGTCGCCTCGAAGGGTTTGAGGTACAGTTCACGCAGGGACTGTTCGGTCAGCCAAGTCGCAACACCCTGGCGGTTGGTCTCCTGCTCGTTGACAGCGAAATGCTTGACGTACACGGTGATGCCCTTGCTGCGCGCCCCCGCCACTTCAAACGCTGCCATCTGTGCGGTCAGGAAGGGATCTTCGGAGAAATACTCGTAATTTCTGCCTCCGAAGGGAGAGCGGTGCAGGTTGACTGCGGGGGCGTACCAGCCCGAATACGGCACCGCGCCGTTACCATGCAGGCTCTCTTCGCCCACGGCTTCGCCCACGCGCTGCATGAGTTCCGTGTTCCAGGTGGCGCCGAGCACGCATTCGCTCGCGTACGAACACACATCTTCGACCAGCCCTTCATACATAAAGTTTGTAAAGCCAGCGGGGCCGTCCGTCTCGATGGTCTCGCTCTTGTAGATGTAGTCGATGGCGGGAGAGCGGAAATTTCCGTTCGCCGTCAGGTTGATCATGTCGCTGACCATGATGGAGTTGAGCAGTTGCTCCCACAACGCGTCGACGGGGCCGCCGTTATCGGTGTACGGCGCGCCGATGAGGTCGCGCAGCGTCACCTCCGCCCTGCCGCTTTCGGTGCGTGGCGGGGTCGTCGCCTGCACCGGCATCTGCGTATAGGTATCCGCCTGCGGGTTGTTGTGCGTACGGTCGCTCAGTGCGTCATGGTAAGCGTTGCCGTCGGCGGCGTTCTCCTGCGCGGTCGGCCTGTCCGGCCACGTTCCGTTCCAGTCAGTGCGGGAGAGCACCTGTTCGAGGGTGTCGTCTGCGTCGGCATAGAGGTTGACGACCGGATAGCCCGTATCGGGGTCGTTCGCCCAGGTGATGCCGGAAGGGAGCTGCATGGCGAACGCCATGTCGTCGCTCTGCCAGTCGTGCGCGTTTTCCGCGACATAGAAGGTGTACGTGCCCGCCTCCAGTTCATAGCCGGTAAACTGATTGCCGTTCGCGTCCGAATAATCGTAGGAGGCGAAGTCGTACGGGTCGACCTCTATCTCCACCGTGGCGCTCTCGCCCGCAGGGAGGAGGGGCGTCTTTGCGAACCCGCACAGCACGACGTGCGCCTTTTCGATGCCGCCCGCCGTATAGGGCGCGGAGACATACAATTGCACGACATCCTTGCCGGCGTATTGGCTGCCGCTGTTCGTGACCTCCACCTCAACCGTGAAGGGCTCGAGGGAGAGCGCCGCGCCCTCCAGCTCGTCCGCATTTACGATGCGCCAGGAGAAGTCTGTATAACTCAGGCCATAGCCGAAGGGATAGACGACGCTCCTGTTGTACCACTCCTCGCCGTCGGTGAAGCCGCGCGTCTCATAGTAGCGGTAGCCGATATAAATGCCCTCCTCGTATTCGACGCCGTACTCGTAGGCATTGCCCTTGCTGCCGTTCACCGTATATTGGTTGCCGGCGGGCGATGAATTCGTCTCGAAAGCGCCGTTGTAGCTGAAATTCTCCCAGGAAGGGTCTGCCTTGAAGTCCGTTGCGTAGGTGTCGACCAGCCTGCCGGAGGGGTTAGTCTCCCCGTTGAGCACGCTGCCGAGCGCCTCAATGCCCTTCGCGCCGGGACCGCCGATCCACAGGGCGCCGTCGATGGCGGAAGCATAGTCGAAGTTGTAACCCTTGTCCGTGCTGTACGTGCTGCCGCCCTTCAGGAAGCCGAGTTCCATGGCGTTGCTGCTGTTGACGATGACGATGACGTGGCCGAACCCCGCCTCACAGACGGCGCGGAGCATCTCCGCTTCGTTCTGATCCAGCTGCAGGGCGTGGTTGTCGTGATCGGGACGGGCGCCTTCCGCGCGCACCCCCGCCTCGTTGACGGTCGTCTGCGGCACGTCATTCCCCTCGCCGCCCACGCGCGAGAGCACGATGAGCGCGGCATCCGAATAGTCCGCATAGTTTGCCGCCGTGATAGCAAAGCTGCCCGTATAGCTCGAGAGCGGCGTTTCACCCGTGACGACGGTCTGCTTTTCCGCATCGATGGAGCCGCTGTCCGGCCGGCCGCTCCCCGAGCGCCCGTTGTCGAGGTAAAAGCGCATGAGCTCCTCGTTGTAATCGATACCGGCGAGCTCCAGGCTCTCGTACAGCGTCATCGCCGCAGACGCGTCCGTCGCGCCGCTGCCCGTTCCCCCGTATACGAGGTCGACGGAATTTTTGCCGAACACGCTGACGCGCGCGCCGCGCGCGAGGGGCAGAGCATTGTTCTCGTTTTTGAGCAGGACGATGCCTTCTTTGTTGACTTCGACGTTGAGCGCCTCCGCCTGTTCGAGCGCCTCCGATTTGCTCGCCGTCTCCGCGACGTACAGCGCCTCGACGCCGTCTCCGAGGATGGGGCGGTCGCGCCCCAGCACCGTGCCGATGAGAGATTCAAATACCGTCATCGCGAGGATGTTGACGACGAGCGCCACGACGAGCACGGCGCAGGTGACGATGAACCAGATGCGCGTTGCCTTTGTCTTGAAAAATCTTGCAATAGCATTCATTCCTTTTTCTCTCCGTTGTGCCGCGTGGAAGGGGCGCCCCTCTGAACCGAAGGCCGGGATGCCCCGCAGCGCGCTGCATTATTTGCCGACGATGTTTGTCTCGTCGCAGTCCGTCGTCCAGGTCAGATCCGCATCCGTCGAAATTTTCATGCAGTCGATGATGGGTGCATATGCCGTCATGGTGCCCATCGTGATGCCCGAATTGATGACGGTGAGGGTGATCGTGTTTGCGCCCTCGTGCAATACAAGCATGTTCGTGATGAGATAATCTCTGAACTCCGCCTTTTCGCTGCTCGAACCGATGCCGAGGGAATCGATGGAGATGGTGGGATAGTCGTAGGTCGCAGAGGTGCCGTCCTCATATGTCACGCGCACCTCAAACTGCGAAGAGTTGAGGTCGATGTCCATGTACTGCGTACTCAGGCGCAGATACATGGTGGCGCCCGCCACGTCGGAAGCGGCATCGATGGTAAAGGTCAGCCCTAACCCGCTCCGATAGAGGTATGTCACATAAAAATCATTGCTGGCTCCTTTATTGAGAGTGTCGCGCTCGATCATGTTCAGCCCGCTCGTCGTTCCCGAGAACCCTGCGCCGACCATAGTGCGGATGCCCGCGCAATACTCCGCCTCAAAGGTATACTGCTGCCTCCATGCACCGTAAAGGGTCATATCTTCGTTGACGGCGAGCCCCCACAGCCACCTGTTCGTCAGCCCTTCATCGGTATACCAGTTGGTGCATTCCCAGCCCGGCACGATGATCTCGGGCTCTTCCATAAAGGCCCCCTTTGCTACCCTGTACTCCACGTTCTCTGCCTCCACCGCACTCAGGTCGAAGGTGACGGTGACATAATTTTCATCGTCCCCCCAGCGCGCGTACAGGGTGGTATCGGCGGTGATGGGAGTGGCAAAGTCAAATTCGGTCGTCCCCGCGGCGTCCGTGCACCAAGCGTCGAATACGTACCCCTCGCGGGCGGGGGCGGAGGGCTCCTCCACCATGTTGCCGGAAACGACGTTGGAGACCTGCGCGGCGGGTGCGCCCTCATAATTGTAGTTGAAGGTCACAAAATAGACCATTCCGTCTCCGCCGCCCCCGCAGGCGCTCAGAAAGGCGCCGCAGAGCGCGAGGCACAGGAGTACGGACAAAATTGCTGCAAATTTCTTCATGTTTTTACTCCGTCAAAAAATGCAAACAACTCCAACGACTATATCACTATGCGTCGGAGTTGTCGCGCTCATGTACCCCTCCCTGCCCTGTCGGGCAGGGAGGATGCCGAAAGCCTACTTGTTCGTCCTCTTTTTTGCGATGACGATGCAGACCGCCGCCGCGAGAATGACCGCGCCGCCGATGAACGCAGCTCCGCCGAAGACGGTGCTGCCGCAGCCGCCTTCCTCTTCCGGAGGTGTTTCGGAGCCACTGTCCCGGAGCGCGTCAAGCGCATCCTTCAGGTCATCGATCTGCCCCTGCATCTCCTCGATCTGCCCGGAAAGATCCGCTTCGCCAACCGATTCGCCCGTAACGGAGATGGTGATCTCCTGATAATACTGATCGGTCGTCGTACGCGTAAAGGTGAAGCTGCCGTAAGAGATCGTTGTGATACGTGTGGCGGTAGCCTGCAAGGTAAAAGTATATTCGCCGGGGGTCGTCGGCGTGCCGACCAGCCTTGCCCCCTCGGAATCGAGTGCGACGCCCTCGGGCAAGCTGCCCTCCGAGATGGAGTACGTGATGGTATTATACCCGCCGTCTCCCGTCGTTTCGGTGAGGTAAACATAGTCGGATGTAATGTTCGAGGTGAATGCCTCTCCTGCCGCCGCCGTGGTGGCGCTGAGCTCGAATGCGGGGATGACGGTGATGGTGATGGTCGCCGTATCCGCAATGTAGTGATCGACGAGGATCTGCGCCGTCACTTTGAAGGTGCCCAGCTCTGTCGCCGCGCCGGAGAAGGTGCCGTCCGCATTCAGCGTCAGCCCTGCGGGCATCGTGCCGCTCGCAATGCTGTACTCGACGGTGATGATATCGGTTCCGAAGTCCTCTTCGTCCATCGCGATCGATACGCTGGGCGTCACGCCCCTTGCAAAGGTGAAGGAAGCATCCTCAAAGGCCTCGGTGGAGACGCCGTTGTTCATCATGTTGCCGTTGACCGCGACGTACAGCGAGCGCATCGCCAGTTCACGCACAGCCTTCCACTGCGAAGGGCTCTCGAACGCCGTGCCGCCCTCTTCGGTGATCCAGACCATGCCGTCGCCGCCTGCATCTTCCCGGTACTCACCGTACAGCCTGTTGGTAGCCGTGCCGGTACCGAAGGAGCCGAGCGGGTAGATGTGAGCACGGATCAGCCTGTTGGCGCTCCATGCGGAGCCGCCCTCGCCGCTCTGATACATATCGGTGTTGGAGACGCCGGTGAAGCCGAACTCCCCTTCCATGAGGCCGAGATACAGCCCGCCGTGCGCGGAACTCTGCATGCCGATGCGGTTGAACGCCGTCATCGTTCCGTTGAGGTCGCTTTCCTTGACGGCGATCTCGACGACTTTCACATAGATCTGGCGGAGCGCCTGCTCGCTGACCCAGGTGCAGATACCGCCGTATACGTCACGGCCCATCTCCTGATCGTTGAGCAAGAAGTGCTTCGCGTAGATGTGGACGCCCTTGCTCTGTGCGCCCGCCGTCACGGCTGCGAACATCTTGCCTGCATGCACGCCGTCCGACGAATAGTACTCGAAGTTGCGGCCGCCGAAGGGGGAGCGGTGGGTATCGATGCCGGGGCCGTACCAGCCGTTCGTCCCGGTAAACAGGGAATCGTTGCCGATAAACCAGCCCTGCTTCTCCGCAAGTGCGGTGTTCCAAGTGGAGGCGATGACGACTTCACTCGCCCAGAAAGTACCGTCGGAGAGCTGCGCGGGGCCGTCCGCTTCCGTCGAGGCGGGCTTGCCGATCGCATCAAATGCCGCGGTGGAGAACATGTTGGAGCTGACATAGGAGACCATCTCCGCATACGTGAGCTGGTTCATGAAAGCATCCCAGGCAGCGCTGTAACCGCTGTCCGTGGAAGAATCATACAGGGGGACACCTGCCATGGCATACAGCTGCGTCGCCGTCTTGCCGTCCTTGCGCGCCGCGGCGTCCTCTTCGGTCGCCTGCGACCAGCCGGAAGGTACTTCGTCGACGATCCAGGGCTGGTTGCCGAGCGTCTTATCGTCTATGTAGCTGACCCTGTTGTTTTCCGGACTGTCTGTGCCGTTGATGGAACGGAGCTGGCCGTCCATGACCGCGAGTGCTTCCTCCGTAAAGGTGAGATCGGTAACCGTGGCGGTGGAAGGATGATAGAGCCCGTAATTATCCGCATAGGTCGTATCATCGTCAGCCGTTGCTCGGAAATCGGTACGGCTCGTCGTATCCATATCCGTAGAGACGTCCGCGGTACGCGTGGTGTTCATCCATTTGCCGTCGTCTGCGGAGAACCATGTCTGGATGCGGGTGCCCGTCGTCTCGTCGTTGAGGATAACGACGGCGGCGTCCGCAGCGGCCTCTGCATCTGCGGCTTCGGTGCCGAGCGTAAAGGTCACGCTGCCTTCTACCGTATGGGAATCGGTGCGGACGGAGAGCACATAGTCGCCGGGGTCGAGCACGTAGGCACCGTTGATATTGTCGTCTTTCCAAATGCCGTCATCGAAGGAAGCAAGCTGCTGCGGGCTGACGGTGAAGGTGATCGTCTGAGAGTCGCCCGGTTCGAGGACATCTGTTTTGGCGAAGTCGATGAGGTCGACCGCAGCCTTCTCGATACCTCCCGCATAGTAAGGGGCGGAGGAATACAGCTGCACGACGTCTTTGCCCGCAACGTCTCCCTCGTTGGTGACGGTGACCGCAACGGTCAGATCGCTCGTGCCGTTCCAAGAGCCGCCCGACGAGGTGACCTCATAACTGAACTCGGTATAGCTGAGGCCGTAACCGAAGGGATACACGACGCCGTTGTAGGTGTTGTAGTAGGCATCTCCTTCATGTGCCGCCATGCCGGGATCGTTCTGCGTAACAGCGGAGGGCAGACGGTCGAAGTAGCCTTCGGCGTCGGCGGTCTCATACCAGCGGTAGCCCATGTAGATACCCTCTTCGTAGTCGACGCTGAGGTAGCCCTTATACTGCGCGTTGGGGGACTCTTCGCTCCTTACGTTTATGTAGGATTCATCGAAGGTTTTCGTCTGCGCGTTGTAGTGGTTCTGGCTGTTGTCGCCGAAGTTGTACCAAGTCGGATCCTTGGTGAAGTCCGCCGCATAGACATCCGCAAGGTGGCCGGAAGGGTTGACTTCTCCGTTGAGGATACGGCCGACCGCCATGACGCCGGAGGTGCCGGGGTGACCCATCCAAAGAATGGCATCGATGTCGTCACTGTACTGCAGCTCGCCCAGCTCCATGGGGTTGGAAGCATTGACGAGGACGACGACCTTTTTGAAAACATTGGTGCCGACGACGTAGTCGATGAGATCTTCTTCGAGGTCGGTAAGCTCGAGCTCGTGCTTTGTCACATCCTCATTGCCGTTGATGCTGTGCGTGTCGAGGTCGGCGCCTTCGGAACCCGCGCGCGAAATGACGATGAGAGCCACATCGCTGTAATGATTGAAGGAATCCGAGAACTGCGCGAGCAAAGCATTATCTGCCTCTTCGGGGATGCCGCTCGTCCAGCCCATCACGTTGGTGGGGGCAGACGCTTCATAGTTGCTGTAGAAAGTAGTCAGAGAAGGATTGACGTTGAAACCCGCTTCCGTAAGGCTGTCCTGCAGGGTCGCAGCGTTTGAGCTGTCGCCGCCACCCGAACCGCCGCCGCCATATTGCAGGTCGGTGCTCCTGACGCCGAACACGCTGATGTCGTTCTCGCTCGCTTTGAGCGGGAGCGCGCTCTGTGCGTTTTTGAGCAAAACATTGCCCTCTGCGGCGATCTCCTCGTTAAAGGCGTTCGACGCTTCCTGTTCCTCTTCGAATGTCTCGAAATCGGTGTAAAACTTCTTTGCCGATGCGGCAGGCTCCGCCGCAACCACGGCCGTCAGCGACTGCGCGTAGAACGACACGAAAAGCATCGCCGCCAGCACGAGGCTGAGAAGCACGAGGACCGATCTTTTGACAAGTCTCTTAGTGTTGTGCATTTTTCCCTCCATAAATATTTTTTTCGGAAGCCTGCCGCCCCGGCAAGTTTTGCACATAGGCATTTTTGCCGCGCGGCCGTATCCCCCCGAATCGTAGACATGATAGCACACTTTTTGCTGCGCGGCTCAACTTTGACTCAAGACGTCGAAAATTTGACCTGAAGTTGCGCCGTTCTTCGTCTGGGCGCGCCTCTGCCTGCCTGCGATTTGCCTTTCGCAAAGCGCGCGGCGGCAAATCGGCATACAAAAAGAGCCCCTCTCTGAGAGGAGCTCGCGCGTGTGCGCGTTTTATGCCGCCGATTTTTTGCGCCCTTCCCTGGGCTGCGGTATAATGACGTTGAGGTTAAAAAAGTTTCCTTCCAGCTTTGCGTTCGCACTGCCGCCGTACTTTTCTGCGGTATAACGGATGCTCTGCATGCCGAAGCCGTGGAAATTGCCGTCCTGTTTTGTGGTCAAGGGCAGACCGTCTCTGAACTGCAGTTTATGGACGCAGTAATTGTCTGAATGGATAACGAGGAAGCCGTTCTGCCCCGCGACGCTCAGCGTGACGGCACGCTTGTCCGCATCCGCCTGCATCACCGCCTCGATGGCGTTATCAAGGATGTTGCCGAAGAGGGAATAGATGTCCTCCTCCGCAAGAAAGAGAGCTGCCGTGCCGTCTATGCTGCCGGTGACGCGGATGCCGTACTTTTCGCAATAGAGGTTCTTTTCGGTAAGCACGATATCGAGGGCGCTGTTGCCCGTCTTGATGAAGGAATCGTAGATCATCACCAACTTCTCCATCTCGCGCAGGCGCTCGTTGAGGCGGTCTCTGTCCGTCATCTGCCGCAACTCGGCAATCTGGTGCTTTAAATCGTGGCACTTCATGTTAATGAGTTCGACGTTTTCCTTGGAGAGGCGATGCTGCTCGTGTTCGAGGGCAAGCATGCGGCGAAGTGTATCCGTTTTTTCCTGTTTTTTGCCCTGTTCAAACAGTCCGAGCTGAAAAAAGAGCAGAAACAGGCAGCAACTGATGCTGTAGAGATAACGTGCATTGCTCCTCCACGGCGAATGTGAAGCGTACATGCTCAGCACATACACGATGAGTACGGTGATGACGGAGAGGATAACGACGCTGCTGTCCTTGACGGCAAAGCGGCCGTCCTCATCCCCCTTTAACCGGCGGGCAAACAGGAACCAGAACGCCGCAAGGAAAAGAAGGCGGACGGCGAGCCCCAGCAGCTGTATGAGGACACGCCGTTCGGGGCGGAGAAACACGAGCAAAAACCAATAGGCATTTTCCATGCAATGCTGTATGGCGTATGACGCCGCCGCAAAGAAGAGTGCCTGCCGCCACGTGATATGGAAGCAAAAAAACATCAGCAGCCCGACGAGAAAAAACTCAAGCAGAAAGGTCAGCGTGAACCACCCGTCCACCGTGAGCGCATCGTACCCAAGCCAATAGGGAAGTGTGAGATAAAAAGCTCCGCTTGGGATCATTCGCAGCCAGAAATACGGTCTCCGCCTGAAATAGAAGGCAAAGAGCAGGTAGGCGGCGAACAGCTGCGTCGTGTACTGCTCAAAAAAGCCGAGAATATAGAAAATAATCGTTTCAAACATCCGGCACCCCCTTAACGCCACAGATCAGATGCGGTAGTTTCCTAAATATTCCCCCATCACCCGCAAAAATTCCTGCTTGCGCGAGCGGGAAATGAGCAGCTCGTCCTCTCCCGACAAAGCGAAATTCTGATTTATGCCCGTCACGTGGACAAGATTGACGAGATAGCTCTTGAAGATGCGGAAAAAATGTCCCTTTTTCTGCAGCTCGTTTTCTATCTTCCCGAGATTTCCGCGCACGGTGAGGTCTTCTCCGATGAGGTGAAAGGTCAGAAAGTGCCCGCGCACCTCTATGTAGCGGATATCGCGCACGAAGAGGCGGCGCGTTTCCGCTTCGACGGGCACCATGATGTACTGCTTCTGCGTCTGCTGCGCGCGGTTGATCGCCTTTTGAAGCTTCGCCGCAAAGGTGAAGTATTCGACGGGCTTGACGATGAAGTCTGCTGCGCTGACCGAATACCCTTCCAGCGCGTATTGCGCGAGGTTGGTGACGAAGATGAGACAGACATCGGGATCCTTGCGGCGCATCTTTCTCGCCGCCTCCATGCCGTTGAGGTGGGGCATCTCTATGTCCATCAGCACGATATCGTACACGGGGCGGTAATCGCTGACAAAATCTATTCCGTTTGTGAAGGCGGTGACCTCCGCCTCTCCGCCGTTCTCCTTGAAAAATCTGTCAATGAAGCCGCGCAGCTGTTCGCGGCACGCCTCTTCGTCCTCTATGATCGCGATGCGGAACATCTTTTCTTCTCCGATAAATGGGTATTCCTTTCGGATATATCCGAAAGGAAGGGGGCGCCCCCTTCGCGCATTATTATACCCCTTTTTTCGGCTTTGTCAATCCCTTTTCCAAAATTCACATTCCCCAAACGCGCGCGAAAAAAAATTCTAAATTATAGATAATTTAGAATTTTTTTTCGGATATCCGCAGATGCGTGTTGTTTTGTTTACTGTTTTTAGAATCCAAAGTTTTTTGCCGTTCCTCACCGAAAAACGCAACAAGAGCGCTCGGCAATTTTACATGCTGTGCCGCGGAAAAGCCTTCCGTAAAAGTCAAAACCACCGGTAAACCGGTGGTTTTGACTTTGCCGTGCGTGTACCCTGCCTCTACAAAGAGCGCAAGGACCCGAGGGGGAACGCATTTTTCAGATCACGAAGCCGCTGACATTTTCCGTTTTAGGCGTCCAGGTAAGGTTCGCGTCGGTGGAGATCTTGATGCTGTCGATCAGCGGGCCGCCCTGCTGGGAGCCGCGGATGGTGTTTGCGTTGACGCGGAGCTGAATGACGTTATCGCCCTCCTTGAGCGTGAAACCGTCGTTGATCGCCTTGTCATAAAATTTTGCCTCATCGATCAGGCTGTTGGCGATATACATATCCGAATAGGTGAGCTCTTCTCCGTTGACGATGACGCTGAAGATGGAGCTGTCGAGGGTGATGTCGCCGATCTCGGAACCGAGGCGCAGGATGATCTTCGCGTCCGCGGCCTTATCCGACTTGATCTCGAAAGTGAAGGTCAGCCCCGCCGCATAGGTATAGCCGACGAAGAAGCCCTCGCCCCAGCCCTTATCTTTATCCGCTTGCGAACCGGTACCCATGATCATGTTGACGCCCTCCGCAGAATTGGAAATGCCGCCGCCGGTGAGACCGTCGAGATCGGTATACTCCGCTTCAAATGTAAACGTGTTCTTCCCGCCGCCGGTGAGGCCGGAGTCGTCTCCGCCGCCGCAAGCGGCCAGCAGACCGCAGCAAAGCAGCGCACACAAAGCAAGAGAAATTGCAGAAATGATCTTTTTCATGGTTTCCTCCAAAAATCAAAATGTTTTTTTCATGCGGGCGGACCAATCCGCCCGCACATCAAATCTTTTTTATTCAGAACGCCTTTTCTTGCCGATCAGCGCGACTGCCGCAGCGGCGAGGATCGTCCCGCAGCCGAGCAGCGCACTGCTGTATCCGACCGTAGCGCCGCAGCCGCCTTCAACGATGTCTCCCGCAACGAAGAGGCTGAACGTCGCCTCGTCGCTGATGCCGCCGGAAGTTGCGACGACGGTGAAGGTATAGTTGCCGGGCGTGACGGGCGTACCGGAGAGGATGCCGTCTTCGCTGAGCGTCAGGCCCTCGGGCAGGGAACTCCCTTCCTTGAGCGCGTATGTGGCTTCGCCCGCGCCCTGGATATTGTTGATATACATCTCGTACGGCGTGCCCGCGGCCGCATCGTCGAGCAACATGGAAGGATAGTTCAGTCCGACGGTCAGCGTAAATTCTGCTTTTGCTTCCAGCGTTTCTTCCGAAGTTGCAATGACCGTAAAGGTATAGGTGCCCGCCGCG
Source organism: uncultured Bacillota bacterium (assembly GCA_949297575.1). Taxonomy (GTDB): domain Bacteria; phylum Bacillota; class Clostridia; order Christensenellales; family Borkfalkiaceae; genus Borkfalkia. The sequence continues at coordinate 27,352 of CASFTB010000010.1, read as the reverse complement.
CTCGGAGTGCCGACGATGGTACCGTTTTCCGTGAGCGTGAGCCCTGCGGGGAAGTCCTCCGTGTTTTCGAGGGTATATACCGCATCGGGAATGTCCCCTGCCACGCTGGCGGTATAAGAGCGGTTGTAATGTGCCGCCTCCAGCGTGCCGCCCGTATAGGAAGCGCGTGTAAGCGCGGAGATGGTGAAGGTCGCTTCCGTCTCGTTGTAATCGTCCGCATACGCCGCGACAGAGAACTCATACTCCTTGCAGAACTTGGTCGGCGTGCCGCTGAGCTTGCCGTCCGCAGAGAGGGTGAGCCCTTCGGGAAGCGCGCTGCCGTTTGCGAGTTTGTACGTAAACTTTACAGCCTCCTCTGTGGCGGGTACGATATATGCCTCTGCCAGATCCTGTTCATACGCTTCGCCGATGACGGCATCCGCAAGTACTTTTCCCGTATACACGATGTCCCCGCTGACAATGTTGACGACGACTTCCGCGCGCTTTACGGCATTGCCGTACTGTGCCTCGACAACGACGGTGCAGTTTTTGATCTTCTGCGCCGCCACACCGGAGAAGGTGCCGTCTGCATTGAGCGTGATACCTTCGGGCAGGGAACCGGAGACCAGTTTATACGAGACGGAGGAGGCGTCTGTGCCGTCGTTGAGGGAAGCGGGGAGCTTTTCTCCCGATTCCGCCGCCTCGGAATTGAGGGGCAGGTTTATAGTGCCGCCTTCGAAGTTGAGGATGAACCCCACTTCGTCGAACAGGCGGTTGAAGATATTGCTGTGGTTGAGCAGCGTGTACAACAGGTTGTGCGCGGCGCGGCGCATGGACGCGACCGTCGTGGGTGAATCCAGCCCGTTGATGGTGTTCTGCGCTGAACCGCCGTTGGAGACGAGGAAGAAGTCGCCGCCGGTGCGGATACTCTGGTCGTAGCGCAGGGACGGGCGGCTCTGCAGGTAGTCGGTGATGATGGCGCCGTCAAAGCCCCACTCGTTGCGCAAAACTTCCGTCTGCAGCTGATAATTGCCGCCGCACCAGACGCCGCCGAGATAGTTGAGGGCGGACATGATGCCGTGCGTATCCCCTTCCTTGACACAGATCTCGAAGGGTTTGAAATACAGTTCGCGCATAGACTGCTCGTTCGCCCAGACGTTGAGCTTGTCGCGCGCCGTTTCAAGGTCGTTGACCGCGAAATGCTTGAGCCAGGTGATGACGCCCTTTTCGTTGCAGCCCTTGACGATCTCTGCCGCCATTTTGCCGGAGAGGACGCCGTCTTCGGAGAAGTACTCGAAGTTGCGGCCACCGAAGGGGGAACGATGCAGGTTGACCGCGGGGGCGTAAAAGCCGCTGACGAGGTCATAGGTATTGGAACCGAAGAGCGCCTCGTTCCCGATGATCAGACCTTTTTGATGGGCGAGCTCCGTGTTCCACGTGGAGGCGGTGCACACCTCGTTCGCAAAGTTGGTGAACTTGCCGTTCGCCTTATCGTTGATGCCGGACGGGCCGTCAAAATGGTAGCCTTCGGGGATGCCGAGGCCGTCAAACCCGGCAGACAGCCATGCGCCCGTGAGCAGCAGTTTGGTAAAGCCGTTTTTCGCCTTCTGCGTACCGTCCTTGCCGTTGCCTCCGACGGTAAACTGGCTGAGGAAAGTATCCCACAGCGGGTCGTCGTACGCCTTGCCGTACAGCTCAAAGAACTGCACCTCCCCTTCATCGACGGTGCCTTCCTTCTGCGCGGGCATCTCCGTCGTATACCAGGGTTTCTGCTCGCCCGTAACGAACCAAGTCTGATCGTCGTTTGTGTTGTCGTCCACAACAATCTGCTCTTTGATCGCCTCCGTCATCTTGCGATCTTCTGCGGAGGGATCACCTTTGGGAAGGGTGCCTTCCCAATCGGAACGGGAAACAAAGGTGAGATCCCGCGCGTCCGTAACGTAATCGAAACGGTTTTCCACCGTTGCGCCCGTCTCCTCGTCCTGCGTGTACTTGTAACCCTCCGCGGGGACTTTGAATGTCATGGAGTCGACGACGGTATGCGCATCGCTCATGATCTTGATCTCGTAGTCTCCGCCGTCGAGGTCATAGCCCTTGTGTCCGTTTTTATTGAGATCGTTATAGTCATACGATGCCATGGACTGCACCGTGAGGGACACGGTGACATCCTGGCTCTCGCCCGGGGCGAGCAGGTCGGTCTTGGCAAAATCAGAGAGAACGACATGCGATTTTTCGATCCCCCCTGCCGTATACGGCGCGGTATAGTACAGCTGCACGACATCCTTGCCGGCGACATTGCCCGTATTCTTTACGGTGACCGTCATCTCGACCGTGCCGTCCTGCGCGAGCGTGGCGCCCTCTTCAAGATTGCAGCTCTTCAACGTCCACTCGAAGTCCGTATAGCTGAGGCCGTAGCCGAAGGGATAGACGACGTTGTCCTTGTACCAAGTTTCGCCGTCGGTAAAGCCGCGCGTCTCGTAGTAACGGTAGCCGACGTAGATACCCTCTTCATAGTCCACAAAGGCATAATTGCTGTTGTCGGAATAGAAGTGATTGTTGTTGGTCAGGGTAGACATGTTGAACCATGTAGGATCTTTTTTGAAATCGCGGGCGTAGGTATCCACCGTGTGACCGGAGGGATTGATCTCTCCGGTGACCACTTTGCCGAAGGATTCGAACCCGTCTCCCGAACCCTGATAGCCGATCCACATGACGCCCTTGATGTTTTCGTACCCCGCCTGACCGAGGAAATCAAGCTGGAACTGCGAACCCGTATTGAGGACGACGATGACGTTTTTGAAGTTCTTGTTGACTTCCTTGAGCATCTCCTCCTCGTTGGCGTCGAGCTGCAGGTAATGGTTCGTATACGGCGTTTTTCCGTCGACGGAGCTCTCCTTGAGGCTGCCGTCCGAATTGAAACCGGAGGACATGGACTTGGGGAGATCCGCAGACTCGGCGCCGTACCTGCCGATGACGACGAAGGCGGCGTCATCGTAGGCCGAATAAGAACTCTTTACCTGCTCCGTATAACTGGAATAGGGAGTTTCGCCCGTCTTTTTTCCGGCGTTGATCTGATAACCGGCGAGCCCGCCTTCAAAATTACCGGAAAGGGAAGTATCCTTATAAAATTTTTCCAATTCGGGGTTGACGGTGATGCCCGCCATCTCGAGGCTGTCGTTGAGGGAGAGGGTGGAGCCGCCCGCGCTGGAACCGGAGCCCGCGCCGTTGGCGATCAGCTGTACCGAGCGTTTGCCGAACACGCTGACCTTCGCCGTTTTCGCGAGGGGAAGCGCATTGTCGTTTTTGAGCAGCGTGATGCCCTCGCCGATGATCTGCTTATTGACTTCCTGCCCTGCCGCGGCGACGTCTTCCTTCGTCTCGTAGTCGGCATAGAAGCGCTTGCCGGCGGCATCCCCTTCCGCAGCGAAGGCGGTGAGGGTGCCCCAACCGACGCCCGCCGCAAGGCAGCACGCCAGGCCGAATGCCGCGGCTTTCTTAAAGAAATTACGCATTGCTTTTACTTTTTCCTCCTTTTTATTTCCCCTGCGGGCTGCCCGCCCGCAGGGATACAGACGTTATGCCAGTGCGCTCACATCGCTCAGATAGGTGTACATCGCCAGCTTGAAGGTCTCGCCGCTCTGTCCGCCGACGTCGCTTGCAAATTTGATGGCGGGATACGGCGTTGCCCCGGCATTGTCTGCCGGTACGTACATATACACGGTGAGCGTTTCGCCCGCTTTGACGGTAATGTTCCCCGTCTCGGCAATATTGTATTTATACAGATCGTTTCCTTCTTCATCCCTCATGGTATTTTCGAGGAAATAGTTGAAGGTGATGTCGTACTTACCGTTATTTTGGAAGGTGATCGCCGCGACCTGCGGGACGCCGGGAGTATTTGCATCGCCCGTAAAAATATTGCCGCCGCGGATGCGGACGAGCGTGCCTGCCGTATAAGTAGCGGGCATCTCGTAGCAGTCTGCGCTCTCTTTCCCGATCGATACGGTCGTGTGTTTGCCTGTGATTGGAGTAGTTCCCGTGCCGTTGTCCATCGCCGAGCTGAGGTTTTTTGCCTTGGTCGCCGCGGCATAGACGGGGGTGAGCGTCACGTCTTTATCGGGCATGACGAAAGAGGAGCCGAAGGAGATCGCATCCCCTTCCAGAACGCCCTTCCATCCGACGAAGATCTGCCCTGCGGGGGCGAGGGAGCCGTCCACCGTCGTCGTGACGAGGTCTCCCTTCATCGCCTTGGCGACGGAGGCGGTGCCGCCCTTTTGCACGGTGACGGTGTGCTCGACGAGCTGCCTGTAAATCGCCTTGACCGAGACATTGGCCGCCGGCATCGTGAAGGTATTTTCCTGTATGGTGACGTTGCCCTCTACGACCTGCCAGCTTTCGAACTCGAACCCCTCACGCTCTTCGGGCGTGAGGACAACGGTCTGCCCGGCTTCCGCCTTGGCCGCATCTGCGCCGCCGACGGAGGCAGTGCCGCCTTCGACCGCGATCGCATAGTAGACGATCTGCTTGTAAACAGCCTCGATCTCCACGGCCTCTGCGGGCATGACGAAGGAATTGTCCTCGATCTCGACGGTGCCCTTTACGACCCGCCACCCCTTAAAGCGGTACCCTTCTTTTGCGGCAGGAGCAAGGGTGACCTTGTCGCCCGCGGCGGGAACGGTATAGCCGCCCGCAACGGTATAGGTGCCGTCTTTTACGGAAAGGCTGTATGTCGCGGGGTCTTTCACACCGTCCAAGACCTTGTACTGTACTGCGACGTCAAGATAGAAATAATCCTCTTCGTTGAGATCCTTGCTGAGGAACATCACGTGATACGGGCTGGCGACGCCGTCTTCCACGTCGCTCTCGTCGAGCTCTCCCTTGGGAACGTACAGATATGCTTTGAGCGTGGTGCCGCCCTTGACCGTAAGCACGCCCGTCGAATAATTCGCTTCGTAGTAGTCGAGCGTATACTCGAGAGAGATGTCGGACTTGTTTTCATTGCGCAGCGTCACTTCCATCACGACCGGATAAGGGCCGTAGGGAACGCCGCCGCCCTTGATGCGCAGCTTCGAACCCGCCTTTGCCGTCTTTGCGAAGGCATAGCTCCTGCCCGCGAGCCCGTCGATATCCGTCGCACCTGCAGTTCCTGCCGTGCCGCTGCCGTAATCATAGGAAGCGCTCAGCGCTGCGACCTGTGCCCTGCCATACACGGCCTCGAGCTGCACGTCTTTGGCGGGCATTTCGAAGGTGTTGGAGTAGAGCGTCCTTTCCTCATCGAGGCCCTTCCACCCGAGGAGGATCTGCCCTTTGGGCGCCTTTGTATAATCGGGGGAAAGGGTCACGGTATCGCCGTAGTGCGCCGTCTGTTCGGGGGCGACGCCGCCCTTTACCGACACCTTATAATCAATGTAATCGAACTCGGGCAGCAGGGAAATGTTTCTTCCCGGCATGTTGAAAGTGTTGTTCTCGATGTTGAGGGAAGCATCCAGCGCCTCGTCTCCCGTCGTCCAGCCGCTGAGCCGCTGTCCCACGGGGACCTCTGCGGTACAGGTGAGCGTGACTTTGGTACCATAAGGGATGCGCGCGCCCGCCTCTACGCCCTCGGCCGTCCATGTACCGTCCTGTACCTCGAGCCTGTAATCGAGCGTACCGCCGTAGTTCGCCGTGACGATGACGTCGGATGCGGGCATGCGGAAGGTATTGCCGTTGATCCAGAGATCTTTTACCGAATACGTCCAGCCCGTGAATGCCATGCCTTCGGGCGGCTGCGCCTTGAGAGTGACGATGGTCCCCTCCGCAGCCTCCGCCACGTTGGCGGTGCCGCCGCCTTTTACGGTCACCTTATATGTCTTCTGCACATCGGATACGACGGTGACGGCGACATATGCCGTGTAGTTCGCATCCGCGACGGAAGTGGCGGAGATGACCGTTTCGCCTGCGCCGACGAGCGTCATTTCGCCCGTGTCGGACACCGTAGCGACGTCCTTGTCGCTGCTCTTAAAGGTGACGTCGCCGGAGATCGTCCCCGTACGGGTGACATCCGCCGTGAAGGCGTGCCCCTCCGAGGCGAGATCCAGCCGCAGGCTGTTCCCCTGTATCTCCTCCCCGTTGTAGCGGAGAGAGATGCCGGAGACGTATGCCCCGTCCTGTTTGACGGCAGGCGTCACCGTCCCGCCGCATGCCACCAATGACAGGCTCAATACAGCCGCCAGGAGCACCGCGAGAATCGCTTTGAGTTTGTTGCTCATCCAAAAACCTCCTTTTATTGTTTATCCCATTCGGGGCGGCGGAACGCCGCCCTCTCTTTGGCTCATTCTGAAGCGAAAGGGTGCCCCCCCGCCCGCTCATTCCTGCCGATCGGCGTTCTGCCCGTCGGCGGGCAGCCCCTCCGCAGCCCTGGGACGCTTGCGGACGGAGAGGAACACGAGCACTCCCCACACCGCGAGGGCTGCGCCCACGCCGATGTCTGCACAGACCAGCGCGATCCACCACACGGGGCGGGCATAGCGGTAAATGACGCCCTCACCCATGCCGTTCATCGCATTGCTGTTCGCGACGGTATAAAGGATGTTCTTCGCCGCACGGCGGATAGCGGTGACGCCCGTCGCGGAAGATGCGTCCGTGGTTGTATACATCTGGCTGAGGTTGAGATCGCCCCCCGCACGCACCATCTGATCGACGTTCATGTAGCGGCTGAGGTTAAAGTCGGTGATGACGGTGCCTTCAAACCCCCACTCTCCGCGCAGCAGGGTAGTAAGAAGCCTGTAGCAGCCGCCCGCCCACTCGGTGCCGATGCGGTTGAAGGAGGACATCATGGCGCGGGTACCGCCCTCCTTGACAGCGAGCTCGAAGGGCTTGAAGTACAGCTCGCGCATAGACTGCTCGTTCGCCCAGGTAACGAGGCCGCTCGTATCGCGGTTGGTCTCCTGTTCATTGAGCGCGAAGTGCTTGACGTAGCAATACACGCCCTTGCTCTGCGCGCCGCGGATGACGCCCGCCGCCATCTTTCCGGAGAGCAATCCGTCCTCCGAATAGTACTCGAAGGTGCGCCCGCCGAACTGCGAGCGGTGGATGTTCACCGCCGGAGCATACCAGCCCGAATAGGGCCTGCCGTCCCCTTTGACGTTGCCGAAACAACCCTCATTGCCCACCATGATGCCGTAGCGCTCCGCGAGGTCCTCGTTCCAGGAGGCGCCGAGCACGCACTCGCTGGCATAATAGCAAGTGCCGTTGACCGCGTCGCTGCCCATAAACAGGGCAAAGCCCATCGGGCCGTCCGCATCCGTCGTGAGGGGTTTATCGATATTGTCGATGTTGCGCGTCTGATAGATGCCGACGTCCACCATATCCTTCATTTGCGCCACCGTGAGCTGGTCGAGCAGGGCATCCCACAGGGGATCGTCGTAGCCTTTGCCGATGAGGTCGTACAGTTTAACCTCCGTGTCGTTATAGGAGAGCGCCTTCGGCTGCTGGGTCGGCATCTCTTCCGTATACCAAGGATCGCCCGCCTTGTCGCTGAGCTTGTAATTGAGTCCGTCCACCACGGAGGTATCTACAACGCGGTCGGCTTCCGTAAGCGGCTGCGGCCACGTCCCCTGCCAATCGCTGCGGGAGAGATAGGTTTCGATATGGCCGCTCACGTCGTCGAACAGGTTTTCGACCTTCGCGCCCTGCGCACCGTCTTCCCCTTCCGCATAGGGATATGTGAACCCATCTCCGCCGACCGTGAAGGAGAGGCTGTCGGCTTCTTCGTGTGCACTGCGCATCAGGCGCAGCGTATACGTGCCGGGGTCAAGCTCATAGCCGCGGAAATCATTCCCGTTAGCGTCACTGTAATCATAGGATGCCATGTCGCGCACCTTCAGAGAGAGGGTGAGGTCCTGCGACTGCGGCTTATCCGTACCGTTTGCCTCGCTCGCGGGGTACAGGATGTCCGTCTTTGCGAAATCGCCGAGCACGACGTGCGCCTTTTCGATCTGCTTCTCTATATAAGGCGCGGTATAATACAGCTGAACAATGTCTTTGCCGGCACGGTTGCCCGTATTCGTCACGCGGACGGTGATCTCGACGGTGCCGTCTTCCGTGAGGGCTGCGCCCTCCTCGAGGTTGCAGGAGAGGATCTCCCACTCGAAATCGGTATAGGAGAGCCCGTAGCCGAAGGGGAAGGCGACGTTCTGCCTGTACCACTCTTCCCCGTCGGTAAAGCCGCGCGTCTCATAATAGCGGTATCCGACGTAGATGCCTTCCTCATACTCCACAAAGTAGGCGTTGCGTTCTTTGAGCGAGCCGTCCTCTTCGCGCGTGGAGTATTGGTTGCCGCCGTCCTTACGATCGTTGCCGAAATTGTTCCAAGTGGGGTCTGCCGTGAAGTCAAGCGGGTAGGTATCCACCGTTCTGCCCGAAGGGTTCACTTCTCCGCTGAGCACTCTGCCCAGTGCCATGATCCCCGAATTGCCGGGTGCGCCCACCCAAAGCGCGCTTTTGATGTTCGCATAGGCGGGATCGCTCAGGAACCCGTATTCCAGCGGCGAAGAACTGTTGATGACGACGATGACGTTGGAGAAGTACCGGCATGCCTCGGCGAGGAGGTCGCACTCGTTTTGATCGAGTTCGAGGTAGTGTGAATCCTGCGATTTGGCGCCGGGAATGGCCTGCCTGCCCTCCTCTGACCAATTTGTATAGCCTTTTCCGTCCCAAAACATGGTGCGGGGGAGGTCGTATCCCTCGCCGCCTACGCGGGAAAGAACGACGAGCGCGGCATCCCCGTACTCGCTGTACGAAGCGTGGAGGTCGTCTGTGTACTTTTCTTTGGGCGTTTCACAGACGGGGTATCCGGTGAGGATGCTGCCCATGCCGGGGGCCGTAGCGGGCCGCGCACTGCCCGAACGCGCGTCATCCTTGTAAAATTCCTCCATTGCGGGGTTGGCGACGAGATCCGCAGCCTCGAGGCTGTCGTAGATGGTGCGGATGGACGCCTCATCCTTGGCGCCGGAGTTGGAGCCGGAGCCGCCCAACACGAGGTTGACGGAATTTTTTCCGAAAACGGTAATGCGACTGCCCTTCTTGAGGGGCAGGGAGGCGTCGTTCTTGAGCATCACGATGCCCTCCTCGGCGATCTCCTCATTGAAGGCGTTCGCTGCGGCGAGCGTGTCCTCCTTGGTCGCATAGTCGGACGCATAGCGGATATACTGCGACGGATCGCCCTCCACCAGCACCCTGCGCTCGCCTCCGAGCACGGCATTGATGGTCTGGTACAGCAGTGGCGTCACCGTCAGGACGACGGTGATCACCGCGAGCAGCACGGCAAGGATCGCCGTCGTGAAGAACCACGGCTTGAAACCCTTGCTCTTCCAGTAATAACTGAAACCTTTCATCTTGCTTTTCTCCTCTTTTTTCTCCGCCCATAGGCGGGCCGGACGCGGGGCCGAATGGCGCCGCTTTTTCGCAACAAAGTCTATCCCAAAAATGAAAAACCCGCAATATTTTTTTCGTAAACCGTCACATAATTCCGTAACCTGTAAAAAAACGCCCCCTCTGCGGCATGCAGAGAGGACGGAAAACGCATAAAAATGCGGGAGGCGCCCGCCGCAGCACTTGCGACGGGCGCCTCCCGTAAAGAGTGATTTTTGCATTTGTTTTGCCCGCTCCGAAAAGGGACGGTACCGCTCAGCCGGCGGTCTGCCCGTACTCGCTGACGGACAGCTCGATCCAATCGAAATTCGGCATGCGCGCGGCTCTGCCGGAAACGCCCGCAATATCGGTAAAGGCGATCTCACTGGTTCCCCTGCGCAAAGAGAGCCGCGCCTGTACTTCCAGCACCTGATACCCGTTGTAATCGGCCGCGCCCTCCACGGCACGCACCGTTACGCCCGTCGCATACGCCTGCCCGTTTACGGTCAGGAGCACGGCATCGTCGAGGGCGAACTCGCCTTTCCCCTTCTCCACGGTGCTTGCGACGCGCAGGCGCAGCATCGCACAGACTGCCTCTCCCGCGCGCACGCGAAAGACGATCTTTGCCCCTTTATAGCCCAGGCCACCCACGGCCGTTTCGCCCGTAGGCACTCCTCCCTCGCCGAGGATCTCCTCCGCAGCCGCATTGCTGCCCGCGGCGGAGAGATCGGCCTCCTCTGCCTCCAACCGGTAAACGCCGTCGGAGGCGATCTCCTGCATGATCGCCTCATCCGGATAATAGACGTCGAGCACAAAGCTGTCCGACTTCTCCCCGTCCGCTTCGGAGACGGCGGCAATGGTACACGAGCCGTCCCCCAAAAGGCGGATGGTACCGTTTCCGTCTATCTCCGCGACGGACGCATCCGAACTGGAGTAGCGCACCGCTTTGCCTGCGCCGCCCTCGGTGATCACCTTGACGGAGACGGTCATCGAACGGATCCGCGTATAGTCTACCGCCACCTTGTCGGGCGCATCCTCCCCGCCGATGCGCAGGGTGACCGAGACCACGGCGGGCGCGGGCGGCGTCTCTTCCTGCGCGCAGGCACAGATGAGCAATACCGATAAGATTGAAGAGACAAGGACGAACAGCCAAATTCTTTTCCTCATATTTTCCCTCCTTCGGGAGCAGAGCGTTCCTCTTTTTTTTCGGAAACCTCCTTTCTCCACAACACGGCAACGAAAATTCCGCCCGCCGCAACGACCGCCGCACTGCAGCACCACATGACGGTGATCCCCCACTGCCACGGCGCGCGGCGATAAGAGATGCTCGAACCGGGGGCGATCCCCTGCAACGCGTTGCTGTTGCAATACGAATAAAGGATGTTGCGGCAGGCCTCCCGCAGGCGGGAGACCGCGGTCACAGAGCTCGACTCGTCCAATGCCACGCCGTGCGGATAGAGCACCAGGTCTCCGCCATTTCGCAGCATCCTGTCCGGATCCATGAACGTCCTGCTCGGCGATCGGTAGTCTGTGATGACGGTGCCGCAAAATCCCCATTCGCCGCGCAAGACGCACTCTAAAAGCGCAGCATTGCCGCCCGCCCAGCAGCTGCCGACGGCGTTTAGCCCGGTCATCATCCCTGTCGCCGCGCGCATCTCTTTGCTCTGCACCGTTCCCTGATCATCGGCGATGTAGCGGACGGTCACGCGCGCCTCTTTGACGGCGATCTCGAAGGAGCGCAGGTACAGCTCGCGCATGGTCTGCTCCGTCGCCCACGTGTACAGTGAATTGACGGTATTGTACTTCCAGCCGGAGCGGTAGCTCTCCTGGTCATTGACCGCAAAATGCTTTGGATAGGTCAAAATCCCTTTGCTCGCGGCGCCGCCGATGACTGCGGCACCCAACTTGCCGCTCAAAAGCGGATCCTCTGAAAAATATTCAAAATTTCTTCCGCCGAAGGGCGAGCGATGCAGGTTGAGCCCCGGGGCATACCAACCCGTCGTGCTCCAGGCGAGCCCTTCCTCACCCACGATCTTACCCCACTCCTCGCACAGCTGTACACTCCAGGCGGAGGCGATGACCGTTTCGGAGGGGTAGGCATTGAGCGCCGTTTCGTCTTCTCCGGGCGTGCCCGCCCAATCGCCGTATTTGAGTGCCTGCGGGCCGTCGTTGTCCAACGTGCGCGGCTTTCCGACAGAGTCGATGCCCGCCGTGCCGAATCCGCCCGTCGTGACGAGCCGCACCATGTCATCTACCGAGAGCTGATCGAGAAGAGAATCCCATGCGGGATCCCCGTAAGCGGCGCCGCGCATATCCGCAAGGCGCAGGCCGTTCTCCCGTCCCAACGCGGGCAGACGCGCATCTTCGTCCGGGTGGGCGGCAGGGTCATACCTTTGGATGGTCTGTAAGAAATCATCGGTGGCGATCCTGTCTACATCCGTAGGCTCTGTGGGGAAATTCACAAATTCATCCTCGCGGCTGAGCAGCGTGAGCTTGCTCATTTCGGAAGGGACGAGCACTTCCCCGAAAGCGTTGGTCGCAGCGACGGTTTCCGATCGGTCGAGCACGGACTCCTCCTGCGCGGCGATCTCCGACTCCCGCGGATTGCCCGCATCGAAGAGGACGCGGGAACTCTGCTCATAGGTAAAGCTGCCCCAGCTGTCGTGGGAATTTTTGCCAAGCCAAATCGTGTAGGTGCCCGCGTCGAGGACATAACAGCCCGCGGTAACGTCGTCATAAGAGGCCATGTCCTCGACGGCAAAGGAGAGCGTGTACTCCTCCGCAGTGCCTGCGGGGATGGAATCCGTTTTCAAAAACGCCGCGAGGACCTTCGCGGATTTTTCGATGACGGGCGCCCCGCCCGTCTCTTCCGCGCCGAAGGGCGCCGTATAGTATAGCTGCACGACGTCTTTGCCGGCACGGCCGCCGGTATTTTCTACGCGGACGGTGACGCTGACCCTGCCGCCGCGCACCGAGCTGCGCACGATGCTCTGCTCGAAGGAGGTATAGCTCAGTCCGTAGCCGAAGGGATAGACGACCGCCTCGCCGTAGTCAATGGTACCGAGCAGGTCCGCCGTCTCATAGTAGCGGTAGCCCATGTAGATCCCCTCCTCATACTGCACAAAGTAGCCGTGGTCGTACGCCGAGGTGTTTGCATTGACGTTCGTGTACTCATTGCGGCGCTGTATACCCGCATTTTCCGCATAGTACGTTGGATCGGAAAAATTGGGAAAGGTAGGGTCGGCGGTAAAGTCTGCGGCGAAAATATCCGCCGTCCTGCCCGACGGGACAATTTCCCCGCTGAGCACTTTCCCCAAGGCATTGAACCCCGCAGAGCCGGGGGCTCCGATGAGCAGGACGGAATCTATATCGGGCGAATCCTGCAAAGGGGCGAGTTCCATCGCATTGGGAGAATTGATGACGACGATCACCTTTTCAAACCCCGCCCCCGTGACGGCGGAGAGCATCTGCTTTTCCCCTTCGGCAAGTTCGAGATAGTGCTTGCCCTCATCGTAACCGAAAGAGTTGGACGTATTGGCGCGGTTGGCTCCGTAAAAAGTGTTCGCCCCCATGGTCACGGGCAGATCGGTGCCCTCTCCTCCCTGCCTGGCAAGAAAAACGAGTGCCACGTCCGAATACGCTGCCGCCCGCGCGGCGAGAGCGTCTGAGACAGGCATCTCGATGATATCCCAGTCGGTATATGATACCGTAACGGTAGGGCGGGAATCGCAGGTGACCTGCGTGCCCCAATTGGTCAGGCGAACGGTATTTTCCGACCACTCGCCATAGGCGTCGACGAGCGTCGGATTGACGGAAAATCCAGCATTTTCCAGTCCTTTTTGCGGTGTGATACAATTCTGCGTGTCGATGTCCCCCGAACCGCTGCCTCCATAAACGGGGTGCGAAAAGGACCAGCCGAACACGCTGACGCGTTGCTGCCGCGGCTGAGCGCGGTCGAGCGGAAGGGCACTCCCCTCGTTTTTGAGGAGGACGATGCCCTCCCCTTCCATGCGTTCTGTCAAGGCACGCGCCGCATCTTCAATGCGCTGTCTGTCGTTCGCATAATCGGAAGCATAATAGGCGGTATCCCAATCTTCCGTACCCTCTGCGGGCGTCACGATCATCTCTCCCGACCCGAAGCGAAAATCCATATTGCGGGAAAAAGTGTTCATACCGATGTTCACGGTGAGGCAGAGCGCCAGCAGGAATGCCGTCAGCGCCAGGTAAACGGCGGCATATTTTTTGATCTTATTCCGTTTCTTTTGCATAGCGCGTTATCCTCCCTCTTTGGGCAAAGGCAATACCATATCCAGCATGAACAGACCGTTTTTCGTCTTGACAAAGAGATCCCCTCCGTACTTTTCGCAGATAGTGCGCATGCTGATCATGCCGTAGCCGTGCGATACGGTATCCCCGCTCGTGGTTTGCGGAAGTCCGTCCGCGAACACGAGTTCCCCTTCAAAATAATTTTCGATGTGCACGACGAGGGTGGAACTGACCTCGCGCACATTGAGGCGAATAAAGCGTTTTTCCCTGTCCTCATATCGCATCACGTGCCCGACGGCATTTTCCAGCGCGTTGCCGAAAAGAGAATAGATATCGCTCGGTTTCATGAAGGAGAGCTTAGCGCCGTCTGCCATACAGGTGAGGCGGATGCCGTGTTTTTCGCAGTTGAGGCTCTTCTCCGTCAGGACGACGTCGAGTGCGTCGTTGCCCGTCTTGACTACCGAATCGTAGATGGAAACGGAGCGCTCGATCTCTTCGAGGGCATCCGCATCTGTTCTGCCTCCGAGGCGCAGCGCGCGGATCTGGTGCCGCAGATCATGACACTTGACGTTGATGATGTTGATGGTCTCCGAGGCGAGCCGATAGTGCTCTATGTCCTTTTGCCACATCTGTTCGACGACGGTCAGGTCCACCTCCAGCTTCTTCTGCCGCTTGAGCGCGAACTGTACCATGAGCGCCAGTACGCAGCTGAGGATGCTGTACAGATAGGAGATGAGCTGCATCGTCCTGCCCTGCAGCTCTTCCGCATAGACGACGATCGCATTGACGACGATGGAGACAAACAGGATGAGCCCCGCGAGCCAGAGGAGCGCTGCGTTGTCGATGTACAGCTCTCCTTCGTCGGCGAGGGTACGGCCGAGCAACAGCCAGCCCATGCCGTAGACGAAGCTGTAACACTCGAGGTAAACAAGGAGGGTAAAAATGTTCCAGCTGCCCTCGTGCTCGCCTTCCCCGTAAATGCCGGAGGAGAGGCCGCCGTCCAAGAGCGTAAGCTGCATGATCATCTGATAAAGAGAATACGCGATGTGCTGCACTGCGTATGCGGCGATGCCGCAAAAGAGGATATTGATCCAGGGCTCGTCGTAACAAACGCGCAGCAAGAGCGCGCTGACGACAAAGAGGAACAGAAACATTGCCGAAATGTACAGCGCATTGTACCAATAGAGGGGCGTCAGAAAAGTAACCGCAAAGAGCGCCACCGCACAGAGAGCGAGACGCAACCAAAAATGCCCGCGTCTCTTGAGACGGCAGGCAATCAGGTGCTCCGCGACGAGCAATTCGGCGGTAAACACCAAACGATACCAAAAGAGGGTCTGATCGAAAGCAAACATGCCGTGCTACTCCCCGCTTCCCTCAAAAAATTCGGCAAAGAGCCTCAAAAACTCCTTCCGCCTGGCGCGGCTGAGCTGCAGCTCGGTACCGCCGAGCAGACGGACGCTGCTGTCCTCTATCGCCGTGACGCGGCGCAGGTTGATGAGATAACAGTTGTTCCCCCTTGCAAAGCCCTTGGAGGCGAGCCGCTCTTCCAGTGCGCTCATTTTGCCCCATTCTTCGAATTCACCCTCATCCGTATGGTAGACCAGCCTGTGGTCGCGGACCTCAATGTAAGAAATGCTTTTCAGGTCTACCTTTGAAAGGCCGCCGGCGGTATGGATGACCCAATCGGCTGCGCGCTCGGCATGGCAACGGACAAGGGCGCGGGAAAGCATGGTGGAAAAACTGTAATAGGTGACCGGTTTGACCATGAAGTCAAGGGCACTGACAGAATACCCCTTGATGGCATACTGCGCCATGTTCGTGACAAAGATCAGCGTCACGCAGCTGTCGAGGCGGCGGAGCATCTTGGCGGTATCCATACCGTTCCCGTCTGGCAGTTCGATGTCCATGAAGACGATATCCGCGCCTTTATAATTCATGATAAAAGTACTGGAATTCGGATAGACGGCAATCTCGAATGTTTCCGCTCTGCCCTGCTCATACCGGTGCAGATACTCCGTCAACGTATCGGCTGCTTCCTTTTCATCTTCTACGATTGCGACACGGATCATTTCCTCTTCCTTTCCGCCGATGCGGATAACCCGATAAGAAAGTTTTTTCGGAGTACTCCGAAAAAACAGGGGTACCCCTGTTTGCCTCATTATAGCACAGTTTGCCCGACTTTGCAAGGGGTAATGCGATTTTTATTGCCCGCAGCTGCCGCGCTCCGGAGCGAAAATTTACACATATGAGTCGCAGGCCTCCCGGAGGGCGATCTCGTTTCGGGCAACGCCTCAAAGAGATACTCCGATGCGCGTATCCGACGCAAAAGAATGCATACCAAGGCACCCGGCCGAAATTTTGCAACCTTGCGCAAACGCTTTACGGACAGGCCCTGCCTTTTATAAACGCCCGTCCGTACAAACCTCAGAAACGCCCGCCGCCGTTCCGACAGCAAGGGTAATACTGTTCTGAGAATAGATGCGAAACAGAATTTTGAAAAAAGTCTCGAAAGCCCGTTTTTTGCCCGAAAACTGCCGTTTTAAGCCCTCTTTCGGAAATCGTTTCTCCAATTTGTTTCCCCAAATGAAAACTTATCGAAGCAAGCGGCGCGGCGGAAATTTCCGCCGCGCCGCTTCTATCATACGCTCTGTTCAGTCCGAAAACCCTTTCTGCGCCCTCATAAATTCAAGCAGATTCAAATGCCTGATCCCGCTGCGCTTTTGCAGCAGATAATCGGTCGTGAGGACAAATTTCGGATAATTATCCTTGATCATTTCAAGCGGCGCGTATTCCCTGTCTTCGGTCGCTTTGCTTTCCCCGATCGTATACGCCACCTGCACATAGGCATAATTCAGGCTGTTATCCCGCAAAATGAAGTCGCACTCCAGCTTTCCGATCCTCCCTACGCTGACGGAATAATCGAAGCTGCGCGCATAGAGATAGACCATGTTTTCCAATGTGGGGCCGTAGTTGATGCGATTGTCCGTATTTGTCGAGAAATAGAAGGACGTATCCGCAAGATAGTACTTCTTCTCCCCGCCGAGCGACTTCTTTGATTTCATATCGAACCGATCGCACCGATATAAGATCTTGCTTTGCACAAGCGCCTCGATATATCTTGTCAGAGTAGAGCGCTTCACGGCGATCCCGTTCTTTTCGAGCGCAGCCTGCAAGCTTTGAATGCTCACTGTCGCCCCGAAGTTGTTGATGATAAAGCCGCGCACATTGTTGAACGCTTCGACGTTTCGGATCTTGAGTCTTCGGCGGATGTCCTTTTCAAAGATCTCGTCGATGACCGATTGGACATAAGTACGCTTGTCGGCAAATTCATCATACTGCATCGTCTTGGGGAAGCCGCCCTCCTGCAGATAATTGTTGAGCTCTGCGATAAGATTCGCGTTGACCGGCTTTCCATAAAACGCCTTCATGTCGAGGTATTCGTCGAACGTGAGCGGGAACATCTCAAACTCGATATACCGTCCCGTCAGCTTTGTGACCAGCTCCCCGCTCAGAAGATAGGAGTTGGAGCCCGTGATGAAGATGGAGTAATTCCCATCCTCCCGAAAGGCGTTGACGACCTCCTCAAACCCCGCGACGTTTTGGATCTCGTCGATAAAAAGATATTTTACCCCCTCGGCATGTGACTGCGAGAGGATAAGCTCTTCCAATCGATCCGCCGTCTTGGCTTTCCGGTATTGCAGGCTGTCCAAATCCAACGAAATGAGATGCTCTTCCGAAACCCCCTTCCGCCGCAGCTCGTCCATGACGGTTTTCATCAGACAGGACTTCCCGCAACGGCGGACACCCGTGATCACTTTGATGACCTCGGTATCGTGATAGAACCCGCGCATCTTCTTCAAATACTTTTCTCGGACATATAATTCCATGCGATCACTCCTTTTCGATGTTCTCATTATAGCACAAAATCGAGGAAAATACAAGTTAAGGGGACAGATTTTGCAAAAAGCACAAAAACTGTCCCCTTAAATCCAAAAGTGCGCATCCCGTTCGATCGTCGATACTCTTTTCCATTTCCCGCGCGGTCGACTCGATCTCAACTTTCGAATTGTATGGATCGGATACAAATCGATATGCAAGCCCCCCTCAGCCGCTTAAAACAATTTCAACTGCTCCGATGGGAATGCACGGACGATATAGGCATCAGGGTCTTTCTCCTCGGGCGTGAGCTCCACATCGGGCGTGAACTTGCGCAGACAGAACTTGTAGTAGACCTCTTTGCCCGTCGGGCGCAGCAGCGCCAGGCAATCAAGGAGATACTGCCGCCAATCCTGCCACCCGTCGGCATTTTTGAAGTGGTTGATCTTGCCGATCTTATAATGATCGACACTGTTGTCCTGCAAAGTCCGCTCGATGAGCGCAAGGCTCTCCCGCGGCTCGATCGTCGGTTCAAAGCTTGCGAACGTCCTGATCCCGCTCTCGTGCAAGATCTTCAGCGTTTCCAGCCGCTCCTCGGGCGTACTTGCGTACGGTTCCCATTCCCGGCTCTTTTCTTGGTCCAAAAAGGTCAGCGTCGTCCCGACGGCGATGCGCTCCCCGAAGGCACGAAAGAGGTCGAGATCGCGCAGCATCCGTTTCCCGCCCTTCGAAAGCACCGCCACGGGCGCGTGATAAGCGTTGAGAAGAGCGAGCGCCTCGCGCGTCGTCTCTCCCCCATCCGCGCTCTCGCAATACACGTCGCCCACGAAGGAGAGCAAGATCTGTTCGGTATAGGCCGTCTTTTTCAGATCGCTTTCAAGGAGCGCCAAAAATGTTTTTGCGCGGTTCGGGCGTGCCGAAATAGGCTTTTTCGCTCTTTTGGAGGGTATGCGGCGCGTAGCAATACTTGCAGCGATGACTGCACCCGATATACAGATTGAGCGCATAGGGACTATACTCCCGCGCCATCCCGGTAGGGCGATAGATGACACTCATATGATACATTGTATCATAATTTGCCGAAGATGTCATCCGCTTTCGGCTTATGATCGCACTACTTTAAAATATCCGTAATGTTTTATAAACTGATCTCTTATTTCATAGAAATTGACTTCTTTGACCCCATATTTTGCCAACATATCATAAAAGAATTCGATTGCCCTTCGATTAAAAAGAGCCGGCGCTTTATGATAAAACGAGGCAAATCCAAATTCCAGTTTTGCCTCATTTTGTATTTGGGTAAATTCATTTGTGATCGCTATATAAATGACGATAGTCCCCATGAAAGTCAAGAATACAATCGGAACTTTTGTAACAAGTGACATAAATTCCGATTGAACTCTTATTTTTGCAAAGTGCCGCAGCAAAAGCTGCGGCACCTTGCAATAGGGGGAATAGAATGAAGTCTTAATACGTTTCGAATGCCGTCCGCTTCTCTTTGTCGGCGGACACAACGCACCGATCGTTTCGGCAAAACCAACTCAATCTTTGACCGCGCCCGCCGAAAGGCCGCTGATCAAGAACTTAGAAAGTGCGAAATACATCACAATGATCGGCACCCCGATAAACATCGATCCTGCCGCGAAACGGGCAAACTCGTCGTCGCCCAAAGACATCAAGCCCACCGCAACGGTATAGAGGTCTTTCTCTTTGAGAAGCAGCTGAGGGAGGATGAAGTCGCTCCACGGCCACACAAAGGAGGAGAGCAGCGTATAGACGATCATGGGAGAAGCGAGCGGCAGGGTGATGCGCAAAAACACCTGCGCATTGGTCGCCCCGTCTATCCGCGCTGCCTCATCGATGGATTTTGGGATGGTATCGAAGAAGCCTTTTTGCGTCATATACCCCATCGGCGCACCGGCGGAGTAGATCAGGATGAGTCCCCAATGGCTGTTGATGAGGTTGAACTGCGTCATGAGAAGATACACCGCCGTCATTGCCATAAAGGAGGGGAACATCCCCAGAACGAGCGTCGTTTTCATGAGCGCTTTGCGGCTCTTGAACCGATAACGGGACATACAGTATGCCGTGAGGATGGTCAATGCCGTTCCGAACAGGCAGCTCATCGAGGCAACGAACAGCGTGTTGCCGAACCATCTCGGATAATTATACAGCGCCGTATCCGTAAACAGCTTCTTAAAGCTGTCGAGGCTGTACTCCGTCGGGAAAAAGCCGTCGAAGGAATACAGCGAGCCCGACCTTGAAAAAGATGCCAGAAGCAGCCACAGGATGGGAAAGAGGAACACCAGACTGATCGCCAATATGATGATATAAGTGATGACGGTATCGACCGTATGTCTTATCTTGATATGCTTCATTGATAAGTATCCTCCTGTCTGTAACTGGGAGACAGCACATAGACTGCCAAAGAGACCGCCGACGTGAACAAAAAGATGATGATGCTGATCGCCGCGCCGATGGAATAATAGTCGTTGGAGATCGACAAGTTATACAGCCAGTTGATGAGCAGGTCGGTATCGCTTGCGAGGAAATACCCGTCTGCAATGAGACCGCCGCCGCGCAGGAAATAGAAGATGCCGAAATTGTTGAAATTCGCAATGAACTGCGAGATAAGGATCGGGGTCGTTGCAAATACCACGAACGGAAGGGTGATCGCCGTAAACTGCTTGAACGCGCTTGCTCCGTCGATCTTTGCCGCTTCATAGAGATCGCGGTTCATGTTGCTCAGGATGCCCGTTGCCAGCAGCATACTGCTCGGGATATTCAGCCAGCAGTTGACGACGAGACCGATCCCGCGCGCCGACCACTTGGCGTCGAGATCCAAAAAGCCGATCGCCTTTCCGCCCGCTTCGACGATCATCTGGTTGATAGGCCCGCCGTAGGAGAACATGAACTTAAAGCCGAGCAACGTGATAAACCCCGGCACCGCGTAGGCAAGGATGGGGAACATCCTCCAGAACGCCTTCCCGCGGACGCATTTCTTGTTGTAAAGCAGTGCGATCCCGAGCCCGCAGAAATAGTTGAGCGCCGTAGACAAGACCGCCCATACGATGTTCCAGAGCAGGATCTTAAAAAACGTGGGAGCGAATTGCCCCAGCGTCAGGACCTTGATAAAACTTTCAAACCCCTTCCAGTCGATGAGCACGGGCGGTTTGACGTCCGGACCGTAGTTGGTGAAGGCAATGAGGATCATGAACACGATGGGCAGCACGTTGAAGATGCACACGCCGATGATCGGAACAAAGAGCGCCGTCTTGTAAAACTTGTCATCGAGCATACTGCGCATCTCATCCTTGAGCGTCCTCGGCTTTTTGCCCTGCTCTACGGCACACTGCATGGCGTATGCGTCTTTGATGTTGGCATAGTAAAAATAGAGATAGATCGCAAGCACGATAAAGGCGAGGATCCCCATCAGCATCATGATGACGGAATTGTCTCCTTCGATCCCGTACCACGCATTGGACTCTATGGTCCCCAGCGTAAAGAATCCCGCGATCGCTTCCGCCCCGACGAACACAAAGAAACAAATGGCAGCGATCTGAATGAGAAGATACAAGATCCCCTTTGCCCATTGCCGATACAGGAACTGCCCGAGCCCCATGATGCAGGCAGAGCAGACCACCTTTCCGTTTGCACGCTTCACGATCTCTTTGACCGTTTTGAAATGTTGCTTTCTGACTTTTGGATGCGTCATATCTTCTCCCTCCGTCATTTCAGCGTATGGATCGCATCATACACCTGTTGATCTACCCGTTCCAGCGCCGCTTTGATCTTATCCGGGCTGTCATACTTCATCTCGTCCGCATCGCGGAAGGGGTCCTTGGCAAGATCGGTAAAGAGCGTCTGCAAAGGAGTCCACATCTGCGCATTTTCGCGGATGGACGGCATGATGACGATATTGCCTTCTTCGAGATTGTTCTGGATGACTTCGGAAAGCCCGCCGATCTCTTGTGCGACGTCCGCTCTCGCGGGAGCGATG
Organism: uncultured Bacillota bacterium; assembly: GCA_949297575.1. Lineage (GTDB taxonomy): Bacteria > Bacillota > Clostridia > Christensenellales > Borkfalkiaceae > Borkfalkia. Next base: position 5,844 of record CASFTB010000010.1, on the reverse strand, counting down.
CCCAACAGCTCGTTGCGCCGCTTGATCATCTCGTAATTCGTGGCAAAATCGACAAAGGCAAGGCAGGCGTTGGGCGCTTTGGTATAAGAGCTGATCGCATACCCGTTGACGCCGCCCATCATCTTGCTGGGGATGAGTTCGGGGTCTTCTTCCGTGAGATCCCCGCTCTTCGGCAGCATGGGGATGGGTGCCGTAACAAGGTTTTCTTCCGCTTCGGCGCGCGTCATGCCGTTCTTCATCATTTCGTCGATGAACATGGTATAGACGTCGGGCGTCGTCATCGTCGCAAAGTAACTGCCGTCCCCCAGCTTGGAATAGGCGTTGACGGTGATCGTGTCGTCGATGCACCACTCGTTCATGGCGGAAGCGAGCTGACGGATCACCCAGCCGCCCTTTTCCGCCTCGCCCGCGCTGTAACCGATGTCCGTGGGATCGGTGTTGTTGTTCCCGAAGGAATATCCGCCGTAGCTGTATAGATAGCCCACGGAAAAGTACGGCTCCAAGAAGGAGCGCATATATCCGAATTTCTCGTTACCCTGCCGCCGCTCCAAAGAAAACTCGTACAGTTTATTCCAGCTCTCTACCATATCGGGGATTTCGTTGTCGTTTTCATCCCACTCTTCCTGCCAGTTTTCGGGCAGAAGGTCTTTGCGGTAATAGAGAAGCGGACCCTGCACATTGACAGGCACCCCGAAATAATACTCGTTGGCGCCGACTTTCGTGTAATATGCGTCCCAAGCCGCCTGTCCCACCGCCTCGTAGCAGTCGAGCTCTTCCACGGGCAGCGGGAGGATGTGCCTGTCCGGCACATAGCGCATGAGCTGATCGTTGGGCTGATACAGAACGTCCGGTCCCTTGCCGTAAGGCCCGTCGTTTTCGAGATCGCTGTATTGATCCATGTTCGCATCTTCCGCGACGATCCCGTACTCGGCGTACGCTTCATTGAACGCGTCGAGCAGCTCTTTCAAGTATCCCTGCTTGATGGCGGTATCGTTCTCCAGGATGCGGATGGTGACGTTGCGTTCCAGCTCTCCCGTAAACTTTTCTGCCCCTTCCCCCTGCGTTTTCGACAGGGTCGCGACCGTGCCGATGGACACGATGAGCGCGAGGATCACCGCCATATGGACGGAAAATGCTGTAATAAATTTATTCATACGCGACCTCCTCGATCATAAATCCCGTTCCCGTGAACACGCCGCCCTCCCAGCCGTATGCCAGGAGCACTTCGCCCTGCGGCACGCATCTGTGTCCCCCCGATCGGTCGACATACAGGCGCAGGACGCTCTCCCCTCTCCGTTCCAGAATAAAGATGCCGTCTTCCCCGGAAAAGGCGATCTCTCCGCTGCGAACGGCTTCCTTCCTGCGAAGGGACGCCAATCTGCGGACGAGCTCTTGTATCTTTGTCCCCTTCTCTGCCGCTTCCCAATCCATCGTGCGCCTGCAATCGGGGTCGTAACCTCCTTCCAGCGCGATCTCCGTACCGTAATAGAGGCACGCCGCGCCCGTATGCAGAAAGATCACGGCAAGCGCGCAGAGGAGCGCATCCGTATCTTTTCCCGTCTCGGTATAAAACCGATGCGTATCATGGCTGTCGAGCAGGTTGAGCATCATGTTGTTGACCTGACGGGTATTCCGCACATACAGCGCGCTCATCCGCTCGGCGAGCTGCTTCGCATCGAGCGTCTTTTTTGCAAAAAAGTCGAGCAGCGCCTTTGTCACGGCATAATTCATGATCCCGTCGTACTCGTCTCCGCAAAGATAGGGACGCGCATCATGCCAATTTTCCCCGATGATGACGATATCCCGATCGTATGCCTTGACCGCCTTGCGGAAATCATGCCAGAAATCGTGGGAGATCTCATCGGACACATCCAGCCGCCAGCCGTCAATGCCGTATTCTCTGATCCAATACAGCGCCACATCGATGAAATACGCCTTGGCCTGTTCGTTGGAAAGATTGAGCTTGGGCATATAAGTGCAGGCGGCAAAACATTCGTAGTTGCACTTTTCCGCGTCCACTTTATCCCCACGGATGATGAACCAATCAAAATAAGGAGAAGCCTTCCCGTTGCGGAGCACGTCCTGAAAATACGGGAAGCGTTCGCTGCAATGGTTGAACACGGCATCCATCACGATGCGGATCCCCAGCGCGTGCGCCTCTTTGACGAGCCCGCGCAGTTCTTCCTTCGTGCCGAACTGCGGATCTATCTCGTAATAGTCGTAAATATCGTACTTGTGGTTGGAGACGGAGCAAAATACGGGCGTCAGATAGAGCGCCGTGACGCCCAGCCCTTTGAGATAGCCAAGCTTCTGACGGATGCCCGCGAGGTCTCCCCCCGCGAAACTCTTCGGATGCGGGAGATCGCCCCATTTCAGGTTGATATAGGCATCCTCTTTTTGGGTGTCGCCGCGGAAAAACCGATCGATGAAGATCTCATAGAATACCGCGCTCTTCATCCATTCCACTTCGGGCATGACATCCGTTCGGTTGATATACGGCAGCTGAAAGGAGTTATAGTAGGCAAGCTTGAAGTCATAGCTTTCGCTCACCCCGTCCTCCGAAACATAATATATCTTCTCCCGTTCGTGCAGTTCAAAGACGTAGACGAACCGTACGTCTTTGAGCGAAAGGCGGACGAAATAGTAATCGAATGTCCCGTCCGAAAACCGCTTTTGCATCACCGCACGCTCTCTTTTCAGGTGATAATCGTATTTATTTCCGTAAACGACATCGACTTCGGAAAACACGTCCTCGCTCGACGTCCTCAGGCGCAGCTCTACCCGATCGCACGCCAAAGCATAGCAGTATTGACTGTCGGGAATGTGTAAAATTGCTTGCCGGTTCAAATTGCCCCTCCGATGATTGGTCTTGACATATCCTTTCTTTTCTGTTACACTAAAGGAAAAAACGGTATTCTCATGGCTGCTAAGGATCAGGATGGAAAATTAACGCACCGCCGTGCAAATATGCGGGATGTCGCCAAGCTCGCCGGCGTCTCTACGGCAACGGTCTCCTATGTCATCAACCAGCGTCCCGACCAACACATCAGCGAAGCGACGAAGAAAAAGGTGCTGCAGGCGATCAACTATCTCAATTATTCGCCCAATCCCTATGCTTCCGAGCTGAATATGCTGCGCACGAACACCATTCTGCTGCGCACATCCAAACACGTTTCCTGGCTGCAAGGCATGGAGACGCTGTGTTTCATGCGCGCCTTTCAGCCTCTTTGCGAAGCAAACAACTTCCTGCTCTCCTATTCGGAAGATAAGCGCAACGTGCGCCTGCCCGCCTCCGCCTGCCTGTGCCTGAATATGTCGGATGAAGACTTCCATGCGCTCGCTCAGGAAAACTATATCCCCGTGCTCGCCCTCGACTGCCTCATCGACGACCCGTTCTTTTATCAGATCTCGACCGACTATCAAAAGCTCAAGGCAGCCGCAGCCGCGCACTTTCAGGATGATTTCACCTATCTTGCCATCTCTCCCGAAAACGAACGGCTGAAAGAAGAACTCCTTTCCGCGCTCCCCGGCACACTCTTTCTTTCCGAGCCCGATGAACTGCCCGCAGTGCTGCCGAAGCTGAACAATGTCGCCGTCTCCCAGCCCTCTCTGCTGCGCATCCTGAATGTCTTGGAGGATCGGCTGAACATCTTCGACTATTCAAAGCAGATGAAGGAATATCTTCCCAAGATCATGAATGCTGTTCTGCAGGCGATCGGCCACACCGTTGTCGCCGACAGCGATCACTTTATCCGCATCTGATCCAAAAAAGTTCTCCCCGCCGCCGGATATGGGCGGCGGGGATCTTTCTGTCACTCGGTCACTTTGTAGAAGTCGATGGTATCTTTCTCTGCGTCATAGACGACGCGGTATGTTCCCGAAACGCTCGCCTTAAAGTTCGTACCCTCGTCCGGGACAAAGTCCGCGGTATCCTCGGCGGTGCCGGCTTTCGTTTTGTTGAGGAACGTCCCGCCGGATGCTGCAAGTTCGGGAGCGTCCTCGCCCTTGTTATACTGTGCGAAACCGAATTCCTGCCCTGCCGTAAACTCTACCGTGATCTCATACAGCATCTCGTTTTCCGCATTCTGCGTCATGCGCCATTCGTCCGCATAGTTATGCGTCCAGTTGTTCATGGCACCTTTGAGATAGATATCGAAGCCGTCGTTGATGGTGATCATCTGCGAATAGCTGTCGAAGGTGATGTTGTATGTTCCCGCCGTCTTGACCAAAATATTTTTATTGGTCGCGCTCACTGCGCCGAAATCGCTCGTATCCGTAAGCTTCGGCAGCAGATAGGTGCTGTTGTACGTCCCGAGCAGCGCATAGTTTTCCGTATTCCACTGTCCGGGCTCCGCCGCTCCCGCCTTATAAGACTGGATGATGAGCTCTGCCCCTGCGGGAAGTTCCACGCCGAGGATCTGGTAGATCCCGGAGCCCTGTGCAGTTTCGGTCAGTTTATAGTCGTCGATGAACAGGGAACTTCCGTTCGGTCCGGGCTGACGGTCTGCCTCAGGCCCGTACAGCGTGTCGCCCCAAGCGCCCGCAAACGTGCCGTCCAGATAATAATCGCGCGCCTCGGGCACGGCTTCCTCGTCGATGGTCGCCGAAAGAACGCCCGTCGCTTCCGTATAGGTGAAGGTATATGTCCCCGTCTTGGCGGCGACCATATTGCGCTCACCCGTAAACAGATCTTTGCTTGCATCATCCAGCGCAGACGCCAGAACGGAAGCCGTACCGCTCGAAGTCACGCTGCCGATCGTATTCGTGGAGGCAAACATGAACTCCTCGCCCTGCTCCAGGTAGACGGTCAGGGTATAGACGCCGTCCGTATTCGTCATTTTGGTGGCGTTGTTCCACATATCCTGCCATCCGGTGATGTTCGCACCCTTGATGTAGTAATCGACAACGACCGTAGGCGGATCGACGGGATCGCCGTTCCGCACCCATTCGATCCGATCGAACAGACCGAAATTATAAACTTCTTTCTGATCGTCCGAATAAGAAGGATCGTCGGTATTATAGAAGTCCTCATGCGGATATGTCTTGAGCGTCAGCGTATAGTTGCCCGAGTGCAGTACCTGGATGTTCTGCCCTTTGGACGTCACTTCGCCGAGACCGCCGCCCGTTCCGTTGAACACCTGCGTGCCGTCCTCAAGCTTGTTGTCGGCAAGATAGCCGTATCCGCGCTTGTTGTGCCAAAGCCCGTTGATCGCGAACTGGAACTCATCCCCCTCCATCAGGTCGGTGGTGATGGTGTACTCGTTTTTGCCCTCGACGCGGGTGAGTTTGTGTTCGTCCGTGAGGTTCTTGCCCCAATCCTGCCCGAGAAGATACTTGCTCGTTCCCGTACCGACGATGTAAAACTCGCGCGTATCCTCTTCGTAGAGCGAAAAGCCCGCAAAGACGCTCGTATCCTCGGTGATCGGTTCCTCGAAGTCAAAGCGATGATTGAAGCTGGGCGTTGCAAACCAATCGACGAACGTATATCCGCCCTCTTTTTCGGGTGTATATTCCGTCACCGTCGAGCCCTCGTCCACTTCGACTTCCTTTAAGACCGTCTCGCCGTCATAGAATGTCACGGTGAGTTTTCCGTCATCCACATCCTCTGTCGGACGGCAGGCGACCAGACCGACACTCAACGCCGATACTGCGAGAAGCGCAGTCAAACCAAGCAGCAGTTTCCTTTTCATAATGCCTCCTTATCTTTTCATTTTTATCGCGCTGTGCGCTAATTTTGCCGGTTTACAAGCCTCGATTCCTTCCGCCTCGTCTCCCCCTTCCTTTAACTTAACTTATTAAGTAATTGCAGTATATCATACATTTTGTCCTTTGTCAATACCATTT
>CASFTB010000009.1 GCA_949297575.1 uncultured Bacillota bacterium | reverse complement strand
TTCCGCAAAGTTGATGTAATAATATGTCGCATACGGCTGCGTGGGTGTGTATACTGCCCGGCGTCCCGTAAACTTTTTGCCGAGCTCCATCCCGTCATCATTCTCCGTCGCAAAATAGTAGTAGTCTCCGTCGATGACCGACCAGCCTTGCTGCATGACGCCGTCTACATAATATCTGTCATCCAGCCACCCGCTGTATGTGCCGAGGCATTTGCCTCTGCCCGTCACATCGGGCTTTCCTTCCGCATCACTGAAATTGTACAGGACGCCATCGATTTCATACAACCCGGTCACCAGGTTGCAATTACCGTCTACGTAGAACAAGTCTCCGTTGACGGGCACCCATTCGCTGCAATAATAGAGAATCCACACTGTGCGGTCGGAATCTCCGATGGGCGTGACATACGTGATGGCATAATTCTGCCCATCTCCGCGCAGATGGAAATCTCCGCGCACATATCGTCCGTCTTCATCGAAATGAATATAATAAATCGTGAAATAGGGCTCTGTAGGCGTATAAACAGAGCAATACCCGGTCAATTTATCACCGGTCTCAACGCCCGGGTTGCGGAGCGCATCATTCCCGGTCGCCAGATAATAGTACCCATCCTCCAGCTCGATCCATCCGGTGATATACTGTCCTTCCACATAGTACTTCGGGCCGTACCAGCCGGTATGGCCGCCTGTAAGGAGACCGTTTTCAAATGTAAAAAATATGTCTCCGTGGGCGTTGCTTTCATAGTCTGCCTGCAGGACAACCTCTCCGTTCGCGGCAGAACCGTCTTCGAGGAAGTAGTACTGCTCTTCACCCAGCTGGAGCCAACCCGCCCACGGGCTTCCTCCGCTGAAGTACCAGTTATGCCCCTCTTCGTCCTGCACGAGGCCGCTGAATCCAATCTCGGAAGGCAAGGCCGCATAGTGGCACCTGTCGCAGACGAGCCGGCCGCCTATATAAGAGAAGTCGTGACCGGGACCCGCACAGTCGTTGCGGATCGTATAGCTGTCGAACACCTCGAACGTAACGCCGTCGTCGGTCAGGTTATAAACGGTGATCTGCATCTCCGTATCCGTCGCGTGCACCGAGAAGTAAAGTGCATTGAAATCGCCGCTCACCTTTGCGAAGTTGAATGCGGGATCGTCGGTGATTTCGTATTTACCGCCCTCTTCCGCCGCACCGACGATGAAGTAAACGGTTCCGTTTTCCTCGTCGACGGCGCCGCCAGTCATAGGCTGCGTACGCGCATAGGAATGATCGTGCCCGGAAAACACGACGTCAAACCCCGCTGCATCGGCAAGCGCGGGTATGATCGCATGCGAGTTTTCACTGCCGCCGATCACATTTGTATAATACGGGGGCCTGTGCAGGCTGAGCACCTTCCATACGGCATCGCTCTTGACGGCATCCGCCTCTATCCATGCTGCAGCCTCCCGCATGTCCGATTCCGTATAACAGTTGATGACCGCGATATATACGTTGCCATACGTCACGGAATAATACTTTTCGCTCGGCGAGAAGGTCATCGCCATCGGATAGAGCGCACTCCCCGAATATTCATGGTTACCGAATGTCTGAACAAAATCGATATCACTGAAATACTCCGAGAACACATCGAGGATCGCAGCCCACAGCTCGTAATTGCTGCCCTGATCGACAAAATCGCCCGTCTGGATGGCGAAGTCGTAATCGACGCCGCTGTTTACGATCGCATTGCCGTACGCCTCAAAAATCTCAGAATTTTCTGCCTGTGTATCGCCCATGACAATAAAGTCGGTCGCCGCGCCGCTCTTTGCGGTAGAGAAGTGCTTTATCTCCGACCAAGTCGTTCCATCGCCCGCCCGGTACACATACTGCGTATTTTCCGCGAGCCCTTCCAGCAAAACGTGATTGACGTAAACGGCGTATGTGCCCGTAAATTCCAACAGCTGATTCGTCCCGTTTACCGTACGGAACGCGCCCTCTCCTTTTGCCTCATACTCTTCCGCCGTCGCGTAGCGGACCTGTGCGGAAGCATTTGCTGCCAAAGGATTTGCCAGCCAGAAAATGCGCTGCTCCGTGTTGCCGTCGACAGTGGCCACGGAACGGACAAAAGCAGGCGCCGCAGAAGGAGCCCCCTCTTCGTCCGTCATGCCCCCGGGGAGTACGCCATATACGGTCAATCCGTACGAATAACCATCCTCCGAATAAGCTGCTACCGTCTTGCTGCACTTTTCCGCAACGAAGAGGTCGGTATAAACTTTTCCTTCTTCATCCGTCACCTTATCCAGCTGCACGCCGTCGACGGTGACGGTGACGCCCGCAGCGGGATTCCCTGCCGCGTCGGTCACATAGATGTATCCGCCCTCCGAGCCGACGACCATCGTGTCTGCCTCGATGATATAATAGGGCAGGACCTCGATTTCCGCTTCCGTATAGAAGCTGTTCAGGACGTCCTCCTGAACGCCTTCTGCATATACGACGGAAGACATATCGATGGAATAAGACAGGACGGATCCTTCCGGCAAAGAGGGATCGCAGTGGATCTTGAATTTGGCGATGACGGCACTGCCTTCAGTAAACTCCCCCGCCGTCCTCCTGATCGTAACGGTATATACGTTGTTATTGACATGCGTCAGTCCGCACCGCGTCACTTCGAAGCCGGAGACCGCGTCGCCCGCCTCGAGGGAAAAACCGGTCGCGAGGCGGACCTCAAAGGTCGCTTCCTGCACGGACGCGGGAAGATCCGCCACCAAGTCGAGCAGATAATCGGAACCAAGGTATGATTCTTTTCCTACCCCCTGCAAGCCTGCGGACACATAGCCGCTCTCATTGCTGACTTCGATGACATAACTGACCGTTCTCCGGTTTTGGAAGTTATCGCTCACTTCGATCGTTATTTTATGTTTGCCGTTGGGAAGGCGGATATCTTTTGTGAACAACTCGGTTTCCGTCACTAAGGCAAGTTCGACCTCGTTGCCGTCCACATACACGTGAACGTCTGCCGTATTGACGCCCGTCGCGTACATAGGCGCCTTTTCATATGCCTCCCTGTCGGCCTCGTCTTCGATCTCTTCCAGCTCTTCATCGGAAAGCCCCATAAATTCGTTATAGGAAGCGTAAATCGAGAACGGATCGTCGGAAACGACCATCCCGTCTTCCACCGCGGCGCCGCCCGAATTTCCAATCTGCACCGATTGGATCTCGGGCGCATATAGGTCGTCCGTGTTCGCTCCGTAAACGAACTGGAAATTATCCAGATAGAGGTATCCCGCGACCGGCGCGCCGTTCCCCGTCAGCTGCATGATGCGGAAGGTCTGATTGGTAAGAATCCACGTATACGGCAGGTTCGTGAAATTCGTCAAATCTGCTTCATAGTAGTGCCAACCCGGCTGTAACTCTGTCGTCGACGAAGTAAAATCGACGACGTAAGCACCTTTATCACCGCCCCAACCGACATTTCCTTCCGTCGGGTTTCCGTTTTCGTCCTCTCCGAACAGATAAGACCTGAGCCAGAAGTTCGGCGTACCTTCCGGCGCATAGACCCAAACGCCGAGGCCGGTGGGATGCCCGGGAACCTCGTAGCGCGTGCTGGGCCCGAAATATACGCCCGCCGTCACTTGCGCAACGGCATTGTTGGTAAAGTCATAATTGAGCTGTAACGCTTTCTCTCCTACGCGCACTTCTCCCGTCGTTGCATCGACAATCTGTGCGCTCCCCTTTGCGCCGCTGTTGTTGGGGTCAAACGAGATCCTGAAATACGCGCTTGTATCTTCCGCAACAGTATAATACTCTTCTGCCTCCGTGATCACCTCTCCCGTTTCCGGGTCTTTGATATCCTCAAAATCCCAGGCGACCGTAGGAAGCTGCCCGACGGAGACCTCCGCAGAGATAAATACAGCCGTGTTATGGCCGAGTTTTACCGTGACCGTTGCGGTGACGTTCGTCGCTTCCTCGTCGGCCACAAAGATATCCCCGTCCATCTTTCCGATGCTCGGGTATTCCGCACTGCCCGTCTCTCCGATCTCCCAAATGAGATCTCCTTCTTTCAGATGTACGATGCGCGTGTTCCAATATGCCGTAAGGCCGAAATCCGTCCTTTCGCCGAAATCGAGCGAATAGACGGTGTTTGTCATCGTCAATGAATCCGGCCACTGCAATTCTATCGTAGTGCTGCCGTACACTTTTCCCTCGTAGACGAGTTCGACGACGACGGTACCGACCGCTCCTTCCGCGGCATGAAGCGTCGCGGCGGCGGTGCCGTCTGCCTCGATCCTGCCTTCAAGCGAACCCATTTCCGAGCATTCTTCGGCGAGGCGCCAAAATGCTCCCGACGGGATCCCCATGGGGAAGCCCGCCGTATCCGCGCCGATGGCGCTCAGTTCCACGGCGGTGCCGGGTGTATAGACTTCGTTGTTCGGTGAGATATCGACGGAGCCGAAGATCCCCGTCTCTTCTGCGTTGGAAACGACGAAGAGAGAGGAGGAAACGCTGCGCTCCGTTCCGTCGGACGGGCTGTTGGCGAGCACAAGTTCATCCGTGCCCGCATACTGCGCAAGATACGTGGAAGAGCCGCCGCCGTCCAGGTTTATGGCGACGACGCAGCCGAGCTCAAGCATTTTCTGCGAAAGCTCCATATAGGTGTAACCGCTCGAATAGGGCGCCTGCCTGCCGTTTGCAGACACGATGACGACATTGCCGTCTGCCTTGATGCCCACCGCAGTGCGAGGATTTTTGGTCATGTAGTAGGAATCGTCCACTCCAAGGACGATCTCTCCGTCTTTGATCAATATACGATCTCCGCCGATCGCCTCTACGGTATTCTCGGGCAGAGCTCCGGACCCGATATACGCCTTATTGTCCGCCGTGATCGCAAACCAGTTGCGCGCGAGGGCGGAAGAGGTCACTTTGACTTCTTCCCCGTTCATGACGAGCACGCCGGAAGGCTCGCCCGAGCTCATATTATAAAAATCTCCGTTGAACGCGGCAACGATATTGACGCCGCGCTTCGCTTCCGCCGCGGCAGCCTGTTCGCGTACGCGCTGCATGCCCCATGTCCCGCTCGTATCGTAATCCTTATACCCTGCGATGAGCGTATTTTGGGACAGGTCGACATCGATCGCATAGACGACCGTCTGGTCATTGTTCTCGGAGTTATTCGTGTAATACTCCGTCTCCGTCACTCCCGCGGAGATGCTTCTTCTCGTTGCCGTCACATCGTGCCTGTCCGCCGCATATGCAACATTACCGCACAGCACAAAGGCGAGGATGATCATCACCAGTGCGACGGCACCGAGCAATGAAACCGCCGCGCTGCGTTTGCACACAAAAGTCGACTTGTGTTTCATATACCTTTCTCCTTTTCTTTTTTACTACTAAACATATTTTTCCTGCATACCTCTCCGCAAAGCGGAGCGGCACATCTATATCAAATCCACGCCCGCTTTAAAAGCAGACCGTGGACAGCTCTTCCGAATCATTTTTTAAAGAGGTCGCCCGGTCAAGTGCGCCCGCCCTGCGGAGGGCCTGCCGGGCGGCAACGGTGCTCCGCCGCGTCGCGCTCTTCGAGGCATGCAGCGAGCGCCGCAAAGAACTTTGACTGGATATGATCGACGGAGCCGCGGTTGATGCCGTGCTCAGCGGCATATTTGCGGATGCTCTTCCCCTCGATGAACCGCTCTCTGAAATAGCCGGCATACTCTTTCAGGTCGCCTTCGAGGCACCGCTCCAGGAACAGAACATTTTCTTTGGCGCGCGCATACTCCTCTCCATGCCCTGCGGCCATTCCTCCGCGGGCTATGCGCGCGTCTCGCAGATACGACTCGCTCAGATCCTTCGCATAGGCCCGATACGTGTCTGCCGGGCGGTGCCGCGAACTCTTCCTCCCCTTCACCAATGTTTCGGGCGGATATGCGCCGTCCGCCGCATACATCGCAACGGCGGCCTCCTCCGAAAGGGTGCGCGCGCGTGAAATGTGCCTGTATTTGGGGATCGGCTTTCCGTCTACTTCCGTCTCCTCCAAAAAAGAGCTTTTGCCGACGGCATACAGATGTTGTGCTTTCGGGGCATTGGCCCTGCAAAGCACGAGCTGTTCCCCCGTATCGACATTTGTGACCGTATCCACGACAAAAACGAGGCGCCCGTCATAGCGGAGATAATACCCTTTCAGGACATTTTTCATAGAGCACTCAATAGAACTTTTTATCCGAGGTGTAGCCGATCTCTTCGAGAAGGTCGCGCATGCTCACGGGCACGCTGTTGGGGTCTGCGCTCGTTTTCAGCTTGCCGAACAGGCTGAGGTTATAGCGCACGTCGGCAAGCGCATCCGCAAACGGGGCGTATGCTTCCGTCCCCGAAATGCGCAGGCGGAAAGGCAGCAAGTCTGCTGCCTGCTTGAATTCGCCGCAGAAATCCGCCATCCCGCGCCGGATCTGCCGGAAAATCACGCCGCGGCGCTCTTCCGTCTGCCCCGCCACGGGCTGCCCGCTCCCGTCCTCCGCGACGGCATACCCGACTGTGGTCGGCGCCTCCGAAGAAAACATCGTTTCAAACAACATGATCTGCGTTTCGTCTATCATGTAGTTTGTATTTTTGGTATGCGAGAAGAGATAGCTGTCCATCTTTCCGCAGTCGGTCAGGTGGTTCGCCATGAAATGATCGCGCACGCCCAGCATCGCGCTGCGCAGCGTCACCTCCGGGCGCCGCTCTCTGAACCAGGCTTCAAGCATGGAGAAGATCGTGCCGCGCCAACCCAGGTCTACCACGCAGATGCGCTTTTTCCCCTCTGTCAGAGGCGAGATATAGCGTTCGAACGCCTCGGCGTCGGCGGCATATCTCTGCGTGATCTCTTTCATATGCGCGAAGAGAAACCTGCGCAGAGACGGGAGGAGCGACTCGTTCAGCTCTTCCGCCCCGCCCTGCGGCAGCTTTGCCGCGAGGAACGAAAGTTCTGCCTGTTCGAGCGCTTTGCCTGCCGAGATCTTATGCCTCTTCCTCGCCTTCTCCGCGAACATCGTGTTGAAGAAAATTTCGAAATACTCCGGCAGGGCCAGCTTCATCGCCGCAAAGCGCGAGATCTTCAGGTACACGCTCGGCACTTTGCCGAAATATTTGCTGTATGCGTTATAAACGGGCTCCATGTCCCGCGCGAGGAACAGAAAGCAGTCGTACTTTTCGTGCCGTGCCAGCCGCTCGAGCCACGTGCAGAACCCGAACACCATGATGCCGCCGTACACGTACCCGTGTTCGTAATACGGATCGCGCAGCCCGCCCTCCGCGTGCAGCCTGCCGTTCACGAGCGCGCTGTACAAAGACTGCGCCAAAGAATGCACCCCGTGTTCACGGTATAAGGAACAAGCGAGGTTCAGATCGGGGATCCCGCACGCGCGGAGCCCGTGCCGACAGCAGTTTTTGACGTCTGCGGCGTAAATGCTTCCCATATGGAAGAGCCCGCGCCCGTACTTTTCACGTACGGCGTCCCAGAGCCCGCCCTCCGTTTTCGAGCGCCCGTATTCGTTCGACACAAATATTTCTTCTATGGAAAAACCCTTTTCGCCGAGCAGGCTTTTCAGGAAGTCCGCGGAGAAGCACGCGTCGCAGACCGCGATCGTCTTCTTCCCCTCGAGGCGCTCGTCGCGCAGCAACGCCGTAAAATACGGATTCGCGCAATAGAACTTCCGGACGGCATCCGTCTCCAACGCATACGCCCTGTCGGCATCGACGGCATGGCGCTCTTCCAACAGGGCGCAGATCTCGCGCAGATCCGCCCGCTCGCCCTTCCGCCGGCGCGCCGCGCGCTCTGCGCCGATGCGCATCTCCCTGTAATCGGAAAGGCCAAGCTCATATCCCACGATATCGTACAGGTCCTCGGGATGTTCGAAGCGGCACAACAGCAGCGTTCCGAAAACGTCAAAGGAGAGCACCTCCGCGCCGGCAAGCGATCCGATCAGTTTCTCCCTGTCCGGATACACCTGCACGGAGGATTCCGGATATTTCAGCTTCGCCTCCACCCCGAATACCGCGTATTTCAGGAGCAGCCCGCACAGATAGGCCCAGGAAAGGGGCCTGCAATATCTGTGCAGTTTTGTGTGCCGCATTTTGTACATCGTATAGAAATGCCATACCACGGCATTCGACCCGACGATCTTGTCATACATTCTGACCAAAAACTTTTTTACCACGTACTTTTCTCCGTTTATCGGGCTTTTCGCACGGGCACGGTGTACCCTTTGCCCTGCCGCCCGCCGCAGACTTTCCATCCGCGCGCTCTGCGCCCCCGTTTCTTCCATTAACGGATTTCTTTGTCTGCAAAGCAGACAAAGAAAGGGAGCTCCCTTTCTTTATTTATTAAATTCGGCTTTATTATAGCATACAATCAAACCTATGTCAAATTTTATCGATTTATAAAAAAACGCGGATATTTTTATTTAAAATCCGTATTTTCTGTCAAATCGTAACAACCGACCCGCAAATACCGCCGATAAAAAGGGAGGCGCGCGGCCGAAAAGGGCCGCGCGCCCGAACGATCATGCGTTCTGCCTATGATATGTTGTCCGTAAAAAATGCAAAACGCCGCCGTACTCCCCCGCCGGAGAGGGAAGAGGGCCCGGGGGATGGGGGATCCCGCCCCTCTCCTCCCCGACGGAGAAAAGAGAAAACACAAATGTCTGCAATAGCCCTTGCCGCGGCCTCGCCGCTTCGCCGCAAAACTTTACCGCGGGACAGCGGTTCTCTCTCCCACGCGGCGCGCACAGCCGCAGCGGGAAAGCTGCCTCTCCGCGTCCGATAAAGTCCCCTCGCTGCAGATCACTTCTCCTCCGAAGAGGCAATAGCGCAGCTCCTGCCCGCAAGCCTCGACCGAATGCAGCTCTTCTACCCGGATGCGGTGCCAAAGGCCTTTCCCCTTGATAAAAAGCTCGCTCTCCCGCTGCGCCCCGGCTATGTTTGCGGCCCTGCGCAGCGCAAAACGCCAGCACCGGTAACGGCAGGGCTTTATCAGGTAACCGACAGCTCCTACGGAATACCCTTCGAGCGCATGCTCGATATCCCCCTCCTCCGCGACGAAGATGATGGAGACGCAATGGTCGACCGTGCGGGTCTTCCTTGCCAACCCGATCCCGCCCTCCGGCGCGACCTGCATATCGATCGCGATCGCATCGTAGACAGGCATAAAGCCGCGCAGGAATTCCTCCCCCGACCCAAACAAGCGGACCTCGAAGGCGCGCCCGTCTGCAGATGAAAATCTTTCGGTATAACGCCGCAGCGTCTCCCTCGTCCGGAAGTCTTCGGAAATGATTGCTGCCCTGTACATATCTCCCTCCTGCTGCACGGCGGGCAAGTGCGCTGCCCCGTGCGGCGCCGACGATCTTTCAGAAAGCATTGACTTTTTTCTTTTTATCTAATATAATTATATCAGAAAAAACTATATCTTTCTTCCATAAAATCGCATAAATATATCGGAATATCGTAAAAATGAAGTCTAAGATCGAGATCAGAGAGGACCATTCCGAAATCGTCTCCTACGACTCTCCGGATGTATCCGTCTATATCCGCCGCGGCCTGCTCTCCGCCTTTGCAGACCATGCCGCCGACGCGCATTGGCACGACGACATCGAGCTGATCGCCGTCCTGTCCGGAACAATGAGCTACAACGTGAACGGGACGATCGTGCGGCTGGGGGAAGGCGAGGGCATCTTCGTGAACGCGCGGCAGCTGCACTACGGCTTTTCGGAAGAGAGGACGGAGTGCGACTTCCTCTGTGCCCTGCTCCACCCCCTCTCCTTTTGCGGCGGAAACGGCTTCGCGGAGAAGTACATCCTGCCGACCATCGGCGGGGGCTGCCCCTTCCTCACCTTCCGCAGGGGCGGAACGCTCGGCGAACTGTACGAGGCGGTCTCTGCGCTGTACGAGCTGCGGAAACGCCCGTCGTTCGCCCTGCACGCCCTCGGCATCGGCTATGGCATCTGGGCAGCGCTGTACGGCCTGCCGCAAATACGGCAGAGTGCACGGCGTCCGCAGTATGCCGACCTGCCCGAACTGAAGGGGATGCTGACCTACATCCATAAACATTACGATGAAAAGCTGACGCTGGAAAAGATCGCCGCAGCCGGCAGCATGTGCAAGAGCAGCTGTGCGGCCGTATTCAAAAAATATCTGCGCAAGACCCCCGTCCGCTACCTGATCGAGTATCGCCTGAAAAAAGCCGCCGAACAGCTCACCCGCACCGATAAAAAGATCATCGAGATCGGCCTGGAAGCGGGGTTCTCCGGCGTGAGTTATTTTATAGAGGCTTTCCGCAAACAGTACGGCATCTGCCCGTCTGAGTACAAAAAGAGGGCGGGAAGAGCCGCCCCTCCGCCCGCCCCTTAGCGGCAGAGGGCGGGCATGCCCCGCCGCATCCGTATCCGTTTTTTAAAAGAGCACTGCCCGCGGCGTAACGCCGCGGGCAGCGCCGGCCATACCGTCCGAAGGCCGTTTTTTTCATCAGAATTGGAAATAAGCGAACGTGCTCGCATCGTTGGAGGCGAGAAAAGCCAGCCAGCAGACCATGACGGACAGGATGAGGAAGGCGTGCGCGGCGACGTCTTCCCACGCGCTCTGCCTCCGCAGCAGACAGCCGGGGGCGGGCGCACCGACCGCGGCCGTCGCGGCGGGCTCTGCCGCTGCGGCGCCGCCCTGCGGCGTCTCGCCCGTCACGTCGGCGACGAGGAAGGCTCCCTCGCTCGCGGCGAGCGCATGCGAATCTGCGGCGTCTCCCTCTCCCCTCTCGCGGCAGAAGTGCCATACCATGCCCATGCACACGATGCTCAGCGCGATCTGCGCAAAGGCGAGCGCGTCCATGCCGACAAAGGAGAACGCCTCCGGCAGGGACGCAAAGCGGGTGAAGAGACCCGAAAAGGCGAGCCATGCCTCGGAGAGGGACTGCGCACGGAAGAGCAGCGCGGCAGGGATAAATACCGCGAACATGACGGTGCGCCGCAGCAGGCGGAACGCAGGATTTTCCGAAAGCCCCTTGCGCTTTGCAAACGCCTCAAAGGGCGGGAGGATGAGGCTCTCCAGCCCGACGAAAAACGCGGCGTACAGGCCCCAGAGCAGGTACGTCCAGTTCGCGCCGTGCCACAGCCCGCACAGAGAAAAGACGATGACGACGTTCAGGATCTTGCGCGCCTTGCCCTTCCTGCTGCCGCCCAGGGGGATATACAGGTACTGGGTGAACCAGCGGTTGAGGCTGATGTGCCAGCGGCGGAAAAACTCCGTATAGCTCATCGAGAGGTACGGCCTGTCAAAATTCCTGGTCAGCCGCACCCCCATCATGCGCGCAGCGCCCGTGGCGATCTCGGAATAGCCGGCAAAGTCGCAGTACATCTGGACGCAGAACAGCCCGCCCGCGATGAGCACGGAGAGGCTGTCTGCCTCGCCGATGCGCGAAAACACGTTGTTGACGTAAATACCGCAGAAATCCGCGACCACGCACTTACGGAAGAAGCCGCCGAGCATGATGCGCATGCCCGCCGCCATGTCTTCCCCGTTCAGTTTGTGCTCCGCGCGCAGCTGCGGGATGAGGTCGCCCGGCTTTTCGATGGGCCCCGCCACCAGCTGCGGGAAGTAGGAGACGAACAGCGCGTAGTAGCCGAAATGCTTTTCCGCGCGGAAGTCTCCGCGATAGACGTCTATAACGTAAGAGAGCGTCTGGAATGTGTAAAAGGAGATGCCGACGGGCAGGATGATATCCAGCGCGAAGCTGTCGATGTCCATCGAAAAGAGGTTGAGAAAGTCGATGGCGCTCTGTACCAGAAAGTTGAAGTACTTGAAGAACACGAGCGTGCCCAGGCAGACGACGAGCGTCGCCGCCAGCCAGAACTTTCTGACCCGCTTGCTCTGCGTGCGTTCGATGAGGATGGCCGCGCCGTAGGAGACGCCCGTCGTGCCCGCGATGAGGAAGACGAGCCAGGCGTTCCAGCTCATATAAAAGTAATAGCTCGCCGCCAGCAGCCATGCCCAGCGCACCTTTTTCGGCAGCAGCCAGTACACGACGAGCACGACGGGCAGATAGATGAGGAAGTGCAGGGAGTTGAAATTCATCCGCGCTTTCCTCCCCCCGAAAGGTAGGGCGACAGGTACAGCGCCGTAAAGGCGAGCAACAGCACGATGAGCTCGGTGAGCGCCGCGCCGGACAGGTAGGTCGCCACCAGCACGGCGACGCCCGCACCCGCCGAAAGCAGCGGGAAGAGAGGCCCCGCCGCACGCGTACGCCTGCCGAAGACGAACAGCAGCACGGCGATGAGGATGCCCGCCAGCAGCACGGGAGAGTTTAAAACCACGCTTTCGCTCATGCCTCGAACATCTCCCTGATCTTCTGTTTGTCCGTCTTCCCCGTAGACGTGAGAGGGAGGGCGGCGGCGAAGAGGATCTTTTCCGGCATTTCGTGCTTTTTGAGCAGGCGCGCGAGCGAAGCGCGCAGGGCGCCCTCCCGCGCCTCTTCGCGCAGCACCACGAGGGCGCAGGGAACCTCTCCTTCGCGCTCGCTCCGGCATGCCACCACGGCCGCCGCGCGCACGCAGGGCAGGGAGAGCAGCGCGCGCTCGATATCCGCCGCCGAGACGTTGTTGCCGTTGCGGATGATGATATCCTTCTTCCGCCCCGTGATGTGCAGAAATCCCCTCTCGTCGATGACGCCGAGATCGCCCGTGCGCAGGAACCCCTCCTCGGAAGGGATCCCGTAATAGCCGAGCATGCGGAAGGGGCTTTCCACGCAGATCTCCCCTTCCTGCCCCGCGGGCAGCTCCGCGTCCCCTTCGCCGAGGATATGCGCGCGGTTCAAGGGGTAAATGCGCCCGACGCTGCCGCTGCGGTCGGCAAACGAGTCGCGGTGATCGGAGAGACTGATGCCGACGCACTCGCTCATGCCGTAGACGGAGAGCAGCGTCATGCCCAGCTTCTGCTCGATATAGGCAAACTGTTCGGGCGTGCAGGGCCCCCCGCCGATCAGGCCGGTGCGCAGCGAGGGGAGGGCGACGCCCTCCCTCTCCGATGCCTCCGCCAGCATCAGGTACAGCGAGGGTACGCCGTTCATGCGGGTGACGCCGTGGCGCGCGATGCCGTGCAGGACGGAGACGATATCCGTCTCCGCAGGAAAATACACCGCATGTCGCGCCACCGCCGCCGTCAGCACGAGCGAGAGCCCGAAAACATGAAAGACGGGCACGAGGGCGATGTTGATATCCTCCGGCAGATACCAGCCCCGCTCGAGCGTGTCTGCAGCGTTCAGGATCATGCCTTCCTGGCACAGGACGACGGCTTTCGCCCCGCCCGTGGAGCCGGAGGTGAAGATGATGAAGGCGGGCGCACGCGCGTCCTTCCCCTCCTCAAAAAAAGCTGCGGGCGCAAAAAAATCTGCCCTCTGCGCCTTGCCGTCGGCGGCAAACAGTTCCCACGCGCCGCTGCGCGGCGAGAGCACAAACTCCGCCCGTACCCCCGTTCCGCCCGCGCGCAGGAATTCTTCGGCGGGCAGGCGGGGGTCGGTCAGCACCGCCACGGCTCCCACCGCCTGCAGCGCATACAGCAGCAGGACAGCTTCCTTCGTGCGCACCGCTTCCAGCGCCACGCAGCTGCCCGCGCGCACGCCGCACGCCCACAACTGCGATGCCAGCCCGCGCACCCGCGAGAGCGCCTGCGCGGCGGTGTACGCCCCCTCTTCATCGAACAGAAAGCGTTTGCCGCCTTCCTCCGCCGCATAGCCGCAAAGGCAGCCGTATACCGTCTTTCCTTCGTACTTTCTCTTGTCCATGTCCTCTCCTTCCTCTTACTGCTCTCTCTCCAGTTGGGTGCGGATGTCGTCGATCAGCCGCTGCGTGCGCAGCTGCGCCCCCCTCTCGGTGAGATGGTAATCCGTATCAAAAAAATACATTCCGTCAAAGATATAGTCGCGCACGTCGGAGATGACGGGGAAGCGCGGATCCAGCCCGCCGCGGATAAATGCGTCGAAGCGCTCCCACGAGCGGTCCTGCAATTCCTGCTCGGTGAAGGCGCTGCCGTTGGCGGGCGCATAGGAGAAGAAGACCGACGCACCCTTTTCCGACATCCGCCCGTAATACTCGTTCAGCCGCGAGATGGAGACCGTTCCGTCCCGTATGTATTCGGGCTTGAAGAGCGCGCCGCCGTCAAACGCAGAGCCGGGAGGGCTGTCCGGGCGAGGCAGGTTGATGTCTCCGCTCGGGTCGTAATATGGGTTGAAATCGGTGTATTCGCCCGGAGGGAGCGTCTCGCGCAGGGCGTTGCTCTCCCGCAGGGCATCCCAGAAACCGGAGACCTTGCTCAGGTCTGCCAATGCGAGCAGGTCGTAATTTCCCTCCACCATCATGAACATGCGCGTGTTGGCGGAGGTGTCGTACAGCAGCTGATAAGGGTTCATCTCCTCGGGAGCGTGCACGAAGACATCCCCTTCCCGCAGATAGGGAAGCATGCAGTCCAGCTGGAAGGTCGCGTTCGTGCCGCCCACCACGCCCATGTTGCAGACGACGTATTCGTTGCCGAACGCTTGCTCCACCATCTCCGAATCCAGCCCGTAAGAGAAGGAGCAGCCCGCAAAAAAGATCATCTTCTTTTTCTCTGCGTTGAGGATGAGGCGGTCCATGACCTCGGCGAAATAGGAATTGTTCGTCGTCGTGGTGAAGCTGGGCTTGCGCACGGCGTTGATGTGCACCGTCTTTATCCTCTCACCGCCGCGCGGCACCGCGAAACTGCCGTCGGATATCTCCGAAATGCTGTCAAAGAGATAGATCTCACCGATCTGCGGCAGGGTAAAGGCGTTCTCCTCCACGGCTTTGAGCGTGGGCGGGAGGACGAGCGTCTCCGCGTGCAGGGAATCTGCAAAATCCTGCCCGATGCGCACGACTTCCTCGCCGCCGATGCGCGCGGGAATGACGAGGGAAGGGACTTCCTTTTCTCCGAGATAGGAGGTGAGCACGGCGCCCTCCTCCTCCGTCTCATACGCGAAGAGGGAGGCGTCCGTCCAGGGCGCCCACTCGGCATACAGCACCGCGCGCTCCCCTTCCGGCACCGTGACGCGGCTGCCCAGGCCGATGTGTTCGCCGCTGCCGTCCGGCCGCGTGTTCCAGCCGAGGAGGGTGTGCCCCTCCCGCTCCACTTTGCCGACGCCTGTATCCGTGTTGGCGCGCAGGTGGAACTCGCCCGTGAACGGCTCTTCGAACCACGCGGCGTCGCTGCCGCCGAGCGTGCCCCCGTTCACGTAATAGCGCACCCCGCGGAACCCGTCGTCCGGGATCTCCTCGTCCGCCCCGCCCCACAGGGGAACGCTCTTCATGCGGATATCCACGCGGGCGGGGTAGCGCACGCCCAGCAGCGTGAGCAGGCAGGCGCCCTCTTCCTCTTTTACCGAATAAGAGGCGTAGTCGCAGCGGTCGAAGGCGTATCCCCTGTCCGCATACAGCCGCAGGGTGAGATCCTCCCCGCGCGGAACGGTGTAGACGGACTGCTCCGGCGTGAAGGGCTCGCCGTTGTCGATGACGACGACGCACACGATGTCCTCTGCGCCCTCTCCTCCCCCTTCGCCGCACCCTGCAAAGAGGAGGGCCGAAAGGAGAATGAACGCGCTCATGGCGATACAAAGCGCTCTTTTCATGCCGATTCCCTCACTTTTCCGTCGCTCCAGAGATATTGCCAGTTATAATGCCCCCGATAGGCGGGCAAAGTGCCCTTGGGCACATAGACGATGCAGGACGGCGCGCCCCGCAAAAGCTCCAGGCCGACATAGATGCGCGCGGGGTCTTCCTGCAATACGATCAGCTTTTCGAGGGCGGTACAGCCGTCAAAGGCGCCGTCGGGGATGCTGCGCACGTTCTCCTGCAGCGTCAGTTCGCGCAGGACGGCGTTGCCCGCGAACACGTTTGCCCCGAAGCCGGAGACGGGCGCGCCCTCATAACTGTACGGGAGCACGAGGGAAGTGCGCGCCGCGCCCTCCTCCGTCAGGCCGGTGACGACGTAACCGTCTCCCTGCGCCGTATAGGTGAAGCAGGCAGCGTCCGATACGTCCCCCTCCCCCGCGGGCACGTCCTCTGCGGGGAGCTCGGGCATTTCGGGGAGCTCGACCTCCGTCGGGGAAGGGTCTCCCATATCCGCCTTCAGCGCGTCGACGAGGCGGACGGTGTGCACCGTCATGCCCGCGTCGTTGAGATGGAAATTCGTGTCGTAAAACCAACCGCTCTCCATCACGGAGTCGGCGGGGTCGCCGAGGATCTCCATGTCGAACAGCCCGTGCAGCAGGTCATAGTAGGCGTCCAGCTTCTCCTGCGAACGGTCTTCGAGCGCGGCCTCGTTCATGGGGCAGAAGGAAAAGTACATCTCCGCGCCCCTGTCGCGCACACGCGCACAATACTCGTTGACGTAGGAGACGAATGCATCGTCCGGTTCGAGGAAGGAGATCGTGCCGTTCGCGTCGACCCCGCCGGGCATCACGTTCTGCGGGCGGCGGACGTTTTTCAGGTCACCGTTCGCGTCAAAAGAAGTACTCGAATAGATGCCGCTGCCCTGCAGCGGCTCGCTGCAATAGAAGGAGAACTTTTCGGAGGCAAAGGCGGGGAAGCCGCCGACGAGCTCGGAGGCGTTGTCTTCAAGATGCGAAAGCAGGCCGAAATGCCCGTCCACCGCGCGCCACACTTCGCGTGCGGAAAAGAACAGGCTCATCGTCTGGCTGCCCACTTCGGGGGCAAAGAGCACGATGTCGCCCTCCCCGATCGCCTCTTCGGCGAGGTCGAGCATCACTTTGACGCCCATCGTGCCGTACAGCCCGAAATTGCAGACCGCGTAATCATGCCCGCTCTCTGCGAGAAGCTGCTGCATGAGCGCGCTGTCTACGCCGAAGGGAACGCTCGACGTGCCGATGATGACGATCTTTTTCCCTTCTGCTTCGTACAGTTTGTCCGTCATGCCCGCGAGCGCGCCGTAATAGGTCGCCCCGTACTGCGCGGGCAGCGCAAAACCCGCTATCAGAGCTGCCGCCGGAAAAGCGAGCACCAGAACGAGCACCGCGGCGATACACAGCGCCACGTGTAAAATTTTCCTTCTTTCTGCCATCTCTCCTCCGCAAGATACGGGCGAACCGCGCACGCGAACGCCCCGAGAAACCGAACCAAATCGCCCGCACGGCCGAAAGGCGACCCACGCCCCGGACAGCCGGTCTTACGGCATTTGCGGTCGTCTTTTATTATAACACCTCTTCCGGTATACGTCAATCCCCCTTTCGCAAAAAGGCACACCGGTACGCCGCGGCCTAATATACCTCGATGGTCACGCGGATGGCGCGGCCGACGCCCGGCTCGACGGAGAGCACCTTTTCCGGCCAGTTGCAATGGATGAGCCCCGGGGCGATCTCTATCGTCGGAGAAGATTCCCAAACTTGCAGCGGCTGATCCTTTACGACGGTCTCCGCACCGTCCGCATATTCGACGGTATACCGCAACCCGTCAAAACTGCCCGCAATGGTAAATACAAAGATAAATTCTCTGTCTGCGAGGTAGTACATCGTGCCGTCCTCCGCGCAGGCGAAGGGAACGGGGTTGAGACTGTCGCTCTCTTCGATATTATGCCCTTCGACGCGGATCGAGGCATATTTTTCGTCCTTAAGGGCGGCGGCAAGGCCGTGCGCTTCCACTCTGTAATTGACCCCTCCATACTCCCACGGCAATGCCTGCGGAGCAAAGAGCAGATCTCCCGCCGCTCGGAGAGGCTGGCCCCCCAAAGAAAACGTGACCCCCTCTTCGTGCAGGAGCTCGTCCCACAATCCGCCTTCCTCTGCGGACAAAGCAATGCGCAGGTCATCCGCTTTGTGCATTTGCGCAAACGTCTCAACGGCGTTTCCCTCGGCATCCGTGACCGATGCATTTACATAAAAAGAACTCGACTCAAACCCATCCCCATAAAACTGTGCCCGGGGCAGCTGCCCTGCGAGAAGCAGCTCCTTCTCGTAAAAGGTGATCCACACATTCCTTTCGGTAAGCGGAACGGAATAGACAGCCTTCAAATAGAGCTGTCCGTCCGCCTCTTCCGCGCTCGCCATCGTCTCGACCTGCGGCGCGGAGACAAAGTTGTCCGCAAAGCTGTTCGCGCCGTCTTGCGCATATACTTCGATGGTGAGCGTTTCCCCGACGGAAAAGGACATCTTCATTGCGGGAAAGCTCTCTCCGGAAAGATCTGTAAACAGCGCCTTGAATTCCTCGGCTGTGTATGTCTCTCCGTCAAAGACGATCGTCATGTCAAAAAGATCCTTCATCTCTTCCGACACGATCTCCTCCGGGCCCGGTTCCATCCAATAGAAGGTGGCGCTGCATTCCTCCCCCGTCTCTCCCGAAAAGGAGAGAAAAATGTCTTCCCGTATATCCTCGATGACGGCGGAATAATAGCCGCCCGAAACGGAGCGGGTCATTTCGAGCGCTGTGCCGTTTTCGATCACAGCGAGGGAACCGACGGCATACCCCTCCTCCAAATAGAGGCGCACCTGCACGTCTGTTCCCTCTTCGACGCCTGTCTCCTCATTGTAGCCGACAAATACACAACGCGCCACGCCCTCCGGAAATGCCGCAACGGTTACGGTATACGATCCTCCGCCGCAGGCGACGCACGCCCATATGCAGCATGCCGCGACGACAGAGAGACACAGCACCGCAAAAAATTTTTTCATATCCTCTCACCCCCCCCCGGATAATTCCCACACCGACACCCGCCGCGGCAAAAGAAGCTCTCTGCTCCACTATGCCGATCAGCGCCATCCCTGCGGTATGTTCAGTATAACACATTCTCTGCAAAGAAGCAAATGCACAAAAATAAAGGACTTTAAAATTTTGATAAAGGTTCTTTATCCCATAATTCCCCCCCGCAGTTGACAGATCTTTCGCGCCGCGGTATAATAGTGGCGAAAAAACCAGACAGAGGCCGCGCCATGATCGCTGAAAACGTGAAAAAGGTGCTCGCGGAAATCGCGAGCGGAAACAAGTTCGGAGAAAAGGTCACGCTCGTCGCCGCTACAAAGACGCGTACGCCCGAAGAGATCAACGAGGCGATCGCCGCGGGCGTTACGGACGTTGGCGAAAACAAAGTGCAGGAATTTACCGCCAAGTTCGACGCCGTGCTGGGCGCCCGCAGGCACTTTATCGGGCATTTGCAGACCAATAAAGTCAAGTACCTCATCGGAAAGGCAGAGCTCATCCATTCTCTCGACCGCTTCGAGCTGGCGGACGAGCTGCAAAAGCGCGCCGAAAAGGCGGGATGGGTCGCCGCCTGCCTGCTGGAAGTGAACATCGGCAGCGAGCTCTCCAAGGGCGGGTTTTCCGCAGACGAGGCGCGGGCGGCGTACGAGCGGCTGCGCGGATACCCGAACATCCGCCTCGAGGGCGTGATGGCGATGCTGCCCCTCTCTGACGACGAGGCGCTGCTGCGCTCCCTCGCGCGGCAGATGCGCGCACTCTTTGACGAGCTGCGGCAGGAGGACGAAAACTGCCTGCACCTCTCCATGGGCATGAGCGGAGACTGGCGCCTGTGCGTGGAAGAGGGCAGCAACATGATCCGTTTGGGCACCTCGCTCTTCGGGCCGCGGCACTACCCGCAGGCGGAGGCGTGAGACCCGCGGCGCCTTTTCTGCCGCGGGGAAAGGTGAAAATCGCCGCACTGCCCCCTTCATTTGCTTGTGCAAAAGCAAAGTTTGTGCTAAAATAGAAGCGGAAACAAAGGAGAGGGAGGCGGCGCATGGGTCTGTTTGACAATTTCAGGCAGAAGAAAGCGAGGACGGAAGCCCCCCTGCCCGAACGCCGCACCTATCAGCAGAAGGACGGCCGCCCCATGCAGATCCGCAGGCCGCGCTCCTTTGCAGACGTCGAAGAGATCATCGACCGCCTCAAAGACGGGCTGACCGTCATCGTCTACCTCAACGAACTGAGCGCCGCGACGGCGCAGCGGGTGACGGACATTCTGAGCGGCGCCATCTATGCCCTCGGCGGCGGCGTGGCGGAGCTGCAGAAGGATATGTTCCTCTTCACGCCGGACGGCGTAGACGCGCTTTGATGTGTGCATTCTTTTACCCCGTTCCTATGGGAACGCGAGATAATACCTTGAACCGAGGGAAGGCAGGCCCGCCACGGGCCTGCCTTCTCTCCGTCTTTGTGCCCCTCCGATGCTTCCCGCGGGAAAAGCGGGAGGGAGGGCGCTCCGCCCCAAAGGCTTCCCCCGTTGAAAGGCGCCCATCCCTAAAAGCGGGGGCTGCGCCGAACGGCGCAGCCCCTCCTGTTTTTTTATTGTTCCTGTTGCCCGCCTTCTCCGAGGGCGGCGCCTTCCTTCTCGCGCAGGCGGATGCACACGAGGGTATCTTCTGCCTGCAAACGCGTGGCGCCGTACGGGATGACGGTGCCCCCCTTGCGCTTGATCATGGCGATGAGGGTGCCCGCGGGAAGGGCGAGGTCGCGCACGTGCATGCCCGCCCAGGGATGATTTTTGCCGAGGTACTCCTCGAACATACCGAACTCGTCCCTGTTTTCAAACTCGGGCGCGGCGGTCACGAGCAGGTCGCCCGCCTGCACGGCGGTATCTCCGCCGGGGACGATGACCTCCTCGCCGCGCAGCACCAGCACGACGAGGAACTCGCGCGGCAGGACGCAGTCTCTGAGCTTTTTGCCTGCCCAGGGATGATTTTTGCCCACCACCACCTTGACGAAGCAGACGGAACTCTCCTCCTGATAGTCGTTGAAGGTGCGCAGGACGTTGTCATTGTCGCCGAGCATGCGCATCTTTTCGGACATGAAAGGCAGCAGCGTACCCTGCACGAGCATGGAGACGATGACGATGACGAACACGATGCTGAACAGGTCGTACGGCAGCGTGCCCTCCCCCAGCGCACTGACGGCGTAGATGGCGAACACGACGGAGGCGACGCCGCGCAGCCCCGCCCAGCTGACGACACCGATCTGGTTGATCCTGGCACGGAAGGGCGCGAGCAGCCCCGCCACCGCGAGGGGGCGGGCGAATAGGGTCATGAAGGCGAACACGAGCAGCGCCGGCACGAGCACCTCGGGAGAGACGAGCCACTCGGGCGTGGCGAGCAGGCCGAGCAGGAAGAAGATCATCATCTGCGCGACGCCCGTCAGCGCGTCGAAGAAGCGGACGCAGTCTCTCTTCTGCGAGATGCGCGCGTTGCCGAGCAAAATGCCGCAGATATACACGGCGAGGTAGCCGTTGCCCGCCAGCACGGGGATGCCGCTGAGTTCGCCCAGCAGAGTGGGCAGCGCATAGGTGACGAGGGAGACGGCGAGGATGAAGATGGTGCCGCCCTGCCCCATGTTGAAGGGGAACTTTTTGAGGATAAAGATGGCGAGGAAGCCAAAGCCCGCGCCTGCGACGGCGCCGAAGCCCACCTGCGAGAAGAGCATGGCGGCGATCTCCCCGGCGGAGAGGGCGGAAGCGCCTTGGATGCCGTACTGCGCGGCGAGCACGGCGGTAAAGACGACCGTGAGCATGTAGGAGGTCGGGTCGTTGGAGCCGGACTCCATTTCCAGCAGCGAGGAGGTGCCGTATTTCAGATTCAGCCTGCGCGCGCGCAGGATATTGAAGACGGACGCCGCGTCCGTCGAACTGATGACCGAGCCGATGAGCAGGCTTTCGACCCAACCGATGCCGCCTTCAAAGAAGGGCAGCAGCCGGAAGGCGAAATAGACGAAGGCGCCGACCAGCCCCGCGGTGAGCGCCGTGCCCGCAAAGGAGAGCAGCAGCGCCTGCGGCGCGACGGGCCTCGCCTCTTTAAAGTTGGTGCCGAACCCGCCGTAAAAGATGACGAACACGAGGCAGACCGAGCACACCACGTTGCCGAGCTCGTAATCGGTAAAGTTGCCGATCTGCGGGCGCAGGAGGACGCCGAAGAGCACCCCCAGGGCGATAAACAGCAGCAGGGAAGGGATCTTCACCCTGTCCGTCGCACGGTTGATGAAGATGCACAGGGCGATGACCACGCCCGTCAGCAAGAGCATGTAAACGAATTCCATGATGCCTCCTTTCCCCTGCCCTTTACAGGGGGGGCGCTATGCGCCGCCGCCCGAAGGGAGCGCGCGGTGCATGCGCAGCTTGTCTTTGACCACGTCGACGATAAAGGGGATGCCGTCGTACAGTTCGCCGTCCACCTGCAGCGTCTGCGGGGTCTCCGGCTCTATTTCCGCGTGCTCGCAACGCTCGAAAAAGGTGAACTTTTCGCGCAGGATGCCTCCCTTCATCAGCTTGACGAAGGCGGGCGGGACGGCGAGCTTCTTCACGTCGTCCACGACGACGAGATCCAAGAGCCCGTCCCCTATCTTCGCCTCGGGACACATGGGAATGCCCCCGCCGATGCGGCGGCCGTTGCCGATGCAGGCGATGAGGGCGTTGAAGGCGTGTTCTTTTCCCCCGACGCGCACCTTCATCTTATAATTTCTGAACTTGCACAGCGAGATGATCAGGCTGATGATGTATTGGAACTTGCCGCGCAGCAGTTTTGAGGCGCGGCAGCGCTTTAAGATCTCCACGTCGATGCCCGTGCCCGCGGCGTTGATGCCGCGCACGCCGGGCAGCTGCATGAACTCCGTCGGCTGCGCGGGTGTATCCAGAATGAGGTCTATCGCCCGCGCGGGGTCGGTAGGGATGCCCGCGGAAGCGGCGAAATCGTTGCCCGTGCCGGCGGGGATGAGCCCGAGGGCACAGTTCTCGAAGTTTTCAAGGCCGTTGAGCACCTCGTGCAGGGTGCCGTCTCCGCCCATGACGACGAGCTCGCCGCCCTCCTGCGAGAGGGCGCGGGCGAGTTCCTTCGCCTGCCCTGCGCGCTCCGTTTCGTGTACTTGGACCTGCTGCCCGCGCTCTTTGAACCGCGCCAGCGCGCGCGCAACGAACTTTTTCTTTTTTCCCTCCCCCGAACGGGGGTTGAGGATGACGTCTATCATGGTTTTCCCCTCGGTGCCCGCAGCGCGGGCCGTAAAAATACCTTTCTATTATATATCAAATCCCATCGATTTGCAATTTATTTGCGAAATTGGTATAATGAGAGGGTAAAAAATTTTACCGGGTCACCGGAAAGGAAAGGACATGCGGCTGGAATTACCGAACATACCGCAAAAACTTCTGGACGCGGCGGGGAAAGCGGACTTCCCACTGTACGCCGTGGGCGGCGCCGTGCGCGACGCGCTCGCGGGGCTGCCCGCCTCGCAGGACATAGACCTCTGCGCGCCCGTGCCCGCGGAAACTTTTTCCGCCCTCGCACGCAGGTGCGGGCTGTGCGTGAACGGCGTCTATAAAAATACGGGCACCGTCAACCTCACGGACGGGGAACGCAAGATGGAGTTCACCTCCTTCCGCACCGACGTGTACCGCCGCGGCGAGCATGCACCCGAAAGCATCCGCTTCACCGCGGACATGCGCACGGACGCCCTGCGGCGGGACTTCCGCTGCAACGCCGTGTACTGCGACCTGAAGACGGGGGAGGTCTGCGACCCTCTCGGCGGCGCGGAGGACATCCGCGAGAAGCGCATCTCCACCACGCGGCCGCCCGACGAAGTGTTTTCGGAGGACGGGCTGCGGCTGATGCGCCTCGCGCGGCAGGCGGCGCAACTGGGCTTTGCCCCTACCCTCGAATGCATCCTCGGCGCTAAATTCAACGCCGCGCTCATCGCCAGGATCTCCGCCGAACGCATCTTTGCGGAATTGCAGCTCATCCTGCACGCGGACGCAAAATACGGCATACGCTACGCGCATTATGAGGGACTGAAGCTGTTGGAGGGCACGGACGTGCTCAACTACATTCTGCCCGAGCTCGCCGCGGGGAAAGGCATGCCGCAGCGTGCGGACTTCCACGCGCACGACGTGCTCGAACATTCCCTGCGCGCCTGCAAGTACGCGGACGAGCGGGTGCGCCTTTCGGCGCTGCTGCACGACGTCGGCAAGCCCGCCGCCTATCTGCAGACGGGCAAGTACCACAGCCACGACGTGCTCGGAGAGGGCATCGCGCGGGAGATCCTGGAGCGGCTCAAAGCACCCAAAAAGACGACGGAGACAGTGTGCGCGCTCACCCGCCTGCACATGTACGACCTCGACGGCAAGGCGAAGGAGGGAAAGGTGCGCGCCTTCATCGTTAAAAATTACACATGGTATCCCCTGCTCGTCCTGCTCAAACAGGCAGACTATTCGGGCTGCAGGGACGACCTGAACGAGTGCCCCACCCTCGCCAAATGGGAGAACATCCTGCAAAAGATGCAGGAGGAGGGCGTGCCCTTCTCCCTCCGGCAGCTCGCCGTGCGCGGAGACGCCCTCGCGGGGATCGTGCCGCGCGAGCGGACGGGGGAGATCCTCGAAAAACTGCTGCTGTGGTGCGCGCGCGACGGGCACCGCAACGAGAGGGAGGCTCTGCTCGGAGAGGCGAAGCGCCTCGCGGAGGAGAACAATGGCTGAAGTCTTTTCCATCATCGCGGCGGTGTGTGCGGCGCTCTCGCTCGTCGTGTGCGCGATCATCCTGAAAAACCAGCACGCGGCGCCCCGCAGAGGTGCGGATACGGCGCGCCTCGAGCAGCTGTGCGAGCGGGCGGCGTTCGTTTCCGAACAGAGCGCGCGCGCCGTGCAGGATTACCTCGACTTCATCGGCAAGCAGCAGAGCGGCAACCTGCGCGGCATGCAGGAGAAGCTGGAGACCCTCAACGAGAGCACGGAGCGGCGGCTCGCCGAGATACAGCGCGTGGTGACGGGCGAGATCAAGTACATGACCGAGCAGAACGCGCACAACCTCGAGCAGATCCGCCAGACGGTGGACGAGAAGCTCTCCTCTACCCTCGAAAACAGGCTGAACAAGAGCTACTCCATCATCAACGAGCGGCTGGAGGCGGTGTATAAGGGCATCGGCGAGGTGCAGCAGCTGGCGGGGAGCGTGGCGGACATCAAGAAGGTGTTCACCAACGTCAAGCTGCGCGGCACGTGGGGCGAGGTGCAGCTTTCCGCCCTGTTGGGGCAGATGCTCTCCCCGCAGCAGTACCGCGCCAACGTGCGCGTGGACCCCATGAGCAACGACGTGGTCGAGTTCGCCGTGCTCCTCCCCTCCGGAGACGGGGAGACGGTGCTGCTGCCCGTAGACAGCAAGTTCCCCATCGAGGAGTACCGCCGCCTCGCGGACGCGGAGAGTGCGGCGGACAGGGAGGGCGCCGAACGCGCGTCCAAAAACCTCGAGCGCGCCCTGAAATTGCAGGCGGACGCCATCGCCAAAAAGTACATACGCCCGCCGCTGACGGCGGACTTCGCCGTCATGTTCCTCCCCCTCGAGGGGCTGTACGCCGAGAGCCTGAAAATGCCCGGCCTCGCCGAATACCTTGCGGGGAAGCGGGTGATGGCGTGCGGGCCGACCAACTTCGGCGCGCTGCTCACCACCCTGCAGATCGGGTACAAGACGGCCGCTATCGAAAAGCGCAGCGGCGAACTGTGGGAGCTGCTCTCCGCCTTCCGCCACGAGTTCCGCAACTTCGTGCAGATCCTCGAAAAAGCGCAGAAAAAGTTGCAGGAGGCCCAGGACACCATCGAAAACGCCGCGAAAAAGACGCGCACCATCGACAGGAAGCTGAAAAACGTATCCGAGATCACGCAGGAGCGGGCAGACCTGCTGCTCGGCGAGGGCGAGGACGGGCAGGACGGCGGGCAGGAACGCGGCGGTTAGGAAGAATTTTCATCTTTGCTCACAAATTTACGGCGCGCAATCATTGCATTTCGCGCCGTTTTATATTATAATAGCGGTATGAAATTGTGCAAGATCGAGGCGGCGGGTCCCCTGCCCGCCGAAGAGGAGTTCTCCTTCTCCGAAAAAAAAGTGCAGGGCGCGCGCGTCGGAAAGCGCGGGGAGACCATGCTGTACATCGAAAGTCCCCGCCGCTACAAGCTGTACACCGACGGCGCGGACAGGGTGCACATCCTTTCGGGGAGCGGGCACTTCAAGTGGGCGCGCGGCGAAACGCCCTTCGCCGCGGGCGAGAGCTTCCTCGCCGAACAGACGGGCGAATACGAATTGAACGGCGCCTGCACCTGCATCGTGGAGCGCGCCGCCAAAGCGTGAGGTTATCATGGTACGATCCAACCACAGTTTAGGGAGCATCCTTCTGACCATCGTGCTGACGCTGGTCATCTTTATCGGCGCCATCGCCGGCACCATCGCCGTCCTCGTCACGCAGGTCAAAGTACGCACCATCGCGGGATTTTTCGGCGGGGAGGACTGGATCTCCGAGTCCTACGACGGCACCGTCATCGAAGTCGTGCAGAAGGTCGCCGACGCGCTCAGCGGAGACATCTCCATCGACACCGTCATCGAGATCTCCCCCAAGGCGGAGGAGCTGATCGACGGCGTGCTCTCCAACGTCGAGGAGATGGGGCTGTTCAAGATCGACCGCGACGCGCTGTATTCCACCCCTGTTTCCGGCCTTTCCGCCTCGGTGATGGACATCGTCGTGCTGACGGCCACCCTCGCCGACGTAGCGGACTTTGCGGGGTTCGAACTGCC
The DNA here is from genome assembly GCA_949297575.1 of uncultured Bacillota bacterium. Classification (GTDB taxonomy): domain Bacteria; phylum Bacillota; class Clostridia; order Christensenellales; family Borkfalkiaceae; genus Borkfalkia. The sequence continues at coordinate 20,843 of CASFTB010000009.1, read as the reverse complement.
CGACATGGCGCTGATAACGGGCAGCGATGAGGCACCCGCGGAGATCTATACGCAGGTCAACGACACGGAGGACGGCTCCCTCGCGAAGGAGTTCTCCATGTCCGACACCGAATACGCCTACTATACACGCTCCGTCGCCTTCCGCGACACCTATACGGCGACGGACGAGGACGGCACGGAGACGCAAGAGCAGATCGTGCAGCTGCAGCCGCACGATCTGTACGCCCTCTCGGGCGTGACCGTGCAGGAGGGCAGACTGTACCTCGGGCAAGCGCGGCTGTACCTCGGCAGGACTTCGGGCGAAGGGGAAGAGGCATTCACCCTGTATTCCCCGCTCGGCGAAAGCAACGACGCGGTGTACTCCCTCGCGGCGGAGGGCACCCCCGCCGAGGGCGAGGTGCAGGCATACAGCGCGGCCTTCGCGCTGGCAGAGGGCGAAAACCTCTACGTGCGCACCGCCGCGACCGCCGACGCGCCCGACGGCTATGCGCCCGTAAACCTGACCGCGACGGGCGAGACGGTACAGTTTTCCTCCGTGGCGACCCCCTGCCTCTACACCGCCCTGTACGCGAAGGTGAGCGCGAAGCCCGCCGAGGGCGAGTATTACGAATACGGCGGCTCCTGGTATGTGCCCGCCAACGTATACGGTGAGGACGGCAAGCCCGCCGTCGATACCGAAAACGGCGGCTTTGCCGTCGACCCCGCCTACGAGGGGCAGACGCTGTACCGCCTCGACTACGACTACGCGCCGGCAGACGCCGCCGCGGCGGATGCGGACACGGCGCTGTACACCTGCACGAACGGCGTGGCAGGCCTGCCCGTCATCTACGCGATGAACGCGCTCTCCGCCGCGCTCGACACAGAGACGCTGACGCTGGACGAGGCCGGGCAGTTCCTGAACATCCCCACCGACAACGCCATCTTCGATTCCATCAAATACATCCCCTTCGCCTACCTCTCCGATTCGATGAATTCCGCCGTCAACGATATCTATCTCGACGATGTCATCGAACTGGACGGCAGCTCTTCCGCCATCCTCCTCTACCTCGCCTACGGCGACGGCTATACCGTTGCCGAAGACGGCACGCTGCACTATAACGAGAACGAGCGCAAGACCATCGGGCAGCTGTCCGGGGAGATCGACGACCTCGTCATCGGCAACATCGTGGACGCGGGCGACGGGGCGCATTCGCTGCTGCAGGCCATCTCCGGCTGGACGCTCGGCGACTTCTCCGACTCTGCCAAGATAGACGGCCTGACCTTGCGCGACGTGCTCGCCATCGACACCTCCGAGGGCAGCGAAGACGCGAAGATCCTGCAGGCGCTGGCGGACTTCTCCATCGGCGAGCTCTCGGACGAGATCGAAAACGTGACGGTGAGCGACATTCTCGAGATCAACGAAGAGGAGGATTCCCTGCTGTTCAGCCTTCGCGGCTCCACCCTCGCAACGCTGGCAGACGACCTGCGCGCGATGAGCGTGCAGCGGATGTTTGCCCCCTCCGTGTACGAATACCACGAGGTGTTCACCGTGCCCGAAGGCATGACGAAGGCGGAGCTGCTGAAAAAGTTAGACGAGCTCGCGGGCGTGTACGGGGAAAACAATCTGTACGTCTACGCGACGGGCGACTACTACAACGCCGCGGCATATGTCGGATCGCTGGGAGACGGCGAAGCGCTCCCCGCCGCCGTCTGCTGCCCCTATCGGCTCGTTTCGGAAGCGGAAAAGGAAAACTATCGGGACGTGCCCCTGTACGTGCTCGGCACGGACGAGGAGGGTGAACCCGCCTTCGTGCAGGCGACGCAGGTCTCCGGCTGGAAACTGAACGGGGAGGACGCGGCTCTGTTTGCAGACGGTCCCCTGTACGTTCGCGTCAAAGCGGCGGACGGCAGCGATGCCGTCAACGAGGACGGCGACTTCCTGTACGAGGAGGCAAGCTCCGAAAACGGCATCTATTCTGAAAACAAGCTGTGGTATTACGATGCGGCCGCGGAGCGCATGTGCGCCCTTAGGCTCGACCCCGCGGGGTACGAGATCAAAGCGGAATACGCGGACAAAGATCTCTTTACCCGCCTCTCCCGTGCAGATGTTTACAGTGCGGGCGGAACGTATACGCAGGGCAACCTGTTCTGGTTCGACATCACCACCGAGACCTGGCAACAGCTGCCGCTGGAAGCGAACGATGAAGGCGAAGGCTACGTTGTAAAAGAATCGATGCTGCCCGACGGCTTCTCCCTCGCGGAGGGCACGGCGCTGTACACCTACGGACAGGCGCGCGGCGTGTGGAAGTATCTGCTGACGGAGGACGGAAAGGAAGTTTTCTGCCCCGTGCAGAACGTCAACCAATTCGTCGTCAACGTGCGGGAGAACATCAACGCGCTCACCCTCGACGACCTGTATGCCGACGGCATGGTGACGGTGGAAGATCCCTCCATCCTCGGCAAGGTTATCCCCTACGACATCCTCGGGCTGAACAAGGCGGACTTTGACAATGCAGAGACGATCGGAGAGCTCTCCCTCACCGATCTGCTCAACGTCACGCTGGCGATGCTTGACCACCTCGCCTGAGCCCTCCGGCGGCAGCGACCCTGCCGGACATTGAGCAAGCGAAAACCTCCCCCGCAAATGCGGGGGAGGAATTTTTTTGCCGAAAGCGGCTGGCCATCCGATGCGGCCCGCCCCTTGCGGGGCCGGCGGACGGACGCGCCGCCCTTCTTTTCGGGCAGGGCGTCAGCGCTTTGCCCCTTCCAGCATCGCCCTGATCTTCTGCTTGTCCGGCTTGCCGGAAGAGGTGAGCGGGAGGGAGGGCACGGCCATGACTTTGACGGGGAGCTCCAGCCGCGTCAGGACGGACGCCATCTCGTGCAGGAGCTGCTCTTCCGTGCGGGCGCAGCCTGTTTTGAGCACGACCATGGCGGCGGGCGCTTCCGTGCTCTTGTCGTCCTTTATGCCGACGACGCTCGCCGTGTATACGCAGGGAAGGCTCATGATCTTTTTCTCTACGCCGACGGTGGAGATGTTGTTGCCGCTGCGGATGATGATGTCCTTCTTTCTGCCACTGATGTACAGCGTGCCGTCCGCATCAAAGTAGCCGAGGTCGCCCGTGTGCAGGAATCCTTCGCTGTCGATCGCCTCCCGCGTAGCCGCCTCATCGCCGTAATAGCCGAGCATGAGCGTCATTCCGCGCACGCAGATCTCCCCCTCTTCGCCGCAGCCGAGGCGCTGCCCGTCCTCGCCGATGACGAACGCCTCCGTCATGGGATAAAGCTTGCCCACACCTGCGGCGCGCTCCTCGACCGGCGCATCAAAGTTGGAGGTACTGATGCCGACGCACTCGCTCATGCCGTAGCCGGGCATGAGGCGCAGGCCGAGCTCGCCCTCGATGAAACGCATCTGCTCTGCCGTGAACGGCCCGCCCGCCATCAGCCCCAGGCGCAGGGAGGAAAGGTCGTACTTGCGGTTGCGACCGTCCTTTAAAAGTTCCAAAAAGAAGGTGGGCACGGAATAGATGACGGAGATCCTGCGCTGCTCGATACATTTGAGGATGTATTCGATGTCTATGTTCTTCGGAAAAAACAGCTCGTGCCCGCAGAAGAGCGAACAGGAAGCGACGGCAAACCCGAACACGTGGTTCAGCGGCAGCAGCGCGATGGCGACGTCCGCAGGGCCCTGCCCGAACAGAGGCATGGCGTCGGCGGGGTTTGCCACGCAGTTTTTATGCGAGAGGAGCACCGCCTTCGACGTGCCCGTCGAACCGGAGGTGAAGATGATCATGAACGGCTCGTCCGCCCTGACTTCCCCTGCCGCCGTCTCAAAAGCCTTGCGGTCGCCGCCCTCCGCAAAGGTGACGTCCTCCGTTTTGCCGCCGCCCGAAAGCTTCCAGTTGCCGCCCGCGGAAATGCCCTCCCCCGCCTCCTCGTTGGAGAGGATAAAATCGGGAGTCATCTTTACGCCCGTATCGCGCAGATACGTTTGAACGGGAAAGTGCGCATCCGTCAGCGCCGCCACCGCGCCGATCGCCGCCGCCGCGACGGAAAGGAGCACGGTATCGATGCAGCGGGTGGCGCGGAGCGCCAGAAGATCCCCCTTTTTCATGCCGCAGCGCAAGAACTGCGCGGCGGCCGCTTCCACCCGACGGAGCGCCTCGCGGAAGGTGACCTCTTCGCGCTCGCTCGAAAGCCAGACCTTGTCCGGCGCGCCTCCGGCATGCTCTCTGAGGTAGTGGTAGAGCGTCTTTTCGCACTGTTGTTTTTTGATCTCTGTGATCGTCATAGGTTTCCTCCTTACTTTTTTTAAAATTGGAAGTACGCAAACCCGCTCACGTCTGCATTGGTGAGCAGGGCGATCCAGCACAGGGCAATGGTGAGCACGCCGAACGCGGCCATGGCATAGGCGGGCGCGCCGACCGCCGCCGCGCGGTCACGCAGGGAGGGCAGCGGGGCCTGCCCCGCCTGCTCCTGCGTCAGGCGGCAAATGACCGCCATGCCGACGAATCCGACGGCGAGCTGTATGAAGTCTGCCACGCTCATGCCAAGGCTCTCCATCGCCGAAGAGATGCAGCCCGCGCCTCCGCCCCAGGCGGTAAACATCTGCGCATACGCCTGCCCGATCTGCGAGATGTCGCTCGAGCGGAACATCACGCTGCACAGGGTGAACAGGAAGATGACGAAGCCCTGCCGCAAAAAGCGGATGGTCTGGTTTTCAGGGTCGATGTGCAGCCTTTCGCATGCCCTGCGGGCGGGCTTCCGGAACAGCGTTTCGAGGCAGACGAACACGCCGACCGTGACGCCCCACAGCACGAACGTCCAGTTCGCGCCGTGCCAGATGCCGCACAGCGCGAACACGATGAGCGTGTTCAGGAGCTTGCGCGGCAGGCCCTTGCGGTTGCCTCCCAGCGGGATGTAGACGTATTCCGTGAACCACACGTTGAGCGTGATATGCCAGCGGCGGAAAAACTCCGTGAAGCTGGTGCTCGAAAGCGGCCTGTTGAAATTCTGCGTGAGCCTGACCCCCATCAGCCGCGCAGAGCCCATCGCGATCTCGGAATACCCGGCGAAGTCGTTATAGATCTGGATGAGGAAGAGGAAGGCCGCGGCAGAGACGGCGAGCGAATTGGCTGCAGAAAGGTCGGCAAACACTTTATCCACAAAAATACCGCAGAGATCTGCCACGACCACCTTGCGGAAAAAGCCGGAAATCAGCCATTTCAGGCCGTCGGTAAAGTATTCCGCCTTGAATTTATGCTCCTCGTGCAGCTGCGGCAGCAGCGCGCCCGGGCGCTCGATGGGGCCCGCCACCAGCTGCGGAAAGTACACCACGTACAGCGCGAAATAGCCGAAATGCGGCTCGGGCTCAAAGTCTCCGCGGTACACGTCCACGACGTAGGAGAGCGTCTGAAAGGTATAAAAACTGATGCCGACGGGCAGGATGACGTTCAGCATGATGCTGTCCTGCCCGGCGTTGAACAGCCGTATGACGCCGACTGCCGTTTCCAGCAGGAAGTTGATGTACTTGAAGAAGATGAGGATCCCCAGACAGATGACGAGCGTCGCGATGAGCAGCGCCTTGCGCACTTTCGTGCTCTGCGTCTTCTTCATGAGGTTGGAAGCCGCGTACGCCGTGACCGTGGTCGTCATGAGCAGGATGATGAGCCAGGCATTCCAGCTCATGTAAAAGAAGTAAGATGCGATGAGCAGCATCACCCAGCGGAATTTGTGCGGGAGCAGCCAGTACAGCCCGACGACGACGGGCAAAAAGATGAGGAACTGCCAGGAATTGAAGTTCATCTGCCGTCCCTCCTGCGGATATAGACGACGGCGCTCACCAGGAAAAAGACCATGGAGACCGTTCCCAGTTCGCCGAGCGTCGCGCCGCACAGCGCCGCATAGCAGGCGGTGGCGGTGAAGAGGAGCACGGAACACGCGAACAGGACGCCGTGCAGTCTCTTCAAAAAGCACGTGACGAGCAACGCCAGCGAAAGCACAAAGCCTATGGAGATGACCGGTACCGTCAGAAATACACTATCCATCGCTTATCCCTCGTATCCCGTCAGATATTCTTTGTACGCGCCCCAGTTATAGTGGGTGGCGAACACCTCGAGCGCGGATGCGCGCACGCCGATGCGGAAGCCGTCCGTCCCTGCGAACAGATCCGTCCCCACGCCGCAGGGGGTCTCGTGCAGCAGCCTGATCTCCTGCAGGCGCGTGCAGCCAGAAAAACTCCCGTCGTAGATCATGCGGATGCTGCCCGGGATGACGACGCGCGACAGCTTTGTATCCCCTTGGAAGGTGCTGGCCTCGAACATCGTCACCTGCCGCCCCTCATAGGTGGAAGGGATGGTCAGCTCCGCCCTTTCCCGCCCTTCGGCCGTGAGCCCGGTGACGACGGCGACCTCCGTCCCCTGCACCTCGTCCTGCACGAGCGCATAGGTGAAGCAGGCGGCGTCGGCATTGTCCCCCTCCTCGACTTCGCCCGCGGGGATCTGCGGCTTTTCGGGCACCTCGATCTGCGTTTCGGTGTCGATGGAAAGGTGCGCCTTGAGGTCCTCGACGAGCAGCCGCGTGTAGGCATACATGCCGCTCGAATTCATGTGCAGGTTGGAGTCGTAAAACCACTCATAGTCCATGACGTAATCGGCGGGGTGCCCCATGACCTCCATATCGAGGTTGGCGAGCAGGTATTCGTAATAGGCTTCCAGCGTCTCCCGCGCGGTGCCGTCTGCAATGGCAAGGCGGTTGGCGGGCGCGAACCCGAAGCAGATCTCTGCGCCGACCGAGCGGACGTATGCCGCGTACTCGTTGACGTAGTCGAGGAAGCCCTCGCCGAAGATATCCGTCCGGTAGGAGATGAGCGCGTTGGCGTCGTACCCGAAGGGCATGACGTTGTACGGGCGCTCGTAGGTCATGTAGCCGACCTCATTTCCCGCGCCGTCGTCAAAGGACGCCTGCATGTACACCCCGTCGACTTCCGGCTTGCTTCCATCCGCCGTGTAGGCGAACTTGCTTTGGGCAAAGTCGTAAAAGGCCTTGGCCATCGCCACTTTGTCCTCGCCCGGGAGATAGCCGAGCAGCGAATGGTCGGCATCCGCGGCGAACCACATTTCGCCGGCAGAAAACTCCAGAGAGAGGCTCGGCGCATACTGTTCGGGCGCAAAGACGACGATATCCCCCTCGCCGATGCCCGCCTTTGACAGGTTGAGCATGGCCTTGGTGCCGATGGCGCCGTACAGCCCGAACACCACGCTCGTATAGCCGGGGATCTCCGCGTCGATGAGGTCGGGGCGGATGCCGAACGCCATGGCGCTGTTGCCGACGAAAACGATCTTCTTCCCCTCCGTGGCCTTCAGACGGTCGACCATGTGCGCAAGTTCGCCGTAATAGGTCTCGTCATAGCGCGGCGGAGTCCAGAATACGCTGCCGAACAGCGAGAGCGGGATGGCGGCAAAAAGGATCGCCGCGAGGAGGCTCCCGAGAACGGTTTTGATGATGATACTGCTCTTTTTCATGCTCTTCCCCGCAAATGAGATCTCTTGCTGCCCGGTCATGAGAGCAGCTCCTCTTCCAGGTACGGCCTGAGCGCCTGCACCAGCCGCTCCGTATGCTCCGCCGCCGCCTCCGAACCGAGGTGATAGTCGGAGTTGTAAAACCTGCCGCCGCGGTACAGGCAGTCGGCGATGTCTACAAGGACGGGATATTCGTAAAACGTCTGCGCGTTGTATATGTCGAAGTACGCTGCGATCTCCTCGCACTGCTGCAACTTCTGCGCCTCGTTCCCTCCGCCGCCGTACAGTTCGTAGGCGAGGCCGTCGACGTTGAGCGCCGCATTGGAGAGAAAGACCCTGACCCCCTTCGCCTCGAAGGAGGCGTAGACCTCCTTGCGGCGCGCCACGGGGTCTCCCGTAAGGTAGTCCCATGTCAGTTCGGACTCATGCGTGAAGGGCGTATCTGTGCCGCGCTCCGGCTTAAAGGTGGTAAACTCACCCGTTTCGCTGTTCACGTACCCCCAGTTGCCGAGCTCGTCGATCTCGTCGACATAGTCTGCATACGTCTTCTCCTCGCGCATGGCGCGCGTCACGTTGAAGGAATTGAAGGAGGTGATGATGTTGTTCACCCCGCGCAGGTCGACGTCGGAGACGAGGTCGAAGTTGCTCTCCAGCCCGTTCCAAATGCGCATGTCGGAGGTGCCCGTCTCCGCCATCATCTGCGCCCTGCCCGTTTCGGGGATGTGGATGAGGATATCCCCCGCGTGCATGTACGGCTCCATCATTTCGAACTGCATATAGGCATTGAAGTGCGCGTTGATCGCCATGTTGATGACGACGTACCCCAGATCCGCGAGCTCTTCCGTCATCTGCTTTGTATCGACGCTGAAAAAGGACCCTGAACCGCCGAAGACGACGATCTTTTTGCTGTGTTCGTGCTCGATGAGGATGTCGAACTTGTCGGCGAGGTTGGAGTGCCTGTCGTAGTCTGTCCATTTGGGTGCCTCCACCGCGTTTATGCGGAGCGTCTGCAGATCGGGGCAGTCGGCAAAGCTCCTGTCCAATATGCTTTCGACGTTGTCAAAGACATACAGTTCTTTCAGGGCGCAGCTGCGGAACGCATTCCCCGCCACCGTCAGAGGTGTGGCGGGCAGGATGACCGTCTCCGCCGCGCAGCCCGTAAAGCAGCCGTCTTCGATGCGCAGCACGGGCAGCCCGTCGATCGCGGGCGGGATGCATACCGTTCCGGCACTGCCGCGGTACGCCGTAAGGCGCATGCCGGCGCCGTCCTCCGTGGGCGCATAGAGAAAGTCGGAGGCGGGCGACCACTGCGCCCATTCTGCATAGAGCAGCTTGCTGCTCCCCTCTGTAACGCTCACTCTGCTGCCCAGGCCGACATGCGTGCCGCTGCCGTCCGCCGCGGTGTTCCAGCCGATGAGCGTGTACCCCGCGCGGGAGAGGTCCTTCCCTATATCCGTATTCTGGCGGATGTGGTGGGAGATATCGAACGGCACGGTGACCATGTCCTCCCCCGTCCGCGCAAACGTGCCGCCGTTCCCGTCATAGAGGACGGAGCCGGACGACGCGACGAAATCGAGATGCACCCGCTGTGTATGTGTGACGCAGGGAAGCGTGAGCCGCGCGAGGCCCTCCCCGTAGAAGATGCGGCTTCCCTCGTAATCGGTCCTACTTAAAAAAAGGCCGTCCTCCGGCGTCACCGTCACCGTGAGGTCCTCCCCTTTTTTTACGGAAAATGTATTGCTGCCCGCCTCTCCGCCCGCTATGCGGTACAGCCCGTTGTCTACAAAAGTCACCCTGACCGTATCCCCTCGCACGAACGTATCCTCCGCGGGCGCGGAACAGGCAGAGAGCGAAAACAGCGCAAGCGCCGCGAGCATACAGGTGAGCGAACGTCTGAACTTCAAAATTTTTCTCCCCTTTTGTTGCCGTATCTCAAGAAAATAAGCACAAGTTTCCCCTTGCCGTTGATACGGCAAGGGGACCTGTTTTGCATAGCCGCGGCGCGTTTTCCGCCGAGCGGGGCCCGCGCCGCGGCATTCCGTTGTTCTGCCGTGCGGCTTACTTCATCTGTTTGAGCGATTTGCGGATGGCGAAGAAGCCCCAGACCGCGAGAGCCACGGCCGCGACCACGTCGACCACGATAAACGCCGTGATCCACCACTCCAGGCTATACCCGACGATATCCACGTTCATGGAGTTGCTGTTGGCAACGGTATAGAGGATGTTCTTGGCGGACTGGCGCACGATGTACACGTCCTCGATGCTGCTCTCGTCCACATCGTTCCAATACAGTTCGGGCAGCGAGACGAGGATGAGGTCGTTGCCTGCATAGACCATCTGGCGGGAGTTCATGTAATCTTCCGTCTTATAGTCGCAGATGGCGAGGCCGACAAAGCCCCATTCATCGCGCAGGATCTGCGTCATCAGGCGGTAATCGCCGCCCGTCCAGCGCGTACCGATGCGGTTGAACGAGCTCATGATGCCGCTGGAGCCCACATACTCGGTGATGCCGTCTTCAACAGCGGCGGCGCAAGGCTCGTCGGCGCCCTTGACGGCGATCTCGAAGGGTTTGAGGTACAGCTCGCGCAGTGCCTGCTCGGTGAGGTAGGTGGCGACGCCGGAACGGTCGGTCTCCTGATCGTTGACGGCGAAGTGTTTGAGGTCGGTGTAGACGCCCTTGGAAGCGGCGCCGTTGATGACCTGTACCGCCATCTTGCCGGAGAAGACGGGGTCTTCCGAATAATACTCGAAGTTACGGCCGGAGAACGGGCTCCTGTGCAGGTTGACCGCGGGGGCGTACCAGCCGGAGTACGGCAGGTTGTTGCCCGTCGTGGATCCCCAGACGCCGTTGTCGCCGACGATGCGGCCCATCTGATAGGCGAGGTCCTTGTTCCAGGTCGCCGCGATGAGCACTTCGGAAGAGAACGTCGTGTTCCCGGTGAAGAAGTTGTTCATGAAGTTGACGAAGCCGATGGGGCCGTCAGAGTCGTTGGTGAGGTTTTTGCCGATCTTCTCGATGGCGGCCGTCTTGAAGGCGCCGTCATTGATGAGCGTCGTCATCTCGCCGAGGGAGAGGCGCCTCATGAGCGGCTCCCAATCCTCGTCGTTGTACGCCACTTTGCCGTCCTCGCCGAGCAGGTCGCGGAGGGTGAGCTCCCCTTCCTGGTTGAGCACGTGCGCGACGACTTCGGCGTCGGTGACGGAGGCGGGGTCGGAGGGATTGATCTCCGCGCGCACGCCGTCTGCCCAGGCCTTGGCGTCTGCCTCGACGTCGGTGTTGTTGTGCGTGACGTCTGCGATGGCTTCCATTTCGCCCTCGATGTACGCGCGGTCATCCGCGTCGTCCGCCTGCGGGAAGGAGCCCTCGAAGTCTGTACGGGTCATGCCTTTCCTGGTGAATTCGTTGCCGTCCGCGTCGTCGCCGTAGACGTCCTGCAGGCGATAGTCGCTGTTGTCCAGCTGATCTTCGTTGTCTGCATAACGGTTGGTGACGGCGTTGCCGGTCACGGGGTCTTCTGCGAACTGCACGCCTTCGGCGAGGGTGACGGTCGCCGACGCATACACGTTGGCGGAGTCGTCGATGTGCGAATTTTTAGCGACGTAGAAGATATAGTCTCCCGCGTCGAGCTCATAGCCCTTGAAGCTGTTGTTGTTCGCGTCGTTGTAGTCGTACGAGGCGAGGTCGTAGGCGTCGACGGTGAAGGTCACCGTGTCGGTGCCGTCCTTTTCCAGAAGGTCGGTCTTGGCGAAGTCGACCAGCTGCACGCGGGACTTCTCGATGCCGCCCACGGTGTAAGGCAGGGTGACATAGAGCTGCACGACGTCTTTGCCGGCGACGTCGCTGATGTTTTTGACGTCGACGGTCACGGTGAGCTCGCTTTCCGCATCGGCGAGGCTGCCCTCGACCCGCATGCTCTGCGTGAAGGTCGAATAGGAGAGGCCGTGCCCGAACGGGAAGCGCACGTTCTGCTCGTACCAGTTGGGGTTGACCACCCTCTCTTCAAAGGCGCGCGTCTCGTAGTAGCGGTAGCCGAAGTAGATGCCCTCTTCATACGCGACGTAGAACTCGGAAGAGTCTTCGCCGTTTTCGGTGAACGCGGTGCCCTTTTCGCCGTTGTTGACCTGCGTGTTGTCACCGAAGTTCTGCCATGTGGGGTCTTTTGAGAAATCTTTGGCATAGATGTCCGTCGTCTTGCCCGAAGGGTTGGTGTTGCCGTTCAGGAAGTCGCCGATGGCATTGATGCCGGAGACGCCCGTGCCGCCGATCCACATCACCGCGTCGATGCGGGGGTCGCCGGGCTGGTTGTTGAAGGTATCGAGGAAGTCCAGCTGGAAGCTGGTCAGCGTGTTGAGGATGACGATGACCTTGTCGAAACGGTCGGTGACCATTTTGAGCATGTCCTCTTCATTCTTGTCGAGCTGCAGATAGTGCCTGCCCTCGACGCCGCCGTTCTCCAGATCCTGTGCGCGGGGAAGGTCGAAGCTTTCGCCGCCGATGCGGGAAATGACCACCAGCGCCGCGTCGTTATACTCGCGGAAGGAGGAGATGACGTCGCTCGAATAGCTGCCGATCGGCGTTTCGCCGATGGGCAGGGTGGGCGCCGTGTCTGCACCAGTGCTGAGCGTGGGGTTGTCTCCGCGGCCGGCGCCGGAGGCGCTGCCCTCGTAGAACTCCTGCAGGACGGGGTTGACTTCGTACCCGCCCGCCTCGAGCGCCTCTGCCAGCGTGGTCGCCGTTTCGCCCGAGCCGCCGCCCGAGCCGGAACCGCCGTAGACGAGGTTCACAGAATTCTTGCCGAAGACGGAGATCTTCGGGCGGGCCTCCGCCGTATCCGCCTCCGATTCGGGGGTGCGGATGGGCAGGCCGTTGCCGTCATTCATGAGCAGGATGAACCCTTCGCCCGCGATCTCGACGTTGAGCGCGTCGCCCGCCTCTTTGGAGGCCTGCTTGCTTTCGTAATCGGACGTATAGATCTGCTCTACGCCCTCGCGCATGATGGGCCCGGGGCCGCCCAGGACCGTTCCGATGATGGAACGGAAGGGCCCGGTGATAAGGATGGTGGCGACGAGCAGCAGTGCGACCACTGCGATCGTTACGCTCAGCCATACCACGCTGCCGCGGCGCTTGAATATCGCTTTAAACACATTCATGGTTTTCTGTTACCTCCTTACAGAGTGACGTTGTCGTAGATCGGCGACCAGGAGAGCGTAGCTCCGCCGTGCGTGTCGATGCGGATATAGTCGGTGATGAACGACGTGGCCGCCATCGTGCCGCCGAGCGGCGTGTTGTTTTCTACGACGATGCGGACGACGTTTTCGCCCGCGACGAGGTCGACGTTGCCGAGCTGGTACTCCGTGAACGGGCTGACCCAGTTCTGATCGACCGAGCCGGGCGTGCCGCCGAAGTTGATCGGCGAATAGTTGACCGCCGTGCCGTTGACGTAGAAGGCGACCTTGTTGGCGCCGTCAGGCCCGATGGTGATGCCGCCGAAGATCTCCATCGCGAGGTTGGCGTACAGCGTTGCGCCGCTGACGGCCTTGTCGGAATTGATCTTGAACTCGAGCGTCGCGCCATAGCGGTACTGGTAGGAGACGAAGCGGCCGATGCCTGCGGACATGGGCACGCCGTTCAGCCTGTAATCGGTATCGACTTTGGCGCCGCTGCCCTTGCTGTCGGTGACAATGACATTCTGGTAGCTGTTCGCGCCGGAGTAGCCGGGCATGTTCGTCTGCTGCGTCAGGTCGACGTATTCGGCGTGGAATGTATCCGTCTCCACGGGGGTGGACGTCCAGTGCGCGTAGTAGGTGCCGTGCGCCGTCAGGTGCAGGTTGGTAAAGTCGACAAGGCTGCCGCCGTACGACTGCGTGTACCAGCCGGCGAAGGTGTAGCCGGGGCGCTCCGGATCGGTTTCGGGGGCAGGGACCGCATCCGCGATGGTGAGGTCGGGAACGGTATCGTACACCTCATTCATCTTATCTCCGTAATTATATACGAAGGTCGCCGTATATTTGCCCATCTCCCAGACGGCGTAATAGGTCACGTCTTCGGTGAGGCCTTCAAATTCGACGGGGAAGAGGTCGCCCGTTTTTATGATCCCGTCATCTCCGGGCTGCGCTTCGGGGTCGGTGGACCAGCCCGCGAGCGTGTAGCCGGGGTATGCGCCCGTCTCGGTGACGCGGTCGCCGTTTGCCGTCTCGATATCCCTCTCGCGGACGTCGTCGCCCTTTTCGAGCTCGAAGACCAGCTTGTAGCCGTCGCCCATGCGCAGGTCGATGGTGACGATGCGCGTATAGATGGAGCGATACGCCGCGGTGAGGGTGGTATCCTCTGCGGGGACCCTCCAGGTGGCAAAGTCAACGGATTCGCCCGCGACCGTCTGCCATTCGCGGAAGGTGTAGATGGTCTCGTTCGTATCGGGATCTTTTTCGTCTCGGGTGGGGGCTGCGGGGATCTTGTCGGCGGGGATGAGGCTGTCATACGCCGCCTGTATCGTCATGGAAGAGCTGCCGTCTGCAAACGTGCCCTCCCCTGCATCGAAGGTGATGTTGTACGAGCGGGTATCCCACTGCGCGTACAGGGTGATGTCGCCCGTGGGCGTGTACGGGAAGGCGACGGTATCGCCCGAGCCGTCCTCTTTGGTGTTCCAGTCTTTAAAGGTATAGCCGGCCATGGCGGGGTCTGCGGGTTCTTCGACGGAGCCCCCCTCCTTGTCTACATAGACTGTGCGGGGGACGGAGGTATCGTCGTTGAAGTCGAGCGTGACCGCCCATTCGTCGGTCGGGCCCGCGTTCTCTTTCGGGTCGCCGCATGCCGCGAGCGTACAGCAGAGCAGCATTGCGGCGGAGACGGCGACCGTCACTGCGCGCAGCCCGGTTTTCTGTTTCGACATAGTCCTTTCTCCTTTTCAGATTTGCATCGGCCGATGGAGGCCGAAATCGAAATTACGGCTTCGGCTACTTGGTTTCGCCGAAGCCGCAACATCAGTTCTCAGTTACATCCGTTCAGGTCAGTTGTTCGTCTTTTTGCGGAGAACGAACGCCGCGCCTGCGAGCGTGAGCAGCACAGCCGCTCCGACGACGGAGACGGTGGCGATGGAACCGCCGCAGCCGCCTTCGGCAGCTTCGCCGGCGTCGCCCTTGTCGCCCTTGTCACCCTTGTCGCCCTTCTCGCCGACGACCTTGCCGAGGTTCTCGGTGGTGCCGTCGCCGTAGGTCACGACCAGTTCGCCGTTTTCGTTGATCTCGAAGCCTTCGATCACGGTGCCTGCGGTGCCTGCGGGACCTGCGGGGCCCTGTTCACCGGCGGGGCCTGCGGGACCTGCGGGGCCCTGTGCACCGGCCTGACCGTCATCACCTACGACGTGGCCGAGGTTCTGCGAAGTGCCGTCGGGATAGGTAACGATCAGGTTGCCCTGGTCATCGATCGCAAAGCTGATATCGAGGCCGCCGCCGCTCTCTTCGCTGCCGAAGAGGGTGATCGTCTTGGTGTACTCGACATCTCTCAGGCTGTAGGAAGGCCTCCAGCCGCCGCTGCCGACGACCTGTTTGCCGGACTGTTTGACGGTGATGGAGAATTCGCCTTCGACCATGGAGCCGCTGACGACGCCCTTATCATCGACGGTGAAGCCGTGATCTTCGCCGACGATCTCATATTTGATTTCAGCGAACTGTCCGACCGTATCTGCGGAGGCCACGACGTCGGGATCGACCGTTGCGGGGTGCTCGACCGTGCCGCCGAAGAAGGAGACGGAGCTGCCCACCTGCCCGGCGATGCGGGCGACGATCTCAAACTCGAGGTCTTCTTCGATGTAGCCGTAACCGTCGTTGCCGCGCACCTTCACCGCACCGGTGTAACTGCCGGCCTCGCTGATGTAGCCGGAAACGGTAACTGCCGTATCCGTCACTTCCGAGGTCATGCCTTCGGGCACGCTCACAGAGACGACTTCGTAGCCGGCATCGCCGAACGCTGCGCTGACCGCCGCGTCGATGTCATCCAGGGAGAGGATGGCCTGATCGTTGACGACTTGGTTGACGTTGACGGTGAGTTCGACCTCGCCGCCGACGAAGACCTTCGTCTCGATGCCGTTGTTCATCGAGTTGCCGTTGCCGATGACGTAGAAGATGCGCTGCGCCGTGTCACGCGTCCAGAACCACTGCGTGGGGCTGGCGGTCGTTTCATCGAGGTAGACCATGTTCTCCTCTGCGTTCCACGTGCCATTGGTGAAGGCCCGAGAACTGCCGAGCGGGATGGTGTGCGCACGGACGATTGTATCGCCGTTCCATGCGGGGGTGTCTTCAGAATACATATCCGTGACGGAGACGCCGTCCATGCCCCACTCGTTTTCATAGAGCTGGATGTTCGTCGCGTAGCCGACGGAAGTGGAGAGACCGATGTGGTTGAAGGCAGACATCGTGCCGTTGCCGTTGCCGTCGGTGATGCACAGTTCGAAGACCTTTGCATAGATCTGACGGATAGCCTGCTCGGTGGCAAACGTCATCGTGCCCATACGGCTGGTCTCCTGATCGTTGAGGAAGATGTGCTTGATGTAGGGGTGCATGCCCATATCGGTAGCGCCCTTGATGACCGCCGCAGCGACGATGCCGCCCTGGACGCCGTCCTGCGAGTAGTACTCGAAGTTACGGCCTGCCAGCGGGTTGCGGTGCGTGTTCATCGCGGGGCCGTACCAGCCGTTGACGTTCATCCACAGGGACTCGTTGCCGACGGCATTGCCCTGCTCGTAGGCGAGCTCTGCATTCCAGGTGGAAGCGATGACGGGTGCGCCCACCCAGCCCCAGCCGACGACGGAGGTGCCGTCATCGAGGACGCCGTTCTTCAGCTGGTTCGGGCCGTCGGGATCGACGGTGCGGGGCTTATCGACGGAGGGAACGGCCGCCGTGGAGAAGGAGCCGCTGGTGACCAGCGCGGTGAGCTCATCCCAGGTGAACTGGTTCATGAAGTCGACCCACTTTTCATCGTCGAGGGCGACGCCCTTCATATCCTGCAGGGTGATGGCATACAGGCCGTTTTCGCCCTTCACGCCCGTGCCCTGCGTCCAGTCTGCGGGGATATCTTCCTCGCTCTTGGTCCAGAGGTTCTCGTAGTCGGTCTCGACCGCGGCGGTGAGGCGGTTGTCGAAGTCAAACTTGGCGGTACCGGCGTTGGCCTGTGCGCCGCTGTTGTTGGAGATGTGCTGGTTGTCGATGGCACGGAACGCCTTCTCTTTGAAGGTACGATTGCCCTCGGTGTCGAGCATGTAGCCGAGCTGCAGCTGCAGATCGTTCGGGGTGCCGGGCTCCCAATCCATTTCGAGCGCGACTTCGGTGCCGTCGATGAGCTGCGTGCGGCTGAGGTAATGGTCTTCCTCGTTCAGCAGCCAGTTATAGGACAGGGTGTTGTACAGCTCCCACTCGTTGCCCGTCTGCGAATAGATGTTGTTCGGGGTGGTAGGATCGTCGTCCTGCTCGTAGTTGATGTCTGCCGCGGCAGAGAGCGTGCTCTCCAAAAGGACGTCGTGCGAGTTGTCCATGATCTTGAGCACGACGTCGCCGGCATCGATCTCGTAGCCGAAATGCTCGTTCTTGTTCGCGTCATCGTAGTCGAAGTCCGCCAGATCTTTGGCGTTGATGACGACCTCGACCGTCGCCGTCTTACCCGGCTCGATGACCGGAGACTTGGTATAGCCGACGAGGTTGACGGCAGCCTTCTCGATCTCGCCCTCGAAATACTCGGGAGAGCTGTAGAGCTGCACGACCGTCTTGCCCGCGACCGTACCGGCGTTCTTGACGTCGACGGAAACGGTGATGTCCCCTTCCATGTTCGCTTCGGTGAGGCTCGTCACATCGACCTGCATGTTGGAATACTCGAAGGTCGTATAGGAGAGGCCGTAGCCGAAGGGGAAGCCGACCGTGGCTTCATACCAGGCGTCCGCCGTCTCTTTATCCGTCGCCGCGAGGAGCTCTTCGTACACGGTCTCGTAATAGCGGTAGCCCATGTAGATGCCCTCGGCGTAGTCGATGGCGAGGTGGTACGTGCTGTTCTCGGTATAGCCCGCAACGGCGGGATCCATCACCATCTCGATGGTGCTGCTGCCGTCGCCGGAAGAGGCCTGCTGACCGGGCTGAGGAGGCGTGCCGTTCAGGCCGTCCGTCACCTGCTCATTGTTGATGGCGTAGTTGCCGGGCGTGTAACCGAGCACGTTGTACATCGTGGGGTCGGTGTAGAAGTCGTTCATCCAGAAGTCGACGAGGCGGCCGGAGGGGTTGGTCCTGCCGGAGAGGATGCCGCCCAGCGCCAGGTTGCCGTTCCAGCCGGGGGTGCCCAGCCAGAGGATGGCGTCAAAGTCGGCGTCGTTCTTGATGTTTTCGATCTCCATGACTGCAGGGGTCTGCAGGAGGATGACGACCTTATCGAAGTTGCCCTGCGCCTTCTGATACTTCACGTACGCGAGGAGCGCTTCCTCCGCATCCGTCAGGGTCAGGTAGTGATCGGTCGTATCTTCGTGGCCTGCGACGTCGTGCGACTGGTTGTCGACGAACTCGGAGCCGGTACGGCTGATCGTGACGATCGCGGTGCCGTAATTTTTGTAGGAAGCTTCGATGTCCTTATAGAAGTTTTCGGCAAGATAGCTGTACTTGTGGCCCTGGAATTCGACGGTGCCGTTGGTGTCGTCCAGCGTCATGTACTTGTAGTCGGCAGCCTGACCGTTTTCGTTGATGCCGATGCCCTTGGTGCCGACGAGCTGTTCCGCCTGGGCGTTGATCTCGAAGCCGTCAGCCTCATTATATTCGAGGCCTTCATATACGGTCTTCTCCGATGTGCCGATCCAGTCGTTCTGCGCGGCGATGCTGTTGTTGGTGGGAACGCCCTGCGCGCCCGAGCCGCCGCCGCCGTACTCCATGAACGCCGAAAGGACGGTGACGTTCCTCTCGTCCGCTGCGAGCGGGAGCGCGTCCGCCTCGTTCTTCATCAGGACGAAGCCTTCGCCGGCGATCTCGATGTTGAGTTCGCTGCTCGCCTTAATCGTGTCCATGTACGAATTGTAATCCGATTCGTACAGGTCCTGCGCAGCATCGAGCACGCCTGCTTTCGCATCGAGCGTGCCGGGCGCCACAAGGCCAAAGCTCGATATTGCCAGCGCGGACGCCAGCAAACCGACCGCAAGCTTTGTGAAGCGCCGATTGATTGCTTTGCTTCTCATACTACTCCTCCAAAAAAGATTTTTATTTATACGGTATTTCCCCCGCACAAATCAGGATACGGGCGCGCCCTCGCAGGGAGGTGCGCCGAGGCGGCCGCTTCCGCGTAACCGCCCGTAAAAGTCCCCTCTTCTGCGCCGCGAGACGGGGATCTCGCTCGAGCCGACCCGCACGACGTTGCGGGCGGGGCACTCGATGTAGCGCAAATTGACCATGTATTTGACGGAACAGCGGTAAAAGCCTTCCTGCTCCAGCCGTTTTTCCACGCCGCGCAGCTGCCCGCGCAGGGTGACGGCGCCGTCGAACAGGTGGTAGATGAGGAAGTGGCCGCTCACTTCCACGAACCTGACGTCCTTGACGCTGATGCGGCGGAATTCCCAGCCGTCCTTGACGAGGAGGTTGTTCCCCCTCTCCTTCTGCGCGCGGCGGCAGGCGCGCTCGAAACTTTCGGCAAAGGGCTCGTAACCGATGGGGAGGGTCAAAAACCCGCTCGCATCGATGGCGTAGCCGCACATGGAGGTGCAGGCGTCCTCTGCGTACAGGATGATGCCTGCCTGCGGACCGGCTGCCCTCAGGCGGGCGAGCGCCTTTTCTCCGCCCGCACAGCTGCTGATGATGACGGCGTACATCGCCGGGTACAGAGCCGCGGCAAACGAATCGGCGTCTGCAAAGGCGGTACAGCGATACGGCTTGCCCTGCGCGGCACAATAGATCCCGCAAAACGCCTCTACGGCGTCCGAGATCTGCTTGTCTTCGCTCACGATGGCGATCTGTATCAGCCGTTCTCCCCCGCTCATTGCCGTCAGTATCCCGTCCTCCGAACTTGTACATCTATTGTTTTAATAGATGTACATAAAAAAAAGCGCGCGGCATGACCGCGCTTAAAAAATGCCCGACCGGGCGCAGGATGAAAAATTTAAACTTTTTTTTAAAATAAGTATTGACAATGTGAACATCCTGTGATAGAATGTAACACGGATAAGCAAGCAAGCAAAAAAAGCCGTACATCTATTAAAACATTAGGTGTACGGCCTTTTTTATGTACCGGAAGCCCTATTCCCGCAGGAGCCTGCCCAGCTTGTTCATCATCTCCCGCTTGTGCTCAAGCAGGCTGTGCACGTAGCGGTTGAGAGTGATCGCCGCGTTTTTATGCCCCAGCAGTTCGGAGAGCGTCTTTACGTCCATGCCGCATTCGAGCGCGCGCGTCGCAAAGGTGTGCCGCAGCGCATGGAAGCCCCTGTGCGGGATACCTTCGCGCGCCAGAAACCGCTCGAACATCTTCTGATAGGCGCGCAGCGATATGTCTTCCCCCGCCTTGCCGCTGATGACGAAGGGGCTCGCGCTGCGCGCCCCGATGGCGCGCAGGCGGGGCAGGAGCTGTTTGGGGACGGGGATGCCGCGCTTGGAAGAGGCGGTCTTCGGCGTATCCAGCAGGCGGACGCACCGCCCGCCCCGCCAGAAGTCGCGGCAGGTCTTCGTCACCGAAAGCACCCCCTTGCGCAGGTCGATGTCCGCCCATTGCAGCGCCATGAGCTCCCCTATGCGCAGGCCCGTATAGAGGCAGAGGACGATGCCGAAGAGGCGGTCCTTTCCGCTCTTCAAAACGGCGCGCTCGATCTTTTGCTGCTCTTCCACGGAAAAGCAGCTCACTTCCTTCTCCCGCGCCCTGGGCATGCGGATGCTGTCCGTGTATTCACGGTCGATGACGCCCGTTCGCTGCGCCGCTTTCAGCGAGCTTTTGAGCACGGACACGATGCCGCCGACCGTGTTGGCGGCGTAGCGCTCGCAGCGCTCCGCCGTGAATTCCTGCAAGACGGCGGGGAGAAGCGCGTCCAGCCTGTACCCTCCCAGGCGCGGAATGAGCTGCCTGCGCACGATGCCCTCGTATTGCTCGAACGTACGCTGCTTCACCGTCGGTTTTACGTAAAAATCCAGCCATTTTCTGAGCCACTCTATGTACTTCATCTCTGTTCACCTCACGTTGATTATATTCATGATAACGCGCCCGACCGAGCGAGGCAAACACATGACAAAAGTTTATCACAAAACGCCGATATAAGACAGACATCCGCAGCCGTAAACTGCGGATGTCTGTCGGTTTTTCGGGGTGCGGCGCGCAAAAGGGGCGCGGCGGCGGTTTTTCCGCCG
>CASFTB010000008.1 GCA_949297575.1 uncultured Bacillota bacterium | reverse complement strand
CATCCCCGTCGTAACGCCCGCGCGCTCCGCGATCGTGCGCATGGAAGCGTCCGCAAAGCCCTTTTCCATGAACTCCGCTTTGGCGCACTCCAAAAGTTTAGCGTTGATACTTTCGTCCTTTACTTTCATTCTTTACCCTATCATATTTAATAACAATGTTATTATAACACCGTTATTCCATTCTGTCAACGATATTTTATAGGTTTTCAAGCAAAAAAATTTGGGCGCCAAAAAATCGCAGGATTCAAGTCCTGTTTTGCATGGAAAACGTTCAAAAGACAGCACAAAATCGAAACCTGTTTTGAAGGTGCGCAAACGTCCCGTTTTTGCCCGAAAAACAGCGAAAAACCTCGGAAAACATATCGTTTTCCGAGGTTTTTTGCCGTGGACAGCATTTTTATCCACGAAACATGGCGCAGAGAAAGGGATTTGAACCCTTGTTACCCCTGTGAGGGTAAACACGATTTCGAGTCGTGCGCGTTCGACCGCTCCGCCATCTCTGCATCTGTCTGCGTCGCCCCGCGCGGGGCACTACATTGAATAATTATACCTGTTTATTTAAAATTTGTCAATCTTTCCGGCAGGTGTTTTACGGACAATGTCGTCAAAACCCCGATAATTGTTCCGGCCGCAATACTGAACGCACAGACGACGGGAAGCTGCACGAACAGCGAAGGGCTCTCCATGACCAGAACGGCGACGACGGTGCGGGCGATGTTGCTCAGCACGGCGCCCGCCACGCTGACGGAGACGAGGCTTATGCGCGGGAAGAGCAGCCCGTACAGCAGCGCCATCGCGGCGAAGGCGCACAAACTGCCCGCAAGATTATAGATGACGGCAAAACCACTCAGCGTGAAGAACGCCGTGAGCAGGTTCTTCGCCAGCACGAACAGAAAGGCGTCTGCCGCCCCGAAGGCGACGATGACGAAGAGCACGAAGCAATTCGCCAGCCCTATCTTTACATAAGGCGCAAAGGGCACGAGGGGCGGGATGAGCGACTCGATGAGAAAGACGACGCTCGCCGCGGCGAGCAGGACGCCCAGCGTCGCTATTTTTTTTGTTCCTCTCTTCATACGTCCGTCTGCATGCCTCCCTCGCCCTGCACCGCGATGTGCATGCCGTGCGCGCCGCAGTCTATCTCGCCCCAGTCGGTGGCGGGCAGATAGACGCACGTCTTATCGGGGCAGTCTGCCTCGGTGACGTCTACCATGCCGCCGCGTACCTCTATGACGTTATAATCGGTATAGCGCCGTCCCTCTTCATAAGGGAGGACGAAAGCCGCATCCCCGTCGATATAAAAGACGTAGCGCGCATCCTCCGCGAGGGGGGCGGAAAAGACCTCCTCTCCCCGCCAATAGACATGAAAGCGATCCCCGCTCTCGCGCGGGACGAAGAAGGCGAGCAGCGTGAAGAGGACGACGAGCGCGAGGAGCACCGCAAACACGGCGATATCTCCTCGCACGAAATATTTCTGTTCGCGGATGCGCGCGATCTTCTCTTCCCGCTCCATGCCTGTCCTTCCCGTTATTTATCCCCGTAGAAAATGAGGCCGAGGGTACCGGGGCCGCAATGTGCCCCGATGACGGGCCCGACGATCTGATAATCCACCTTGATGTCCTGACCGAACTCCCCTTTCAGCGCCTCTACAAACGCATCGCCGATCTCGGGGCAATCCGCCTGGAGAACTTCGACGCGGTAGTCCTTCACGTTGCAGTTGTGCGCGTGCATGAGGCGCAAAAATTCCCCGAATACCTTTTTGGAACCGCGCACCTTGCCCACGCTCTGCAGCGAGCCGTCCGGCAGGACGGAGATCATCGGCTTGATGCCGAGCAGCGAGCCGAACGCAGCCGTCAGCGCAGAGATGCGCCCGCCGCGCTTGAGATAGACGAGGTCGTCCACGACGAAGTAGACGACGGTATGCGCCGAAAAATCTTTGAGGAAGGCGTCGAGCTCGTCCATCGTGGCGCCCGCCCTGTACTTTTCCGCCGCATAGCGCACCTGAAAACCCGTGCCCAGGCTGATGGAACGGGTATCGAAGGTGCGAATCTCGCGGGCGGGATACTTTTCTTTCAGAAGAGCGATCGCCCTGTCCATCTCCGCAAAGGTGTTGGACATCTTGTGCGAGAAGGTGATGTAGTAGATATCCTGCCCTTCCGCGAGGACGGGCTCGAAGTAATCGATATAATTCTGCGCGTTGATGGCAGACGTCGTGGGCACGGCGCCCTCGCGCATGCGTTTATAGAAGTGCGCGAAATCCGTCTCCTTCCCGAGGTCGTAGTAGTACTCCTGCCCGTCCAGAACATAGGGCATACGGATCACCTCGAGTCCGAACGCCTCCGCGTCCGTGTACCAGAGTTCGCTGTTGGAATCGCAAAACAGTTTATACATAAAAATTCCTCCTGCATGTGAATGCCGCGGCTTTACTCTGCGCTATGGCCGGGCACTCCTTTAATTATACAATAGAGCGGGAGGAAATTGCAACCGATTGCGGAAAATTCAGAACTTTTTATGGACGATTTTTTGTTTTCCGTCCTGTTCGAGGAGGCGGCAGTTGAAGATGACCCCGACAACGAAGCAGATCATCAGAAGGTACAGCCACAGGAGAAACAAGATGAAGAAGACCGCAGCCCCGTACAGCTTTTCCATGGAGCTCAGATGCGCGTAGATGGAAAAGCCGAAGGATGCGAGCCCGCCGAGAAGAAGGGTGAGCAGGCTCCCCCACAGCGCGTCCTTCACCTTGATCCGATAGGGACAGATGTACAGGTTCAGCAGGAGCAGAAGCCCGAACACGAAGATGCCGAGGAGGGCATACACGGAGAGCTGCGCGACAAGCGATGGCAGAAAGCGGCGGAGAAGGGCATTGCCGACCAAAAAGAGGCCTATCCCCGCGACGAGCAGCAGCATGACGAGGAACATGAGCACGAGCGCCGAGAGGCGGATGGCGAGGCTCCCCTTCCGCCTGCTGCACTCAAAGATGATCTCCCCGCTGCGCCGCATGTGATAGAAAAGGTTGGTCGAAGAGTACAGCGTCGTGACAAGCAGGACGACGGAGGCGCCCGCCGTGGCGCTCTGTGCGGCGTCGCGGAAATACAGGAGCAGGTCTTTTACCTCCGCGAAGATCTCCAGCTCGAAGAGCTGCGTATAGTCCAGGTCCAGGCGCCCGAACAGAAGGGTGAGCCAAAACAAAAAGGGCACGACGGACATGACGAGAAAAAATGCCATCGTCCCCGCGAGCGTGGTATATTTTTTTGCGGCGAGATAGGCAAAAGCCCCGCGCACCTTCCGGACCGCGTCTTCCGCGTGTACCTTGAAATCAGCCATATCGCAGAGTTAGTATATGCAGATCGGCGCAAAAACATTTTACCGGAAAAAGAGAAGCAGGCCGCAGCGTGTGCGGCCTGCCCGGAGAGAAAACTCCATTATTCGAGTTCGAATGCGCCCGTATAGAGCTGATAGTACGTCCCTCGCTGTTCGATGAGCTGCTCGTGCGAGCCGCGCTCGATGATGCGGCCGTGGTCGAGTACCATGATGGCGTCGGAGTTCTGGATGGTGGAGAGCCTGTGCGCGATGACGAAGACCGTTCTGCCCTTCATCAGCGCGTCCATGCCCCTCTGCACCAGCGCCTCGGTGCGCGTATCGATGGAAGACGTCGCCTCGTCGAGGATCATGACGGGCGGGTCGGCGACCGCCGCGCGGGCGATGGAGATGAGCTGGCGCTGCCCCTGCGAGAGGTTGGAAGCTTCATGCCGCAGCACGGTGTTGTACCCCTCGGGCAGGCGGGTGATGAAGTCGTGCGCGTTGGCGAGCTTCGCCGCCTCGATGCACTCCTCATCCGTCGCGTCCAGCTTGCCGTATCGGATGTTCTCCATGATAGTGCCCGTGAACAGGTTGGTGTCCTGCAGGACGATGCCCATCGAACGGCGCAGGTCTGCCTTCCTGATCTTGTTGATGTTGATGCCGTCGTAGCGGATCTTGCCGTCGGCAATGTCATAGAAGCGGTTCAGGAGGTTGGTGATGGTCGTCTTGCCCGCGCCCGTGGCGCCGACGAAGGCGATCTTCTGCCCCGGCTTGGCGTAGATGCTGACGTTGTGCAGGACGATCTTTTCGGGTACATAGCCGAAGTCTACGTCGACGAGGCGGATGTCCCCTTTCAGCTCGGTGTACGTGACGGTGCCGTCCGCCTGATGGGGATGGCGCCACGCCCACCTGCCCGTGCGCTCGGCACTCTCGGTGATGGTGCCGTCCTCGGCGATGTTCGCGTTGACGAGGGTGACGTAGCCGTCATCCGCTTCGGGCTTTTCGTCGAGCAGTTCGAAGATGCGCCCTGCGCCCGCGAGGCCCATGACGACCGAGTTGATCTGCATGGAGACCTGGCCGATATTGAGGGAGAACTGGCGGGACATGTTGAGAAAGGTCGCGACCAGTCCGATCATGGCCACCGATGCCGTGAAGGTCTCGCCCCAGCCGGTAATGGTGAAATTCCTCACGTTGAACATGACGAACAGCCCGGCCACGATCGCCGTGACGACGAACATGAAATGCCCGATGTTCATGACGGCAGGCATGAGGATGTTGCCGTAAGCGTTCGCTTTGTCGGAGGCGTCGCACAGCTCGTCGTTGATCTTGTCGAAGTCGCGCTTGGCCTGCTCTTCATGGCAGAAAACCTTGATGACCTTCTGCCCGCCCATCATTTCCTCGATATAGCCCTCCGTCGTGCCGAGGACTTCCTGCTGGCGGATAAAGTGACGGGCGCTGCGGCCGCCCACGAATTTGGCGACCAGCCCCATGATGACGACGCCGAGCAGGACGACGAGCAGCAGCCACAGGCTGTTGATGAGCATGATGACGAGCAACGTGACCGCCGCGATGATCGAATAAAAGACCTGCGGGATGCTCATGGAAATGAGCTGGCGCAGCGCGTCGGTATCGTTGGTGTAGACGGACATGATGTCGCCGTGGGTGTGCGTATCGAAATAACGGATGGGCAGAGACTGCATTTCGGAGAACATGTCGTCGCGGACATGCCGCAGGAAGCCCTGCGTCACCACCGCCATCGTCTGGTTATAGAAGAAGGACGCGCACAGGGCGACGATGTACATGGCGCCCATCGCGAAGATGATCCAGAAGAGAGAGCCGGAAACATCCGCCCACTGCGCGCCGCCTTCGGTGAGCGGGGTGATGACCTCGGCGAGGATGAGCTGCAGGAACACGGACGAGCTGATGCCCGCCGCCGCGGTGAACGCGATGCAGACGAACACGGCGATCATCCTTCCCTTGTAATAATGAAACAGATAGGAAAGCAGCCTGCCGAGGATCTTGAAGGAATGCATCTTGGGCTTTTGCTGAACGGCTTTACGCATTTGCCTCACCCCCTTCCGCAGCAGATGCATTTCCGATCTTATTCTGCGAATAGTACACTTCTTTATAGATCTCATTGGAAGCGAGCAGCTCTTCGTGCGTGCCGATGGCATCGATCCTGCCGCCGTCCATCACGATGATCTGATCGGCATCCTGTACCGAAGAGACGCGCTGGGCGATGATGATCTTCGTGACGTTGGGGATCTGCTCGCGGAAAGAGCGCCTGATCATGGCGTCCGTCTTGGTATCGACGGCGCTGGTCGAGTCGTCGAGGATGAGCACCTTCGGGTCTTTGAGAAGGGCACGCGCGATGCACAGGCGCTGCTTCTGCCCGCCCGAGACATTGGTGCCTCCCTGCTCGATGTACGTGTCGTACTTGTCGGGGAAGGCCTGGATGAAGTCGTCCGCACAGGCGAGGCGGCAGACGCGCAGCATCTCGTCGTCCGTCGCGTCCTCTTTGCCCCAGCGCAGGTTCTCCTTGATGGTGCCCGAGAACAGCACATTCTTTTGCAGCACCATCGCGACCTTGTTGCGCAGCGCCTCGAGGTCATAGTCCCTGACGTTGACCCCGCCCACATAGACGGCGCCCTCCGTCGTATCGTACAGGCGCGGGATGAGGTTGACGAGGGTGGATTTGGAAGAGCCCGTACCGCCCAGAATTCCGATGGTCTGCCCCGCCTTGATGTGCAGGTTGACGCCGGAAAGCGCGAACTTCTCCGCATCTTTGGAATACTTGAAGCTGACGTTGTCGAACACGATGTCTCCGTCTCTGACTTCCTTGACGGCGTTTTCGGGGGAGACGATGCTGCTCTTTTCCTTGAGGACCGCGACGATACGCTCGGCGGAGGTGCGCGCGATGATGATCATGACCAGCACCATGGAGAGCTGCATGACGGCGGAGAGGATCTGCGAGGCGTACATGATGAGCGCCGTGAGATCGCCGCCCGTGACCGTCCCCGCGACGTTGTTCGCCTCCATCGCCTGCCCCGTAATGATGGCGGCGAGCAGGAAGATGAGCAGGAAGGACAGCCAGATGCAGAACTGCATGACGGGCGCATTGACCGCCATGATGCGCTCGGCGAGGGTAAAGTCCTTGCAGACGTCTTCGGAAGAAGCCTCGAACTTCTTCTTTTCAAAGTCTTCTCGGACGAAGGATTTGACGACGCGGATGCCCTTGATGTCCTCACGGACGGAGCGGTTCATGTTGTCGTATTTGTGGAAAACTCGCTCGAAGATGGGGTGCGTTTTGAAGATGACGATGACCAACACCGCCGCGAGCAGGGGCACGAGGGCGAGGAACACCCACGAGATGGTCACGTTGACGGTGAAGGACATCACGAGGGAGAAGATGAGCATGAGCGGGCAGCGGATCGCCACGCGGATGATCATCATATATGCCATCTGCACGTTGGTCACGTCCGTCGTCTGGCGAGTCACCAGCGAAGAGGTGGAAAACCTGTCTATGTTCGCGAAGGAATAGTCCTGGATCGCATAATACATGTCTTTACGCAGGTTCTTCGCAAAGCCCGCGCTCGCGCGCGCCGCAAACCGCCCCGACAGCATGCCCGCCGCCAGAGAAAGCACAGCCATGCCCAGCAACGTGCCGCCATACATGAGGATGACCTGCATCACCCTTCCCTCGGCGATCGTCACGGGGTCTTCGAGGGCATCCAGGAACCAGACGATGACCAGAGGCATCAGACATTCGAGGATGACTTCAAAGGACACAAAGATAGGAGAAAGTATAGACGATTTTTTATACTCGCGTATACTTTTCGCCAAAGTCTTTATCATCTTTTATCTCCTTATAAAAATTTTTACCAGTTCTTTCCGCCGCGCGTGCCCTGCCCGCGCGGTTCCCCTGCCCGGGGTCAGCCTATCTTTGCGAGGTTGTCGTGAAAACGCTGCACATACGCAAAAAAAGCGTCGAGCTCCTCGGCCGAAAAGCCTTCGGTCAGCTGCGTCTCCGTGCGGCGCACCTGCTCTTCGAGCTGTTTTCTGACCTCTTCCGCGTATGCGGTCAGCTCGATCTTTTTCAGGCGCGCGTCGTAGTCAACGGGCACGCGGCGGATGAGCCCGCCCTCCTCCATCGCCTGCAAGAGCTGCGTCGCCGTGGAACGGCGGACGTTGAACTCCGCCTCCACCTCGCGCTGGAAGGTGTCCTTACCGCTGCGGCGGAACAGGAAATTGAGGATCCACACCTGGATCCCCGTCAGATTCTTGTTCTCGCGCAGAGCGGGGATATTGTTCATGACTTGCCCGATGCGCCGATTGAGCGATTGGACCGCATAGCCTATGTGCCGCTTATCCACCGATAGACCTCACTTTGTTAGGTTATCTAACATTATACTGATTTTATCGGATTTGTCAACGGATTTTTTGCATTTTGTCGATGTCGGAAATGTTGAAAATTTTTGCACGCTTTGTGATAATTTTTCACTTTTTTCACCCTTTGAAGCGAGCCCCCGCATTCTTCCGCCCCCCTTCGCACGCCGTTTGACTTTTGGCGGAGGATGGAATACAATAGACGGCGCACAGGAGAAAAAATCGATGCAAGACATACAAACAAAAAGAAAATTCCCGGTACAGAAATCGGCCTTCGTCTTTGCCTCCTTCGCCCTGGTGGGCGGATTTCTGGAAGCCTATACGTATATCCTGCACGGGGGCGTATTCTGCAACGCGCAGACGGGCAACCTCGTGCTCTTTTTCCTCGGGCTGACGCGCGGGGAATGGGCCGCCGCGTCGCACTACCTCTATTCCATCCTCGCCTATATCGCGGGCATCCTGCTCTCGGCGGCGCTGCCGCTGCTGCTGAAAAGGCATTCGCACATCGCCGTCACTGCCTTCGAGATCGCCGCGTTGGCGGCACTCGCCTTCCTGCCGGCGAAGACGCCCGATTTTTATACCTATGCCTCCGTTTCTTTTTTATGCGCGGTGCAGTACAATACTTTCACCGAATGCCGCGGCGCGAAGCTCGCGACGACCTTCTGCACAAACAACCTGCGGCAGGCGGTGCTCGGCGTCTTTTCCGCCGTCAAGGACAGGGATCGCTCCGCACTGCGGCGCGCGGGTGTGTACGGCAGCATGATCCTCTTTTTTGCCGCCGGCGCGGTGGCGGGCAGCTTTGCCGCCCGCGGGCTGGGCAATTACTCCGCGCTCATCGCCGCGGCAGCCCTGCTCCCCGCGCTCGCGCTGCTCGTCGCCGGGCGGAAACGGCCTTCCCCTCCCGAAGGCGGGGCGCCGGGACCTGCCGGACAGGTGAGGGAAGACTGCAACGGCGCGGGATAATGCTTTGCCGCGGTACGGGCGCCGCCATCTTCTGATGGCGGCGCCCGTACCTTTTCTTTTATGCTTTGGTTTTCGTTTGCAGGATCTTCTGCAAAAACTGCCCTGTATAGCTCTCTCCGCAGGCGGCAACCTCTTCGGGAGTTCCCGCGGCGACGACGGTGCCGCCGCCGTCGCCCCCTTCGGGGCCGAGGTCGACGATCCAGTCGGCGACCTTGATGACGTCGAGGTTATGCTCGATGACGATGACGGTGTTGCCCGCGCTGCGCAGCCGCTGTAAAATTTTGATGAGCTTGTCCACGTCGTAACTGTGCAGGCCGGTCGTCGGTTCGTCGAGGATGTAGCAGGTCTTGCCCGTCGAACGCTTGGAGAGCTCTGTCGCGAGCTTGACGCGCTGCGCCTCGCCGCCCGAAAGGGTCGTGGCGCTCTGCCCCAGCTTGATATAGCCGAGGCCGACGTCGTTGATGGTCTTCAGCTTATTGTAGATGCTCGGCACGGGCTGAAAGAAGTCGCACGCCTCCTCGATGGTCATCTCCAGAACTTCGGAGATGTTTTTGCCCTTGTAGCGCACTTCCAGCGTCTCACGGTTGTAGCGCTTGCCGCCGCACACTTCGCAGGGGACAAAGATGTCGGGCAGAAAGTGCATCTCGATCTTGATGATGCCGTCTCCGTAGCAGTGCTCGCAGCGCCCGCCCGACACGTTGAATGAAAACCTGCCCGCCTTATAGCCGCGCTCGCGCGCGTCGGGAGTGGCGGCGAACAGTTCGCGGATCATGGTGAACACGCCCGTATACGTGGCGGGATTGGAGCGGGGCGTCCTGCCGATGGGAGACTGGTCGATGGCGATGACCTTGTCGAAATATTGCAGTCCCTCGCAGCCGCCGCACTTGCCGGGGAGCATGTGCGCGCCGTTGAGCGCGTTCGCCATATACGGGTAGACGATCTCGTTGACGAGCGAACTCTTGCCCGAACCCGAAACGCCCGTCACCGCCGTGATGAGGCCGACGGGGATGCGCACGTCGATCCCCTTCAGATTGTTCTGGCGGCAGTCTCTGACTTCGAACCAGCGCTCGTCCGGGCGGACGCGTACGGGTGGCACTTCGATCTTCCGCCGCCCCGCGAGATAGTCTCCCGTGATGGAGTTCGGCGCGTCCATAATGTCCTGCACGCTGCCGCAGGCGACCACTTCTCCGCCGTGCACGCCGGCTTTGGGGCCGATGTCGACGATGTAATCCGCCGCCCGCATCGTGTCCTCGTCGTGCTCGACGACGATGAGGGTGTTGCCGAGGTCGCGCAGTTTCAGGAGGGTATTCAGCAATTTTTCGTTGTCGCGCTGGTGCAGGCCGATGCTCGGCTCGTCGAGGATGTACAGGACGCCCGTCAGCCCGCTGCCGATCTGCGTGGCGAGGCGGATGCGCTGTGCCTCTCCGCCCGAAAGGGTCCCCGCGCTGCGCGAGAGATTGAGATAGGCAAGCCCCACGTTGCGCAAAAAGTTCAGCCGCGCCCCGATCTCCTTCAGGATGCCGTCCGCAATGAGACGCTCGGTGGGCGTGAGCTGCAGGTTTTCAAAGAAAGCGCAGAGATCCGTGACGGACAGATCGCACAGCTCGGCGATGTTTTTGCCGCCGACGGTGACGGAGAGCGCCTCCCTCTTCAGCCGCCTGCCGCCGCACGTCGGGCAGGGAGACTGGGTGATGTACTTTTCGATCTCCTGCTTGACCCCCTCGCTCTCCGTGTTCTGGTAGCGGCGGGCAAGCGAATTGACGAACCCCTCCCACGCGACCTGATAGGTGCCGTGGAAGTTGTAGGCGTCGTATTGCATGGGGATCTTTTCGCCGTTCGAACCGTACATGAGGATGTTGTACTGCTCTTTGGGGAGATCGCGGACGGGCACGTCCATGTCGATGCCGT
The DNA here is from genome assembly GCA_949297575.1 of uncultured Bacillota bacterium. Taxonomy (GTDB): domain Bacteria; phylum Bacillota; class Clostridia; order Christensenellales; family Borkfalkiaceae; genus Borkfalkia. The sequence continues at coordinate 75,256 of CASFTB010000008.1, read as the reverse complement.
AGTGTTTGGAGACCGCCTCCACATACATGTTGTTGGTCGCCTTGCTCTCCAAAAACCAGCCGCCGACGGAGATGGCGCCCTCGCGGAGCGTCTTGCTCTTGTCCGGGCAGATGAGCGCCTCGTCCACCTTTTGCTTGAAACCGAGGCCGCCACAATCGGGGCAGGCGCCGTAGGGCGTGTTGAAGGAGAACAGGCGCGGCTCGATCTCCTCGATGCTGATATTGCAGTCGGGGCAGGCGTACTTGATGGAGTACAGGTCCTCCTTCCCCTCGCAGTCGATGACGACCAGCCCGTCGGCGAGCTTGAGCGCCGCCTCGAGGCTGTCCGTCAGCCGCTTCTGAATACCGTCTTTGACGACGAGACGGTCAATAACGACGCTGATGTTGTGCTTAACGTTTTTATCGAGCCTGATATCCTCCTGCAGATCGTAGACGATGCCGTCGATCTTGACGCGGCCGTAGCCGCTCTTGCGGAAGGATTCGAGGTTCTTCGCGTACTCCCCTTTCCTGCCCCGCACGACGGGCGCGTTGACGAGGATCTTGCTCCCCTCGGGCATCGCCATTACCTTGTCGGCGATCTCGTCCACCGTCTGGCGGCGGATCTCCCTGCCGCACTGCGGGCAGTGCGGAATACCGACGCGCGCAAATAGAAGGCGCATGTAGTCGTAGATCTCCGTGACCGTGCCGACCGTCGAGCGCGGGTTGTGCGACGTCGTCTTCTGGTCGATGGAGATGGCGGGCGAAAGCCCGTCGATGGACTCTACGTCCGGCTTATCCATCTGTCCCAGGAACTGCCGCGCATAGGAGGAGAGGCTCTCCACATAGCGGCGCTGCCCCTCCGCAAAGATGGTATCGAAGGCGAGCGTAGATTTTCCGCTGCCCGAAAGCCCCGTGAACACGGTGAGCGTGTTGCGGGGAATGTGCACGTCTATGTTCTTTAAGTTGTTTTCTTTGGCTCCCTTTACGAATATTTCTTCCTTCATGATCCGAAACCCGTTCCAAAGTTTATTCTCGATCCGTTTCCCCGATATAGGCCCAAGTGGTGCGAGACACGAAAACTTTTCCGCCTGCGGCGAAGCGCGCAAAGACAGCGCGCACCGCGCGGGCATATCTCTCTTTCCCCTCGCCCGAAGGGACATAGGAGGAAGAGAGCGCCCTGCACACGAAGATCTGTTCGTCCTCTTCCCTGCCGTTCGCAAAGCGGACGACCTCAAATTTCCCGCGGAAAAAGGCATCTATGCGCCCGTCCCGCTCCGCCATGCCCCCGCTCCTGCCGCGAAAATCCGGACAGCAGCGCGCGGCAGCATCGTCGAGCGCCCTCTGCAGCGGAGAATCGTCGCTGCGGTTGTAGACGAGCACGACCTTTCCGCCCGGGCGGAGGATACGGCGACACTCGGCGCGGAACGCCTCCGCGTCAAACCAATGGAAAGCCTGCGCCGCCGTGACTGCACAGACGGAGCCCGCCTCAAGCCCCGTGTGCGCGGCGTCTCCCTCCACGGAGACAAATCCGCCATACGCGGACAGGCGCTCCTCTGCCGACCGACGCATCTGTGCGTTCGGCTCCACCGCGTAGACGGTGCATCCCCGCCGCAGCAGCGCTTCGGCAAAGATGCCCGTTCCAGCACCAACGTCCGCCACCGCTCCTCGCGCCGAAAAACCGTATTCCGCAAAGAGAAGGTCGAAGAGCTCCTCCGCGTAGGCGGGGCGACCCGCGGCGTAGTCCGCCGCCTTTCCGTCGAACCTGTGCGAATTGTCCATCCCCTCTACCTCTTCAGCAGCCGGCGCTTGAGCCCGTTGATGGTGTCGCGGATCTCGATCGCCTTTTCAAAGTCGAGCTGGTTGGAAGCGACCTTCATCAGCGCCTTGAGCTTCTCGATCTCGGCGGGGATCTCTTCCGGCCTGATCTTGTCCGCGCTCTGCGCCTTCTTTTTCTGCGTGATGCCGATGGTGCTCTTTATTTCCTTGACGATGGTCTTGGGCACGATGCCGTGCGCCTCGTTATATGCCTGCTGCGCCTTGCGACGGCGGTTTGTCTCGTCGATGGCGCGCCGCATGCTGCCCGTGATCTCGTCTGCGTACATGATGACCCGCCCCTCCGCGTTTCGCGCGGCGCGGCCGATGGTCTGGATGAGAGAGGTATCGCTGCGCAGAAACCCCTCCTTGTCCGCATCGAGGATAGCGACCAGCTTGACTTCGGGCATATCCAGCCCCTCTCGCAGCAGGTTGATGCCGCACAGCACGTCGAAGTCTCCGCCTCGCAGCCCGTTGACGATGTCGATGCGCTCGAGCGTATCGATGTCGCTGTGCATGTAGCGCACCCGGATGCCGTTCTCTTTGAGGTAGTCGGTGAGATTCTCCGCCATGCGCTTGGTAAGGGTGGTGATGAGCACCCTGCCGCCGCCCGCCGTCACCTTTTTGATCTCGTCATACAAATCGTCGATCTGCCCTTTGACGGGGCGAACCTCGATCTCCGGGTCGAGCAGCCCTGTCGGGCGGATGATCTGCTCTACCACCTGCCCCGCCTCCTTCAATTCATACTCGGCGGGCGTCGCGGAGACGCAGATCAGCTGCGGCACGCGCGCATCGAATTCCTCGAAGGTGAGCGGCCGGTTGTCGTATGCGGAGCGCATGCGGAAGCCGTAATTGACGAGGTTGGTCTTGCGCGAGAGATCGCCGTGGTACATCGCGCGGATCTGCGGGATGGTCATGTGGCTCTCGTCGATGAACACGAGAAAATTGTCCGGAAAGTAGTCGAGCAACGTAAAGGAGGGCTCGCCCGGCTGCCTGCCGTCAAAATAGCGGCTGTAATTTTCCACGCCGCTGCAATAGCCCACCTCGCGCATCATTTCGAGATCATAGCGGGTTCTCTGTTCGAGGCGCTGCGCCTCGAGCAGTTTGCCGTCGTCGCGGAACGCCCTGACCTCGTCCTCGAGATCGCGCTCGATGGCGGCGAGCGCCGCCTGCATCTTCTGGCTGCCCACCGCGTAATGGCTGGCGGGAAAGATGCAGATATGTTTGAGCTCCGCGGTCACCTTGCCCGTGACCACTTCTTCCTCGCACAGGCGGTCGATCTCGTCCCCGAAAAATTCGACGCGGACGGCGATCTCCGAATTCCCCGCGGGGAAGATCTCGACGACGTCCCCCCGCACGCGGAAGGAGGAGCGGGTGAAATCCATGTCCTTGCGCTCGTATTGCAGCTCGATGAGGCGGCGGATGAGCTCGTCGCGCGAAAGCTCGTCTCCGGGGCGCATGGAGATGGCAAGGTCGAAATACTCTTCGGGCGCGCCCAGACCGTAAATGCAGGAGACGGAGGCGACGACGATGACGTTCTCCCGCTCTCCCAGAGAGGCGGTCGCGGAGTTGCGCAGCTTGTCTATCTCGTCGTTGACGGACATATCCTTTTCGATATAGGTATCCGTGCTGGGGATATAGCTCTCCGGCTGGTAATAGTCGTAATAGGAGACGAAGTACTCCACGCGGTCATGCGGAAAAAACTCGCGGAATTCGTTGCAGAGCTGTGCCGCGAGCGTCTTGTTGTGCGCGATGACGAGGGTGGGACGCCCCACGTTTTTGATGACGTTCGCCATCGTGAACGTCTTGCCGCTGCCCGTGACGCCGACGAGCACCTGCGTGCGGATGCCGTCCAGCACGCCCTCGGTCAGCTTCTCGATCGCCTGCGGCTGGTCGCCCGTCGGTTTATAGGGCGAGACGAGTTCGAAATCTGCCATATCCGTACCCCGCTTTGTTTACGAACAAATGTTTACTGCCATACGGATATAATTATACACGCAACGGCGCTTTAAGTCAATCGAAACGGCGGCCTTTTCGCCGCCCTTTCGTTCAGGAAAAGGCGGCGCGCAGGATGAGCCCGACCACAAAGGTGATCACCGCCCCCGCGACGGAGAGAGCGATGCGGAAAGCGACGGCACGGCGCATCTGCACCCCGCTGCGGCGAAACGCCCGCCCGTTCGGGCGCAGGGTGATCACGTACACCTTTTCCCCCTTCCTGTCCGATGAGATGAGGTCGAAACAGCCGTCCTGCTCGAGAGAATGTAGGATCGCGTCCAGCCGCTCCGCCGTATATCTGCGGCGCGAAGGGAGCGCGCCGAGAAGATCGTACGGACTGACGAGGCAGCTGCCCTTCCCCGCGCAAAGTTCGAACACCGCGCCCATCACTTCGCTTTCTCTCCTGCTCAGCATATCCCCTCCGTCAAAAGAGGAGCGCACAGAGCGCCCCCGCCAGGCAGCCGCCCGCAAACGCGCCCGACAGCGCGGTCAGAAACACGGCGGCCAGCCCTCTGCGCCAGGCGCGGCGATCCGCCTTTGCCTTCTCCGCCGTGCGCTCGCGTTCGGCGCGCAGCCGCGCGCCGTATGCCCGACCCTTCGGCAGCGAACGCAGGCAATACGTTCCGCCCTCCGCAAAACGCACCTCGATGTACCCTTCCGCCGAGAGGGCGCGCAGCGCGTCCGCCACGCCCTCCGCATCCGCGCATGCGGAGGCGGGTATGCCGGACAGCAGCTCTTCCGCGTCCAGCACTTTGAAAGAGCCGCCCGTCGCAGCGTCGACTGCGGAAAGCACCTCCTCTCTCATCTCGTCCATCCGACCCGGCCCGCCTTTCGCGCGGCGAAGCGCCCGCGCGCACTTTCCTCGGTACAGTTTGCCCCTCCTTCAAAAATCTATACAATTTTTGAAAAAAACCAGAAAAAAGCACTTTATTATTTGAAAGAACTGTGTTATAATACATAAGATAGTTTGCTTTTTACAGGCAGGACGGAGGCCTTTTACGCATGAATCTTCTGAGCCGCTTCACGAACGGTACGCGCTTCCGCGATTATGCGGATTTCTATCACAACTTTCGCCTGAACGTACCGGAAAACTTTAATTTTGCCTATGACGTCGTAGATGAATACGCACGGCTGGAGCCGGAAAAACGCGCCATCGTCTGGTGCGACGACCTGGGCGCGGAGCACACCTTTACCTTCGGGGAGATCAAGCGCATCTCGGACAAGTGCGCCAACTTTTTCCGCTCTCTCGGCATCGGCAAGGGAGATGCCGTCCTCGTCATCCTGCAGCGCCGGCACGAATATTGGACGACGTTGATGGCGCTTTCCAAACTCGGCGCCGTCGCCATCCCCGCGACGCACATGCTGATGGAGAAGGATATCGTGTACCGCCTGCAGAAGTCGGGCGCAAAGGCGGTCGTGGCCGTCAACGAGGACGAGCTGTGCGACAATATCCGCAAAGCCGCCGCGCGCGTCCCGGAGCTGAAGCATCTCATCTGCGTCGGAAAGCGCGAAGGGTTCACCGACCTGACCGAAGAGACGGAAAAGAGCAGCGACCTGCTCGACGTCCCTTATAAAGAGGAGCGCTCTGCGGAGGATCTCCTCCTCCTCTACTTCACCTCCGGCACGACGGGCATGCCAAAAATGGTCACGCTCAGCCAGCGCTATACGCTGGGGCACATCGTCACGGCGCGCTTTTGGCACAACTGCATGGACGACGGCCTGCACTTCACCCTCGCGGAGACGGGTTGGGCGAAGGCGAGCTGGGGCAAACTTTTCGGGCAGTGGCTGTGCGGCTCCGCCATCTTTGTATACGACTTCCACGGCAAATTCGAGCCTGGCGACCTGCTCGAGCATATCGAAAAATATAAGATCACGACCTTTTGCGCCCCTCCGACAGTGTACAGGTTCATGATCAAGACCGACCTGAGCAAGTACGACCTCTCCAGCGTCAAATATATGATGACGGCGGGCGAGGCGCTCAACCCGGAAATTTACAGACAGATCCGCCTGAAAACGGGGCACCCCATCTACGAGGGATTCGGCCAGACGGAGACGACCGTCGTGTGCGCGACCTTCCCCGAATTCATGGAGATCCGACCCGGGTCGATGGGCAGGCCCTCCCCCCTCTATTACGTACAGCTGCTGGACAACGAGGGCAACCCCGTCGAACAGGGCGAGACGGGCGAGATCTGCATCCGCCTGCGCGAACCGCAGCAGGGGCTGTTTGCGGGATATTACAACGACCCCGCGCTGACGGCGACCGTCAAACACGACGGCTACTACCACCTCGGCGACCTCGCCTACTGCGACAGCGACGGGTACTTCTGGTTCGTGGGCAGGAAGGACGACATCATCAAGAGCTCCGGCTACCGCATCGGACCTTTTGAGGTGGAGAGCGCGCTGATGGAACACCCCGCTGTGCTCGAATGCGCCATCACCGCCGTGCCGGACGAGCTGCGCGGACAGGTCGTCAAGGCGACCGTCGTGCTTGCAAAGGGATACACAGCCAGCGACGCGCTGGTCAAGGAGCTGCAAAACCACGTCAAAAAGACGACCGCGCCCTACAAGTACCCGCGCATCGTCGAGTTTGTCAAGGAAATGCCGAAGACCATCAGCGGAAAGATCCGCCGCGTGGAGATCCGCGAAAACGACAGAAAAAAACAGTAAGCAAGCGATACAGGAAGCGCCCCGCAAACTTTTTGCGGGGCGCTTCCTTCAGGCGGATGGCCGCGCAGAGATTCTGCGCGGCCATCCGCTTTTTTGGCGAACCGGTTTCAGTAATCGATCCGCACCGTTTCCAGGATGTCTGTATTGCCGACTGCGCTGCCGCCGCCGAGGACGACCGCCATCTGCGGCTCCTCCGCGAGGTTGACGTCCATCTGCAGGGCCCGGGAGAGATAGTCGTCCAGCCCGATCAGTTTCGCGCCGCCGCCCGAAAGATAGATGCCCGTATGCCACACCGAAGCGGAGACCTCGGCGGGCAGCTTCGCGAGCACGAGCGACGTATATTCCGCGACCTTGTCCGCAAAGACTTTCGCGCAGTCGTACACATCCTCCGATGAGACGGCGACGGAACGCGGGCGGCCGCTCGAAATGTCGCGCCCGTTCACGATCATGCGCTCGTTGTCGGCGGGGTACAGGCTGGCGACGGTGGATTTGACCTTTTCGCTGGTCAGAAGCCCTATCTTTAAATTAAAGGATTCGGCGATCTTATCGATGATGTGGCTGTCGATATTGCCGCCGCCGATGTTCAGCCCCACGCCCGCGATGATACCGTCCAGAGAAAACGCGGCGATGTTCGTGTTCCCTCCGCCGATATCCACGACGAAGAGCGGGGTCGTTTCGCTGAGGGTGAGCCCCTGCCCGAAGGCGGAGAGGAAAGGCACCTCGATAAAGTGCACGGTGCCGATGCCGCAGGCGTCGGCGAGGCGGTAATATTTATCGAGCAGGGCGTCCTGTGCGCCGCACGGGACGCTGAACACGACTTCGGCGCGGCGCGCCTGCGCCCTGCCGATGCCTATCTTTTTGAGAAAATAGGTCAGCATGACCGCCGCCATGCCGCCGTTGACGATATCTGCCTCGAAGACGGGGAAGACGATGGTCGTGTATTCCGCCGTCTTGCCGATCAGCCGCTTTGCCTCCTCTCCGATCGCCTTGACGGTATCGGAGCCGGACGCGACGGCGACACAGCTCGCTTCCGCGAGAACGATGCCGCTGCCGATCTTGAAGATCTTTGTGACGGATGAACCCAGGTCTATGGCAAGTTTGATCATTTTATCACCCCGAATGCCGCGAACGCCTCGCGGACTTTTTCTACGGGCAGCCCGACGATGTTCGTAAAGCTGCCTTCATAGCGCGCCACGGGCCCGTCCTCATCCTGGATGCCGTAGCTGCCCGCCTTATCCAGCGGAGACCCGCCCGCGACGTATTTGCCGATGTACTCTTCGCTCAGAACGCGGAAAAAGACGCGGGAACAGACGGCGCCGCACAGCTCCCTGCCCGCACCGCGCAGGCAGTAGCCCGTGTACACCTCGTGCGCCTGTCCCGAAAGCGCGCGCAGCGTGCGCTTCGCCTCCTCCGCGTCATGCGGCTTGCCGAGCAGCCTTCCCGCATGGTACACGACGGTATCCGCGCCGAGCACGAGCGCGTCCGGACGCAGCGCGGAGATCTCCGCCGCCTTCGCGCGGGCGAGCGCCTTTGCGATCTCTCCGGGCGGAAGGGAGAGGTCTGCCCTCTCCTCCCCTCTCGCAGGAAAAATACCGAAGCGGGGCAGAATGCGCGCGAGCAGCTCCCTCCTGCGCGGGCTGGCGCTCGCCAACAGTATTTCCATCTTCAAACCTCATGATAGCCGCAAAGGATTTTTGCGGCTATCTGTCGAACAAACATGAAATTAAAGGATCTCGAGATTCTTGCGGAAGGATTTGCGGAACTCTGAGTTCGCCGTCATTGCGTCGCGGATCTCGAGGGAAGCGTCCCCTTCCACCTCCGTCTTCATGATGACGGAATCGCCGAGCACATCGCAGTTGATGCCCTTGACGGAGCCGCAGCAGCTGCGGTCGAGACTCTCGGCGATGCGCAGCATCACACCCAGCTTTTTGACCGCGTCGAAGTCCTCCTCCAAAACGATGTCCCTGTACTTTGCCCAATCGGCGGGAGAAATGTCCTCCTTTTTGTGGCAGCCTGCGACGAAGGCGGCGAGCACGATCTCGCGGTGGGTGATGCCGTACAGCGTGGAATTGAGGATCATGTAGCAGCTGTGTTTCTGATGGTTGTAAAACTTGATGCGGTTGCCGCAGTCATGCAGCGTCGCGGCGACTTTGAGGATCTTCAGGTACTGCCTGGGGAACTTATGCAGCACGCGCAGCTGTTTGAACAGCTGCACCGAGAGGTTGACCACCTGCTCGACGTGCTTTTCGTCACACTCATAATACTTGACGAGGCTGTTGAGGCTGTAACCGAGGATGTCGGAGATGGGCTTTTCGAGGGTGATGGGCATCGCCTGATTGAACATGATGCCCTCGCGCAGACCCGATCCGCCGATCGTGAACGTCTCGAAGTGCATGAAGGAAGTGAACGCCTTGACCACGGCAAGCGCGGCGGGCAAAATATCCGCCCGCGCGGTGGAGATGCCCTTGATCTTCTTTTTCCTGTCGAGGTCGAGCACCTTGATCATGTCGTAGATGGAGACGAAGTCCTCTACCGGGAGAGAATAGTTGTGCACCGTGTCGAGGGGGTACTTGCGCACCATCTTGCTGATCTTGAAGATGTTGCGGAAGGAACCGCCCACGCCGATCATCTGCGCGTCGGGATCCACCTCTGCGAGCCATTCGATGCCGGAGAGCTGCTCCGTGAAAAACTCCTCCACCTTCGCCGCCTGCTCTTCGGGCGAGAGCCCGTCGTTTTTGAACAGGTCGGTCAGCGTCACCGCACCGAAGGGCAGGGTGGAATAATGCAGCATGTTGCGGCGGTTATAGTAGACGATCTTCGTGCTGCCGCCGCCGATCTCGAGGATGACGCCCTTGGGGATGTCCATCGAGTTGATGACACCGCGATAGACGAGCGTCGCCTCCTCCTCCTCACTGAGAACCTTGACCTTTATGCCGCAGGTCGCCTGGATCTCGTCGAGAAAGCTGCGCTGATTTTTGGCGCGGCGCACCGCGGCCGTCGCCACTGCGATGATCCTGTCTACCTTGCTCGCGTCGGCGAGCTTTTTGAACATTTTCAGCGTCTTGATGGTCTCGGCGACGCGCTGGGGCTTGAGAAAACCGTCCCGTTCCATGTCCTGGCCGAGACGTACGCTCTCTTTCAGCTCGTCGACGACCATAAAATGCCCCTCTCCGAACAACTCGACGATGACGAGCCGCGCGGAGTTCGATCCTAAGTCAATGATACCGATTTTTTCCAATTTGTGCCACCTCTGCGTAAGATAATACCTTGTGTTTATACCCGTGCAAAACGAGAAAAATAAACTGAACCGCTATCATTATAACATTAATCGTCCGTTTTGTATAGAGCTTTTTCGAAAATTTGTGCAATTTTATAAAAATTTTCACATAAAAAAATTTTTTGTTACGGTGCAACGCTGTTTTTGTAAATTATTTACTTTTTTAGAAAATTTAAACAGTTTTGCCCCCTTTTTTCGAAAAAAAGGGGATTGTGCACTTTGCACAATCCCGCCAAAAAAACGCTTTTTTCACGCCCCGAGCAGCAGGGCGCGGAGAGCGGCATGGCCGGAGACCTCGGCAACGGCTCCCGCAGCGGCGAATTCTCCCCGCTCCTCGTATCCCCCTGCAAAGCCGATGCAGGGCACGCCGCACGCCGCGGCGCCGGCTACGTCGTATTTGCGGTCCCCCACCATAACCGCTTCCTCCGGGCGCGCGCCGAGCGCGCCGAGGGCGAGGCGCACGATCTCTGCCTTGCCGGCGTGCGCGTCGCTCTCCGCGCCGCACACCGCATCGAAATAGGGCAAAAACCCGAATTTCTCGAGGAGGATGCGCGCGAAGCGGGTGGGTTTGGAAGTCGCGACGGCGGTCTTTCTGCCTGCCGCATGCAGCGCCCTGACGCAGTCGAGCGCGCCCGGATAGGGCGCGCAGTCGTACAGTCCTCCCGCCGCATAGAGGGCGCGGTACTCGTCCTTGATGCGCTCCGCCTGCACCGCATCCATGCCGAAAAAAAGCTGCAACGCATCGAGAACGGGCGGACCGACAAAGCGGCGCATATCCATGCCCGGGTCAATGCCGTTCTTTTCGAGGGCGCGGCGCATGCAATCCATGATGCCCCGCCCCGTATCGACGAGCGTGCCGTCAAAATCGAAGAGGACGAACTTCCTGCCGGAGAGGTTCAGTGCTCCCTCATGCACTTGCGAGGACATTTGTGTACACATGTCATACACCCCGTACACTTGGAATAATCGATCTCGGGCAGGCCGTCTTTCATCTCGATGGCGCCCGCAGGACAGTTCTTGGCACAGATGCCGCAGCCGATACAGCCGCGCTTGCACAGCTCCATGACGTCCTTTCCCTTGCCGTGGTTGGAACAGCCGACGAACACCTTCGCGCTCTTGGGGATGCGGGAGATGATGCCCTTCGGGCAGTCTGCGATGCAGGCACCGCAGGAGACGCATTTCTCCTTATCGACGACGGAATACCCCTCATCCCCGACGGAGACCGCGCCGTAAGCGCAGGAACCCACGCACGTCTTTTTGCCGATACAGCCGACCGGGCAGGCCTTGACGCCGCCCGCGATGAGCTCGCAGGAAGCGCAGTCGCCGTAGCCCTGGTAGTCATACTTGTCGTAGCAGGCACCGCCGCCGCTGCAATGCACGACGGCGACCGTCTCTTCCCCCACTTCTCCGCCGCCGAGGAGAGCGGCGATCTTTTCTTTGTTCGCCGCAGGGGTCGCGCGGCAGTCGGAGAGCTTGGCCTCCCCTTTGACCAGCGCCTCCGCGAACTGCGCGCAGCCCGCCCTGCCGCAGCCGCCGCAATTGGACTTCGCAAGCAGGTTTTCCACCGCGTCGATGCGCTCGTCTCTGCGCACGGCGAGGAGGTGCGAGCAGACGACGAGGATGGTTCCGAAGATGACCGCGATGGCGAGCATGACGCCGCCCGCGATGAGGACAGAAATCACATATTCCATACTACGTCACCCCGCAAGCATGCCCGTGAACCCCGCAAACGCCAGGGCCATGATCGCCGCCGTTACCAGCGTGATGGGAAAGCCCTTGAAACATGCGGGGATGTCCGCGCCGTCCGTCTTGAGCCGAACGCCCGCCAGCAGACAGATGGCGAGCAAAAAGCCGACGCCCGTCGCCACCGACGCGGCGAAGACCAGCCCGAAGCTCTCGTAGGAAGAGAAGACGATGGTGCTGTTCGCCGTGCCGAGAATGGCGCAGTTGGTGGTGATGAGGGGCAGATAGACGCCGAGAGCGCTGTACAGCGTGGGCGAAAAGCGCTTGAGCAGCATTTCGAGCAGCTGCACGAGGGAGGCGATGACGAGGATGAATGCCATCGTCGAGAGATACTCTATCCCCAAAGGGATGAGGATATAATTGTAGAGCAGCCAGCAGAATACCGAGGAGATCGCCATCACGAAGATGACCGCAAAGCCCATGCCCGCCGCGCTCGACATCTTTTTGGAAACGCCCAAAAACGGGCAGATCCCCTGGTACTGCGAGAGCACGATATTCTGCGAGATGACCGCCGTGAACATGACGGAGAGAACGGTGAGCGTCATTTCGTCACCTCCCCGGGGGAACCGCCCTCATCGAGCGGCTTCACCTCCCCCGAAGCGAGGGGGAGCACCGCCGCCTTCAGCCTTTCCTTGCGCTCTTCCGCCTTCCGGATGACGAAGTTAAACAGCGCCATCATGCACCCAAACGCGATGAACCCGAAGGCGCTCGCGCCCACGCCGCTCATGGTCGGGAAGCCGGGGATGGCGAAGCCCGCAAAGGAGCCGTTCGCGAAGAATTCGCGCACGATGCCGATGAGGCAGAGCGCGCCCGTAAACCCGATCCCCATCGAAAAGCCGTCCAGCATGGAATACAGCGGCGGGTTGCAGGAGGCGAAGCTCTCCGCGCGCGCGAGGATGATGCAGTTGACGACGATGAGGGCGATGAACGCCTGCATGGTCGAATACAGTTCCGGCATATACCGCCGCATGACCATCTGCACGATGGTGACGAAGGTGGAAATGATGACGATGTAGCACGGGATGCGCACCTTGTCGGGGATGGCCTTGCGCAGCAGACTGACGAACAGGTTGGAGAAGATGAGCACGAACGTCGTGGCCACGCCCATCGCGAACGCCTGGAAGAGCGTCGTCGTCATGGCGATGGTCGGGCAGGTGCCGAGCACCAGCACGAAGGTCGGGTTGTTGCGGACGATCCCGCCGAGAAGGGTCTCTTTGGCTTTACGCCTGTCCATTGCCTTCACCTCCCGCGATTTTTTCGTTATAGTAGCGCACGACGGCGCCGACGCCGTTCTTTACCGCGGTAGAACTCTTCGTCGCGCCCGAAACGGCGTCTACGGAGGAGGCGTCGAAGGAGGCGACCTCCTGCCCGACGAAGCGGTCATAAAAACCCGCCGCCTCGAGGTTGGAGAGGAAGGTCTCCGAATGTTCGCCGATGGCGATCTTGCCGATCTTCCCGTCCGTCACATAAACGTACAGCTGCACGCTGCCCCCGTAGCCGCCGCTGCCCTGCGCGAGGAAGGCGTGCACGCGACCGTCGTCTGACTTCGCATAATAGATGACCGAGCCGTTCCCGTAAGAGGCGCCCTCTTCGTCCGTCATCTCGCTGAACGCGGCGCCCGTATCCTCCCCGAACCGCTCAAAGGTGGCTTGCAGCGGGTCGACATAGGTGAGGACGTTGAAGAAGCCGAGCAGCAGCCCGCTGCACAGCGCGATGGCCGCCAGAACGAGCACCCCTTTCAGGAGGGGCATGACCTTTGCCTTATCCATGGTTCACCTCCGCGAGCGCCGCAAAGCACTCGCCGATCATCCCGCGCACGGAGACGGCCGTGACGGTCGCGCCGGTATCGATGTCCGCCCCGATCTGTTCGTCAGACATCCCGGCGATCTCCTCCGCCGTCTTTCCGAGGAATATATCTCGGTCGACGCTGTACCCCATCGTGCTCTCGCGGATGGTGGCGATGTATTTCACCGTACACGTCTCCGCGTCTATGGTGACGGCGTACTCCAATTTCTGATAATATTCGTATTTACCCTGCACGGACAGATCTGCCGTGCCGCGCACCGTAAAGCGGTACAGGCTGTCCTTCCTCTCCGCGCGGAGGATGTTCCCCTCCGCGTACGGCAGCGCCTCGTAGTCGGTCAGCTCGTAGTGATAGGCGGTGAAGCACTCGATCACCATGTCCTTGAGTTTGACGTTCGTGCGCGTCGCGCTCGTCTCCGTATCCGCCGCGCTCCAATCGGTGCGCGCGGCGATCTCCTCGTAGCTGTGTCCCACGAAATAGGAGAGCTCCGCCGTGTAGCCCATCGTGCTCTGCGTCACGGGGACGATCTCCGTCACGCGCTCGCCCGCGCCGTCCAGCACGACAACAAATTCGAGCGGCTGAAAATATTCGTATTGGCCGGGCACAGACAGGTCTGCCTCTCCCTGCACGGTGAATTCATATCCGCCGCCGAAGTTTCGGCGCACGCCCTTGATATAGGTATACGTGCCCGCATACAGGCCGACTTCGGTATAGCTCACGAGGGGCACGGCGACGAGGAGGGCGAGCGCGAGAAGTGCGCAGATGCCGCGCATCGACCACTTCATGACCTGCGGGTAAGGCCTGCCGCCCTTCGTCCTCTGCCCGAAGCGCACGGGAAGGAGATACTTGTCCATGATCGGCACGAAGAGGTTCATGACGAGCACGGCAAGGGATGTGCCCTCCGGATACGCGCCGTACCTGCGGATGAGCATGGTGAGGACGCCCAGCCCGACCGCATACAGAACGCGGTTGTACCGCCACTTGGGAGAAGTGGCATAGTCCGTCGCCATAAAGAATGCGCCGAACAGCAGGCCGCCCGAAAGTAGCTGGAGCAGCATCTCGGAGGCGCTCCCCCACAGGGCGAGCGCCATCGCCGCAGCGGTGAGCAGGTAGACGGCGGGGATGCGCCAGTCGATGACGCGGCGGGCGAGCAAATATGCCCCGCCCACGAGGACGGCGGCCTTGCAGGTCTCGCCCACGCTGCCCCCGACCGCGCCGAAAAACAACTGCAGGACGTACCCCCAATAGCCGCACACGCCCCAGAAGGAATCGGCGAGGGCGGCGGTGCCGCCGGTGAGGTAGGTCGCGCCCGTCGAGACGTCCGCGGAGAGGGCGTTGCCCGAAATATCCGCGCCGATGTACTGCGACATGAGGGTGCTGTATGCGAGCAGAAGGAAGACGCGCGCCGTGGCGGCGGGATTCGCGAAATTTTTGCCCAGCCCGCCGAAGAGCATCTTGACGACGACGATGGCAAACACGCCGCCGATGACCGGGATATACCAAGGGGCGCGCGGCGGGAGATTGAGCCCGAGGATGACGCCGGTGACCAGGGCGGAGAGGTCAAAGGTGAGCGGCTTTTTCCGCGCCAGGTTGAAGAGCTGTTCGGACAGGAAGCAGACCGCCGTGCAGACGGCGACGAGCATGAGCGAATACAGCCCGAAAAACACGGTGCCGCAGACGATGCAGGGCAGGAGTGCGATGAGCACGTCCAGCATGATGCGCCGCGTGTCCGCGCCGCTCGCCTCGTGCGGGGAGGCGGCGGCCTTGTATGCGTCGATCTGTGCCATCAGATACCCCTCTCCTTTATGATTTTTTTTGCGAGCTTCACGCTCTGCGCAAGGTAACGCTTTGCGGGGCAGACATACGAACAGCACCCGCAGCCGATACAGGAGGGCGCGCCGAAGCGCTTCGCCTCCCCGTAGTTTTTGGCGAGCAGGGCAGACTCGATGTAGACGGGCATCAGCCCCATGGGGCACGCCTGTACGCACCTGCCGCACCCGATGCAGGTGGAAGACACCCTCGCCGAGCACTCCTCTTCCGTCAGGAAGAGCAGCGCCGAAGTCGTGCTCGCCGTGCACACCTTCAGGGAGAACACGGCCTCTCCCATCATCGGCCCGCCGCTGACGATGCGGGCGCAGTCAGCATCCGCGCCGCACGCATCCGCGAGCGCCTGCAGCGGCGTACCGTTGGCGACCCACAGGTTCCGCGGTTCCTCGACCGCGCCGCCGGACACCGTGATGACGCGCTCGAAGCAGGGCATATTTTCCTCGACCGCCCGATAGATCGCAAGGGCGGTATGCACGTTGACGACGACGGCGCCCGCATCGACGGGAAGGCCGCCCTCCGGCACGGTGCGCCCCGTGCAGCCGAGGATGAGCTGCTTTTCCGCCCCCTGCGGGTAGCGGGTGCGCAGCGCCTTCACCGAGATCTCCCCTCCCCTGCCGCATTTTTGCGAGAGGAGAGAGATCGCCTCGGGCTTGTTCTTTTCGATGCCGATGACGGCGCGCGCCGCGCCGCATGCGAGCATGGCGAGGCGGACGCCCTGCAACAGCTCGTCGGCGTATTCGAGCATGATGCGCTCGTCGCAGGTGATATACGGCTCGCACTCCGCGCCGTTGACGACGAGCACTTCCGCCCGGCCGCGCACGTCAAGCTTGGCTGCCGTCGGGAAGCCCGCCCCGCCCATGCCGACGATGCCCGCCTCGGCGATGCGCGCGAGCACGCTTTCGGGCGTGCGCCCGGCGAGGGGGGGCAGGAGCGCCGTCTCGCCTTCGAAGTCGTTTTCGATGAGGATATGGTCTCCCTTTTTACCCGTGGGCAGGATATGCCCGACGACGCCCCCTACCGTACCGGAGACAGGGGAATAGACGTTTGCCGAGACCTTCCCGTCGGCATGCGCGATGAGCTGGCCGCGCAGGACGCGCTCCCCCGCCGAGACGACGGGCAGGGCGGGCGCGCCGATGTGACGGGAAAGGGGCACCCAGAGCTTCCCCGGGGCGGGAAGGGCTGTGATGGGAACTTTTGACGTGCGCTCCTTGCGCCCGCGGGGATGTACTCCCGAAACAAACAGTGACAAGCGATCCCTCCGTTATAGATACCGCGCCGCCCTTTCAGGGGGCGGCGCACCGTTGCGACCTCGCGTAACTATCCTTCTATATCGTCCATTTTACCATATTTTTCCGCCGCTGTAAAGGGGCGGAAGGCAACTTCTCCGCAACTAATTTGATTTTGCCTGCTTTTTTTGTGCGGGCGCGGCGCGCAGTGCGCCGAATACCTGATACACGGCGAGCGCGCAGAGGAAGACGCCGAAACAGGTCCGCAGCACCGCGGGGGCGACCTCCTGCACGAGGATACCGAAGAGCACGGAGAGCGCCGACGCGGGCACGATCATCCACGGCGTCCCGCGCGCGTCCAACAGGCCGTTTTTCGCGTGGATGCGCAGGGAAAAGAGCGCCATGGGCAAAAAGGAGAAGAGATTGACGGACTGCGCCATGTGCTGCGGCACACCGCACAGCACGGTGAGGATGGGGATGAGGACGGTGCCGCCACCCATCCCCATGCCCCCGAGCAGGCCGCCCGCGGCCCCCGCCGCGAGATAGACTAAAAAGCGCATGCGTCCCTCCTAAAAGATCATGCGGATGCCCGCGGCGAACATGACGGCGGCAAAGGCGACCGTCGCCGCCTTGGGCGAGATGGCGTTCAGCAATTTTGCGCCCGCCGCACCGCCCGCGAGCATACCCAGGCTCACCGCTATAAACAGCTCGGCGTCGAACCAGCCCCCGGCGAGATAGACGGCGGCACTCGCCAGGCAGACAGGCAGGATGACGAGGATGGCCGTCGCGTGGGCGACGAGGGGCGGCTTTTTCGCCGTGCCCGCAAGCAGCGGCACGACGATCATCCCCCCGCCCCCGCCGAAAATGCCGTTGACGGCACCCACCGCGCAGCCCGCGGCGGCGAGCTTCGCCCTCTCCTTCCCCTTCATCGCGTCCTCCCCGAGCCGCCGCGGCGGCCCTTCCATTTTTATAATAAAAGTTTGCGCCGAGGGGAAAAATATAATCGGCACGCGGGAAATTTTTTTGCACGGCGGCCGAAAAAAGCCTCTTTCTGCGGGAGAGCCCGCCGCTCATTTTGCGGCTGGCGCGCAAAAAAGCGGGAGCGGGAAAAATTAATCGCGAATTTTCACCTTTTTTTTATTGTTATTGCTTGCTTTTCAAGGCTATTTATATTAAAATAGGATAGTACGATTTCAAAATTTTACAAACTGCAATGTTGCAGTCAAAAGGTGTTTTCTATGGCTAAAATGAAGCAAACGAAAAAACTGAGGTTCGTGACCTGGCTGCTCGCGTTCGTCATGCTGATCGCGTCTTCGGCATTCCTGCTGACGGCGTGCTCCGGCGGCGACGACGATGACGACGATTCGGATTCCACGACCACGAGAACGGACACGCAGACATTTGCGAACGGCGATTTCGAATACTTCGACGACAACGACGGTTCTTACCGCATCGCGACCGCCGAAAGCTGGACGAGCTCTGCCGACAGCAATGCGAGCGGCGTATCCGCCAGCTCCTCCGTCGCGCGGTCCGGCATCGTGGACACCTCCTTCAACTGGAGCGAACTTTGGGACGACTATCAGGAGTTCGTCGAATACGACGAGATGGAAGACGAGGACATCCCCGAAGACGCCGAGTACTACACCGACATGGACGACGAGTACGACGTGCCCGGTTGGGACATCGCCAAAGCTGCCGTCGAAAACGAGGATGACGACCCCGCGGACGAAGCCGTAAAGGAAGCCTCCGAGGCCCTCAACCCCGGCACCCATTGGTCGGGCGCGGACAATGTTACGGAGCTCGACGAGGAGAACGGCACGCACGTGATCATGCTGCACAACTACCGCACCAGCAATATGGGTACGGCGGCGCGCTACACCTCGCAGACCATCACCCTCGCGGCCGGCACGGCCGCCAAGGTCTCCGTGTGGGTCAAGACCGCGAACCTCACCTTCAACGACGGCAACGCCGTAGACGGCAACCGCGGCGCCTTTATCCGCATCACGAACACGGTGGGCGGCAGCGAACAGGATCCCCTGATCGTGCGCAACATCGATACCAAAGACGTCACCGACAACAACGGCTGGCAGCAGTACACCTTCTTCGTGCGCGCATCCGAATATGCGTCCACGACCTTCTCCGTCGTGCTCGGCCTGGGCATGCAGACGGAGGGCAACTCCACCAGCTACTATGAATATGTACAGGGCTATGCCTTCTTCGACGACCTCGAATATGAGGTCATGACGAGCGCGGAGTACGACACGCAGACCGCAAACGTCGGCAACAAGTACAGCCTCGACCTCTCCTACGGCAGCGACTGGATGAAGGTGGACGCCTCCAACGGCGACACCTATGCGCTTGACCTCAACGGCGCCGCGCTGACCGGCCTGAACGTCGGGAGCGACGTCACCGTATCCGCCCCCGCCGACACGGTGGACTCCCGCGGCAACACCGTCGAGAGCTACCTCTCCGACGGCAGCACCCTCACCGCCAACAAGGACAGCGACATCAGAAGGTCGGGCATGAAGAGCGCGTCTTACCTGACGGAGGCAAACGACTACACGCAGGCGTTCCTGGACGGCTTCGCCAAATTCCTCGGCACGGAAGAGAGCACCTATCCCCTCCCCTTCGCGGGCGGCGACGTGCTCGTGCTCTACAGCTCCCTCGGCGCCCCCTACACCGCAAAGATGGAAGCGGCCGACGGCAAGGATATCTTCACCCTCGACGCGGGCGAGTACATGTTCTTCTCCTTCTGGATGAAGACCTCTGACCTGCAGGGCGGCACGGGCGCGACCGTGACGCTCATCGAAGGCGAGAACGAGACGGTCATCGGCGCGATCGACACCTCGACGCTGGCGACCACCGACCTCGTGGACGATAGCAAGAAGATCGATTCCGACAACTATGCGGACATCTTCGACGGCTGGCAGCGCTGCTACTTCTTCGTTTCCAACACGACGGAGACGGACGATCTGAGCTTCTCCCTCGAATTCTCCTTCGGGCCCACCACCATCAGCGGCACGACCCTCTCCTCCTATGCTCCCGGCTATGCGGCCTTCACGGGCTTCGGCTATTCGAAAGTGAGCGAGGAAGATTTCTCCGTCAAGACGACGGGCACCTATGCGGTGGAAGTATCCCTGACCGGCGGCGAGGACGAGGTGACCAGCGCCTTCGACGAGCCCGGCTACATGGATCAGGACAAGATCGAAACCGACCTTGCCGATCTGCGCAGCTATACGGGCGCCTTCGGCGGCAGCACCTATGTCGGCGGCCAGATGCTGGAAAACAGCGAAGCGGACACCGCGAACGGCATCGACAGAAACGGCATCAACCAGGTCAAGACCGCAGGCCTGCTCAACAGAGATCATATCGACAATTATACCGATGACCTCGCGTGGGTAAAAGTCATCGCTCCTACGGCGACTGTCCTCACAGACGAGCTCTGGACGGAGATCTTCGGTTCTGCCTGCACGCAGCCGCTGCTCATCGCCAACACCGTCGAGCAGGCATACGGCTTCTTCTCGGAGAGCGGCAGCACCATCGCTTCCTCCGCCTACACCGTCGTGGCGGTGCGCGTCATCCTCAGCCCGAAAGCCACGGCTAACGTGTACCTCATCGACACGGCCGCCGCAGACTTCGGCGAAAAGAACTACACCGATCCCCTCTACTACGGCACGGGCGTCTCCTACCGCTATGACGAGGACGGCAACGTCGTCAACATGGACCCCGAAGACACCGCGTTCAGCCCCCGCGCGAACATCCTGTTCTATTTGCAGGACAACGGCCTGTGGTCGACGACGCGGCAGCATGAGGACGGCGCTTACTACGCGAACCTCGCCAACTACGAGCAGGACGACGACAAGAACTACATCGATTCTGACGGCGAGATCGTCTACTACTTCCACAACGACAGCTACTTCAGGAACTATGACGAAGACGCCGATGAATATTCGGTCGAAGTCAAAGACTTCACCGCAGCCGGCGTCGACCTCGAGGGCGCGGTGCTGCAGCAGGCTTCCGAAGAGCAGGCGCTCTCCCAGACGGTGACGAACGATACGAATTCCGTCAAGACGGTCTACGTGCGCTTCTTCATCGCGACGGGCAACGAGAACAAGAATTACCGCCTGGAAGTCTGGTCGGGCAGCCGCGACGGCGAGACGACCAACGCAGCGAACACCTTCGTCGCCTTCGACATCGTCAACTACGGCAGCCTCGATGCGACCACCTTCGGCAGCATCGTCGACGAAAAGACGGAAGATTATGCGCTGGCAGCCGGTTACGCCGACGCGGATGCGATGATCGAGGCATACGAGGAAGATCCCTCCTCCTTCATGGCAGGCAGCGACGGCCGCAAGCTCATCCTCTACCGCTACTCCCTCTATGACGACAACGATTATGTCCCCTTCGACAAGGACAATGCGGACGAAGACGTGACCGACCCTTACGCGGACTACGACGGCAGCACGTACGAGAACGAGATCACCTACATGCTGTTCAACAACGACAACGCCGAGACCACCGGACGCATTTATTATGATACGGTCGTAAACTTCGGCGTCAGCGAAAAGTCCGTCGCCTCCGCCGGCACGAGCAGTGACAGCGATGAGGACGAAGACGAGTCCGGCAGCACGTACAACGTGGCGCTGCTCGCCTCCTCCATCGTGCTCGCGGTCGTGCTCATCCTCACGCTGCTCGCGCTCCTCGTCAGGACGCTGGTCGCCAACCTGCGCAGCAAAAAGCCTGCCGCCGTCAAGCCGACCTACGACAACAAGCGCAAGCGCTATATCCGCAAGCTCCGCCTCGAAGAAGCGGAACGCGACGAAAACTCGGACGACGTTCTCCCCGAAGAAGACGAGATCTCCGAAGAGGACATCTACAAAGTAGAAGAGGAACCCGCCGAGGAGAAGGCGGAGGAAGCCTCCCCTGCCGAAGCACAGGAGGACGCAGCCCCCGAAAGCACCGAGGCGAGCGACGATAGCTTCGAAGAAAACAAGTAAACCTCCGTGATACGGAGAAAGCCCCGCAGGAATATCCTGCGGGGCAATTTTTTTGCCGAAATCAATTTCGCCTCTTCGCGGAGCGGCTCTGCCTGCGCGCTCCTCTTTTCGTAAGATGCACAGGCCCTCTGCAGCCTCCTTCAAGAGGACGTCGGGCGGCAGGGCAGAAAAAGACCCGGCGCAGCGCCATCCGGCGAACGTCGGGTCTTTTTTCCGTCGCGAAGAAGTTCCGCTCTGCTCACGGCGATCCCGCGGCGGTCTTTATAGCACGATCGCGCTGCATCAATAGGCCCTTGCAAAGAGCACGACGTGCTTTGCGGGCCTGCCGCAGCAGGCGCATTTTTCGGCGTGTTCGTCCTCGACGATCACGCGCGCGCTGGCTGCCGTCTGTTCCTTGATCTTGTCTTCGCATTCACGGCAGCCGCACCAGCCCGCCTTGACGAAATTCCCGCCCTCGACGCCTTTGAGCAGCTCTTCCACGCTCTCTGCGGTCACGACGCGCGCTTCCTTGCGCTTTTTCGCCGTTTCCAGCAAATCGGACTGGATCTCCGCGAGCAGCTTTTGCACCGTTTCGGCGGCGTTCTCGAGGGGCGCTTCCACCTTTTCATGCGTATCGCGGCGGACGAGCACCATCTTGCCGGCCTCGATGTCGCGCGGGCCGAGCTCGATGCGCAGGGGCACGCCCTTCATCTCCCACTCGTTGAACTTCCATCCGGGGCTGTTGTCTGTGAGATCGGACTCGGCGCGGATCCCCGCGGCGACGAGCTTGCTCTTCAGCGCGGCGACGGCGTCGAGGACGCCCTCCTTTTTCGCCGCGATGGGCACGAGGATCGCCTGTACGGGCGCCACGACGGGCGGCAGGATCAGCCCGCGCGCGTCGCCGTGCGACATGATGAGCGCACCGATGAGGCGCGTAGACACCCCCCAGGAGGAAGTGTAGGCATACTTGTGCGTGCCGTCTTTGTCGAGGAACTGAATATTGAACGCCTTTGCGAAGTTTTGCCCCAGATAATGCGAAGTGCCCGCCTGCAGGCTCTTGCCGTCGTGCATCATCGCCTCCATGCCGAAGGTCGCCACGGCGCCCGCAAATTTTTCCTTCTCCGTCTTCCTGCCCGTAAACACGGGGATGGCGAGGCAGGTCTCGGCGAACTCTTTGTAGACGCCGAGCATCTTCATGGTCTCCTCCATCGCCTCTTCCTCGGTGGCGTGGGCGGTGTGCCCCTCCTGCCATAAAAACTCGCTGGTGCGCAGGAAGGGGCGCGTGGTCTTTTCCCACCGCACGACGTTTGCCCACTGGTTGATGAGGATGGGCAGATCGCGGTACGATTGCAGCCACTTGGAATACATTTCTCCGAAGACGGTCTCGCTCGTGGGGCGAATGACGAGGGGCTCGGCAAGCGTCTCGCCGCCGCCGACGGTGACGACCGCGACTTCGGGCGCAAACCCTTCGACGTGCTCCGCTTCGCGCGTCATGAAGCTGTACGGGATGAGCAGCGGGAAATAGGCGTTCTGATGCCCCGTCGCCTTGAAGCGCTTATCCAGCTCGTGCTGGATGTTTTCCCAGATCGCATACCCGTACGGGCGGATGACCATCGTGCCCTTGACCGGGCCGTAATCGACGAGCTTCGTCTTGATGACGACGTCCGTGTACCACCGCGGGAAATCGGTCTCGATATCCGCGATCTGGTTGACGAACTGATCCTTTTCTTTTGCCATGACCCCTCCTGCGTGCGGCGCCCTGCGGCGGCTTACGCACGATAAAACAAAAATATGGTACCTCCTGAAAGTATACCATATTTTTGCGATTAAGACAATATATTTTGCGCCCTTTTACGTTTTTTTCAGCCGTCGCTGCGCAGCTCCTTCGTCAGCCAGATGACGGCGACGGCGCCCGGCCCCACGTGCGAGCCGATGACCGGCCCCATGACGGAGATCTCGGGACGGAAATGCCAGCGCGCCTCTACCATGTCTGCGAGTTCTGTGGCGTCCTTCTCGTTGTCGGTATGCACGATGCGGATCATGCGGCCCTCTTCGACGGGGTTGATCTTCTCCATCTTGGCGAGGGCGCCGGCAAAGGCCTTCTTGATCCCCCTGCACTTATTCAGGACGGTGAGCTTACCCTCCCGCGTGAAGGAGAGCACGGGCTTGATGCCGAGCAGCGTGCCCGCCGCCGCGGCGACGGCGGAGACCCTGCCGCCCCGCTTGAGATAGTACAGGTCGTTGGCGATGATGGCGTATTGGATATGCAGGGGCATGTCCGCGATGGCGCGCGCGGTCTCCGCCGCGCCCTTGCCCTCCCCGCGCAGGCGCACCGCCTCGCGCACGAGCGCGCCCTGCCCGATGGTCGCCGCGAGCGAATCGACGGGATAGATCTTGCAGGAAGGGTACTTTTCGCCGATGTCCTTCGCCGCCTGCGCAGCCACGTTCGCCGTAGGCGAAAGCCCGCCCGAGAGGGAGACGTGGATCACTTCCTCCGCCCCTTCCTTTGCCAGTGCTTCAAAATGCCTGTAATGCGCGTCATAATTGAGCATGGACGTGCGGGAAAAGCCGCCAGCGCGCAGCTTTTTGTAGAAGTCGATGTACTGCCCGTATTCGGTGAACGCGTCGACGCCTTCGGTGAGGACGCCGTTCTCTTCCATGGTATAGTGCAGCGGCACGACGCGAAGGTCGTGCTCCGCGATGTAGTCGCTGTACAGGTCACAGGTGGAATCGGAGGAGATGATAAACTCTTTCATGTGTACCTCCTCAGTCCTGCCTGGTCTCCGCCGTCTTCCAGATGACGGCGACGGCGCCCGGCCCCACGTGCGTCCCGATGACGGGCCCCATAATGGTGACTTCGGGACGGAAGTGCCAGCGCTCTTCTATCTTTTCGGCGAGCTCTGCGGCGTCCTTTTCCGCATCCGTATGCACGATGTGGATGACGCGCCCCTCCTCGACGGGGTTGAATTTTTCCATCTTTTCGAGGGCGTAGGCAAAGACCTTCTTCATGCCGCGCACCTTGTCGATGACGGAGAGCTTTCCGTCCTGCGTAAAGGAAAGGATAGGCTTGACGCCGAGCGCGGAGCCGACCAGCGCCGCCGCGGCGGAGACCCTGCCGCCCCTTTGCAGATAAAACAGGTCGTTCGCGGCGATCACGTACTGGATATGCAGGGGCAGCGCGCTGACGGCGTCGTAGGCCTCGTCAAGCGTCTTCCCCGCGTCGCGCAGGCGCACCGCCTCATATACGAGCTCGCCCTGCCCGATGGTCGCCGCGAGCGAGTCGACGACGCGGAGGTTGAAGGCGGGGTACAGCTTTCTGACGTCCGCCGCCGCCTGCCTTGCCACGTTGATGGTGGAAGCGAGGCCGCTGGAAATGGTAAAGTGCAGCACGTCTCCCGCGCCCTCCTCCGCCATCTTCAGAAAGTGGCTGTAATGGGCGTCGTAGTTGAGCATGGAGGTATGCGCGGTCGCCTTCCTGCGCAGCTGCGCGAAGAAATCGACGTACTGCGCGTATTCGGTAAAGTTGTCCTGATATTCGGTCACGGCGCCGTCCTTCTCGATGGTGAAGGTGAGCGGCGCGAGCCGGACATCGTGCGCGCGGATATAATCCGCATAGAGGTCGGCCGTGGAGTCGGTCGACACGATGAATTTGTTCATATCGTCCTCTGTTATCGGAAATTGAGCGCCTCGTACGCTCTGTTGTATTATATCATATTCCCGCTGTTTTGTAAACTCAATGTACAATCGCGGCATCTTTTTTAGGAAATGTCCGTACGGAAACATTTCTGCTGAACATTCAGACAAAAAAAAGAAAATAATGCTTACACAATTGACTTGAAAAAAAGCCCGTTTTGCGTTATAATGGGAGAAAAGCAATACTTGGGAGGATCGCATGGAACTGCGGGACTGGAAAGAGCTCAAAAGCGGCACGGACGTGCGCGGCGTCGCCCTCGAAGGCGTACAGGGCGAACCCGTCAACCTCACGGACGAGGCCGTCGCCGGCATCATCAAGGCGTTCTGCCTCCGCCTCGCGGAGCGGACGGGCAAGGAGAGGCCGACCCTCGCCGTCGGGCACGATTCGCGGCTGTCCGCGCAGCGCATCTCGGAATGCTGCATCCGTACGGCGCTCGAAAGCGGGTGCGACGTACTGTTTACGGGGCTGTCCTCCACTCCCTCCATGTTCATGCTGCTGCAGGATGCGGACATCGGGGCGGATGCGTCCGTCATGATCACGGCCAGCCACCTACCCTACAATAAAAACGGACTGAAATTCTTTACCCCCGCGGGCGGTCTGGAAGGCAAAGACATCGACGACCTGCTCGCCCTCGCCGCCGAAGGCAGGGCGCGCACGGGCAGCGGTGCGCGCAGGGATGAGAGCTACATAGGCCGCTACAGCGCGGGGCTGGTGCGCTTCGTGCGCGAAAAGACGGGCAAAGAGCGCCCTCTGGAAGGGAAGAAAATCGTCGTGGACGCCGGCAACGGCGCGGGCGGCTTCTATGCCGAGCAAGTGCTCGTGCCGCTGGGCGCGGACGTTTCGGGCAGCCAGTTCCTCGAGCCGGACGGCAGGTTCCCCAACCATATCCCCAACCCCGAAGACAAAAAAGCGATGAAGAGCATCTCCGACCGCGTGCGCGAGACGGGCGCAGATTTCGGCATCATCTTCGACACGGACGTAGACCGCGCGGGCTGCGTGGACGGGAAGGGCGAGGAGATCAACCGCAACCGCCTCATCGCGCTCATCTCCGCCATCCTCCTGCGCGAGCGGCCCGGCACCATCGTGACGGACTCCGTCACCTCGGACGGTCTGACAAAGTTCATCGAGAGCCGCGGCGGCACGCACTGCCGCTATAAGCGCGGTTACAGGAACGTCATCGACAAGGCCGTCGAGCTCAACGAAGCGGGCGAATATGCGCCCCTCGCCATCGAGACGAGCGGACATGCGGCGCTCAAAGAGAATTACTTTCTGGACGACGGCGCCTATCTGGTGACGCGCATCCTCGTCTCCGTCGCGCAGCTGGCGCAAGAGGGCAAAGATGTTTCCGCCCTGATCGACGATCTGCCCGAGCCGCGCGAGGCCGTCGAAGTGCGCCTCTCCTTCACGGCAGAGGGCAAAAAAGATTTCCGTGCCTGCGGAAAGGTCGCCATCGAGGGCGTGAGCGCTGCCGTCGCGAACGAGAAAGGGATTTCCCCTGCGCCGCAGAACTATGAAGGCGTGCGCCTCAACTTCGACGGCGCGCACGGCAGCGGGTGGGCGCTCATCCGCATGAGCCTGCACGAGCCCATCGTGCCCGTAAACTTCGAGAGCGACCGGGAAGGCGGCTGCCGCACCATCGCTGCGGAGCTCTTGCGGCTGCTCTCCCCCTACGCAGACAAGATAGACCTCGCCCCGCTGCGCGCCCGCGCGGAGGCGACCGGCAATGAAAAATAAAAAGATATCTATCTTTATATAATAAAGGAGAAAACCGAAATGAACGACGTGCGTGAACAGACAGTAAATGCGATCCGCGTGCTTTCCGCGGAGGCGATCCAGAAGGCGAACTCCGGCCACCCGGGGCTCCCCCTCGGCAGCGCCCCCATCGGGTACACCATCTTCGCCGACTTCCTCAAATTCAACCCCAAGGATCCCAAGTGGGATGACAGAGACAGGTTCGTGCTCTCCGCAGGGCACGGCTCCATGCTCAACTATTCCCTGCTCTATCTCTTCGGATACGATATCTCCAAAGAGGATCTGATGAACTTTCGCCAGCTGGGATACAAGACGCCCGGCCACCCCGAATACGGCCACACCCCCGGCATAGAGACGACGACCGGCCCCCTCGGCCAGGGCATCGCCAACGCCGTCGGCATGGCGGTCGCGGAGGCGCACCTCGCCGCCACCTTCAACCGCGAGGGCTTCCCCATCGTCGACCACTACACCTACGCGCTGTGCGGCGACGGCTGCCTCGAAGAGGGCATCTCCTACGAGGCGTGCTCCTTTGCGGGTACACACAAACTGGGCAAGCTCATCCTCTTCTATGACGACAACGACATCACCATCGAGGGCGATACGGACATCACCTTCAAAGAGGACGTCGCCATGCGCTTCAAGGCGCAGGGCTGGCAGGTGCTCAAAGTGGACGACGCGAACGACCTCGATCTGCTGCGCCGCACCGTGCGCAAGGCGAAGGCGGACACAGAGCGCCCCTCCCTCATCATCTGCAAGACGGTCATCGGCTACGGCTCTCCCCTCGCCGGTTCGCACGAGTGCCACGGCGCCCCTCTCGGCGTTGAGAACCTCAAAAAGCTCAAGGAAAACCTCGGCTGGACCTGCGAGCCCTTCGAGATCCCTGCGGAGGTCGCGGAGCACTGCGGCGCCATCGCCCGCAAGGGTGCCGCGCGCCAGGGCAAATGGAAGAGGCTGTTCAAGGAATATGAGGCGGCATACCCCGACCTTGCGGCGCAGTACAGGCAGTACATGAGCGGCGAGCTGCCCGACCTCAAAAACAACGCGTCTCTGTTTGAATTTGCCAAGCCGGACGCAACGCGCAACACGAGCTTTGCCGTGCTCAACAAGCTCGCCGACATGCTCCCCAACCTCATCGGCGGCTCGGCAGACCTCGCGCCTTCCAACAAGTCCAACATGAAAAAGCGCGGTGATTTCAGCGCCGCGGACAAGAGCGGCTCGAATATGCACTTCGGCATCCGCGAGCACGCGATGGCCGCCATCACAAACGGCATGCAGCTGCACGGCGGGTTGCGGGCATACTGCGCAACCTTTTTCATCTTCTCCGACTATATGAAGCATGCGATGCGCCTCTCCGCGCTCATGCACCTGCCCGTCACCTATATCCTCACCCACGACTCCATCGGCGTCGGCGAGGACGGCCCCACGCACGAGCCCGTAGAACAGCTCATCGCGCTGCGCTCCATCCCCGGCATGAAGGTTTTCCGCCCGGCGGACGGCAAGGAGACGGCGGCAGCGTGGATCTCCGCGCTGACGGGTTCCGCCCCCACCTGCCTCGTGCTGACGAGGCAGAACCTGCCGCAATACGAAAACTCCGGTCTCGACGCGCTCAAGGGCGGCTACATCCTCGCCGACAGCGACAAGGAGACCCCCGACGTGCTGCTCATCGCCAGCGGTTCCGAGGTGGAACAGTGCATGCAGGCAAAGGAGCTGCTCAAAGGCAAGGGCGTAGATGCGCGCGTCGTTTCCATGCCCTGCATCGAAGAATTCGAAAAGCAGCCGCAGGCATACAGGGATGAAGTGCTCCCTCCCGAAGTGAAGGCGCGCGTGTGCGTGGAAGCGGCATCCCCCTACTCCTGGTACAAGTACGCGGGCGACTGCGGCGAGATCATCGGCATGACGACATTCGGCGCCTCCGGCCCCGCGAACAAACTGTTCGAGATGTTCGGCTTCACCGCGGAAAACGTGGTCGAAAAGGCCTTCCGTTCCCTCAACAAAGTATAATGCAAGGACATACACGGGCCCCGCGCTTACAGGCGCGGGGCCATTTTTCGTGCGCGGAGGCGCTATTTCATCGCGAAGCGCATGACCAGCTTTTTGCCCGCAAAGCTCTGCTCCAGGAAAATTTTCCCGTTCCGGAAGGGAAGGTCTCTGCGGCGCTCCTTTCCGAAGATCTCGGCGCGGAAAGCGATCGTCTCCCCCTCGCCGTCGTATTCGTACCTGCCGCGGGCACGCCGCACTTTGCCGCGGTGCGGGACGGCGGTGAGCGTGAAGGTGCCGTTTTCGAGGGTCAGGACGATCTCGCGGTAGTCTCTGAGCAGGTCCTGCCCGCCGTAGGCGGCGTATTCGCAGGCGTACTCCCCTTCATACGGCTTTGCGAAGGCGCGCAGGGAAGAGAGCGCAGAGACGCTGCAGCCGCAGCACAGCGGCAGGAGCGCGAGCAAAAGAGAGAGGGCGCAGGCGGCCCGCAACAGGGTGGATCTTTTCATGGTCGATTTTAATTGCTTTTTGCGGCCAAAAAGTTTATAATGATAGAAAAGGGCCGCACAGGCAGTATGTGCCGCCCCTGCCCTTTCATGCAGGAGAATTATGAAATTCGATACGGAACTGGTCGGAAAGATCGGCTCGATGGCGCTCATCGACAAAAAGGACAACATGATCGACTACACGCGGGTGGCGCGGCTCTCGCGCGAGCTCAAACCCGGGTACATCTGGGTCTCCAGCGGCGCAACGGAGATCGGCCGCCTCGACTACATGATGCGCGCGGGAAAGGAGTTGCCCGATACCGAAGAATCCAAGGCGGATTACGCCGCGCAGGGGCAGGCCATCCTCATGCAGACGTACAGGCAGTATGTAGACAGCAAGTACTCTGTGCGGCAGATCCTCGTCGAGCACCATCACTTCAACGACCCCGTCAAGAGCGCGCACATCCGCGCCCTGCTGCTGCGCTGCCGCGCGCAGAACGCCATCCCCATCATCAACTACAACGACGCCGTGTCTCAATCCGAAAACAGGCGCATGGAGATCTCCGCCCTCGCAAGATCGCAGGCGGTCGTACACGAATGCATCGACAACGACGAGACGGCTTCGCTCGTCGCCTGCCTCGTCAAGGCGGAGACGCTGCTCATCTTCACGGGCGTGGACGGCATCTATACGGATCCTTCCGACCCCTCTACCCTCATCGAGGAGATCGCCGGCAAGGACGCCTACGAGCTCGTGGAGAACATAGAAAGCTACAAAAAATATTGCTCCGGCGCCTCGCGCAAGGGCGCGAACGGGGCAAAGGCAAAGCTTGAATACATCAAGGAAGCCGCCGCCCAGGGCACGCGGGTGCTCATCGCCAACGCGAAGTATTCCATCCGCGAAGTGATGGAAGGCAAGGCGCGCTGTACGGCGATCCATATCCGCTGACGGCGGTCCCCTGTATTTATAAACGGACATGATACCATGAACAAGGACAGAAATGACAGACATCGGCGCATAAAGCGCGCGCTTCAGATCGGGGGCATCGCCATCACGGCGGCGGGCGTCATCCTCTCAGCCGTCGGTTTGGGGAGCTTTTTCTTCTCCATGTCGGGCGGGGGCTTCCCCTCGCTCTTCTTCTGCTGCTTCATCGGCTTCCCGGCGCTGGCCGTCGGCACGGCCATGCTCCGCTTTGCGTACAAACGGGAGATCGATACCTATTCCAAAAACGAATCCGTGCCCGTGTTCAACGAGGCCGCCCGCGAATCGCAGCCGGGCGTACGGGCGATCGCCGAGGCTGCCCGCGACGGGTTGAAGGAGAGCACTGCTGGAGGGATCGGCTGCCCTGCCTGCGGGGAGAAAAACGAAGCGGACGCCAAGTTCTGCAAGAACTGCGGCGCCGCCCTGCAAAAAACATGCCCCGCGTGCGGAACGCAAAACGACCCGGACGCGAAATTCTGCGACAATTGCGGGCATCCGTTCGGCGGATGACCGCACTGAAAAGTACGGCGGCGGCCCGTCATCGAGCCGCCGCTTTCTCTTTTCGGTCTATTCCATCTCGTAATGGCACCCGGACATCTGCGTGGGAGGGAGCGTCTCTCCCTCGCGCATATACACGCTGCCGACGACCTGCCCGTCCGGGCCGATCACTTTGTAGTTTGCCGACGCGGGCGCCGTATCACCGGAATTGAGCCTCATTGCACGATACCTCCCGTTCAAGATACTTCCAGTATGTCGCGGCGCGCCTACTTTTATGCGCGCGAAACGGCTCAGAAGGAAAAAAAACGAAAGGCGAGAAGGGCCGCAGACAGGGCGATGAGATAGAAGGCGAACAGGTACACCTTGCCGGAGGCCGCCGCACGCAGCGTAAGGCGTAGGGAAACAAAGCCCGTGATCGCCGCGCACAGGCCGCCCGCCGCAAGGCACTGCCAGGACACGGCAGACATATTGACGGCGCCCGCGGCCGCCTTGCAGCACTCCGCGAGCACCGCCCCCGCGACGACGGGGATGCCGAGCAGGAGGGAAAATTCCGCCGCCTCCGCACGCGGCATGCCGCACAGCACGCCGGCCGCAAAGGTGGTGCCGCTGCGCGAGAGCCCGGGGATGACGGCCAGCGCCTGCGCCCCGCCCACGGCGAGGGCGCTCTTTGCGTTCAGGGGGCGGAGCATGCCTCCCCTCCCCGTGCGCCGTGCACTCAGCAACAGCAGGAGCGCCGTCGCAAGGAATGCCGCCCACAGCCATTCCCCGCCGAAAAAAACATCGTCCACGATGTCCCCCAAAAAGATGCCGACGACGCCCGCAGGGATGGTCGCCGCCAGCAGCAGGAGGACACGGCGGCGGTCGGAACGGAGAAGGAAGAGGATGCGCGGGCCGAGGGCGACGAGCGCCGCGAGCAGCGTGCCCGCGTGCAGCATGACGCCGAGGAAGAGATCTGCTCCCTCCGTGTCCGCCCCGAGGATGCGCTCAAAGAGCAGCAGATGCCCGCTGGAAGAGACGGGCAAAAACTCCGTCAGCCCCTGCACCACGCCCAAAACGGCGGCCTTCCAAACTTCCATATCCCCTCCGATACGATCGTTCTCCCTCTATCCTATGCGGCGAAGGAGGGAAACAGAACGGCACCGACATCCGAAAAGCAGAGCCGCCCCACAGGCAAAGGGACGCTTCTCGCCGCTGCCGACGCATATGGTACCAAATCTTTGTATTATCTGGACTTCCGTGCAGAATTTTGATATAATATAGATACGGACTTCTTGCCCGCCTTTTCGGCGTCAAGGCCGACCATCTGCCCGGCCCGGAGGATCGAACAAAAAAATGCTTGAAAAAATTTTTGGGAAAAAATCGACGGGGGTCGTCTATATCGTCTGCGCCGCGGTGCTGCTGATCTCTTTCGGGGGTGCGGCAGTCTCCTACCTGCTGATAGATACCTATGACCTGTACACCCTCATCGGGCAGGCGGTGCTCACCGCCTGCTCCCTCGCGCTGATCAGCGCGCCCGTCATCATCCAGAAGAGGTTCCGCCTCTACATCCCGCCGCTGATCGAGATCAGCCTGTGCGCCTTCATGCTGCTCTTTTACGGGTGCTCGCTGGTGCCGCAGCTGGCCATCGCCGCGGAGGCCCTGCCCGCCGTGGGCGGCTTTGTGCTGGCGATGGCGATCTTTTCCGTGCTCTACTCCCTCTTCGACCACCGCGCGGTCATACAGAAAAAGCGGACGAAAGTGTGGCCGGCAGCCCTGCTCTCCTTTGTCGGTTCTGCCCTGCTCATCCTGATCGCCGCCGTGCTGATGTACGCCGTAGCCGCCGTGCGGGACGAGAGCCCGGAGATCGCCTATTACCTCACGCAGGCCTCCTACTTCCAGGGCGGAAGCGCGCTGTTCTGCCTCTTCGCCTTCTTTACGGTGCGTTCGCGCAGCGGGCAGAATTTCCGCATCCACAGCTTCCGCAATGCGGAGGAGGCAAAGCGCTCCGCGGAGGAGAGCCGCAACAGGACGCAGGTCGCCGTCATCGAAAATATCACGCGGGACAAGACGGACTACCGCAAGCTCTTCCGCAGCGCGAAGGCGAAATTCTTCCTCGCGCGCATCCTATGGCTGGCGGTGTATGCCGGCTACCTGGCATATGCGTCCTACGTGTTCAGCAAACTCGGCTTCTGGGGGTACGCCATCCTCCTCGCGCTCGTCTCCGCCTTTGCGCTCATGGCGGCGGTCTACATCTACGAATACCGCCTGTTCCGCCGCGGCGAACTCAACCAGCGCCTGCGCGCCATGAAGATCGCCAAGGCCGCCTCGCGCATCTACGCGATGGTGCTCATCTTCTTTGCGATGTTCTATGCTGGGTACAGGGAACACGAGCTGAGCACCTTCCTCTCCGTGTGCATGAGCCTCGTCAATATGGGATCCCTCTTCTACAACCTCTTCGGCAAAAAACCGCGCAAATATCCCTCCGTACACAAGAAAAAGAGCGCGGAGGGCGACCCCCTCTCCGCAAAGCGCGAGGCAGAGCGGGCAGAGGCGGAACAAGGGGGAGGGCCGGCCCCCGCAAGGGAGGCATGACAGCGTACGGGCAGCGAAAAGCGCGCCCCGCGAGGAGACTCGCTCAAATAAAAAAATTCGGGCAGGACGGTTTACCGCCCTGCCCTTTTTCTGCAATGCCGTGAGATCTTCCCGTTTTAAAGGCCGATCACACCACGCCCTGTGCCATCATCGCGTTTGCGACCTTCTCGAAGCCCGCGATGTTCGCACCGACGACGTAGTTGCCCTCGAAGCCGTACTTTTTGGCGGCCGCATCGATGTTATGGAAGATGTTGACCATGATGCCCTTCAGCTTCGCATCGACCTCGTCGAAGGACCAGAACAGGCGGCCGCTGGACTGCGCCATCTCGAGCGCGGAGGTAGCGACGCCGCCGGCGTTCGCCGCCTTGCCGGGCAGGAACACGACGCCGTTCTTCTGGAACACTTCCGTCCCTTCAAGGGTGGTGGGCATGTTCGCGCCCTCGCCGACCAGCTTGACGCCGTTCTTGACGAGAATCTTGGCGGACTCTTCGTCCAGCTCGTTCTGCGTGGCGCAAGGGAGTGCGACGTCGCACTTGACCGTCCAGACGCCCTTGCAGCCCTCGTGGTACTCGGCGCTTTTGACGCGCGCCGCGTACTCCTTGATGCGGCCGCGCTCGACCTCTTTGATCTGCTTGACGACGGCGAGGTCGATGCCGTTTTTATCGTAGACGTAGCCGTTGGAATCGCTCATGGTGACGACCTTTGCGCCCAGCTGCTGTGCCTTCTGGCAGGCGTAGATGGCGACGTTGCCCGAGCCGCTGATGACGACCGTCTTGCCCTTCAGATCGTCCCCTTTGCTCTTGAGGGCCTCCTCGGTGATGTAGACGAGGCCGTACCCGGTAGCCTCGGTGCGGGCGAGGGAACCGCCGTAGGAGAGCCCGCGGCCGGTAAGCACGCCGACGTGCTCGTCGCGGATCCTCTTATACTGGCCGAACATAAAGCCGATCTCGCGGCCGCCGACGCCGATGTCGCCCGCGGGCACGTCTGTATCCGCGCCGATGTGGCGGTAGAGCTCGGTCATGAAGCTCTGGCAGAAGCGCATGATCTCGTTGTCGCTCTTGCCCTTCGGGTCGAAGTTGGAGCCGCCCTTGCCGCCGCCGATGGGGAGCCCGGTCAGGCTGTTTTTGAAGATCTGCTCAAAGCCCAGGAATTTGATGATGGACAGGTTGACGGAAGGGTGAAAGCGAAGGCCGCCCTTGTACGGGCCGATGGCGCTGTTGAACTGCACGCGGTAGCCCTTGTTGACCTGCGTTTTGCCCGCATCGTCCACCCAGGGAACGCGGAACATGACGATCCTCTCGGGCTCGACGAGGCGCTCGAGGAGGCCTGCCTTCTCGTACTGCGGGTTCGCGTCGATAGCGGGTTTCAGGCTGTTCAGCACCTCGGTGACCGCCTGGTGGAACTCGGGTTCGTTGGGATTCTGTGCCTTAACGCGCTCAAGCACGCTCTCTACATAAGACATACGAAAAACTCCTTTGGAATTTATTTTTCCTTCTTATTTTACCATGAATCGGCACAATTTGCAACGAACGCCGCGCGATTTAAACTATTAATATTTTTTATACTTACTATAAAAAGAACGCGGAAGCAGGGCGCTATTCCCCTCTCTCCTCCCTGTTCAGTCCGCGCAGGCGGGAGAGGGCGGAGATGGCCTCGTCGAGGCAGTCTCCCCCGCGGGATGTCTGTCCGTGCGGGTATGCGCATCCCCCTTCGAGGCGGGCACGGAGGGTGCGGATGCCGCCGCAGGCGCTCCCGCCCGCATGGCCTGCCTCCCCTCTCTCCGCCCGCTGCGCGGGCATGCGGCGCGATGCAAAGCGGACGACGGCGAACAGCGCCTCTGCCTGCCGCGCGCGGCGCTCCTCTGTACGGCACGCCTCCGTACGGCGGCGTGCCGAAGCAGAAAGCCTGTTCTCCGCAGCGCGGGCGGTGGCGAACGCCCTGTCCTTGCGGCGGACGCTGCCCTCCCTGTTCTCCGCGGGGAGAAATACGGTCTCCTGTCTTTTACGGAATAACATGTCTTTGTCCTCCTTTCTGTTTACGGCCCCATTATAGCACAAAAAACTTGACAGATATTGTCAGGATTATTATAATATTTTCAGGATATTTAAACTTTTTTCGGAGGTAAAGCATGAAATTTCAGGTCATGCTGCAGATCCTTTTCCGCCTGCTGAAGAAGCGCAAAGAGAGCGCGGCGCGCATGGCGAAGGACTTCGGTGTTTCGGAGCGGAGCATCTACCGCTATGCGGAAGAACTGAGCATCGGGGGCGTGCCCATCGATATTATACGCGGCCGCAAGGGCGGGATATGCCTGCCCGACACATTCCGCCTGCCCTCCAACTTCTTCACGCGGGAAGAGTTCGCAGCGGCGGTCAACGCCCTCTCCGCGCTGTATGAGCAGACGGGAGACGAGGCGACGAAAGAAGCGCTGGAAAAGCTGCTGCGGCAGGAGAAGGCGGACAGCCGAGACCTCGCGCTCTCCGGCAATATCCTCGTGGACAGCGGCACCTGGGGTGACGCATACGACTTTTCGGACAAGCTCAAATGCATGGAGGACGCGACGGAGCGGCGCGCCTGCCTCGACCTCTCCTACATCGACAGGAACGGCGCGGAGAGCAGGCGGACGGTGGAGCCGCACCTGCTCATTTATAAACAAAATATTTGGTATCTATACGCCTGGTGCCGCACGCGCGGCGATTTCCGCCTCTTCCGCGTGGGGCGCATCCGCAGCGCGCGGGATACAGGCGAGCGGTTCGAGCGCCGCCCCGTGGACCGGGCCAACCTTCCCCTCAAATTCAACTTCGAAAACGCGGAGCTGGTGCACCTGCGCCTCGCCGTGGAGCGGAGCGCCCTGCCCGACATCGAGGAGTGGCTGGGCATGGACAGCGTGCAGATATCGGAGGAAGGGATACGCGCGGAGGCAGACCTGCCGGGCGGAGAGATCCTCCTCTCCAAACTGCTCGGGTTCGGCGGGCGCGTGCGCGTGCTCGGTCCGGCGTCCCTCGCGGCGGATCTGCAGGAGCGCGCCCGCGGCATGCTGCGACAATACGCGCAGGACGGAACGGGCGGCGATGCCAAAGCCGGAAAGGGCGAGCAATAAAGGGAGGCATTTTTGCGCCTCCCCCTGCCCGCCTGTGCCTTCGCGGGCGCATCTTCCCGAAACAGGAACGGACGCCGCGCCCTTCCGGGCGCGGCGCTTTTTCGCCCGCGGATGCACTGCGGGCATTTTTCTCTCCATAAAGTTACCGGGCGGGCCTTGCGGCCCGCCCGGCGTTTTTCACATCACTGTGCAGAAATTACTGCTTGTCTTCCGCGCCCGCTGCGGCGTCTTCCTCCGCGGGAGCGTTTGCCTTGTTCTTCTTGATCGCATGGCGGATGGCGAAGAAGCCCCAGACCGCGAACACGACGACCAGGCCGATGTTGACCCAGATGAGCATGACCTTCCAGCCCGCCATCGAGGTGCCCCATACGACGCCCTCGCCGTAGCCGTTCATGGCGTTGGAATTCGCCACGGCGAAGAGGATGTTCTTGGAGGACAGGCGCAGTGCCTTGACCTGCATATCGTCCGTCGTACCCGTCTGCGCGCCCGTCGCCGAAGGCGGATAGGACTGCGAGAGGTACAGATCGCCGCCGACGCGGATCATCTGATCGGGCGGCATGTAGGGATTGCTGACGCTGTAGTCGGTGATGACCACGCCCTCAAAGCCCCACTCGCTGCGCAACACGTTGGTGAGCAGCGGATAGCTGCCGCCCGCCCAGACGTTGCCGATGCGGTTGAAGGAAGTCATGATGCCGAGCGTGCCGCCTTCCTTGACGATGAGCTCAAACGGCTTGAGATAGATCTCACGGAAGGTCTGCTCGTCCGCCCAGGTCACGAGGCCCTCGGTGTCGCGGTTGGTCTCCTGGTCGTTGAGCACGAAGTGCTTTGCGTACGTGAGCACGCCCTTGCTGCGCGCACCCGCGACGACGTTCGCGCCCATCATGCCGGAGATGTAAGGATCTTCGCTGTAATATTCCCAGTTACGGCCGCTGAACGGGCTGCGGTGGATATTGACCGCGGGGGCATACCAGCCGCTGTACGGCCTGCCGTCGCCGTTCGTGTAGCCCACGAGGCTCTCCAGGCCGACCATGACGCCCATATCGTAGGCGAGGTCTTTGTTCCAGGTGGCGCCGATGACCGCCTCCGCCGCATAGAAGCACGTCTCGTGCACGGACGGGTCGCCCATGAAGTTGGTGAAGCCGGAAGGGCCGTCGGGGTCGATGGTGCGCGGTTTGCCGATCTTTTCGATCGCCTCGGTATGGAAGTTGCCCTGGCCGATGAGGGTGACCATCTCTTCCACGGTGAGGCAGTCGAGCAGGTCGTCCCACTTCGGGTCGTCGTAAGGGAGGCCGACGAGCTCATACAGCTGCACGGCTTCGCCCTTGCCCTGGTTGGAGACATCCGCACTGTTGAGGCGGGTCACATACTCTCCGTTGGTGTCGTCGTAGACGAACTTCATGGAGTTGATCAGATCCGCGCTCACTTCGCGCTCGGCATCCGTGGGCATGGTCGGCATCGTGCTCGAGAAGCTGCCGCGGGACATGACCTTGCCGTCCATATAGTCGCTCATGTACTGGAACTGGTTGTCGTTGCCGTCTCCGGTGCCGTCGACGTCCATGCCGTAGGTGATCTCCTCGTTGAGGAAATACATCAGGCTGATGGCGTCGTCGCCGCTCCAGCAGTCATGCGCATTCCGCCCCACATAGATATCGTAGGTGCCGGGGTCGAGCTCGTAGCCGTAAAAGCCGTTGCCGTTCGCGTCGGAGTAGTCGTAGGAAGCCATGTCCTCGATGTCCAGCGTGAGCGTGTAGTTCTTATCTTCGCCGGGGGCGAGCAGGTCGGTCTTGACGTAGCCGCCCAACACGACGTGCGCCTTTTCGATGCCGTTGGTAACATACGGCGCGGAGTAGTAGAGCTGGATGACGTCTTTGCCCGCATACGTCTCGCTTATATTTTTGACGTTGACGGTGACTTTGATCTGGTTGTTGGTATCCTTGCCGAGGGCGGAACCGTTCGCGGTAGTCTCCGCCTCGACGAGCGTCCACTCGAAATCGGCATAGCCGAGGCCGTAGCCGAAGGGGTAGACGACGCTTTCGTCGTACCAGCCGCCGTCGTCGCCGAAGCGCGAGGCCTCCTCATACGAGCGCGTCTCATAGTAGCGATAACCGAGGTAGATGCCCTCCTCGTACTCGACATAGAAATATCCGGAATTGGAGCCGCCCTGCAGATAAGCGTTGCCGTTCTTTTTCAGGTTGTCGCCGAAGTTCTGCCAGGTAGGATCCTGCGTGAAATCGCGCACATAGGTATCGGTGAGCCTGCCCGAGGGGGTCACGGTGCCGTTGAGCACCTTTCCCACAGCGTTGGCGCCGCTGCCGCCGGGGAAGCCGATCCACAGCGCCGCGTCGATGCCCTCCATCTCGTCGATGAAGCCGAGCTCCATGGAGGTGGCGCAGTTGATGAGCAGGACGACTTTTTCGAACTTGCCGCTGTCGATGACGGCGTTGATCAGATCTTCTTCGTTCTGATCCAGTTCGAGGTAGTGCTGGCCCTCCTTCGCGCCCTCTGTGGCCGCGCCGCCGTAGGACTCCACCATCGTGCGGGGCAGGTCAAAGCCCTCGCCGCCGATGCGGGAGATGACGATGACGGCCGCGTCGTCGTACTCGGCATAGCTGTTTTTGAGCTGCTCGTCGTACGCGCTCTGCGGCGTTTCGCCCGTCGCGAACCCGGTGACGTCCGGCGTGCCGATGGCGGGGTTGCCCGGCCTGCCGCTGCCGGAAGCGCTGCCTTCGTAGAAATCTACAAGCTCGGGGTTGAGCTCGAAGTTCGCGTTTTCCAGGCCCTCGTACAGGGAAATGAAGCTGTCCGATTTGCCGGCGCCGGAGCCGGAGCCGCCGAACACGATGTTCGCGGAGTTCTTGCCGAAGACGCTGATCTTGGCCTTGCTGCCCTCGGAGGTGGAAATAGGCAGGGCGTTCCCCTCGTTTTTGAGGAGGACAAAGCCCTCGCCGGCGATCTCCTCGTTGAGAAGGTTGGCCGCTTCATACACCGCCTGCTTCTCCGCGCGCGTCGGGATGACGTTGTCGCCGAGGGTGAGGTCGGTCTCAAACTGTTTGAAAGTGTCGGTCGTCTTTTTATAGCGGTAGTACGGCTCGGGGTCGCCCGAAACGAGCTTGCGCCCTTCCCCGCCCATGACGGTATCGATGGTACCGGAAAGGAAGCTGTTTTGGGTCGCCACCATGCTCGCCGAGAAAACCACGGCGAGCACGATGACGGTGACGAGCAGCCATACGCGCGTATATTTCCATACGAATTTAAGCGCATTCAAAACTGGCATTTACTCGTTTCCTCCTAAATTATACGCTGATAAGGTCGAGGTTGTACAGACAGGGGCTCCAGGTGAGCGCCGTGGACGTATCCAACCTGAGGTAGTCTACGCCCGGGCCGCCGGTCGCGCCGTCTCTGAACGAATTGGAGCGGATCTGCAGCTGGATGACGTTGTACCCTTTGGTAAGGTGCACGGAGCCGAAGCTGTATTCCGCGAACGCCGCATACGTCCACATCGCGCCGCCGCCGGTGACGGTGACGCTGCCGTACTGCAGCTCGGTGCCGCTGCCCGAAGGCTCCTGCGTGCCGTTGTAGACGGTAATGCCGAAGGCGGAAGGCGTGAGCGCGATGTTCGTCAGCTCGGAGCCGAGGCTGAGGGACAGGTTCGCGTCGGTATCCGCGGCGGCATAGATGACGAACTCGAGCGTGATGCCGGTGTTATGCAGATAGCTGACAAACAGGCCGCCATTGCTGATGTTCAGGTTTTCTTCGCGCTGGATGAGGGACTCGTTGGAAGGAGAGCCCGAATAGCCGGTGCCCTGCTTGCCGTCGAGGTTGGTGTACTCCGCTTCGAATTTGTTGCCATCCGCAGCCTGCAGAGGCTCGATGATGCGGAAGAACATGCTCGCCGTCGTCGGCGTGGAATCGTCGGAAGAGGCGGTGACTTCAAAGTTCATGCTCTTGACGGACTTGGTAGGCGTGCCCGTGACCAAGCCCTCGGGGGTGACTTCGAGGCCGTACTCCGCTTTCAGTTTGGCGGCGTCGTCCTCCTCCATGCTGAAGGTGATGTCGGTGACGCCGGGGTTGAGTTCGGCAGCGGGGGCGATGCTGTAGCTGGCAGGCTCGCTCCTCGTGAGCTGGCCGTTGACGGTCGGGAAGACGATGCGCGCGTTCTTGACGGGGAGCACGAACGTCGCGGTGACGTCTGCGCAGCCCTCCGCGGAGGCGACGACGTCAAACTCGATGTCTTCGGGAGACATGTCGGGATCGACGGAGCCGATCAGCGCGCCGTTGGGATAGAGCGTGATGCCTTCGGGCAGCTCGGAACCCGCGGCGAGCGCGTAGGTGATGTAGTTGCTGTTTGTGGAAGCCGCGTTGCCCGCGACGCCCTTCTGGTTGGCGTAATAGGAGCCCTTGTACACGTTTTCGAGCGTGGTGGGCTCGTCGCCGCCGAAGTTGATGATCTCGCCCTTCGCCTCACTGACGTTGTTGATGATGACGGAGAGGGTGAATTCCGCGGACGTTTCGGTATAGTTGCGCGCGGAAGCGGTGACGGTGAAGGTCTTGCCCCTGTCGGTGGCGGTCGGCGTGCCGGTGATGGTGCCGTACTCGTCCATCTCGAGGCCTGCGGGCAGCTCGCCCTCGGTGATCTCGAACTCGGCGCCGGCGTCTGCCTCGGTGAGGAAGGCAGCGACGGTGCCCGCGTATGCGACGCCCTGTCTCGCATCGGTGAGGACGCCGCCCTCAAAGGTCAGGTACGGGAAGATGACCTCGAAGGTGACTTCTGCGGTGACGGGGTCGCACTTTTCGGCGCTCGCCGTGACCTCGCACTTGACGCCTGTGACCCTGCTCGCGGTGCCCTTGATGGTGCCGTCCGTGGAGAGGGTGAGCGCGTTGTCGAACGCTTTGTTGAATTTGGCGGTCTCTTCCTCGCTCATCGCATAGGAGACAGCCGCGCCGTTGGACGCGGTCGCGAGGTCGAGCTTGCCGGAATCGGCGACGCCGCGGATGATCTCGCAGTCGCCGTCTTCAAAGGTGATGGTGCCGGGCTGCAGCTCCTGCTGCTGGTTGCCGCCGTTGCCGCCGTTGCCGCCGTTCTCCGAAGGGCCGCAGCCGATGAGCAGCGCAAAACAGAGCACGAAGGAGAGCAGAACGCCGAACAGTTTGATTTTTTTACTCACGTTTACCTCCGTTTCGGCGGGTGTGCCGCCGATTTTTAATGATGATTGTGCGGGCGCACACGCCCGTAAAATCCAGTTTTGCGGGAACCTCGCCCG
This sequence comes from uncultured Bacillota bacterium, assembly GCA_949297575.1. Classification (GTDB taxonomy): domain Bacteria; phylum Bacillota; class Clostridia; order Christensenellales; family Borkfalkiaceae; genus Borkfalkia. The sequence goes on along the minus strand of CASFTB010000008.1, from coordinate 33,637 downwards.
CATGGGTCCGGTCCCCGCAAAACGTCGGGATCATAGTACCTTGAACAGTTTACTTGTTCGCAGTCCTCTTTTTAGCCGCCAGAACGACAGCCGCAGCCGCGAGCATGCCTGCCGCAACGAGCGCGGAGGTACCTGCGACGAAGCTGCCGCAGCCGCCCTCTTCTTCGGGCTTGGGCTCGGGATCGGTGTCGGGATCCGGGTCGGTATCGGGCGTAGGCTCGGGATCGGGCGTGGAAGTCGAAACCTGCTCGACGGTGAGGGTGAACTCAGCCTCGGCGAGGTCGCAGCCTGCCGCACCCGCGTACACCGTGACGGTGTAGGTGCCGGCCTCTGCGGGGGTACCGGTGATGGTGCCGTCCGCAGCCATGGTCAGGCCTGCGGGCAGGCCGGTGGCGGTGTAGACGACCTCGTCTGCGCCGGTAGCGGTGCCGACGTTCGCCGTGAACTCCTTGCCTGCCTTTGCCGTCAGGGTGCTGCCCGCGAAGGTCAGGGAGCCGGCCTTGCCGACGGTGATGGTCACCTCGGTGGTCAGATCCTGCTGGTCTTCGGCGGAAGCGACGACGGAAGCCTTGATGGAGCCCTCGGCGGCAGTGCCGACGATGCGGCCGTCTGCCGTGAGTGCCACGCCGTCGGGAAGGGTGCTGCCCGATGCGAGCGCGTATGTAACGGAACCGCCCTCGTAGGCTGCAGAGACGTCGACGGAGAAGAACTCCCCTGCCGCGACCGTTGCCGCCTTGCTGCCCGTGAAGGTCAGCCCGCCGGAAACGGTGAGCGTGAAGGTCGCGCTCTGGCCGATGAATCCGCCCTCGTCGTACATCGAGACGTGCATGGTGTACTTGCCGGCGGGAGCGTTCGCGGCGACGGTGCCGCTGATCTCGCCCGTCATTTCATCGATGGTCACGCCCTCGGGCGCGCCGTCCAGTTCATAGTAGTAGCTGTCGAACACCTTGCTGCCGGCTTCGAAGGAAACTTCTCCGCCCTTGGCGACGGTGCCGAGGTCTTTGCTGTACTGCTGTTTGCTGTAATCATAGAACTCGTCGGAATAGCGATCCGCGACGCGGTTCATCGCGTTGGAATTGACGACGGTGTAGATAACATTCTTTGCGCCCCTGCGCAGCGCGGCGACGTGCGTCGGCGTGCATACGCTCTCATCCGTGCTCAGGTTGGACGCCGTGCCCTGTGCGAGCCACAGGTCGTTCCCTGCGCGGATCATCTTGGAAGCATTCATGAAGCCGTTGACCCAGTCGGTGACGACGAGGCCGTGGAAGCCCCACTCGCCGCGGAGCACTTCGGTGAGCACCTCGTAGCAGGCGCCCGCCCAGACGTGGCCGAAGCGGTTGAACGCGCTCATCAAACCGGTGGCGTTGCCGTTTTTGACGGAGATCTCAAACGCCTTCAGGTAGATCTCGCGCATGGTCTGCTCGTCCGCCCAGGTCGCGAGGTCGCCGCGGTTGGTCTCCTGGTCGTTGAGGGCGAAGTGCTTCATCATGACGAACACGCCCTTCTCCTGCGCGCCGCGGGTGACTTCTCCGCAGAGGATGCCCGCCAGCAGCGGGTCTTCGGAATAGTACTCGAAGTTACGCCCGGAGAACGGGGAGCGATGGATGTTGTTGCCGGGGGCATACCAGCCGTTGTAACCGCCGCGGATGCCCTGCTCGCCGCCCCAGATGCCTTCCTCGCCGATGGCAAGGCCCTGCGCATAGCTCAGTTCCTTATTCCACGTGGAGGCGACGACGATGGGAGAAGCATAGAAGCATGTGTTGCCGACCCAGTTGAGGCCGGAGCCCTGCACGAAGCCGGTGGGGCCGTCGGGCGTGATGGACATGGGCAGGTCGATGCCGGGGATCTCGATGGTCCAGAAGAAGCCGCTGATGATGACGTCGCGCAGCGTGTCTACGGGGATCTGATCCATGAAGGCATCCCACTTGGGATCGTCGTAGTCGAGGCCGACCATCTCGGTCGCCTTGATGTCCGTCATGAGATATTCGGACTGGTTGGGCATTTCATCCGTGTACCAGGGCTGCCCTGCGTCGAACTCGGGGTCTGCATTCTGATGCTCTTCGTCCAGAGCCGTCGCTTCGGGGCCGCTCATGGCGACTTCCGCTGCCGTGGGAGGCTGCGGGAAGGTGCCCTCGAAATCGGAGCGGCTCATGAGGGAAGAGTGCCCCGCGAAGAGGATATCGTCCTCGTCCGTCCAGTAGCTTTCCGCCTCATCTTCGGAGTAGAAGTACGCGCTCATGTAGTTGAAGCGGTTTTCGATGTCCGAACCGGAGGTCTCGTCCTCGGTGTAGGCGAAGGTGTCATCCAGGGTGTACGTCTTTTTGGCCGCATCCGCGTCCGCCCAGACGTGGGAATCGGAGCCGACATAGATGTCGTAGTCCCCTTCTTCGACGACGTAGCCGCCGCCGTCGACTTCGTAGCTCTGGTTGAGGTAGTCATAGGAAGCCATGGTGCGCACCGTCATGGAGAGGGTGAGCGTCTGGCTCTGACCGGGCCGCAGCAGCGCGGTCTTCTCGAACGCGCCGAGCACGACGTGCGACTTTTCGATGCCGCCGTCCTCGTAGGGCGCGGAGTAGTACAGCTGCACGGTGTCCTTACCGGCGACGTCGCCCGTGTTGGTGACGGTGACGTTGACGTCGACGGAGCCGTCTTCGGTCAGCGTTTCGGTGAGGAACTCGACGTCCCAATCGAAGGTGGTATAGGAGAGGCCGTAGCCGAAGGGATAGACGACGTTGTCGTCATACCAGGTGCCGCCCTCTTCGAAGCCGCGCGTCTCATAGTAACGGTAGCCGATGTAGATGCCCTCGTCATACTCGACGAAGTTGACGCCCTGTGCGCCCGTATAAGAGCTGGTGTAGTTGGTCGCAAAGTTTGCGAAGGTGGGATCCGCCTTGAAGTCCTTGGCGTAGATATCCACCGTCTTGCCGGAGGGGTTGACCTCGCCGCTGAGCACCTTGCCGAGGGCGTTGATGCCGCTGCCGCCGGGGAAGCCCATCCAGAGGATGGAGTCGATGCCCTCGTAGCCGACGATGCCGGTCATTTCAAACGAGGTGCCCGTGTTGAGCACGACGATGACCTTTTCGAAGCCCGCCGCGGTGACCATCTCGATCATGTCCTCTTCGTTGTCGTCCAACTCGAGGTAATGGTCGCCGTCCGCGGCATCGCCCGTCTCGTTGTAATCGCTGCGGCCGGTCCTGTTCGCGCCGTAATTGGTCGTGAGGTCTGCGCCCTCGCCGCCCGCACGGGAGAGAACGATGAGCGCCGCGTCGTCGTACTCGGTAAACGTGCTCTTCAGAGAGCTGTCATAACTTGCCACGGGCGTTTCGCCGGTGAGGGTCGCGACCTGACCGGTGCCCGAGCCGCCGTCGCGGCCGCCGCCGGAGCGGGAATCATCTTCATAGAATGCCTTGAGCGCGGCGTTGGTCTCAAAGCCGGCGTTCTCCAGGCTGTCGTACAGATCATAGTAGCGCACGCCGCCCTGACCGGAACCGTCTGCGCCGGAAGCGGAGCCGCCGCCGCCGAAGATGATGTCGGTAGAGTTTTTGCCGAAGACGGAGATCTTGGCGCCCGCCTTCAGGGGGAGCGCGTCGTTCTCGTTCTGCATGAGGACGATGCCCTCTTCCACGATGCGCTGGTTGAGTTCGTTGGCGCGCTGCAGCGCGTCCGCCGCGCTGCTCGCTTCCGAACGGAACTGCGAAGCATAGTCATCGGTATAGTCCCGCGTCTCTGCCGCAGAGGCAAACCCCAAGGGGATAAGCGAAAGGCAGAGGGCAACAGCCAGAAGGATGGCGACAAACGCCGATCCGGCTTTGGACAAGATCCTGTGTTTCATTCTAACCTCCTGTTTTTATGTCCGCGCCGTGCGCGGTATCCTGCGTCCTCCCCTTTTGAAGGGGAGCGGCGCATCCGCGGAGGCGGCCCGTTCGCCGCGCTCCGCATTCAATTTCCGCGCAATCGCTTACGCTGCTGCCTTCACCTGTGCGGCAAGCCAGCCCCACAGCGTGACGTCTTTGCCGTCGATCTGCACTTTTTGGGTGCTGTCGAGGTCGAGATCGGCGACCGTCATGTCGCCGTCCGCGCCCTCGGTGGGCTGGACGTTGACGCACTCGTCGCGCAGGGTATAGATCCAGGACCAGTGACCGTCGTAGTTGACGCCGTCCACGTTGACCGTCTCAAACAGGGAGTAATGCACGTTGGTCGCGCCCGCGTTGATGAGGCGGATATACAGGTTGTTGGTATAGGCGTCCTGCGGAGTCGTAGGGGTCATGGGGGTGGTCCAACCGTCGCCTTCCTTGTCATAGATGCTTACGGTATTGTCGTTTGCAGAATGGGTGAACCAGATGGGCAGATCTTTGATGGATTCTACCGCTTCATCGGTGAGCCACTTCGCGTCGTACGCCTCGCAGACGGGGTAAGCCGCCGCGAAGAAGTCGGAATAGTTGATGATCATGTTGACCGTCATGAAGCCGCCGTTGGAGCAGCCGCCGATGTAGATGCGGTTCATATCGATGTCGCCGTTCTCTTCGATGTACGCGTCGATGAGGCCTTTAAGGGCTTTGACGTAGTACTGCGAAGCTTCTTCGGTGCCGTACTCGCCGCTGCCGTCCTTATCCATCCACGCGGTGGGCGTCTGCGCCGCGAGCACGTACGCGCCCTTGACGGTATCGGTGGTGAAGTACTTCTGAATGCCTTCCTTCGCCAGGTTGGTGACCTGGTTGCCGAGGATGGCGACGGAAGGATCGGTGCCGCCCTCGCCCGCGCCGTGCAGCCAGATGATGAGCGGGTTCTTCTGCCCGTCATTCTTCATGGCGTCGGTGCCGTAAGAGCCGTAGGTGAGGGTGATCTCGGATTCCACGTCGGTGTAGGTGCCGGTCAGATCCCATACGTCGAGGTCGGGGACCGTCCACTCTTCGGGAGCGGTGACGTTTTCGAGAGCGGTGTACTCCTCTTCGCCGATGGTCAGCGTCTTTCCGCTGCCGAGGGCGAGGGTGTAGGTGCTGCTGTCATTCCAGGTATTGACCGTCTGATAGGTGAACGGAGAGAGGTTGCCGTTGAAGGACCACTGCCCGTAAGAGACGGTGTACTCGATGGTGACGTAGTTGGCCGTGGCGGCTTCGACCTTGTTGCCCTCCGCGTCGGAGAGGTAGACGGTCTGGCCGGAGCCCTGGCCGAGCGTCACCGTCTGCGGGCCGTACCAGCCCTGGCTGGTATAGCTGATCGCGAAGAGGTTATCCTCCAGAGCGGTCGCCGCGACGGCGTCTTCAAAGTGCAGCACAGCCTTTTCGATGGCGGGGCCGCCTGCATAGGGGCCGACGATCATGTCGAAGGTAACTGCCTTTTCGTAAGGGTTCGCCACGGGTTCGGGGTCGGGGGTAGGCGCAACGGCGCCGCCCGTGGTGATCACGAAGTAGTCGAAGTTGGGCATCTGCTGGCCCTGTGCGACCGTGACCTCGATCACGAGCGTGTTCTCGCCCGCAACGACGTCCACTTCGCCCAAGTCAACGGGATCCCAATACAGATTGTACTCGCTCGTGCCGGAGCCGCGCACCGTCTGCTGCGTAAAGGTGAGCTTTTCGTTGTTGAACGTGGCGGTGAACAGGTCGGGCGTGACGACATGGTCAGACACGACCATTTGGTAAGAAGTCATATCGAACGTGCCGTTGTTGCTGGACATATAGAGGATCAGGTTGCCCGTCACCGCTTCATCCGCATCAAAGGTGTACGTGAGCTTGTTGCCCGCCACCGAAAGGCTGCCGACGCAGCTGTTGCCGCTCGCCGTGGCTACACCCGTCTCAATTACGGAATCGTTGTACGAAGGCGAACCTTCAAATTTACCGCTTTCCGCTTCGACTTTGTAGAGGACCTCTCCGCCGACGGACGCGCCGCCGTAATAAATGCCCATGTAATCGAAGTTAGGCATCTGCCCTTTCACTGTGATCAAAACGGTATTGGAGCCTTCTTTAATATCGACTTGTCCCATGGTGACGGGATCCCAATACATATTGTAGACCAACTGCTGACCGGAACCGCGGATCGTCTGCGCTTCAAATGTAAGCTCTTCGCCGTTCAAAGAAACGCTCATCACGCTGGAATCAACGGTCTGATCTTCGACGGTCATGCCTGCCATCCAGTTCATATTCGTGCTTGACATGAAGAACACGAGTTCGCCTGTACCCGCTTCTTCTGCCGTAAATGTCAATTCAACGGTATTGCCTGCCGTTGCAAGGCTGCCGAGGCAGCTGTTGCCGCTCGCCGTCTCAATGCCCGTCTCTATAAAGTTAGTTCCGCCGGCAACGGTGCCTGTGACCTTACCGGTTTCCGCCTCTACCTTGATATCGGGTTCGCCGTATGTAGGCTTATCGGGATCGGTGCCGGGATCGGGGGTCTCTGCTTCCGTCGCCGTCAATTCGCCTTCTAGGTCGTCAGAACGCAGTTCCATGCGGTCGACGTTCGGCATCTTATTGGCATTCTGAGGAGCGAAGCCCCACAGCAGCTCGCCGACCGTTTTCACGGTGATGACGATGGTATTAGAGCCCTCCTTGACGTCGATCTGTCCCATGGAGACGGGATCCCAGTAGACATTCGCCACACCGGTGCCGCTACCGCGGAGGGTCTGCTCGTCAAAGTCGACCTCAGTACCGTTCACGGTCAAGGAGAACTTGTCGGGTGAGACCGTCTGATCCACATAATTGGAAGTCCAGCTCGTCATGCTGAGCGAATTATCTGCACTGGACATATAGAATACGAGATCTGCTTTTCCCGCTTTGGTCGCTTCAAAAGCAAAGCTGATCGTGTTGCCTACGGTGTTGAACTCGCCCACATATTCGCCGCCGCTGGCGTTGGAAGCCGTTCCAACACGACCGCCGACGAGCGTAGCGTCTTCGCCCTCGATGGTCAGCGCCTTCGCTTCCCAATCGCGGAACTGCGCATACAGGGCGGTGTCCTCTTCGGGAGAGAAGGTGGCAAAGTTGATCTGCGTGCCGCCCGTCTCCGCATCGAACCAGCCGATAAAGGTCGCCTCCTCTTTGCGGACGGAAGGGGTTTCTTCAATGAGGCTGCCCTCCTTGACCATGAGGGCGGGTTCGCCGTCCATCTCGACGCCTTCGGGAACATTGAAGGTGACGCGGTATTCTTCGGGGCGCACGGTGTACTGCGCGAAGACGGTCGTATCGTCCGCGAAGGTGGCGTACATCATGTTGACGCGCTTGCCGCCCTCCGCCTTCGTGAACCAACCGAGGAACCAGTAGCCTTCCCTGCTCGCCGTGGGCGTGGCGGGGACGCTCGTGTTCCGCTCGATGACGACGGTGGCATCGCCGGTAAGCGTGCCCTCGCCCGCGTCAAAGGTGATGGTGACGGGATCTTCTATCTCATCTTCTTGCGCAGGGGGCGGCGTCACGGAAGACGTCGTATACTGCGCATAGAGGGTGACGTCCGCGGTCACGGTGTAGGTCGAAAGATCGATCTCATCGCCTGCGGTCGCCGCCGTAAACCAGCCGTCGAAGTCGGAGCCGGCTTTGCTCGCCGTAGGAGCACCGGTGATCTTTTCCCCCTCCTCTACTTCGACTGTCGCGTTCCCGCTGAGGGTGCCGCCGTTGGCGTCAAAGGTGACGGTGTAAGTCGTCCCCTCTTTGCCTTCGTCGGGAGCGCATGCTGTAACCAGCCCCAGGCACATTGCGAGTGCCAGAAGCACGGCTACGATTGCTGTAAGCCTCTTCTTCATGGTTTACCTCCATAAATTTCTGATAGGATGCACAGGCAATACATCCATACAAACCGATTGTATAACCGATCTGCGGCAATGTCAATACCCGTGGCACCGCGGGCTGTATTCGCGGCATATGATGCAACGCCGGCGCAGAAAAAGAGGGCCCGGCCGCCCTCCCCCGCCGCACGGATGAGGGGCGCAAAAAAAGGAGCGGCAATAGCTGCCGCTCCGCAAACTTTCCGCACGGATACAAGATGGATCTAATTCGCCCTAACGCGCATCCCCTTCATTTTTCGGGGGGGGGGTGGGGGGGTGACCTTCCCCTCCTCGTTCGCATCGTCGGGCAGCGGGATGCAGGCGAGCACGGTAAACATGTGCTCTTTGAGCCCGAACGTGATCTCCCCGCCGTAGGCGCGCACGACGTTCTGCATGCTCTTGACGCCGTAACCGTGGTTTTCGGCGTCCTGCTTGCTCGTGTGCGGCAGGCCGTTCCTGAATACGACGTCCTCCTCGGTATAGTTGCTGACCTTGATCACGCACATGTCCCTCTGCCGCACGACGGAGGCGACGAGCTCGCGGTTCTCCCCTTCCGGGCCCTTCTGCAAGTTTTCGATGGCGTTTTCCAGCGCGTTGCCGATGAGGGAATAGATGTGGTGCGGCTTCATGAAGTCCACCGCCTTGCCGTCTGCCGTGCAGATGAAGCGGATGCCCGCGTGCTCGCAGCGGATGGCCTTTTCGGTGAGGATGATATCCAGCGCGCGGTTGCCCGTAAAGAACAGGCAGTTGATGAACTGTTTGCTCTCCTGCAATTCGGAGAGCACGGCGTAGTCGAGGATGCCCTGGTTCTCCCACTGCTTGATGTCGTGATACTTGATCTGGATCTTTTCGTTGTTGAGCTTCGCCTGTTCGTACTGCTGCTCGTCCTTATGCAGGAGAAGCTGCAGGATGTTGTTTTCCTGCTCCAAAGAGCGCTTGCGGATGTTCATGGAGCACATGACGAGGGTGGCGACGGCGTACAGCGCGGAGATGCCGCGCAGGTAGATCTGCGCCTCCAACGAAGCTTCCTGCTGCCCGTAATGGGTCAGGAAGACGGCGATGACGAGGAAGACGACCACCGCGTAGATGAGGTTGGGGTAGTTGAAGCGGACGGAGCCCGCCTTCGCCAGGGGGCGGGCACAGAGAAAGTAGCCCGCTGCCATCACGAGGGCGAGGTCGACGAGCATGACGGCCGCATAGCTGAAAAAGCTGTACCCGTTGACCACGAGGAGAAAGATCAGCGCATACGAAGTAGTGCTGACGATGTGCTGCAGGCAGTAGATGCAGACCGCCAGAAAGAGCGCCTGCACCGCGTCCGTGCGGTAACACAGCGCGCACGTCCCCACAAGGAACGCCGCCTGTATGAGGTAATTCCACGGCACGATGCGGGGCACATAGCGGAGGAACAGCCATTCGGACAGGATCATGACGCCGATGCAGGGAAGGTAGCGCAGCAAAAACAGCCTGCGCTTGGGGAAGCCCAAAAAGAGCAGGCCGACGAGGACGAGCTGCACGACGAACTCGTCCCCGAGGTAAGAAAAGATCTTCATCACGGCACTGTAAAACTCAGCCATTGATCCCGCCCTGTTCCTCTATAAAATTCATGAACTGCGCCATGAAGTCCTTCTGAAATTTGCGGCTGATAAAGAGCGTGGCGCCGCCCTCGCAGATCACCTCCCCCTTGTGCACGGAGGCGATGCGGTTCATGTTGACGAGGTAGCAGGCGCTGCACTGGGCGAACGACAGGTTTTGCAGCCTGTCGCACATCTCGCGCATGGTGCCGCGGGTGCGCAGCTCTGCCAGCCCCTTGTCCGTCACGATGTGGAAAAACAGGTTGTGCCGCTCCACTTCGATATATACGATGTCCGCAGGGTTGACGACGATCTGCCCGTCCTTGGTCTTGACGAGCAGCTTGTCCTTCCGCTTGCTGCGCAGAACATTGAGGGTGCGGTCGAGGTTGCGCCAGAACGGGCCCTTTTTGATGGGCTTGATGAGATAACCGAGCGCGTTGACCTCGTAGCCGTTGAGCGCATACTGCGCGTAATTCGTACAGAAAATGATGATCGCCTCGCCGTTCACCCTGCGGATGCGCTTGGCGACCTGTATGCCGTTGCTGCCCGGCATGTTGATGTCGAGCAAGACGATATCCGGATCCGCGTCTCCGCTCTGCAGAAACGCGTCTCCGCTCTCATATCTGCGGACCTGGAATTCGACTTTCTGTTCTTCGCCGTATTCCCGCAGCAGCGCCTCGAGCTCCGCCGCAACGCCCTTTTCGTCGTCAATGATCGCAACCTTATACATTCTCGTCCTCTGCTCGTAAAAGTCCTGCCGCTCACGCCGCAGGCTATCCTGCCCATATTGTACCGCAAAGGAAGCACGGATTGCAAGATTGAAGGCACATCAGGGCATTTTTGCGGCACAAGTGGAGGTGCTGCCGGGATACGCCGGACGATTTTATTCCCCCAAAGATATTGTACCACACTTTGCGGGCCCGCGCAATACCTTTTTTTGCGCGCAAAAGGGCGCCCCGCCGAATGGCGGAGCGCCCCGAATGTTACGGTTATGAAGGTTACGTCATTCGCTTCTCAGTGCCACGACGGGGTCGCGCTTGGCTGCGGCGGAGGCGGGCACGAGGCCGGAGATGAGCGTGAGCGCCACGCTGATGACGACCATGGCGAGCGCGCTGTACCATTGCAGGGAGCACAGCCCCGCGATGGCCGTGAGCGCCACGAGGATGACGTTGATGATGATCTGCAGCAGGTACGCCACGAGGATGCCGATGAGCCCCGCGCACAGGCCGATGATGAAGGTCTCGGCGTTGAACACGCGCTTGATGTCCTTCTTCCTCGCGCCGATGGCGCGCAGGATGCCGATCTCTTTCGTGCGCTCCACCACCGAAACGTAGGTGATGACGCCGATCATGACGGTGGAGACGACGAGCGAGATGCCCGTAAAGGCGACGAGCACGTAGGTGATGGCATCGAGGATGGTCTGCACCATGCCCATCAGCATGCCCACAGTGTCGCTGTACTGCACGGAGGTCTTTCCGTCGTCCGGATTCGCGTCCGCATCGGCGTTCCAGGCGTCGAGGTAGGCGAGGATGTGCTCTTTTGCCTCGAAGTTGCGGGGGTAGATGGCGACGGAATTGGGTTCGTCCTCCCCGCCCAGCGAACGCAGCGCCTGCCCGAAGCCGATAGAGTTGGAGATATACAGTTCCTGCAGGAAATCGAGTACCGGGCCGAGATCCGGGTTCTCCGCCTCGATCTCCGCCCGCTGCGCGTCGGTGATCTGGGCGTAATAGGTACCGTTGAGGTGAGCGGCCGGCGAGAGATAGAGCTTGCTCTCACCCAAAGAGAGGATGCCGCCCGCCGCGGGAGATGTAAGGGTCGCAGAGGTGTTCATCCACTGCACGATCTCAGATTGCATATTCGCCGCCACGTATTCCTCCACGAGCTGCTCGGTGAGGTTGAGCCCGCGGGAGAGGCAGCCGTACGTGAGCCCCTCTTTGAGGCGCAGGACGGCGGTGACCTTTATCTCCACCCCCGCGGCGCCTTCTTCCGTGCCGAGGTCGCTCCGCTCGCCCACATATGTAAAGGCGTGGCCGCTGCCCGGCATCACGTAGTTCGCGTTCTTTTCGTACACGGCGTCGTTATAATAGAGGGTGAAGGGCTTGCCCGTCAGCTCGTCGAAGGGGATGGTCATGCCGCCCTCGTTCACGTCCGTCGTGGGGTCGTATCCCTCCGTGTCGCCGCCGCCCAGCTCGAACAGGCCGAGGAAGTCATCCTCCGTGATGTAGCCCAGCTGCGCGAGGAGGAGGTCGTTCAGGTCGTTGCCCGTGCCGACGACCAGCACAGCCTCGTCTGTATCCTGCGGGAAGTAACCGCCCTCGTTGACGATGTCGTACTGCGAGAGCACGTATTCGGAGTAGGCGTCACGCTCCCTGTCAAAAGTAGAAGTGCCCGGCATGGTGTTGACGACCGAGCCGAGATAATCGACGAGGTACGCCATCTGCGCGTATTGTTCGTCCTGCTGTTCGAGGACACTGATAAAGTACTGTTTGAGGGAGGAGAGGGAGCGGATCTCGTCCTTTGCATCCTCTCCAACGCCCGTCGTGACCGTCGTGAATAAGTTGTCGACGAGCGAGGCGCCCGTGCTCTGCGAGATGGCGTAGTACCACTCTTCGTCCATGTCGTAGACGTAATCGAGATAGCCGTCCTGCCCGATCTCATTGGCGACAGTCAGGCCCTGCGCGATCTGGGTGAGGAAGGAGTTGACGTAGACCTTGTTTTCCAGCTCGGAAAGATCGGGGATGTCCCCCGCCGACTGCAGCCCGGACATGATCGCCGCGGGGTCGAGGGTGGTCTCCTGTATTTCCAGCGGGTAGTAGGAGAGCATATCCTCTTCCGTCTTGTTGATGTAGCCAGAAAAACCGCTGGAGAGGGCGAGCACGAGGCAGACGCTGATGATGCCGATGCTGCCCGCGATGGAAGTGATGAGCGTCCTCCCCTTTTTGGTGAGCAGGTTGCGCCCGCTCAGAAGGAAAGCCGTCCAGAAGGACATGCTCGTCTTGCTCCGCTTCCCCTTTTTCCCCTTTTCGGCGGGAACGTCCTCCCCGTTTTCGCGCCCTTCGTCGTAGGCGGCGTCGTCGGGGACGAAAGGATCGGAGTCCCCCACGATCAGGCCGTCCTTCAGCTCGACGATGCGGGTGGAATACCTGCGCGCGAGCTCGGGGTTGTGCGTGACCATGATGACGAGGCGCTCCCCCGCGATCTCCTTGATGAGCTCCATGATCTGCACGCTGGTCTCCGTATCCAGCGCTCCCGTCGGCTCGTCGGCAAGCAGGATCTCCGGATTGTTGACGAGGGCGCGCGCGATGGCGACGCGCTGCATCTGCCCGCCCGAGAGCTGGTTGGGCTTTTTATTGAGTTCATCTCCCAGGCCGACGCGGCGGAGGGCGTTTTCGGCGCGCTCCTTCCGCTCCTGCGCGGAGACGCCGGAGAGGGTGAGCGCGAGCTCGACGTTGGCAAGCACCGTCTGGTGCGGGATAAGGTTGTAGGACTGGAAGACGAACCCGATGCTGTGGTTGCGGTAGGCGTCCCAGTCGCCGTCTTTAAAGTTTTTGGTGGAGACGCCCTTGATGACGAGGTCGCCCGAGGTGTAATGGTCCAGCCCGCCGATGATGTTCAGCAGGGTCGTCTTTCCGCAGCCGGAATGGCCGAGGATGGATACGAACTCCTTCTTGCGGAAGTTCAGGGACACTCCTTTCAGGGCGCGGACGGTGTTATCCGCCACTTTGTAATCTTTTGTGACGGAGTCGAGCCTCAAAATTGCCTGTGCCATATGATCCTCCTATCTTTCCCGGGGTACGGTTTCCCCCGCATTATTGTCTTCCTGCATGGCCTCTGCCGCGGCGTCGTCGAAAGCGTCGATGAATTCGTTCGCCTCGCCGACGAAGCGCTTCACCCGCGCCTCGCCGAGTTTGCCGATGACGCGCCCGAAAAAGGCGGAAATGCGCGCCTTGACCTCTTCGTATTTTGTGCGTGCGCACTCCGACAGTTCGATGTAGGCGATCTTTTTGTCGCGCTCGTCCGGAACGCGGCGCACGATGTCCTTCGCCTCGAGTTTGTTGACCATCTGCGAGACGGCCGAGCGCGTGATGCCGAGCACCTTCGCCAGCTTGCTGGATATGATGCGGCCGCCCTGCTCATTGACGAGGACGACCTCGCGCATCAGCTGCATTTCCGTATTATTGAAGGGCACTTCGCGCGGGACGATGCGCATCTCGTCCATCCTGCGGCAAAGGCGGTAGATCTCCTGCATCAGGCCTGTATCCATTCTTTTTACCTCTCACAAAACGATTCGCAAAACGCACTCTGTGTTAAGCCCTTAAACTTGAATCATGATAATACTTTTTTACGCAAAAGTCAAATATTCTGTGTGTGCAAGCGACATTTTTCACTCCATTATCATTTTTGTCAAAAACAGAAACAAAAGTACACGCGCCCGTCACGGAAAAGGAGCGGACTTCTCCGCTCCCCCTTCTACCAGTCCTGCTTTTTGAGCGAACTGCTCTTGACGTCGTCATAATACTCGAAATAGCTCTGTTTAAAATCCTTTTTCTGCACTTTCAGCAGCGCTTGCAGCTCTTCCGGCGTAAAATCGGAGAGGTCTGCCTCCCCGTCATAGGAGGAAAAGAGCTTGTACAGGTCGGCTTCGGACACGGCGCTCTCCCTCCTACTTTTCCCTGCGGCACAGGTACATGGTCGTGCCGTCCGCATTGGTGCCGATGCTGTACTTTTTGAGGTACGGCATCAGCTTTTCCATAAGTTTTTTGAAGGAGTTGCACCCGAAGTTTTTGGGGATGAAATCCGAATACTTCTGCTTCATCTCCGAAGAGATCTGCGCGAAGAACGCCTTGCCGCTGTTGTCGATCAGGCGGTCGATGATGTTGTGCAGGTCGCTCTTGCGCTTGTTGTCCAGCACTTCCTCCTGCGGGGGCGCGGGCTGCACGGGCTGGGGCTGCGGCTTGCCCTTCGCCTTGCCCTTCTTTGCGGGGGCGGGCCTGGGTTCTTCTCCGTCCAGATAGATAAATTCGTTGAAGGCGTTCACATAGCTCTGGTTGACGTTGCGCCCGCCCAGACCGATGACCGTTTTGCCGCGCTCGCGCAGTTCGCGCACGAGGCGGGTATAGTCGGAATCTCCCGCGGCGATGAAAAAGACGTCGACGTCCTTTTCAAAGAGGATGATGAGCGCCTGGATAATGAGGGCGATGTCCGTCGTGTTCTTGCGCGCCTGCACCTCGAACTGCTGTTCGGCGGTCATCGAATAGCGGTTGACTTCCTCCTTCCATCCCTTGACGGAGGCCTTGGACCAGTCCGCATAGATGCGCTTGACGAGGATATTGCCGTAGTTGGACGCCTCGTCGAAGATCTGCTTCGCGCTCGCAGAGGGCACGTTTTCCGCGTCGATGAAGACGGCGACATTGCTTATTTTTTCCATACCGACCTTCTCTTTCCGCCGCGCACGGGACAAGCGCGCCGCCGCAGCGATCTTTCTTTCCTTATTATTATAGCGGAAACGGAAAAAACTGTCAAGCGGCACGCCCGCCGAAAAAGAGACCTTCTCCCTCCCCTCTCCGACGGTTTGCAGGTATATTTTGCCGAACCCCCGCAAACGGGGCCCCTCGCCAAAGCGACGCATTGCGGTCGGGGCAGACGGCTCTTCCGCGGCGGCGATGCCGCAATGCTCGTGCGAACTCCCGAAATCGGCGATCTCAATTGCCTCTTCCCACCAGCAAAAGGGATGCCCTGTCGGGCATCCCTTTTGCTGGTGGGAAGAGGTAGATTCGAACTACCGAAGTCAGTGACGTCAGATTTACAGTCTGATCCATTTGGCCGCTCTGGAATCTTCCCGTGTATTCAGTTGCCGCGTGGCGGTTTTGACAGATGGAGCCGGCGATTGGAATCGAACCCACAACCTGCTGATTACAAATCTGGTGCCTCGGGGCGGAATCGAACCACCGACACAGGGATTTTCAGTCCCTTGCTCTACCGACTGAGCTACCGAGGCATTTTAAAGCCTGCTTGGCAGCCCACATATGCTATCAAACAGGCTTTCTCATTGAAGAGTGGCGACCCGGAACGGTCTCGAACCGTCGACCTCCAGCGTGACAGGCTGGCGTTCTAACCAACTGAACTACCGGGCCGTATTCGGGTAATGGTGGGCCTTCACGGACTCGAACCGCGGACCAATCGGTTATGAGCCGACCGCTCTAACCAACTGAGCTAAAGGCCCTTGAATACGGGGCGCTGCCTCAATCACAACGCTTGTCTATTGTATAATATCCCGAAAAAAAAGTCAACTGTTTTTCCGCACTTTTTTACGCCATTTTCCCTCTTTCGGACAAAAATTTCCGCGGGGCCGCCCGTGCGGCCGCGCGCACGCTCCGCCCGCCGTTCTATATCCTGACGACGGTCGGCACCGCCTTTTTGCCCGAAATGACGAGATAACAGTAGCTCTTCTCGAGGGACCAGCGGGTGAGGCAGCCGGGGTTGACGACCAGCACGCCGTCCTCCTCGTGGATATCCGCCTCGTGCGTGTGGCCGTACAGCGCGATGTCGCACAGCTTTTCCTTGGCGGCGGCGACCAGGCGCGCCGTCCCCTGCCGCACGCCGTAGCGGTGCCCGTGGCAGGCGAAGATGCGGCGCTGCTCTATGTCGAGGACGACCTCGCTTTCCCCTCCCCAAAAGTCGTTGTTCCCCGCGATCACGTAGGTCTTCTGCGGGTATTTGCGCGCCAGAAGGTTGGCGTCGGAGACGAGGTCCCCCAAATGGATGATATAGTCGCACTCCGAGAGCACGGTATCCAGTTTGTCGAATGCCTCCGTGTTGCGGTGACTGTCCGACAGGACGACGACGGTCTTCATGCCTCTTCCTCCCACTTTTTTGCCAATGCCGCGAGCGCGCGGGCGCGGTGCGAGACCGCATTCTTTTCCTCCGGCGCGGCGGTGCCGAAGCTCTTGCCGAGGTCGTCGCTGTAAAAGAGCGGGTCGTAGCCGAAGCCGCCTGCCCCTTCCGCCCCTGCCAGGATGCGGCCGTACGTCCTGCCCGAGGCGACGATCTCCCTCCCCTCCGGGAAGCAGAGGGCGACGCAGCTCTCAAAATATGCCCCGCGCTTTTCAGCGGGGACGCCCCGCAGCTTTTCGAGCAGCAGGGCGTTATTGGCGGCATCGTCTCCGTGGCGGCCGCAGAAGCGCGCGCTGTGCACGCCGGGCGCGCCGCCCAGCGCCTCTACACACAGCCCCGAATCATCCGCCAGCGCGGGCAGCCCCAGCGCCGCGCATACGGCGCGCGCCTTGATGAGGGCGTTCTCCTCAAAGGTCCCGCCCGTCTCCTCTATATCCCCGGAAAAGCCCGCCTCCTGCATGGAGACGACCTCGCATTTATCAAAGATCTCGGCGATCTCGCGCAGCTTGTTCCTGTTGCCGCTCGCCACCACGATGCGCATGTCCCATTCCTCCGTGTTTAAAGATCCCGCATACGTTTACGGTAAAATGTGTCCTGCCGCGATGTAGACCGCGTACCACTCTTCGCGGGTGAGCCCGATATCCGCCCCCGCGGCGATCTCTTTGAGGTGCGCGGCGTTCGCCGTGCCCGCGACCACCTGCATCTTCGCGGGGTGTCGCAGGATCCACGCGGCGACGACGGCGGACTTCTGTACGCCGTATTTTTCCGCCAACTCCGCGAGCACCACGTTGAGCGCTTCAAATTTCGGGTCGTCCAAAAAGACGCCCTCGAAAAAGCCGTAGCGGAGGGGCGACCACGCCTGCACCGCCATGCCGTGCAGGCGGCAGTAGTCGAGGATGTACCCGTCCCGCACGGGCGCACCTTCTGTATCCATGTTGACCTCCGTACCGCAGGAGACCATGCCCGCGTGCACGGGGGAAAATTGCAGCTGATCGACGCACAGCGGCTGTTTCACCGCGCTTCTGAGCAGCTCGATCTGATAAGGGTGCATGTTAGAGACGCCGAAGTGCAGCACTTTTCCGCCGCGCGCGAGCGCATCGAAGGCGGAGGCGACCTCTTCGGGCTGCATGAGCGGGTCGGGGCGGTGCAAAAGCAGAAAGTCGAGCCTGTCGGTACGCAGGCGGCGCAGCGACCCTTCCACCGAACGCACGATGTGCACGGCGGACAGGTCGTACATCTTCCCGGGAACGATGCCGCATTTCGATTGCAGGCAGAGCGCGTCTCTGGAGATGCCGAAGCGGGCGCATGCGTCGCCGAACAGCTGTTCGCACGCCCCTCCCCCGTAGATATCCGCATGGTCGAAGAAGTTCAGCCCCATATCCAGCGCGGCGGAGAGGAAGGCTCCCGCCCCCTGCACGTCCAGCCTGTTCAGCCCCATACATCCCACCGCGACCGCGGGCAGGCGTACGCCGCCGACCTCCGTGTACTTCATACTCTTCCCCCCTCTCTCAGGTCTCCGCTCCCGAAGGGACGGCTTTCTTAAATATTATAGCGCATTTTTTCATTGCAGGCAACGCTTTGCCGCCCTTTTCGCAAAATTTCGGCTGCGGGGGCGCCGCAATTTTCCGGATACAAAAAAAGGGCGCCGGCGGCAGGCGTCTCTCTTATCTGTTCATGCGCGGGTCGTCCGTGCGCTCCAAAAGGTAATCGACGGACACGTCGAAGTAATCGGCGAATTTGATCAGCGTCGCGTAGTCGGCCTCCCGCTCGCCGTTCTCATAGCGGCTGATGCTGTTCTGGTTCATATGCAGGTCCATCGCCAGCCGCAGCTGCGATATTCCCCTCTCTTTCCTGATCTCTTTCAGTCTCATCCTTTTTCCGCCTGAACATTTGACATTATTATACCAAAATGGTATAATAAAAATATCCCGTTTCGGGATATTCTAAAATTTCCGGAAAAACGGGAGCAGAGGCGGCTGTTTTGTTCATCGGCTTGACAAACGTGCCCGCATGTGATACCATGGACGAAAGGCGCCCGAAAGAGGGCACCGCAAGGAGAGATATGCAAGAAAAAGTACTTGAAATACGCCGCCTGACCAAGAGGTACGGCGACAAGCTCGCCGTGGACGATCTGTCCCTCGACGTGTGTGCGGGGGACATCTACGGCTTTATCGGGCAGAACGGCGCCGGCAAGACGACCACGCTGCGCGCGGTGACGGGGGTGCTCGCCTTCGAGGGCGGAGACATCCTCATCGACGGCAACTCGGTGCGCGAAAGGCCCGTGCTCTGCAAGCGCATGACGGCGTACATCCCCGACAACCCCGACCTGTACGAATACCTGACGGGCATCCAATATCTCAACTTTATGGGCGACATGTTCGAGGTACCCAAGGATATGCGCAGAGAGCGCATCGAGACGTATGCGGGCATGTTCCGCATTTCGGGAGACCTGGGCTCGCTCGTCTCCTCCTACTCGCACGGGATGAAGCAGAAGCTCGCCATCATCGGCGCGCTGCTGCACGAGCCGAAACTGATGGTGCTGGACGAGCCGTTCGTTGGGCTGGACCCAGAGGCGGCGTTCAAGCTCAAAGAGGTGTTCCGCAGCATGTGCGCGGCGGGCAGCGCGATCTTCTTTTCCACGCACGTTTTGGACGTGGCCGAAAAGCTGTGCAACAAGATCGCCATCATCAAGGGCGGCAAACTGATCGCGAGCGGAAACATCGAAGACGTGCGCGGCGACGAGAGTCTCGAATCGGTCTTCATGGAGGTACTCGAAAACGATGCACGCTAAATGGCCGCTCCTGTTAAAGGTACAACTGATAGGGCTGACGGGCATCACCCTCGCGAAGCATTCGAACGACCCGAAAGAGAGGCGCAAGGCCGCGGGCGGCATCGCCGTCCTCGCGATCTTCGGCGCGATCCTGCTCTTTTACGCCGTCATGCTCGCCATCGGGTTCTGCTTGCAGGGCCTCGGCAAAAACCTGCCCGCGCTCACCGTGGCGCTCGCGTCCGTCATCATCTTCGCGTTCACGCTCTTCCAGGGCAGTTCCATCCTCTTCGCGACGAAGGACCACGACATGGTGATGAGCCTGCCCGTCCCCCGCTGGCAGGTCGTGCTGGCGCGGCTGCTGTGCTCGTACATCGTGGCACTCGCATTCGCGCTCGCCGTGGCGGTGCCCGTGACCGTCGTGTTCTTTGTCTTTGAAGGCTTTTCTTTCGGCGCGCTCGGCACCGTCTTCCTCTCCGTGCTCACCTGTCCCCTGCTGCCGCTGGCGGTCGCAGCGGCGCTCTCCACCCTCATCGCCGCCCTGACGGCGCGCATGCGGTTCAAGACGCTGCTGCAAAGCATCTTGGGCATCGCGCTGTTCGTCGGCGTGATGGTCGCGAGCTTTTCCTTCTCCTTCAGCGCGAACGCGGAGGGAGGGGCGGACATGTCAGCCCTGTTCGGCGTGCTGGTCGGCAAGCTCTATCCCCCTGCCCTGCTCGTGGATATGACCCTTTCCGGCGCTGCTTGGGGCGTGTTCGCCTTCGCGGGCATCTCCCTCGGGGCGGGGGCGCTGTTCGTGGCCGTCGTCGCGCAGTTCTATGAAAGGATCAACGCCGCGCTGCTGAGCCGCTCCGCGCGCGCGGGATATAAGGCGAAGGACGTAAAGAGCTCTTCCGCCTTCGTCGCGCTCGCAAAAAAGGAATTCAAGCGGCTGTTTTCCCATTCGGGATATCTTTTGAACGGGATCTGCGGGGCGCTGCTGCTCCTCCTCTTCGGCATTGCGCTGGCGTTCATCGACCCTTCCGCCGCCCTCGGGCTCCCCGCGGCGGATGCCGAAACGGCGATACGCGTCTTTGCGCCGATGGGCGCCGGGGTGATGATGGTGTTCATCGGCATGTCCTGCCCCGCCGCCGCGGCACTCTCTCTGGAAGGGAGCTCGCGCGGGCTGCTCTTTTCCCTGCCCGTATCGGGCAGGCAGATCCTGCTGGCAAAGGCGGTACCCACCTTCGTCATCGACTGCGCGGCAGGGATCGTATTCGCCGTCATCTTCGGCCTGCGGATGGAGGCGGACGCAGTCATCTGGGTCAGCCTGCTGCTGACGGTACCCGTGTACTCCGCATTTACCGCCCTCTTCGGCAGCTTTCTGAACTATAAATTCCCCAAATACGACTGGAAAAACGAGACGATGGCGGTAAAAAACAGCATTCCGATGTTGATCACGGTATTCGGAAACATGGTGCTCGGCGCGGCGGCGATCGCTCTCTCCGCGTTTGTCGGGCCGTGGCCGGTGCTCGTCATAGACGCCCTGTGCCTGGCAGCGTGCATCGCCCTGTACATCGGTTTCAGAAAGGTCAGGCTGTATGCCTGATCCCTGCGCGTGGCGCTTCTCTTCAAGGCCCCGCCGCCCCCTGCGGAAACTGCCCCGCACGGGGGCTCTTTGAGGGAGAGGGACGGCGAGGCTGCCGCCCGCAGGGATGTTTTTTCGGAAAGAGGAGGGGG
Source organism: uncultured Bacillota bacterium (assembly GCA_949297575.1). GTDB lineage: Bacteria > Bacillota > Clostridia > Christensenellales > Borkfalkiaceae > Borkfalkia. Next base: position 12,945 of record CASFTB010000008.1, on the reverse strand, counting down.
TGCTCCGTGCGGAGCGCCCCCTCCTCTTTTTTCGGCGCGGTCACACCTCGAACGCCCAGTCCCCCTCGCGGAAGAGGGCGACGCGCGCGCCCGTCTCGGTGACGCCGTCGATCTCAAGGTCGTCGTTGCCGATCATGAAGTCTGTATGGATCATGGAATCGTTGACGCCCATGGCGTGCAGCTGCTCCTCGGTATGCCCCTCGTAGCCGCGCACGCAATTGGTGAATCCCCTGCCGAGCGCCAGATGGCAGGCGGCGTTTTCGTCGAACAGCGTGTTGTAGAAGAGCACGCGGGTATCGCTGATGGGAGAATGGTACGGCACGAGCGCGCACTCGCCGAGGTACGCAGCGCCCTCGTCCATGGCGATCATCTTTCTGAGCGCCGCCTCGCCCTGCGCCGCGTGCACCTCGGCCGCCCTGCCCCCTTCAAAACGGACGGAAAAATTGCGGATGAGCTGGCCGCGGTAAGAGAGCGGCTTCGTAGAGTAGACGATGCCCTCCGCTTCCCCCCGCTTGGGGGAAGTGAAGCATTCCTCCGAGGGGATATTGGGGTTGAAATAAATGCCGGAGAGGGTACGCTCTCCGCCGCCCATGAACAGCCCGTCTTTGAGCAGCCCGACGCGCAGGTCCGTGCCGTTGGAACTGCGGTACTCGAGGGAGGCGAGCCCGAGGCCGTTGAGGTAGGCGCAGCGCTTTTCGAGCGCGGCGTTGTGCGCGCGCCAGTTCGCCATGGGGTTGCCCTCCAGCGAGCGGGAGGCGGAGAGGATGGCGCGCCACAGCTTCTCCTCCGCGGCGGCGGGGGCGTCTTTGGGAAACACCTTTTTTGCCCATGCCCTGCCCGGCACCGCAGCGATGCACCACTGGTATTTGTTCTCCATCTTGTCGCGATAGGGCTTGATGACCGCCTGCCGCGCCTGCAGGGCGCGGGCGAGCTTTTCCGCATCGGCGCCCTTCATGCCGTCGGGATCCTCGCTCTCGATATACAGCCGCGCGGGCAGTCCCCGCACCTCGCAGCGCAGCTTTTCCTCCTGCCAGGGCAGCACCTCGGAGAGCCCCTCCTCGGTGCGCCAGTCGGCGGAAAGGCGCGCGAGGGGCTGATGCGTCCATTCTACGCGCACGCGCGACGCCCCGGCACGGTAGCACTCTTCCGCGGCGAACGCCACGAATTCCGGCTGGTCGAGTTCGGCGACGATGATCACTTCCTGCCCCTTCTGCACGTTGAGCCCGACGCGCGCGAGCAGCTTCGCATAATTTTTCAGGATCGTTTTCTGCATCTTTGCCCTCCTTTACGCCAGTGCGCGGCTCCAGCTGCCGCCCTCGAAAATGGCGACGCGCTCACCCTCCGCCGTGACGCCGATGATCTCGAGATCCTCCGCGCCGATCATAAAGTCGACATGGATCATGGAATCGTTGACGCCGAGGGCGGCGAAGTCGGAGGCGGTCATCTTCTCGAACCCGATGACCGTATTGCTGTATCCCCTGCCGAGGGCGAGGTGGCAGCAGGCGTTTTCGTCGAACAGCGTGTTGTAGAAGAGGAGGCCCGTCCTGTTGATGGGAGAATCGAAGGGCACGAGCGCGCACTCGCCGAGGTACGCAGCGCCCTCGTCCATGGCGACGATCTTTTCGAGCAGTTCCTTGTTCTTCTTTGCGCCGCAGGCGACGACTCTGCCCCCTTCGAAGCGCAGCCAGAAATCCTCGATGAGTTCTCCGCCGTAGGAGAGCGGCTTGACGGCGTACACGATGCCCTCCGCCTCCCCCCGCTTGGGGGTGGTAAAGCACTCCTCCGTGGGGATGTTGGGATTGAAATAATCGCCGCCGACCGTGCTCTTTTTGCCCGAAATGAACTGTGCCTCGCGCAGCAGCCCCACTTTGAGGCGGGTACCGTTTGAGCTCCAATATTCGAGGGAGACGAGGTCGAGGGCGTTGAGCCTGTCACACTTGTCGCGCAGGGCGCGGTTGTGCCACATCCAGTCGGTGAGCGGGTCCTTGCCGTCCGCGCGGGAGGTCTGCAAAATCAGTTCCCACAGCCGCTCGACGGCGCGGCCCACGCGCTCTTCGGGGAAGATCTTCTTCGCCCACCCCGCCGAAGGGACGGCCGCCACGCACCACTGGTGGCGGTTTGTCATCGCGTCCGCATACGGCTTGGTGATGGCAGAGCGCGCCATAGAGGCGAGGGTGATCTTTTCCCTGTCCGCCCCCTTCATGCCGTCGGGGTCGGCCGAGAGAAGCCTGATGGTGACGGGCGGGCGTTCCGCGCGGCCCTTCAGCTTTTCCTCCTCCCACGGGGAAACGTATGCGAGCTCTTTGACCGTCTCGAAGCGGGAGGCAAGCTTTTCCAGCCGCTGATCCTGCCACTCGACGGCGACGTCGGAGGCGCCCGCGCGGTAGCACTCTTCCGCGAGCATGCAGACGAAGGCGGGCTGGTCGAGCTGCGCCGTGATGACGACGCGCTGCCCCTTCTGTACGTTCGCGCCGACGCGCGCGATCAGCTTTGCGTAGTTGCGTATGAGCGTTTTTTTCATCGGCGGTTCCACCCCTCCTCCCCGCGCGCACGCGGGACCGCATTTTGTATGGAAATACTATACATATCATACACTTTTCGGGCAAAAAAGTCAACATTCCTCGCACCGCGCCGCGGGGCAAATGTGCGCGCCGCGCTGTAAAATGCGCCGCCGCCCTGCAACAGCGGCGTGCAATTTGCAATAAAAATGTAAAATAATAAAAAAATTAGGTGAATTTTTTCAAAAGAGTATTGACTTTTCAGAAAAAAAGGAGTATTCTATTTAAAATAGATCGAAAAAGGAGGGACGTTTATGTTTTGCCAGGACTGCGGAGCAAAGCTCAGCCTGAAATTCTGCGACAACGAAGGTCTCGTCCCCTACTGCAACAGCTGCGGGGAATTCAAGTTCCCGCCCTTCAAAACGGCGGTCAGCATGACGGTCGTGAACAAGGCGCAGGACAAGATACTCATCGGCAAGCACACCAACGGCAACAACCTGCTGTTCGCGGGGTACGTAAAGAAGGGGGAATCCGCCGAAAAGGCGATCGTGCGCGAGATCCGCGAGGAGACGGGGCTGAACACCGTCAAATACCGCTACATGAGCTCGCGCTACCACGAGCCGCGCAACGTTCTGATGCTGGGCTTCATCGTCGTCGTATCGGAGGGGGAGATCAGGCTCAACGCCGACGAGCTGACGGACGCGAAGTGGCTCGGCTTCGACGAGGCGCTCGAGGCCGTGCTGCACGATTCGACGGCGGAATACTTCCTCAAAAGCGCCGTGGCGGAGCTGAAAAAGGGAAAGATCTGAACAGACAAAAGGGGCGCGCCGCCGCTTACAGAGCGAGGGCGCGCCCCTTTTTTACCGCCTTCAGCGCTTGCGATAATTTTCGCAGCAGGTGCAGGCACCGTCTTCACAGTTGCAGGTGTTGCCGACGACGATGTGATCGAGCGTGCAGTTTTTGCCTTCGCAGTTGAACATGCAGCCGGAAACTTCGCAGCCGATCGAATGATTGATCTTTTCCATGTCAGTTGACCTCCTTACAGCAGTATGTGCGCGGAAGGCGGCGATTATTCTCCCCTGCTGCGGCAAAGGGTTGACTTTTGCGCCGTTTCATTGTACAATATTGAAAAACATAAAAAACGCGAGGAAAAAGCGATGAAAGTGATTCTCAGACAGGACGTAAAGGGCACGGGCAAAAAGGGCGAGATCCTGGACGTGAGCGACGGGTTCGCCAAAAACTTTCTGCTCAAAAAGGGACTGGCGGAACCGGCTTCCGCCGTCGCCGTAAACAGTCTGAAAATTCAGAAGGAGGCAGAGGAGCGCCGCCGCCGCGAGGAGATCAAGGCCATCCGCGAACTTGCACAGCGGATGGACAAGAGCAAAGTGACCGTCTCCATCAAGTGCGGCGAAAACGGCAAGGTGTTCGGCAGCGTGACCTCCCGCGAGATCGCGGACAAGCTCGCCGACCTCGGCTTTGACGTGGATAAGAAAAAGATCCTCCTCAAAGACCCCATCAAGACCGTCGGCGACTATGCGGTGGACGTGCGCCTGATGGAGGGCGTGACGGCGAAGATATTCGTCTCCGTCGTGCCGGAATGATCTGTCCCCCGAAAATGTATCGCGCCCTCCCCTTTCGGGGAGGGCGCTCTTTTATTGAGAGGCGATCAGGCCTCTTTTTTCTTTTTCGTGCGGTACTGCTCGGGGTGGCGGATGCTGTGTACGGTACGCAGTACAAGCAGGACGGCCAGCACTCCGATCACGACGCCGCCGACGATGGTGCCTGTCAGCAGGCCCACGCGCCAGGGGGACATGTCATAGTAGATGATCGTTCCCGGAGGGCTGTCCTGCAAGACCGCAGAGTTTGCGACCGTATAGGCGAGCCTGTGCAGCGCGGTGCGCGCGAGAGACTTGCCCGTCGCCGTATCCGTATGGACAGCGGGGTTCGTATCCTGCCACACCAGCCATGTATCGGTGCCCGCGCGGATGGTGAGCTCTGTGAAAGAATCGCTGCCTGCACTGAACATATCGGTGATGATCACGCCGTTGAAGTTCCACTCTTCGCGCACGAGCTTGGTCATCAGGTCGTAGTTGGCGAAGGCGGTGACGGGCCCGAAGCAGTTCTGTGCACCCATCATTGCCGATACGCCGCGCATCACCTTGGTCTTTACCGTGCCTTCTTGATCTGCCGTGTATTTGATGGTCTTGCGCGCCTCGCGGATGGCGATCTCGAAGGGCCTGTTATACAGCTCGCGGATGACCTGCTCGTTCGCCCACGTCTTCAGGCGCTTGTCGCGGTAGGTCTCCTGGTCGTTGAGGCCGAAGTGCTTGATGTAATCGAACATGCCCATCGAAGAGGTGCCGTTGACCATGGCGACCGCCATCTTGCCGGAGAGCAGCGGGTCTTCGCTGTAATACTCGAACACGCGGCCCTGGAAGGGAGAACGGTGCAGGTTGAAGGCCGGCGCCATGCGCCCCTGCCTACCGCTGAGCAGGCCTTCCTGCCCCATCGCCTCGCCCGCCCGGCGGATGAGCTCGGTGTTCCAGGTGGATGCCAGCATGGGCGCCATGCACCACGCGGAGGTATCGCGGTCATCGGAAGCGAGGCCGTTGCCGTTGTTGAGGCGGACGCCGTTGGCGCCCTCGCAGTGGCGGCTGGGTGGCAGGCCGATGGAATCGACGCCGTTGGTGAAGTAGGACTCCGCGACGAGGATCTGGCGGATATCGTCTGCATCGGCGTCATAATCGAGCTGGTCGAGGAGAACGTCCCAATCTTTGTCAAAATAGTCTTTGCCGCGCATGTCAAGGACGGTGAGCGTCTTCTCTGCCTTTTCGACAATGGAATCACGATAGACGGCGCTCCCTTCGACGTTGCCGAGATTTTTATCCGTCTTGTAATCGAAGGTATCCTCGAGATTGAACATGGCCGAGAACTTTTCGCTCACCTCTTTATCGGGTGTGCGGGTGGACGGAAGGGTGGCGTTCCAGTCTGCACGGGTCAGCATCTCGCTCTCTTCCTGCATATATTCGCTCATGTACGGGAAGAGGTTGGTCGCGGCGATAAAGGTCGCGTCCGGATCCTCGGCCGTCCTTTCGGGATAAGGGAGAAGGGTGCCGTCGTCTGCCATCGCCGCTTGCATCTCGATCTCGGAGGGGCGGGGGTTATCGTTATCGTACCAGATGTCATTGGCGTTTTCCCATGTCCTCTCCTCGATCACGTCATGGCTGTTGGCACGCAGCGTGAAGCTATATTCTCCCTCTTCAAGGAAGTAGCAGCCCGTCGTACCGTCGCCGTTGGTGCGGGTGTAGCAATAGGAGGCGAGCTCGTCCTTGTCGAAGGAGAGCGTGACGCTTTTGGTATCCTTCGGCTGGATGATCTCCGTCTTGCCGAAGGCGATAAGGGTCGCGGTCGGCTTTTCGATCTTCATCTGCTTGTCAACATCCGTGTACGGAGGGTTATAATATAGCTGTACGACCTCTTTGCCCGCCACATCGCCCGTGTTGGTAACATCCACTTTCACCGTGAACGTATCCCCTGCAGTGAAAGAGGAAATTTTCTGCTCGAAGGTGGTATAAGAAAGACCGTAGCCGAAGGGATACGCCACTTCTCCGGGCGTCTTCACGCCGCCCATGTCGTCCAGCTCGCCGTACACGAACCCTTCTGCACCGATGTCGTGCGCGGTCTCATAGTAGCGGTAACCGTTGTACATGCCCTCGCGGTATTCTACGAAAGGAGATTTGTCCGCATTGGTATAACGGAACTTGCCCCAGTTGTTATAGGAAGGGGTCTTGGTGAAGTCGGTCGCAAAGAGATCGACCAGCCTGCCCGAGGGGTTGACCTTTCCCGCAAGGATATCCGCGACAGAGCGGAAGCCCTGATCGCCGGGATGACCCGCCCAGATGATGGCGTCAACCTCCAGCTCGCCCTGCATCACGGGCATGAGCTCCATGGGGTTGGAGGAGTTGACGATGAGGATGACGCTGTCGCAGTTTTTCTTTGCATAGGCGATCATGTCCTTCTCGTTTTTGGAGAGGGCAAGGAAGTGCGGAGTGCCGTCGTCATAGGCATCCGCCTTTTTGTCCAGGCTCTCGCTGCCGCTGCGGCTGACGAACACCAGCCCGACGGAATCCTTCATCTTTTCCAGTTCTGAAGAAGGGATGTCATTATAGACGTCCACCTTCAATTCGGGGATCTGATTGTCTCCGCCGAAAGACATGGTATTGTGGCGGCTGGTCCCCTCGGCACGCTGCGGCGCATCGGGGTAATTTTCATACTTGAACACCTGAATCCAAGAGCCGTCGTCGTCCTGGATGTAGCCGCCGAATCCGCCGTCCGTCGTCAGCCCCATATCCTCCGGCTGTTTGTCGGCAGCGGCGCTGATGATGGTAAAGCCACCCTCTTCGAGCGCCTGCTCGGGGCTGATGCCCTTTTCGGGCGGGGTATACAGGATAGAACCTCCCTCCTGCATGCCGTTGTAGATGGGATGAGCATACCCTCTGCCGAAAGGCGTCACGGTCTTGCTCTTGAGGGGAAGGACGCCGTTGTTTTTCAGCAGCACAGTGCCCTCGTCGTCTACCTGTTTCATCACCTTCTGAGACGCGGCGACAGCCTCTTCCAGAGTGTCGTACCGCTCCTCATAATACTCCGTGTCCCACGTTTCGGTGTTTTCCGGCTTGATCGTGTGCCGCTCTCCCCGCCCGAGCGAAGTATCCAGCACGCCGCCGAAAATACCGGCCAACACATTCAGCGCGATCAGTACGGCAAGCAGCACTGCCAGGATGGGGATCCAAATGGCGAGCACGATGCCGTTGCGCATTCTAAGCTTTTCCTTCATCATGACCTCCAAATAATTTTTTTGCGGACAGACCGCGCCGCGGTCCCGTTCGACAGGACAGAGTATAATAAAAAAAGGACATCGTGTAAACACAGATGTCCTGAATGGTCGTTTTTTTGTCCTGTCCGTCGCAGACCGTCCCTTCCCGCAAGGGCGGCGGTCACTTCGCAGAGGTCGGAAAGAGGATGGAAACGCGGAAAAGTCCGCCCTCCGCGCTGAAAGAAAAGACGCCGTCGTATTTTTCGGCGATCATGCGGATGCTCTTCATCCCATATCCGTGATAGCCGCCTCCCCGTTTGCTCGTCTTGGGAAGACCGCCTTCCAGCACGGGCTTGCCGACGAACGTATTTTCCACACTGAAAAACACCTGCCCCGCCACAGGGCGGATGTTCACGTTTATCAGGCGCCTGTCCTCCTCTTCCACCTGTCTGACCGCTTCGACGGCGTTTTCGATCATATTGCCGAACAGCGAGCACATATCTCCTGTGGAGATGAAGGACAGGCAGCTCGCGTCTGCAATGACTGTGAGGCGTATCCCGTGCGTGGAACAATACAGGGCGCGCTCCGCAAGGAGGGTGTCGATCACATCGTTGCCCGTCTTGACGGAAGTGTCGTAAATGGTCACGAGATCTTTCAGCTCGTCCATGGCGATCCCCTTGCCCGCGCCGGCCGCCGCTATGTAATGCTTGATGTCATGGCACTTGATATCGATCAGCTCCATCGTCTCCTTCATCTGTGTATAGTGCCGCCGCACCTCGTCATCCAGCTGAGAAACGATGGCTGACTCCCGCTCCACAAACTGATCTTTGACGAGGATCACATAGAGAGTCAGAATGCCGATGCAGCAGGTCATGAGCAGCAGCCGCACAAAGACGTTGACCATCGTGCTGTCGGTATTGAAAATATTGCCGAGCGCGTTGAAAACGAGCACAAACAGGAGGGCGACGGCGGCGATGGTGACAGAACTCAACGGGCTCATCGGATATACGGCATAGCGCATGGCGCGCGCTGCAAACAGAAAATAGCACGCCGCCAGGACAGCGGCGGCAATGACCAATTGCAGAAAAAAGGCAAGCGTAAAGGCCGCCGGAAAAGAAAGGGCGGAATACAAGAGAATGTTCAGCCCCGTCAGCTCATCCAGGATGAAGTAGGCGCCGTAAAAAATATTCTGACACAGAAAGCCGAGCGTCCCCGAAACGAGGCAGCGCAAAAAAGGCTCGCGGTAGCTGAACATCATGGAGAGCACGACCATCGCGAACATCATCAGATAGGCGACGATCACCGCGAGGTTGGAGACGACGACATTCTGCGTCGTCACGTCGGCGACGTAATACAGCGCCGTCGGCAGGCTGCTCAGTGCCAACACCGCCGCCCTCGACAACAGATAGCGCAGAACAAACTTCTCCCGCCTTGCGTAGGAGACAGAAAAAATAAACTCCCCCATCGACAGCGTGAGGACAAAGACCCACGAACCGAACAAATAAAAGAAGAGAAACGCCATAAAGCTTACACGCTCCTCCCGCCCTTCGCGAGCCAATCGCTGAATTGCAGCAAAAATGACTTCTTTTTTAACCTGCTGATATCCAGCGTACATCCGTTCAATTCCACACTCTGAGTGTCGATACGGCGAATATAGGCGGGATTGATCAGGCAATTTTTACTGATCGCCATAAAATCATAGGCGGCAAGTTGTTCGGAAAGTACGCCGAGAGGGATGCGCGCGTTGAACGTATTTCCTCCCACCATGTGAAAGGTACTGATGTGCCCCATGACATCGACGTAGACGAGGTCGCGCACCATGACGCGAACCTGGCTCCCTCCGCTGGGAATAAAGAAATATTTGTTGTCTCTCTGCTCGATCGTAAACAGAGCTCTCTTGATCTTCTGCTCGAACTCGGCGTAAAGAACGGGCTTTTTTATAAAGGCAGAAGCGCCCACGTCATACCCCCTGACGGCATAACTCCCCATGTTCGTAATAAAAATAATGAGCACGAAGGTATCCACCGCGCGCAGCCGCTCGGCGACGGCCATACCGTCGATATTCGGCATCTGTACATCCAGAAGAATGAGGTCAAACACGGAAGATCTGAATTTATCCAAAAAGTCAAGCCCGTCGTGGAAACGGGTGATCTCGAACCGGATACCCGCCTTTGCGGCATATTCATCCAGAAAAGCAGAGATCGTTTCCTGATCCCGCATATTGTCCTCCACGACTGCAACTCTGATCATCTTTCTTCCCTTCTTTACTTTTAATGCCGAAAACCGCTTTCTTTTAAGAAAACAAAGGGTAGCCCCCCTGTTTTCTTTATTATAACATACGCTTCCCGCATTTGCAAGGGGTAAGCCGACTTTTAACGCCGACTCTTTCCCCGCCCACCGGACAACGGGGCAGCCTCGGCCGATGCGGCGTAAGCCCGCCCCGAGCTTCGGGACGGGCTCACTTTTTGTCCTCCTTTTCGGGTATATAAGCATCGTACAGGGGGCTGCTTCACGCCGCGGCATTTGCACGCCCGGAACAGGTCTTTCCCTTCCCTCCTTTCGCGCCGCGGGCGCCCTTCTTCCTGCCCTTCGCGCGGACGGCCGCCCGCACGACCGCCTTGTACAGTTCCGCCGCGGGGATGACAGCGAGGGAGGCAACGAATACGATGCCCCACTGCGCAGCCGAGAGCGGCACGATGCCGAACGCCGCCCGCAGGGGGGCGAAGGCGCACAGCAGCATGTTCACGGCAATGCCGATAAAGACTGTCAGAAAGAGCATCCTGTTGGAGAAAAAGCCCTTCCCGAAGGCGGAGCGCCGCTCGGAACGGATGTTGAAGGAGTGGAACAGCTCGAGGAAGGAGAGCACGAAAAAGGTCATGGTGACGGCGGCTGCATTGCCGAAGGCCGCCGCGCTCCGGGCGAACACCCCCACGCACAGCGCCGTCTGGATCAGCCCGTACACAGCGACGGAGGCGATCGACTCGGGCGAAAACAGGTCGTTCGCCCGCCGCGGCGGGCGGAGCATGCAGTCTGCGTCCTCCGCCTCCGCGCCCAGAGAGAGCACGGGCAGGCTGTCCGTGATGAGGTTGATCCACAGGAGCTGCGTCGAGGTGAGGAAGTCCAGCCGCCACAATACGAGGGTGGCGATGAGGATGGAGAGCACCTCCGCAAAGTTTGTGGCGAGGAAGAAGAGGATGGTCTTTTTGATGTTGGAAAAGACGTGCCGCCCCTCCCGCACCGCGGTGACGATGGTCGCGAAGTTGTCGTCCGCGATGACCATATCGGCGGCGCTCTTGGTGACGTCCGTGCCCGAAATACCCATGGCGATGCCGATATCCGCCCTGCGGATGCCGGGCGCGTCGTTGATGCCGTCGCCCGTCATGGCGACGACGTTGCCCGCATTTTGGAACTTTTCGACGATCATGCTCTTGTGTTTGGGGCTGACGCGGGCAAATACGCGCGCCTGCGGCACGCGGCGGCCGAGCTCCGCTTCGGGCAGAGAATCGAGGGCGTCTCCCGTCATCACCTCCTCCCCCGAGGAGGCGATGCCCAGCCTCTTTGCGATGGCGAAGGCGGTCTCGCGGTGGTCGCCCGTGATCATGACGGGGGTGATGCCCGCGCCCTTGCAGGCGGCGACGGCCTCTTTCACGCCGCGGCGGGGCGGATCGATCATGCCGCACACGCCGAGGAAGATCAGCCCCTCCTCGCGCGGGGTGCCGCCGTATTCTCCATAGGCGAAGCCGAGCACGCGCAGCGCCTCCCCCGCCAGCTTTTCCGTACAGGCGCGCACGGCCGCCCTGTCCGCCTCCGTGAGGGGGCGCACCGTCTCCCCTTCGCGGATGCGCGTGCACTTTTCGAGCAGCACGTCCGCCGCGCCCTTCACGAAGTCGAAGCGCCCCTCTTCCGCCTGCGCGGAGACGGTCATCATCCTGCGCTCGGAGGTGAAGGGCAGCGAGGCGAGCTTTTTGAAGGGAAAGGCAAACCCGCACGCGTCCGCAAAGTGCACGAGCGCGACCTCCGTCGCATCCCCGATGCGCTTGGCGCCCTCTCCTTTCACGGTGTTGCAGACGCGCATGCAGGCGAGCAGCATGCGCTCTGCGCCCGTCCGCGGGGCGAAGGCGTGCAGCTCACGCAGCGGCGGCGCGGAAAAATCGGTGCATACCGCCTCTACCGTCATGCGGTTTTCCGTGAGGGTGCCCGTCTTATCCGAACAGATACAGCTGCACCCGCCCAGCGTTTCCACCGCGTGCAGCTTGCGCACGATGGCGCGCTCGCGGCTCATCTTCTGCACGCCCAGCGCCATGATGACGGTGACGATGGCGGGCATCCCCTCGGGGATGGCGGCCACGGCGATGGCGACGGAGGACATGAAGTTGCCCGCCAGCGAACTGTCCTTGAAAAAGATGCCGAACACGAAGATGACGGCGGCGACGGCGACGACGAAGGCGGTGATCGCCCTGCCGAGGATGGCGAGCGCCTTTTCCAGCGGCGTCTTTGCGGGATGCGTTTCCGCCAGCAGGTCGGCGATCTTGCCCATCTCCGTATCCTGCCCCGTGGCGACGACGACCGCCCGCCCCTGCCCGCGCACGACGAAGGTCGAAGAAAAGAGCATATCTCTCCTGTCGCCGACGGGCGCGTTTTCGGGGCAGCGCTGTACGCTCTTTCCGACCCCGCGCGATTCGCCCGTCAGCGCGGATTCGTCGCAGCGGAGCTCTTCGCAGGAGAGCAGGCGGCAGTCCGCGGGGACCATGTCCCCCTCTTCGAGGTAGATCACGTCTCCGGGCACGAGGGAGGTGCTGTCCAAGAGGATGTCTTTCCCCTCCCGCACCGCCTTCACGCGGCAGACGGAGAGCTTTTTCAGCTTTTCTACGGCGTTGTCCGCACGGTATTGCTGGATAAAACCGACAATGCTGTTCAGGAGGATGATGAAGAGCAGGATGCCCGTATCCGCCAGCTCGTGCACGTCTCCGGTCACATAGGCGACGACGCCCGAGACCGCCGCGGCACAGATGAGCAGGACGGTCATGAAGTCCTTGAACTGGGCAAAGAACAGCATAAGGGCGCCGCCCCTCTTTTTGCCGCGCAGGACATTTTCGCCGCAGCGCCGCAGGCGCGTCTGCGCCTCCCCTTCCGATATCCCGCACTCACCGCTGCCGAGCGCGGCGAGCGTCTCTTCCGCCGTCATTGCATGATACGCGCGCATGTCCGACCTCTGAAAGAAAATGTACACGCTATTGTATTCTGCCCGCGCCGCGTATATACCACGGCGCAGTCTTCGGGCGGCGGGCGCGCGGCCTCCGACGCGCATTCCGCTGTTTTCGGCAAAAAAATCGGAAAGTGCGGTATTTTTGATTGACAAAGCGCCGCCGAAAATGGTATGATAAATAAGCTGGATTTGCGGAAGCACTCCGGCGCCCGTACAAACGGGGGCGTAGCTCAGTTGGTTAGAGCGCATGCTTGACATGCATGAGGTCATAAGTTCGAGTCTTACCGTCCCCACCACAAAAAGCGGCAGGTACTTTTTGTACCTGCCGCTTTTTGCGACGGGGACGTAACAAAGATTCGAGCCGGCAAGGCGCAGCCTTGCCTGTTCGTGCTCGCGCAGCGAGCTTTGCGCCGCAGGCGCAAGCCCTT
>CASFTB010000007.1 GCA_949297575.1 uncultured Bacillota bacterium | reverse complement strand
CCCCTGGGAGGGACGCTGCCCGAAAGGCGGCCTTGCCCCCGCGCCCTGCGGCGCCGAGGCGGTACGGTCGGGTTTGCTCCGCGCTGCCCGGTCGTTCAGATTGGTATTGATATAAGTCGCACGGGCCGCATTCCGCTCGCGCCGATCTGCGTATTGCGTGCGGATGATCTTTTCTTCGATCCCGTTCTTGCGCTGCGTGACGACTTCTGCGGGGGCAGCAGGGCGCACGGGCGCAGCAGGCTTTTCCTGTCCTGCCGCGTCAGCAGCGGGCTCTTTTGCTTCCGCAGCGGCTGCCGGCTGCTGCGGTACGGGTTCCGCCTTTTCGGATCCCTTTTCCGTCTCCGCCAGTTCCGGCACGGAGACGCGTTCCTCTGCTTTTTCCTGCACGGGAGGCTGTGCGGGAACTTCTTCCGCTTTCGGGCCATGCTCTTCCGTCTCGGCAGCCTTTGCCTGTTCCTCGGCGGCAGCGGCTTCCTGCGCACGGCGGCGCGTCTCGACTTCGAGGTCGGCGATCCTGCGGAGGATCTCATTCACCTTCCTCTCGGTACCCTGCACGCCTTTGAGCAGCGCCCCGAGCCCTTCCGCCCCGAGAAGGGTATCGATCTTTTCGATATTCGCGTAATGATTGTTTTTTGCTTCTGCCATCTTTACCTGATGTTGCCTCCCGAATAGTTTATGAAGCGATCGTCCGTAGACGAAAGGATCGCCTTCGCTAAATTTTCATCTCTCACAGCCGCCAGCTTGCAATTGGGCTTGCCGACGACATCCTCCAGCGGCACGCCCCGCACGAGCACGACGGCGCAGCCGAATTTTTTTTGCAGGGATACGGCCTCTTTCCGCGCATTCTCGGATGCCGTTTCACACAACAGTAGAAGAAAGACATCCTTTTTTTGCGACGCTACGGCATTGAAGCCGCAGGTCAGCTTCCCCGCGCGGATACAAAACCCGATATAACTTTCCGCCTTACTTCTTTGCAAGGAAATCCTCCTCGATCCTGTCATACACTTCGGGCGGTATCTCCGAAGAAAAAACTTTGTTGAGCAGTCTTCCCTTTTTCAGTTTTCTGACGCAGGCGGGGTCGTCGCAGACATAGGCGCCGCGGCCGGCGGCTTTACCGGTCAGGTCAATGAACACGTCGCCCTCCTTCGGCTTTACCACGCGCAGCATCTCCTTTTTCGGCTTCATTTCCCTGCATGCGATGCACATGCGCATGGGGATCTTTTTTGTCTTCACGCATTCCACCTCGCGGGCCCGTCTCTTTACTCTTCCGCGCCGGGATCCTGTTCCGGCTCGTCCTCGATGTCGCGCAGCTCTTCCATCTTCGCAGCCGCACTCTCGCTCTTGACGTCTATCTTCCAGCCGGTGAGCCGCGCAGCCAGGCGGGCGTTCTGCCCGTCTCTGCCGATCGCGAGGGAGAGCTTGTCGTCGGGGACGACGGCAACGGCGGATTTCTCGTCTATCTGCGTGACGGAGATGACTTTCGCGGGAGAGAGCGCCTTCGCGATAAATTCGAGAGGATTTTCGCTCCACTGGATGATGTCCACCTTCTCCCCGCCGAGCTCGGCTACGACTGCATTGACGCGAGCCCCTTTGTTGCCCACGCATGCGCCCACCGCGTCGACCTGCGGATCTTCGCTGGCGATCGCCATCTTCGTGCGCTGCCCTGCCTCGCGGGAGATCGCCTTGACGACGACGATGCCGCTCTTGATCTCGGGCACTTCCTCTTCAAAGAGGCGCTTTACCAGCCCCGCAGCCGTGCGGGAGACGAGCACCTGCGCGCCCTTGCCGCTGTTTTTGATATTTTTTACGTAAACCTTGAGCCTGTCATTGACCTCATACTTTTCGCCGGGAGCCTGATCCTGCGGAAGCATGACGCCTTCGATCTGCCCTTTGCCGAGTTCGACATATACGTTGCGTGCATCCACCTTGCGGACGACGCAGCTCATGAGCTCGTCTTTCTTATCCGAGAACTCGCTGAGGGTGTTATCACGCTCCGTCTCATGCAGCTTCTGCAGGATGACCTGCTTCGCTGTCTGGGCGGCGATGCGGCCGAAATCCTTGGGGACAAACTCTTCGTACACGAGGTCGCCCGCCTTATAGCTCTTTTTCAGGAGTTGCGCGTCGGCCACGGAGATCTCCTTTTCGGGATCGATGACTTCTTCGACGGCTGTCTTGACGGTATAATACTTGATGCTGTTCTTTTCCGGATTGATGCGGATGTCCACCTCGCTTGCGCCGCCCTCATACTGCTTTTTATAGGCAGAAATGAGCGCATTGCGGAGCGCCTCCAGAAAAATTTCCTGGCTGATGCCCTTTTCCGCTTCCAGATCCGCCAGCGCATCAAAGAACTCTTTGCTAACCATTCCTCTTCTCCTCGATAATTTTATGTTTGCTTACGCGGCGTTCCTTACTCAAAGTCGATCGCCTGCGAAATTTTCACGATCTGCGTGAGGTTCAGTTTAAAGACTTCCCCTCCCTCTTCCAGCGTCACGTTGCCCGCCTTCAGATCAAACTCTTTCAGCACCGCCTCAAAGAACTTTTTCCCCTTGCGCGGCGCATACAGTTTTACTTCCACTCTTTTTCCGATATTGCGGCGGAAATCGCTCTCCTTTTTGAAAGGGCGATCCAGCCCCGGGCTGCTTACATTGAGCGTATAGGGCTGTCCGTAGGTCGGATCCAACTCGTCGAGGATCGGATCCGCCGCGTTGTGGAAAGCCTCGCAGGTGTCAAGATCGATCCCGCCCTCTTCCTCCGTATCGAGGAAGATCGTCAGAGAAGGATCCTTGCCCTGTTTAAAAACGACCTCGTAGATCTCTATGCCGAGTTCTTCGGCAACGGGCAGAAGCGCCCTGCCGATCTCTTCGGCTGACTTTACTTTCACGGCTGCCTCCCGTACATATCGCGTGCATAAAAAGATTTGAGAGCGGTGACCCACTCTCAATTCCAGCCAACATTATTCACTATGTGAATTATACCATATCTTTATGATTTTGGCAAGCATTTTTTCGCTTTTATCAATTCAATAAAGATTTTTGCGGTAACATACGCATCGTCCCAGGCACGATGGTGCTGAAAAGAAAAATGATAGTAGTCCGCGAGGGTGTTCAGCTTGTAATTCGGAAGGAAGAGCATGCCCTGCGCGATGGAGAGCGTATCGAACGTCTTATAGTCGAATTCATACTCTTCCTGTTCGGCATAATAGCGGACAAACTTATAATCGAATTGTACGTTGTGGCCGACGAGGATGCATCCGTCACAGAATTTCAGAAAATCAGGAATAACTTGTCCGATCTTCGGGGCACCGACGAGCATATCGTCCGTAATGCCCGTGAGCTTGACGATCTCCTCCGTCAGCTTGCGTTCCGGATCGACGAGCGTAGTAAATTTTTCCCTGATCTCTCCGTGCTCGATCTTGACCGCCCCTATCTCCGTGATGGCGTCCATGTTTCCGCCCGTCGGAGAGTTGACGAGGCCGGTCGTTTCCAGGTCAAAAACGACAAAAGTGTTGTTTACAAGGTCGGGAGGGAGTTCGCTGTTTCCGAAAAGGCTGAGCTGATTGAAGTCCTCCAGCTTTTCGGGCACGACCGCCGCATAACGAAGCGGGAGAGACTTCCCCTTGCGTTTTTCGGGCACAAATCCTTCCGGGGCGTTGCCGCGGTTGATGAAGCGCGCCGTGAAGCTCAGCCTGTCGTTGAACATTTCGTTTTCGCCCGTGCAGACGATGCTGTCTCCCGGCTGAAGAGCGCGGATCTTTTCCTCCGTCTTCTTTCGCGGGAAATAAGAAAACGACAGGACGCCGGATGCGTCCGCGATCGTAAAACGAAGGTAGGGTTTTCCCTTCTGAGAGGTTCGCTCCTGTATGTAGCGGATGGCACCGCAGAGCGTCATCTTGTCGCTGCGGAAAGTCGCGTCGGAAATATATATCGCCTCTTTGGGGACGTTCTCTTCATCGATCGCCTCGAAGTTTTCCACCGCAAAAGTGCGGGCCGGGCGGAAATCGAAGATCTCTTCCTCCTCCCGCTCGTCATCCTCCTCGATGCCGCCCTTATCCTTTTCGACGAGAGAGCCCTCGAACGCGTTACAGAAGTTCGCAGCGAGCATCCGTTCTACGCCCGGCAGGAGCTCTTCGTTCTTTTCGAAAAAACCACGCTCCGCTTCGTCCACACCGAATGAAAAGCGCACCGGATCCCCCAAAACGACGTCGATATCTTCCGCCGCGATACATGCCGAAGCGGCGCGGTGATTGCGCGAAAGATACGCGAGGATCTTGTTTTTGATCAGCTGTTCGTCCGCGACCAGTTTATGTATGCTGACGGCGGCATGCATGGAGGCGGGCACGGCCTCCCGCACGAGCGCCCGCGCGGCGTTTGCGTCCTCCTCCGTATAGGCCGAATCCGTGACGATGCGGAAGGAACAGACGCGACTTTGCGCATCGATCTCGATCTCGCTCACGACGGCATGCCGCAGCCCTTTATGGGCGCGCAGGCGCGTCAAAAACTCTGTTTGCGTCATTTTACTCCTCTTCCAGGCATTCCCTGACTGCCGCAAAAAATTCTTCTTCTGCCCTTTCGGAAGAAACGGTAGCGACCGGCTCGCCCTTTTTAAAAAGGACACATTTCCCCTTTCCTCCCGCAATGCCGATATCGCAGCCTCTTGCTTCGCCGGGGCCGTTTACGACGCAGCCCATGACGGCGATCTTTTTTGATTTTTTTACTCCGAAAGTGAATTTTTCCACCTTCTGCGCGAGCGCCATGCTGTTCCACTCGCACCGCCCGCACGTCGGGCAAGAGATGACCTCCACAAAATCCTTCTCCCTCCCGCAGGCGCGCAGGATGCGTTTTGCCGCGTAGATCTCCTCGACGGGATCGTCCGTCAGCGACACGCGGATCGTGTCCCCTATCCCGTCCAGGAGCAAAGCGCCGATACCGACGCTGCTCTTGACGATGCCGCTCTCCCTCGTCCCCGCTTCGGTCACGCCGACATGCAGCGGAAGATCGGCCTTGCGCGCCATGAGGCGGTATGCCTCGACGGTAAGCGGAACGGAGGAAGCCTTTACGGAGACAACGATATCCTCGACGCCGTACCGCTCGAGCTGCCGTACGTTATGGAGGGCACTCTCGACGAGCGCCTCCGCCGATCTACCGTACTTTGCGAGATGCTCTCTTTCGATGCTGCCCGTATTTGCGCCGACCCGGACGGGGATATGATGCGCGCGTACACAGTCCGCTACGCGGCGCACCTGCTCCTCGCCGCCGATATTTCCCGGATTGATGCGTATTTTATCCGCACCGCACTCCACCGCAAGCACCGCAAGATCTGCCGAAAAATGAATATCCGCAACAACGGGCATGGGCGAGCGGTCTTTCAGGGCGCGGATGGCGGACGCGTCGCCTTCGTCCCGCACGGCGACGCGGACGATTTCGCAGCCCGCCTCATAGAGACGCGAAAACTGTGCAAGCGTCGCTTCGACGTCCGCGGTCGGCGTCGTCGTCATGGATTGTACGCGGACGGGCGCCCCTCCGCCGAGAGCGAGGCCGCCGACGATGACTTGTCTGCTCATTTCTCCTCCCCGCAAGAAAAAGAAGCCCTCATTCGGGCTTCTCCTCCGCCTTCTTTGCCTTGCCGTCCTTCATGAGCGTTTCGAGCTCGCTCATGAAAGAAGAAATATCCGTAAACTGCCGGTAGACCGATGCGTAGCGGACGTATGCCACTTCGTCGATGTCGCGCAGCCCGTTCATGACGAGCTCGCCGATGCGCTTGGACGTGACCTCCTGCTCGAGGGAATTATAGACCTGCTTCTTGATATCTTCCACCAGTTTGTCGATCTTAGACATGGAAACGGGTCTCTTTTCGCAGGCCTTGATGATGCCGTTTTTGATCTTGCCCGGGTCGAATGCCTGGCGGTTGCCGCCATTTTTTACGACAAGGATGGGCGCCGTTTCGATGGTCTCATAGGTCGTGAAGCGCCTCCCGCACTGCATACACTCGCGGCGGCGGCGGATCGTCCTTCCTTCATCCGTCGAACGGCTGTCGACAACTTTGCTTTCCGTGCACCCGCAGTACATACATTTCATAAAAATACTCCGCCTTTCAGCACTATATGCTGTATGTATATTTCTATAATAGCACAAAATATATTTTTTGTAAAGCGTTTGAAAAAAATCGGCAGACCTTTCGGCAGACCTTTTGGAAAAATATGGAAGAAAGAGGCGGGCAGGCCTTGAAGACCTGCCCGCCGACGATCATTTGAAGTATTTGACGCCACTCTCAAAGAGCTTCATATCGAAGTTGCCCGTACAGTTTTTGTACAGATCCTCTCCGGCACGTTCCGTGTGCCCCATCTTGCCGTACACCCTGCCGTCAGGAGAAGTGACGCCCTCGATCGCCCAGGCGGAGCCGTTCGGGTTGAAGGGATACTCCATCGAGGGCTTTCCGGAAAGGTCGCAATACTGCGTCGCGATCTGTCCGTTCTCTGCCATCTGTTCAAGTGCGGCAAACGGAGCGACGATGCGGCCTTCCCCGTGGGAAACGGGCACCGTGAACACGTCGCCCACCTTACAGGCGGAAAGCCACGGCGACTTGTCGGACGCGACGCGGATATCGACCAGCTTGGAGACGTGGCGCGATATGTTGTTGTACGTCAGCGTAGGGCTCTCTGCGGTGAGCGGCCTTATTTCACCGTAAGGGACAAGGCCGAGTTTGATGAGCGCCTGGAAGCCGTTGCAGATGCCGAGGATGAGGCCGTCGCGCTCCCGCAGAAGCTTCATGACCTGTTCTGCGATGCGGGGATTGCGGAAGGTCGTGGCAATGAATTTGCCGCTGCCGTCCGGCTCGTCGCCGCCCGAAAACCCTCCGGGGAAGGCGATGATGTTGGCGCGGGAGATCGCCGCCGCAATGGCGCGGACGCTCTCTTCGATGTCCTGCGCGCTGCGGTTGCGGACGACGACCGTCTCACATTCCGCACCCGCGAGGCGGAACCTGCGCTCCGTATCGAGTTCGCAGTTCGTGCCGGGGAAGACGGGAATAAATACGCGGGGGCGGACAACCTTTACTTTTCCGCCCTTTGCGCGCGTTTTGACGGAGAAATCGACATCTCGCGCCCTTCCTTCCGCCGCCGCACGGTCGGGGAACACGCGGTCCAAAGTGCCGCGGAAAGCGGAGACGGCCTCCTCCTGCGCGACTTTTTCTTTGTCGTAAACGAAGTCTCCATCCGCCGTTTCGCCCACAAAGATCTTCGTGCAATGCAAACTTTCCGGATCCTCGAGGGAGACGAGGATCTCGCCGTAATGTTCGGAGAGGAGACAGTCGCAGTCCCCTTCAAAACGGAAACCGAGCCCGTTTCCGAAGCAGGACTTCGCGACGGCCGCCGCGATGCCGCCGTTTTCGACGACGGTCGCGAAGCGGATATTGCCGCTTTGGATATTTTTATGGATCTCGCGGTACATATCCGCAAGTTCGCCGAACACGGGAACTTTGTTGAGATCCTTATGCATGGGGATCCAATACAGCTTTGTGCCCGTTTCGGTGAGGACGTTCGTAATAAGTTTGCTCGCCTTGGCAGGTGCAAGCGCAAAGGAAATGAGCGTAGGCGGGACGTCGATGTGCTCAAATGTGCCGCTCATACTGTCCTTGCCGCCGATAGCTCCCAGCCCGAGCCCGATCTGCGCATACAGCGCGCCGAGCAAGGCGGACAGCGGTACGCCCCAACGCGCGGGGTCTTTCCCCAGCCGCATAAAAAATTCCTGGAAGGTGAGCCTGATCTCGTCATAGTCGCACCCGGAAGCGATCAGCTTCGCGACGGAGGTGACGATGCTGTAGATCGCGCCCGTAAAGGGGCTGCTGCTCATGAGGTCTGCGCAATAGCCGTAAGCGGAGACGGTCGCAACATCCGTCTCTCCGCCGCAGATCTTGGCAGCCATCGCGATGGCGGGCGTAAGCTGGCGTTTGCCTCCGAAAGGCATATAGACGCTGCGGGCGCCGATGGTCGAATCGAACATCTCCGAAAGCCCCTTCTTTGAGCAGACGTTGAGCGATGCGAGTTTTTTCAGAAGGTCTTCGCGGAATTCTCCGTGTTCGATATCAAAGTAATGCGTGACGTTGTCCGCGATCTTTGCCTGAATGATCTGCTTGACGCCGTTGGTATCGAGGAAGTCGCGGGAGATATCGACGATGGCCCTCCCTTTGAAGAGCATCTTCATGCGCCGATCGTCTGTGACGACCGCGACGGGCGTCGCGGCAAGGTTTTCCTTGGCCGCGAGGCGGATAAACTCGTCTTTATCCTTTTCCGCAACGACGACCGCCATGCGCTCCTGCGATTCGGAGATGGCGAGCTCCGTTCCCGAAAGGCCTTCGTATTTCAGAGGCACCTTGTCGAGGTCGATGACCAGTCCGTCCGCAAGTTCGCCGATAGCGACGGAAACACCTCCGGCACCGAAATCGTTGCACTTTTTTATCTTGCGGGTGACTTCGGGGTCGAGGAACAGGCGCTGCAGTTTGCGCTCTGTGAGCGGGTTGCCCTTCTGCACTTCGGCACCGCACGTCTCCACAGAATGGGCATCGTGCGCCTTGGAAGAGCCCGTGGCACCGCCGCAGCCGTCGCGCCCCGTCTCTCCGCCGAGCAGGATGATGATGTCTCCTTTTTTCGGCTTTTCACGGTAGACCATGTCGCGTTTTGCCCCGCCGACGACAAATCCCGTTTCCAGGCGCTTTGCCTTATAGCCGGGGTGATACACTTCGTCGACGATGCCCGTCGCGAGGCCGATCTGGTTGCCGTAAGAGGAAAAGCCTGCCGCGGCAGTCTTCGTGATGACGCGCTGCGGGAGTTTGCCAGGAAGGGTATCCGCCAACTTTTCGCGGGGATCGGCACTGCCCGTGATGCGCATCGCCTGATACACATAGGTGCGCCCCGAAAGCGGATCGCGGATGGCGCCGCCGAGGCAGGTCGCCGCACCGCCGAAGGGCTCGATCTCCGTCGGGTGATTGTGCGTCTCATTTTTAAACATGACGAGATATTTTTCGACCTTGCCGTCTATCTCCGCGTCAATGCAGATAGAGCAGGCGTTGATCTCGTCGGAAACATCGAGATTATCCAGCCTCCCCTCCTTTTTCAGCTTCTTGACCGCGATCGTCGCGATATCCATGAGGCACGGATATTTGTCTTTCCGGGAGGCGTTGAACTCGTCAAACAGATCCCGATACAGCTCGTATGCCTTGGAAATGTGCGGATTGTCGGAATTAATATCCACCTTTTGGATCTCCGTCGCAAAGGTGGTGTGGCGGCAATGGTCGGACCAATAGGTATCGATGACTTTGATCTCCGTTTCGGTCGGATCTCTGCCCTCTTCTTTAAAATAATCGCGCACGAAGACGAGGTCTTCTACGCTCATGGCAAAGCCATTTTTCTTATGATATGCGGCGACTTCGTCTACGGTCATACCGGTAAAGCCCGCAACGACGGGGACGTCGTGCGTCTCCATCTTTGCGCGCGCAAGGGTCTTCGGCTTTTCAAGGGAAACTTCTGCGCTCTCGACGGGGTTGATGAGGTGCTTTTTGATGCGCGAGAGCTCGGCGTCCGTGACGCCCTTGACGCAGATGACGCGCGCGCACTTGATGAGGGGGCGCGCCTTTTGCGTGAGCAGCTGGATACACTGCGCGGCGCTGTCTGCACGCTGATCGTACTGACCGTCGAGAAAGGCGATCGCGAACACTTTATATCCGTCGGCGACGGGAAGCTGCTCGCGGTAAACGCTGTCTACGGGCGGCTCGGAAAAGACGTTGACGATCGCCGCTTCCAGCTCCTCCTCGCTGATCCCCTCCGCATCGTAGCGGATGACCTCGCGCAGGTCCTCCACCGCGATGCCGAGCTGTGCATCCAGATCTTCGCGGATCTTTTTCGCCTGCAGATTCTCCTTCTTTTCAACAAAAACTCTGTAAACCATAAATCCTCAGCCCTTTGCGTTGTATTTTATGCCGATGTCTTTGCGGAACTGCATCCCTTCAAAGTGCACATGGCGAATGTAGTCGTATGCTCTCTGCCTGGCCTCTTCGACCGTCCTGCCTTTGGCGCAGATATTGAGGACGCGCCCGCCGTTTGTCCTGAGCACGCCGTCCGCGCCGCGCACCGTGCCGGCATGATAGACGAAGACGTCCTCTCCGGGAGGCGCATCGAAAGTGATCTCTTTGCCCTTTTCGTATTTCTGCGGATAGCCGCCGCTCGCGAGGACGACGCACACGCAGGCGCCCTCTTCCCATTCAATGTCGATATCGGCCAGGCGCTCATCCGTGACTGCCTCGAAGATCTCGAGCAGATCGGTCTTGAGCATGGGAAGGACGACCTGCGTTTCAGGATCGCCGAAGCGGGAATTGTATTCCACCACTTTCATCCCTTCGGGCGTACGCATCAGACCGAAATAGAGCACGCCTTTGAAAGGGCGCCCCTCCGCGTTCATCGCAGAGACGGTGGGGAGCAGTATCTTATCCTCGGTCTCGTCACGCACTTGCTCCGAATAAAAGGGGCAGGGTGTAAAAGTACCCATACCGCCCGTGTTCAGCCCCTTGTCTCCGTCGAGGGCGCGCTTATGATCGCAGCTGGGGATCATGGGCACGATGGTCTTCCCGTCCGTAAAAGTGAGCACGGATACCTCTTCGCCCGGCGTAAATTCCTTGCCGGTCAAAAACTCCTCTACAACGACCTTATTGCCGGCTGCGCCGAACGCCTTGTCGAGCATGATCTGCCTCAGCCCTGCTTCCGCGGCGGCGGCGTCCTCGCAGATGAGCACGCCCTTGCCGAGCGCAAGGCCGTCCGCCTTCAAAACGACGGGGAACTTGCCTGCACGCACATAAGCGAGCGCCTTTTCATAGTCGTCGAAAGTCTCATAAGCGGCCGTGGGGATGCCATACTTCTTCATGAGAGCTTTGGCAAACGCCTTGCTCGCTTCGATCTGTGCGGCCTTTTTGATCGGACCGAACACGCGGTGGCCGCGCCTTTCCAGCTCGTCCGCGAGGCCGGCCGCGAGCGGGTCGTCAGGAGCGATGACGGTATAGCGCACGTCTGTATGGGAATCCAGCCAGTCTCCGACGGCGGCGTTGTCCATATAGTCGACGTCGACACATTCCGCGAGCTCTGCGATGCCTGCATTGCCCTTCATGCAATACAGCTTGTCAACACGGGGGCTTTTGGCGAGCGCAGCGACGATGGCATGCTCTCTGCCGCCGTTTCCGATGACCAATACGTTCATGTCTTTTTCCTTGTCCGTAAAAATTTTTTCCGCTTGTCCTTAAAAAGAAGTATAATATATTTTCCGTGAGCCCGCACGCTCGCTCCGCGCCCGCGCAGTCTCACGTCAAATATATTATAAATCAGAAAAATTGGGGCCGCAACTCTCTCTGCCACAAAAACAAAGGGCAGAAAGACTTGACAAAAAAGCCGAGATCAGTGATGGAAGAGGCGCATGCCCGTGAAGGCCATGACCATGCCGTACTTGTCGCACGCCTCGATGACGAGGTCGTCGCGCACGGAGCCGCCGGGCTGCGCGACATAGGAGACGCCGCTCTTATAGGCGCGGTCGATGTTGTCGGAGAACGGGAAGAACGCGTCGCTGCCCAGCGATACGCCCGTGACTTTGGAGAGGTATTCCCTCTTTTCCTCGCGGGTGAAGGGTTCGGGGCGAACGGCGAAATATTTTTTCCACACGCCGTCTCCGAGGACATCCTCGTACTCGTCGGAAAGATATATATCGATAATGTTGTTTTTGTCGGGGCGGCCGATGCCCTCCGCGAATTGCAGGCCGAGCACCTTGTCGCTCTGGCGCAGGTGCCACAAGTCTGCCTTGCTCCCCGCCAGCCTCGTGCAGTGGATGCGCGACTGCTGCCCGGCGCCGACGCCGATCGCCTGTCCGTCCGCGGCAAAGCACACGGAATTGGACTGCGTGTATTTGAGGGTGATGAGGGAAATGATGAGGTCGATCTTCGCCTCTTCGGGGAGGGCCTTCTTCTTCGTGACGATATTTTTGAGGAGGTCGGCATCGATCTTGAATTCGTTCCTGCCCTGCTCGAAAGTGACGCCGAACACCTGCTTGTGCTCGACGGGATCGGGCCTGTAGCTCTTGTCGATCTTCACGATGTTATAGCTGCCCTTGCGCTTGGCTTTGAGGATCTCGAGCGCTTTGGGCGAATAGCCCGGCGCAATGATGCCGTCAGATACTTCCCTTGCGATGATGCGCGCCGTGACCTCGTCGCATTCGTCGGAAAGGGCGATCCAGTCTCCGAAGGAGGACATGCGGTCGGTGCCGCGGGCGCGGGCATAGGCGCATGCGAGCGGAGAATCGTCCAGCCCTTCGATGTCGTCGACGAAACAGGACTTTTTGAGACGGTCGGAGAGCTTTTTGCCGACGGCCGCGCTCGTCGGGCTGACGTGCTTGAAGGAGGTCGCGCAGACTTTGCCCGTGTTCTCCTCTATCTCCTTGACGAGCTGCCAGCTGTTGAACGCATCCAGAAAGTTGATATACCCCGGCCTGCCGTTCAGGATCTCGATGGGAAGGTCTGACCCGTCCGCCATGAAAATTTTTGCCGGCTTCTGGTTGGGGTTACAGCCGTATTTGAGTTCGAATTCTTTCATCTCTCTTCTCCTTACTTGTTCTTGTTGATGAGCCTGCTCTCATATTTGCCCGTGGAAAGGTCGGTATAGCGCACATACAGGGAGATCTTGTTGTTCGCATCCAAATTGTCCCAGAGGTCTTTCGTAAAGCTCTCTATGTCGTTCGGGATCGCGACGCGCTCCGGTTCGCCCGTAAAGGTGGGGATGGGGTCTCCGTCACAGTTATAGGTGTGGATAAAATGGCCGAGGCCGGGCAGCGCCGCATAGGAGAACGTGTAGCGGTTGCAGGCAGAGCCCGCCGCATCCGCACTCTTGAGAATGCTCATCTTATAGGAAAAATCCCCTTCCGCAAATTCGAGGATGCCGCTGATGCGGGGCGTAAAATTGGGTGCATCCGGCTCAAAGCAGCGCGTTTCCAGCGCGGCTTCGAATGTTTTGCCCTCTTTGAGATAGTCGAACACCGTATCCGTCTGGTCGCCGTTGGTGACGATGACGCTCTTCCCTGCAACGCGCACGGGAGAATAGATGATTAGGGAAGGATCCTTCACTTTGCTTGCGTCAAAGGGATAGATGGTCAGGTCGTCCCCTTCCTCTTTAAAAATGCGGTTGCGGCTGTTTTCGCTGCGCCCCATGATGAAATAGGCAAAGACCGCCTTTCTGCCGTCCGCGCTCTTGCCGATGACGATGCCGCGGCCGACGTAGCTGTTGCCGCTGACGATCTGCCCGATGTCCGATACCGAATAGATGTTCATTTGTTTGACCCCGCTTTTTGATTTATGGAGTGCGCGAAGGTCGCGCACGTACACCTCTTGTATGGCATTCAAGAGGTCAGCTTATAATTTTGACCTTTCTCCCTTCCTTGACCACCTTGCCGGTCGTCAGGAGGCGCACCGCTTCGGGGAGCGCTTTATGCTCCTCTTCCAGGATGCGCGCCTGCAGGCTTTCGGGCGTGTCTGCGTCCTCAACGGGCACCGCGCGCTGCAGGAGGATGGCGCCGCTGTCGTAATGTTCGTCGACGAAGTGCACGGTGAGCCCCGATAATTTCACGCCGTATTCGATCGCGGCGCGGTGTACGTTCAGCCCGTAAAATCCTTTTCCGCAAAAGGACGGTATGAGGGAGGGATGGATGTTGATGATCGCGTCAGGATAGGCGCGGATCAGGTTTTCGGGCACCATGGAAAGATACCCGGCAAGCACGATGTAATCCACGCCGTGCGCGCGGCAGGCTTCGATCAGCGCTGCGCCCATCTCTTCCGGGGCAGGATACGCGCTCTTCGCGCAGACGATATAGGCGATGCCGTGTTTTTGCGCACGGGCAATCGCACCGATGCCCTCTTTCGAGGCGACGAGGAGAGCGATCTCGCAGAACGGCGCGCGCTCGTTGGCGTCGATGATCGACTGAAAATCGCTTCCGGAGCCGCTCGCGAATACTGCTACGCGCTTCACTTGAGGGTGACTCCTTTTCCCTCTGTCGTCCTGCCGATGACAAAAGCCTTCTCCCCCGCCTCTTCGAGCGCGGCGAGCGTCTTTTCGACGTCTGCCGGGTCGACGCAGAAGACCATGCCGATGCCCATGTTGAAGGTGTTGTAAAGCTGTTCGTCGCTCGCCCCTGATTTTTCGCGGATGATGTCAAAAATTTCGGGAAGAGGATAGGACGAGCGGTCGATCTCGCAGCCGATCCCCTCGGGGAAGATGCGGGGGATGTTTTCGATAAATCCGCCCCCCGTGATATGAGCGATGCCCTTCACCTGCACCTTCTGAATGACGGAGAGCACCGTCTTCACGTAAATCTTCGTCGGCGTCAGGAGGACGTTGAGCACCTTGTCTTTGAGGCGATCGTCATAGCGGTCAAGGTCGCGGGAGTTGTCGCTGTCGCCGAACAGACGGCGCACGAGAGAGTAACCGTTGGAGTGGATGCCGCTGGAAGCGATGCCGATGAGCACGTCTCCTGCCTTGATCCCCTTTCCGTTGATGATCTTCTTCTTATCGACGATGCCGACAGCAAAGCCGGCGATGTCGTACTCGCCTTCAGGATAGAAACCGGGCATTTCGGCCGTTTCTCCGCCGATCAGCGCACAGCCCGCCTGACGGCAGCCCTCCGCCACGCCGGACACGACAGTGGCGACGACTTCCGGAGAGAGCTTCCCCGTAGCGAAATAGTCGAGGAAAAAGAGCGGTTTCGCTCCCTGGCACACGATGTCGTTGACGCACATTGCCACGGCGTCGATGCCGACGGTGTCGTGCTTGTTCGCGAGGAACGCATATTTCAGTTTCGTGCCGACGCCGTCCGTGCCCGCGACGAGGACGGGCTGCTCCATCTTCTCTCCGGCAATGGAATAGAACCCGCCGAAGGAGCCGATGTCGCCGAGGACATTCTCGTCAAAGGTCGTCTTGACGTGCTTTTTCATCAGCTCGACTGCCTTGTATCCCCTTTCGACGTCGACGCCGCTGTCTTTATAGGAAATCGCCATTTTTATCTTTCTCCTTGTGTCATTAAGCCCCGTTTTTATTTTTGCTCGGGCCCGGCTCACTTACCCGTGAGACGGGCAAATACTTCTTTATAGGCATCCTCAACGCCGCCCATATCCCTCCTGAACCTGTCCTTATCCAGCTTTTCACCGGTGGTCATGTCCCAGAAGCGGCAGGTGTCGGGGGAGATCTCGTCGGCGAGGATGATCTGACCCTTGAAGCGGCCGAACTCGAGCTTGAAGTCGATGAGGTCGATGTTGAGCGTCTTGAAGAAATCCTTCATGATCTCATTGACCTTAAAGGCCATCTTCTTGATGGTATCGATCTCTTCGGGCGTCGCAAGCTCCATCGCGAGCGCATGATAATCGTTGATCAGAGGATCGCCGAGGTCGTCGTTTTTGTAGCTGAACTCAAAGACGGTGACGGGGAGCTTTTTGCCCTCGGGCACGCCGTAACGCTTGGAGAAGCTGCCCGCGGCGGTGTTGCGGATGATGACCTCGAGGGGAACAATCTGCACTTTTTTGACTGCCGTCTCGCGGTCGGAGAGTTCCTCTACGAAATGGGTGGGGATGCCGTGCTGCTCCATCAGGCGGAACATCATGTTGCTCATCTTATTGTTGATGACGCCCTTGCCCGCGATCGTGCCCTTTTTGAGGCCGTTGAATGCGGTCGCGTCGTCTTTATAGTCGACGATGACGAGGTCCGGATCGTCCGTTGCGAAAACCTTTTTCGCTTTGCCTTCATACAGCTGACCGAGTTTTTTCATGAATCTATCCTCCAAAAAATTTTTCCGGTTTTGAAACTATTTTCAGCCGTTCAGCTCTTCTTGCAGGGCGGCGTCGTCTGCGGCGATCTTTTCCGCCATCTGCCGCTTATAGGTGGAGAGCTTTTCAGCGATCTCGGGATAGCGGATCCCGAGGATCTGCAGCGCGAGGAGCCCGGCGTTTTCGCCGCCGTTCACGCCGACCGTTGCGACCGGTATGCCCGAAGGCATCTGCACGATGGAGAGCAGGCTGTCCAGCCCCCCCATCATATCCGTCTTGACGGGCAACCCGATGACGGGGAGCGTCGTATAGGCAGCGACGACGCCGCCGAGATGCGCCGCCTTGCCGGCCGCACATATGATGGCTTCGATGCCCCTATCCCTCGCATTTGCCGCAAAGTCGTGCGCCGCCTCGGGCGTACGGTGGGCGGAAATCACTCGCACTTCGGCTTCGACGCCGAACTTTTTAAGAATGTCCACCGCAGGTTTTACGACGGAAAAATCGGATTTGCTGCCCATGATGACCGCAACTTTTGTCATGATCTGACCTCCTCGCGGGGCTGCCCCGCTTTAAAAAGATTAAAAACCGCACTGCCTGCGCAAACTGTGCGCGGAGGTTTAACGGTATGTTCGTCCTGTATCTGCTCCTCGGCGTCTATCTCGCCGCCATAAACATCTATGCCTTTCTGCTCGTACGCTCTTGCAGGAAGGCGGAGCGGGAACTGGGAAAAAAAACGGGAAACGGGCGGCTGCTCGTCGCGGGATTGCTCGGCGGAGCCGTCGCCGCCTATGCGGCGATGTTCGCGCTCAAGTATAAGACGGACGAACTGCTGCCGATGACGATGCTGCCCCTGCTCGCCGTAATGAACGGCTTGCTCCTCTTCGCGCTCGTACGCGGCGCCATGCTCGCCTTTGCCTGAAAAAAGAAAACAGGCACCCAAAGGGTACAAAGGCACGCCTTCAGGAACCTGTTTGCAAACTGCGGTCAAGCATCGCCGTGCCGCAAGAAGAGTACAATGCGCCGATAGAGCGGAAGCGCCGGGCTCCCTGCATCAAAAGGCGGATCGAAAACTCATGCGGCAACCTTTTCTCCATTCTGTACTTCCTCTCGTGGAGGGCAGAGCGCCCCCTGCGCCGCAGGCCGCACAATAAAGACGTGCCTGCAACGGATACCCTTACAGTATAGCACAAAAGGAGTTTTTACAAAAGTATTTGACGGCGCTTTTCAGAAAATTTTTCTCTCTGATATTCTCTAACGCGGGCGCGCAAACACTTGACATTTTCGAACGGACGAGGGCGCACTCAGTTTTTCTTCTCTTCCTCTGCCATAGCGGCCGCCTCGGCGTTTTTCCCTTCACGCAGGAGGTCTCTGATCTCGGCGAGGAGCTCCTCGACGGAAGGCTTTGCGGGTTCGGCGGGTGCAGCGGGTGCGGCAGCTTCCTCTGCGACGGCTTCCGCCTGCGCGGCGGTTTCCTCCGCATTCTCTTCATGCTTGCTCATTTTGGCTTTTAACGCGTCGGCCCCTTCCTTCATCTTGGCCTGCGCGCTGCGGAAGAGGCGGATGACGGTGAAGATGACGAACGCATCGATGAGGAAAGTCAGGATCGCCATGATCAGGTTGCCGTAATTCAGGGTGATGGCTTCTTCCGTGACGACTTTGACGCCTTCGACGATCTCGTACACTTCGGGGCGCAGTTCGACGACCAATTCGCTGAAATTGCCGCCGACGAGCAGGGCGATGAGCGGCTTGATGATGTCGTTTACCACGCTGTTGACGATAGCCGTGAACGCGGCGCCGACGACAACGGCGACCGCCAGATCGACGATATTGCCGCGCGAGATAAACGCCTTAAAGTCCGCCCAAAAAGTACTCTTCTTCTTTTTTTCTTTTGCCATACGTGCTTTACTCCTCTGTAAATTAGTTATATTTATGCAAATTTTGCATCAGAAATTTGGCAACGGAATCTTCTTCGGAATAGCCGATGACCGAGGTGGCGATCTGCTTGAGCTCGTCCGCCGCATTCTGTACCGCATAGCACTCGTCGGATGCGAGGAAGAGGTCTCTGTCGTTTTTGCCGTCTCCGAAAGAGACGAGCTTTTCGGCCCCCAGGAGCTCGCGCAAAACGTGCGCCGCAGCGCCCTTGGAAGTAGACGCCGGCATGATCTCGCACCAATAATCGGTGTGGTACGTCTCCTGTTCGAAAATACACTTCATATCGAGGCTGGCCGAAACCGCGTCGGCCAGGCCCTGCAGATCTTCCTTCCTGCCGATGCAGTTGAAATAAAAGATATCGTCTCCCGCAAGGTCGTCCTCACCCGCAACGGGATGCAGGCGGCTGTCTCCCCGGCGGCGTTCGAGATAGCGGAGCATGCCCTCCGTTTCCTTCCCCTGCAGCCAGGAGACGCGCTCCCATGTGCCGCGGAACGAATAGACGAGCGGCAGGACGCCGAACCGAGAAAAGAGTTCGCGCAAAAAGGCGAGCTGGGCGCGGTTGAAGTGATTGTTGAAGAGCATTTTCCCGTCATCCGGCTGCATGATGACGGCACCGTTGTAAAGAATGACGGGAAGGTTCTGCCGAAGCCCCCAACAGGCCTTTGCCGCAGAATTTCTCGAACGGGCCGTCGCATATGTAAATTGCAGCCCCTCGCCGTCGATCAATTGATTGATATGTTCGAGGGTATAGGGCGAAACGGTCTCCTTCAACGTGAGGAGGGTCCCGTCCAGGTCCGAAATAAAGAGAGTTTTCATGAGCCCTCCTTTTTATGGTCATAGTATACCATACTTCTTGCGAATTATCAAGGGTTTACGCCCGATCGCATCCAAAAAGCGGGGCCGCCCGGCAAAATCGCCGTGCAGCCCCGCTTTCGCGCACTATTCCCTCCCGCACGCCAAAAGCGCCGAAAGTATCTCCTTGCGAAAGGATGAAGCCGCCCCGTACGGACGGGGAAGATCCTCCGCATCCCCCGCAAGATCGGCAGCGATCTTTCCTTCGCGCAGGACGATGGCCCGATGTGCGAGCATGTATGCCTCTTCCGCGTCATGCGTGACGAAGACGGCGGTGCGGCGCTCTTCCTTCCACAGGCGGCAGAATACGTCCATCAATCGGATCTTCAGTGCCGTGTCCAGGGAGGAAAAAGGCTCGTCCATCAGGATGAGCTCGGAAGGATAGACGAATGCGCGCGCGATGGAGACGCGCTGCGCCTGCCCGCCCGAAAGTTCGGACGGGTACGCTTCCGCCTTTTCCGTAAGTTCGACCTTTTCCAAAACGGCGTCGATGGCACCGTTGTCGGCATGCCTCCCGAGGACATAGCGGATGTTCTGCCGCACCGTCAGGTTAGGCAGGAGCCGCTCTTCCTGAAAGATATATGAAATGCGGCGCGGGATGTTCTCGATCTTCCCCTCATGGGAAACGAGCCCGGCGAGCATGTTCAGGAGAGTCGTCTTCCCGCAGCCGCTCGGCCCGAGCAGGCAGGTGATCTTCCCCGCTTCGACCTCGAGAGAAAAATCTTCGTAGACGTCCGTATCCCCGTATCTTTTGCCGACCCGGTCAAAAAGGATATTTTTCATTTCCATCGTATCACCACCCTGCCTATCAAACGGATCACCCACTCACACGCGACAGACAGGATGACCGCCGCAATGGTGAGCGCGAAGAGCTTTTCCGTTTCAAGCATCCACTTCGCATTGTACATGAGGTTCCCAAGGCTGCTCATCGTCTGTGCCTGTACCTCAGCCGCGATCACGAGCTTTATGTTGAGTGAGATCCCGGCGGCGCTTCCTTCAAACACCCCTTCCGCCATGTTCGGAAGGTAGAGATTGAAAAGCCTGTCCTTCCGGCTTACCGAGTACACCCTGCTCATCTGTATGAGTTTTGGGTCTACTCCGCCGATCGCAGCAAAAAAAGACGAATACATCGTCGGAAAAATGACGATGATCGCCACTATCGCGGGCGCCAGACGGGAATTCAAGCAAACGATCAGAATCAGAATGACTGCCATCGTCGGGACGGCGCGGATGATCGCCACAAACGGACGGATCAGCCGTTCCGCTGCATGGAAGAAGTGGGACAAGATCGCAAAAGCGAGCGCCAGTGCGAAAGAAATGGCGAACGAATAAGCCGACCGCCACATCGTATTGCCGACCGCGCGCCAGAAAGAAGCGCTTCCGAGATATGCAAAAAACTCCCGCACCGCCTCGGCGGGGGTGGGAAGTATCATGGATACGCCGATGGCAGCGGCGGCGATCGCCCAGATCACGACGACAGCCGCCACCACCGCGAGCGGATACAGTATATCCGAAAGGAT
Source organism: uncultured Bacillota bacterium (assembly GCA_949297575.1). Taxonomy (GTDB): domain Bacteria; phylum Bacillota; class Clostridia; order Christensenellales; family Borkfalkiaceae; genus Borkfalkia. The sequence continues at coordinate 49,713 of CASFTB010000007.1, read as the reverse complement.
CCTTTTTGCTTTTGCGCTCATAATTTATCCTACCGTCCTCTCCGCGAAGGTATCAGACGGCATAAAAAAATGCATCCGCAAGTTCCGTGCCGCTCAACCTCTTGATATAGTCCTTGACAGACTCTTTTACTTCGCCCGCGGACTGATAGTCGAGGTTGCACCCCGCGATCGTCTCCGGCGTAAGCGTCAGATTTGCCAACGAAGTCTGATAACCGTCTTCGCCCTGCGCCTCATTGTATGCAGCGAGCGCCTGCTTGAACGCCGCGATATTGCTTTCGGAAGAGAGCCATTCGCCGTTGTCTTCCAATGCCTGCGCGAATGCCTTTACAAAAGCGCCGTTCTGCGCCGAAAACTCATTTTTTACAATGAGCGACGCCTGCGGATATCCGTCAAATCCCGTGATACCCTTCCATTCTGCCTGAAAATCGATAACACTCTGCGCGCTCGTCACATTTGCCTTACACTGCGTGACCTGCGGCTCGCCGAGGACGCCGTACGCTTCCTCACCTTTCGTTTCCGCCTGTTTCAAAAGAGGAATGATCTCGTTTGCCGCATTGAACGACTGCAAAGTGACCTGCCCGGGGACAGCCCTTTCGCCGCTGCCATAGGAAATATCGTTTTCATCCAAAAGATACTGCAAAAGCTGAATGGTCGTCGCCGCCGTCGTATAGACGAGTTTGCCTTCGAGGTCTTCCAAAGAATTTACCGTGGAATTTACGCCGACGACGTAGAGATTCCCGAATACGTTCGTCGAGACGAGTTGGATCCCCGTCCCCTTTGTGAAGTTGGTCGCCGCGCCGATGGTCGGCATGATCGCGAGATCGGCGTCGGTCGCCGTAAACACTGTGCCTATATTTCCCGCCGCAATGATATGGAAATCAACGTCGTATCCTTCGATGTCGATCCCCTCCGTCATCGCCTTTGCCATCGCAAGTGCGGGCGTACCGTCCGGCAGATAAACATTTACCGTCGTATCCCCGCTACCCTCATCCTCGTTTCCGCCGCAGGCCGCAAACAGGACGGTGCCGACGGCGAGCATGCAGACGGCCAAAAAGATCGTCAATGCCTTTTTCATGTTCCTACATCTCCTTTGAAAATTTTTCAAACCTGCCTTGGCCAAAAGAGGGGCTCAGTATTTTGAAAACAGCGTCTTTGCGGAAACGCCATCGATCATGCCGAGCTTTCCCGTAAGAGCATTGATTACTTCTTGCGGAGCGTCTATGACGATGACGTGCACAAATACATTTTTCTGTTTGTACGGTATTCCCATCCTGCCGACGATGTATTCGCCGAAATCGCGCAGGAGCGCGTTCATCTCTTCGGCGCTGTCCATCGAGGCGTTGAGGATGCTGACGACCGCCAACCTCGTTTCCGACATAAAAAGCCTCCCTTTTGCCGAAGGACAAAAAGGAGGCAATGATCTTCGTATGCCAAAGACAGTCGTATCTCCCTTTTGCCGTCGGGCGTACCCTTCGGCTCAAGTTGAATTTCGGTTTTTTATTATAAACCATTCGCCCGCAAAAAGCAAGCGTTCATATCCCTCCGGTTTGGGCGCAATTCCGCAACCGTATAAAAAAGCCCGTTTGCGGCACACTGTAGATATGTTCAAAAAGATCGTCACCCTTTCGGCGGTAGCCGTGTGCCTCGCGGCGGCGGTACTCATCGCCTACAATTTTACCAGAGAGCAGGCCGCCGCATCGCGCGTCGGAAAATTTATCTGCGCACAGGTCGACGATCCGGCTTTGCCGTTCTGAATCTGCGGCTCCCCGCAATGCGGGGAGCCGCAGGCTTTTCAGGTATTGGCGAGGACATCCTTATATATCTCCATATCTTTATCGAGAAAGATATCGAAGATGACCTGCATCCCTCCGCCGTTTTCGAGCAGCCAGTTTTTTACCGCCCCGACCGCGATCGCCGCGGCTTCGTCGTTGGGAAAACCGAATATGCCCGTAGAGATACAGCAAAAGGCGACACTCTTCAGCCCCATTTCTTTGGCGAGGTTGAGGGAAGAGATATAGCAGTTACGCAGTACGCGCCTGTCCTCTTCCGTGACGGAGAGCCCCACCATGGGACCTACCGTATGGATGATGTATTTAGAGGGAAGGTTGTAGGCGAGCGTTATCTTCGCGCAGCCCGCGGGCTCCGCCTCGCCCTGCGCCCCCATGATCTTGGAGCAATCCAGGCGCACCTGCACCCCGGCGCGGGAGTGGATGACATTGTCGATGCACTTATGATGCGGAATAAAGCATCCGAGCAGCGAATTGTTCGCCGCGTTGACGATCGCGTCGGCGTTGAGGCGGGTTATGTCTCCCTGCCAGAGCGCGAGGCCGTCCTCATATTCGAAAGAAGAGACGTCTACGATGCCGCGCTCCGCCGACTCCGAGCGGAAGAGCCTGTCCTGGATCTCCAAAAAGCGCGCGGATACGGGATTGGGGAGCCGTTCGTTGAGATACCCCCAAATAAGGTCGCGTTTGACCTTATACGGATAGCTGAATGCAGCGATCTCGTTGCGCTCTTCGAGAAGGACGCCGAGCATCTCGTCGCAGATGGCGCTCTTTTCCGCTTCATCAACGATCTCTCTCGCCACGGGTACATACTTGAGGTCGATGATGTTTTTATAGTCTTTTAACGTCAGCATGCAGCGACCTCCCCGCCCCGAACGGGCGCTTTATCTCCCCGCGTTGAAGTTGATCAGGCATCCTTTGAGAATGATGTTTTTCTCGTCCGGCGTGAGGCTGCCCATACCGAGAGTGATCTCTTTGACCGTCTTCCCGCTGAGCAGTTTTGCGGGGATGCTTTCCGCACCCTCACGCACATAGCGGTCAATGTTCTCGATATAGATATAATCGCCGACTTTGAAGTGGATCTTGTCTGCCGTGAAGGGAAGCATGCCCCAGTTGATGAGGTTGCTGCGGTAGCGCTTTGTCGCGTATTCTTTGGCGATGTTCGCGATGCCGCCCAAAACGCGCTGGCAGGACGCCGCCTGTTCGCGCGCAGATCCGTCGCCCGGTTTTACCGCGACGACGACACTGCCGTAAATCGTGCCTTCCTCTGCAATGCCGAGAAGTTCTGTGTCCTTTTTGACCTTTTCGGGAAGGGATCCCGTTTCGCGGCGCACGTCCTCGTCCGCCTTGACGGCCTTTGCCCTGCCGACATAGGCAGGGTCTTTGCGCGAGAGCGCGAACTCTGCGAGCTTCATGGGGTTGGAACGATAGGAAGAGGTCTCGCCCGAGGGGATCAGCTCGTCCGTCGTCGTCACGGGATCGTGGATGACACTGACCGCCTTCATGAGCAGATGCTTACCGAGGGGGATCATCTCCGGCCAATCCGCAATATTGGGACCGTAGACGAGCTCCTCTTCGCGGTGCGCCTTGCCTGCGCCCCGATAGACGCGGTTTTTGTAGATCTGGCCGTCAAAGAAGTACTTTTTGACCTTTTTGGTATAGGAGACCTCTGTGGCGGGGGTAAGTACGCCTCCGTTTGCGGCAGTCGCCGCGATGGAGCGCGCGTCCATGAGCGCCACGGCCGCAAGCTGGCCCTGCGCGGGCTTGCTGCCCTCGCGGCTCTCGAAATTGCGCGTCGTGTGGCGGATGGAGAGCCCGTTGTTCGCAGGCACGTCTCCCGCACCGAAACAGGGGCCGCAGAACGCCGTCTTGACGATGGCGCCCGCATCCATCAATCCGCCGATGTAGCCGTTATCGACGAGCGCCTTATAGACGGGCTGGCTGGAAGGATAGACGCTGAGGGAAAATTCACCGTCGCCCGTGGATCTGCCCTTGAGGATCTCATATGCCTCGGCGATATTCTCGTACATGCCGCCCGCACAGCCGGCGATGATCCCCTGGCTTACGTACAGCTTTCCGTCTCTGATCTTGTCGGTGAGCGTAAAGTTGTCGTCTCCGCGCAGCTTCCTGCCGGCAGCCTCCACCTCCTCGAGGATCTCCTTCGGGTGCTCGAGCAGTTCGCGGATGGTAAACGCGTTGCTGGGATGGAACGGGAGCGCGATCATCGGCTCAATGGTAGAGAGATTGATGGTGATACCCGCATCATAGTACGCGGGATCCGCGGGATGCAGTTCCTTGAAGTCCCCTTCCCGTCCGTGCGTCTTGTAGTAGTCGCGCGTCTTCTCGTCCGTCTCCCAGATGGAGGAAAGGCAGGCGGTCTCCGTCGTCATGACGTCGATACCGTTGCGGTAATCCATGGAAAGATTTTTGATGCCGGGGCCGACAAACTCGAGGATCTTGTTTTTGACAAATCCGTTCTTGAACACGGCGCCGCAGAGGGCGATGGCGACGTCCTGCGGGCCGACGCCCTTTTTGAGATTGCCGCGCAGGTAGACGGCGACCACCTCCGGGCGCTTGATGTCGTATGTCTTATTGAGGATCTGTTTGACGAGCTCGGGCCCGCCCTCGCCGACGGCGAGCGTGCCGAGAGCGCCGTAACGGGTATGCGAATCGCTGCCCAAGATCATGCGACCGACCTTCGCCTCCATCTCGCGCATGTACTGGTGGATAACGGCGATATGCGGCGGAACAAAGTTGGCGCCGTACTTTTTGGCGGCGGACAGTCCGAACACATGGTCGTCTTCATTGATAGTCCCGCCGACCGCACAGAGGGAGTTGTGGCAGTTTGTGAGCGTGTAAGAGAGCGGAAACTCCTGAAGGCCGCTCGCCTTCGCCGTCTGAATGATGCCGACATAGGTGATGTCGTGCGAGGCGATCGCGTCGAATTTGATACGGAGATCGTTTTCGTCCCCCTTGTTGTGGCGCTGCAGGATGCCGTACGCCATCGTGCCCTTTCTCGCCGCCTCACGCTGCTCGCCGGTCAGAAAAGCCTGGCTCTCTTTGACCAGGGTGCCGCCCATATAATAGCAGCCGCCTCGTATCAGTTTGATCATTCGACTCAGTCTCCTTGTACGCGAGGTGTCCTTCGCGTTTTCTTATTATTATAGTACCGGATGTGATTTTTGTCAAACGCTCCGCCGCAAAAAGGGGAATTTCGCCCCTATCCATACCTAAAAAAGCAAAAAACAGGGGAACGGATCCCCTGTTTTCTTTAATCGCCCGTCAGATCGTTGTGATGCTTGACGCGCAGGCGCGCGAACGCGCGCTGCAGCGCATAGCGGTTGATGCGGTACTCCGCGGCGCTGCGATTGCGGCGGAGCTGCTCTTCGGCGCGCTCCTTTGCGTCCCGCGCGCGGCGCTCGTTGATGTCTTCCGGCCATTCGACGGCCTGTGCGAACGCGATGGTCTCGTCCGGACGCACCTCGATGAACCCCTCGCTCATGAAGGCCTCACGCGTCTTGCCGTCGGCAGTGATGCGGATCGTGCCCGGCTCGGTCGCGAAGACGATGGGCTGGTGCCCCGCCATCACTGTGCATGCGCCCCCGACCGCGGGGATATTGATGCTCTGCACCTCACCCCGGAAAAATGTCTTTTCCGGCGTGATGATCTCGAGAAAGAACGTGTGCACGGTGCCCTCCTTTCCTCCCGGGGGAAGATCATTCCTCCGCCTTCATCGTGCGGGCTTTTGCCTTCACCTCGTCGATGTCGCCCACATTGAAGAAAGCATTCTCGGGGAGGTCGTCTACCTCGCCCGAAAGGATGGTCTTGAAACTCTCTATCGTCGCCTGCAGCGGGACATACCTGCCTTCCAGCCCCGTATAGATCTTGGAGACGGAGAAGGGCTGAGACATGAACTTCTGTATCTTGCGGGCACGGAAAACGACGTTTTTATCCTCGTCGGAAAGCTCGTCCATGCCGAGGATGGCGATGATATCCTGCAATTCTTTATAGCGCTGCAAAGTGGCGATGACTTTGTTGGCGACGTCGTAATGTTCCCTGCCGACGATCTGCGGATCGAGGATGCGCGAATTGGATTCAAGCGGGTCGACCGCGGGATAGATGCCCATCTCCACCACTTTGCGGGAAAGGACGGTGGTCGCGTCGAGGTGCGAGAAGATCGCCGCCGGCGCGGGATCGGTGATGTCGTCGGCGGGGACATACACTGCCTGGATAGAGGTGATGGAGCCGCGGCGCGTGGATGCTATGCGCTCCTGCAGGATGCCCATTTCCGTCGCCAGGGTGGGCTGATACCCGACCGCGGAAGGCATGCGCCCCAACAGTGCGGAGACTTCGCTGCCCGCCTGGATATAACGATAAATATTGTCGATGAACAGGAGGACGTCCTGCCGGTTCACGTCGCGGAAATATTCCGCGATGGTCAGGCCCGTAAAGGCGGTGCGCATGCGGCTCCCGGGCGGTTCGTTCATCTGACCGTAGACGAGCGCCGTGTTGGAGATGACGCCCGACTCCTCCATGTCGGAGATCATGTCGTTGCCCTCGCGGGAACGCTCGCCGACGCCCGTAAAGATGGAGTAGCCGCCGTGCTCCTTGGAAATGTTGTGCATGAGCTCCATGATGAGCACCGTTTTGCCGACGCCGGCGCCCCCGAACAGGCCGATCTTGCCGCCCTTGCTGTACGGCGCGATCAGGTCGATGACCTTGATGCCCGTCTCGAAGATCTCTGTCGAAGGGCTCTGGTCGTAGAATGCAGGCGGCCTGCGGTGGATATTCCAGCGCGTATCCGCCTTCACTTCACCCTTGCCGTCGATGGGATCTCCGAGGACGTTGAGCACCCTGCCGAGCACTCCCTCCCCCACGGGAACGGTGATCTGCCCTCCCGTATCGGAGACCTTCATCCCGCGGGAAAGGCCGTCCGTCGAAGTCATCGAGATGCAGCGGACGACGCCCCTCTGTTCATGTGCGAGCACTTCCAGAACGGCGTCCGCCCCCTCGATGACGAGTTTTTCATTGATCGGCGGCATATCGTCTTCAAATTCTACGTCTATGACCGGCCCGATGATCTGGCTGATTCTACCGGGATTTACCATGTCTGTGTTTTACCTTTTGGTGTAAATTGTTGTCTGAGAAAAATCTGCCCGACGAGAGGTCCAAAAGCTCCGTCGTAATCGCGCTCTGCCGCAGCCTGTTGTATTCCAGATCGAGCGCGTCGAGCATCTTTTCAGCATTCTTGTTGGCGTTGGACATCGCCATCATGCGCGCGGCGTGTTCGCATGCCGCGGAATGGATGAGCGCGGAATAGATCATGCCGACAAGATATTGCGGCACGAGGATATTGAGAACCTCGCGCGGTGACGGGTCGTAATCGATCTGGCCGCTGTAATCGGTGCTGAGATCCACTTCGATATCCTCTTCCGCGATGGGAAGAAGCTTGACCATGACCGGTTCATGCTCTGCCGTCGAATGCATGCGCGTGAAGACGATGTAGACTTCGTCCATCAGATTCCTGTCGTACAGGTCGAGGATGTCGCGCGTGATGCCGCGCGCGTCGTGCAGCGTCGGACTGGCGACCGCATGCGTGAATTCGAGGTCGACCTGCTGCCTGCGCGCCTCGAAATAGGCGCGCGCCATCTGCCCGATCGTGACGATATAATGGACGGGGCGCTGCTGCATGTGCTCCCATGCGAGGTTCAGAATATTGTTGTTAAAGGCGCCGGCGAGGCCCTTATCGCCCGCGATGACGATATAGGCCGCGCGCCGATCTGCCCGGCGTTCGATATACTTATGGCGGATATCCGTGCTGTGACGCATGATATCTTTCAGCGTATAGCGAACGGAATCGAGATAGACGGAGCTGAACGACTGCTTGCGGACCGCCTTGCGCATCTTTGCGACGGAGATCAGCTCCATCGCCTTTGTGATCTGGTGCGTGTCGCGGATGCTCTTGATCCTGTGCCCGATCTCCGTGATGTCAGCCATCAGCCTTCCTCCTGCCCGGAAGAGGCGTCCTCGTCCCTGCCGGAGTGCTCCTCTCCCTCGCCGACAGAGCAGTCTATGTACTCCTCGGCGACGGCAAAGATCTTTCCCTTCGTCTCATCCGTCAGTTTCTTGTCCGGATCGATCTCGTCGAAGAGGGAAGCGTGGTTGACGCGGATATAATCGAGCAAACCGTCGACAAAGGCGGTCATCTTCTTCGCGGGGATCTTATCGACGAGCTCGCTCTGCGAAACGGCGAGAAGGATGACCATGTCCTTTACGGAATAGTTGAGGTACTGCCGCTGTTTGAGCGTGTCCGTCATCTTCTGCCCGCGGGACAGCGTCTTCTGCGTTTCCGCATCCAGATCGGAGCCGAACTGCATGAAAATCGCAAGTTCACGGTATTGCGCCAGGTTGACGCGCAGCTGCCCGGAGATCTGACGGATCGCCGCGCGCTGTGCGCTGCCGCCCACGCGGGAGACGGAGAGACCGACATTGACCGCGGGACGAACCCCGCTGTTGAACAGTTCGCTCTCGAGATAGATCTGCCCGTCCGTAATGGAGATGACGTTGGTCGGAATATAGGCAGAGATATCCCCCGCGAGCGTTTCGACGATGGGCAAAGCGGTGATGGAGCCGCCCCCGTGCGCGGCGTCCAGCTTTGCGGAGCGCTCGAGCAGCCGGGAATGCAGATAAAAGACATCTCCCGGGTACGCCTCGCGCCCTGCCGGGCGTTTCAGCAACAGGCTCATCGTGCGGTAGGCGACGGCATGTTTGGAGAGATCGTCATATACGATGAGCACGTCCTTGCCGCGGTACATAAAATACTCGGCGAGCGCGCAGCCGCTGTACGGTGCGAGATATTGCAGCGGGACGGGGTCATCCGCCGTGGAAGAGACGACGCATGTATATTCCATCGCGCCTTCGGTGCGGAGCGTCGACACGATCTTCGCAAGCGAAGAAGATTTTTGCCCTATGGAGACATAGATGCAGATGACGTCTTCTTTTTTCTGATTCAGGATCGTGTCTATGGCGATCGCCGTCTTTCCCGTCTGCCTGTCCCCTATGATGAGCTCGCGCTGCCCCCTGCCGATGGGGATCATGCTGTCGATGGCCAAGATACCCGTCTGCAGAGGCTGATCCACCTTCGCGCGGTCCATGATGCCCGGGGCGGGGTACTCCACGGGACGGTACTCCTGCGACGTCAGTTCGGCCAACCCGTCGAGCGGTTCGCCGAGAGGGTCGACGATCCTGCCCAAAAGTTCTTCTCCGACGCGCATCTGCACCGTCTTCCCCGTCGAATAGGCGAGGTCGCCGAAGCGCACCTTGTCTTCGCCGGAAAAAAGGACGGCTCCGACGCTGTCGCGCTCCAGATTGAGCGCCAGCGCCTTATATCCGCCCCTGATCTCGAGGAGTTCGTTGTATTTTACATTTCTGAGGCCGGCAATGTGGATGATGCCGTCGCCCGAATAGATGATCTTGCCGCAAGAACGCTCATCGGTGTGTCCGCTGACTGCTTCTACTTTTTCGCGGATCCCTTTTCCTATCGCTTTAACGTCAATCATTGTACTCCTGCGCAGGCAACGTCATATCGATCTCTTGATAGTATCCAGGCGGCTCCGCAGGGAGCCGTCGTAAATAACGTCGCCTATATAAATTATAATGCCGCCGACGATCTTCGGGTCGATGGTATACTTCACCGCCGTACAGCCGCGGCTCTGCGTAAACGCGACGATCTTTTTGTTGAGGTCGGGGTCCGGCCTCCTCGCGAGGATCACCCTCGCCGTGCCTTCGTGCGTTTCCATATCAGTCTTTGCTCCACTGTGCGAGACAATCTTCGATCAGCTTTTTGTCGTCTTCGGGGGTGATCTTTCGGTTGAGCACCTTTTCGGCTACCGCCATCGACACGTCTGCGATCTGCTGCTCGATGTCGGACTGCAGCTTGCGCTGCTCCTCCTCCATTTCCTTTTCCGTGCGTTCGATCAGGCTCTTGGCCTGGCGGCGCGCGGAAGAAACGATGTCGTCCGCCTTCTGGTTCGCCACCTTGACGGCATTCTCGTGGATAGACGCGGCCTCCTTTTTGGCATCGGAAAGAATGAGCTCCGTGCTCGCCTTCATTTCCTTCACCTCCTCGTTGAGGTCGGCGTTTTCCTTTTCCATTTTCCGTATCTTGTCCTGCCGTTCCTTGATCATCCGTTTGACGGGCTTGAAGAGCAGAAAATAAAGGCCAACCGTGAGAATGACCAGATTGACAAGATGGAGCACCACGCTTTGCCATTCGAGGCCGAGTGCTTCGAAAGGGTTGGCGAGCAGCTGGCTCGCTATCGTTTCAATACCCATTATACACCTTTATGTAAAATATATCTGCACGCGGACGGACAGATCCCGCCGCGGGCTCTCCTCCCGAGGGGCGCTTTAAGAGACGAAGATCAGCAGGATGCTGACGAGCAGGCCGTAAATGGCGGTCGTCTCCGCAAAAGCAAGCCCGAGCAGCAGCATCGTGCGGATCTTACCCACGGCTTCGGGCTGGCGGGCGGTCGCCTCGACCGCCTTCCCCGTAGCGATGCCCATACCGATACCGGCGCCGAGACCGGTGATCGCGGCGATACCTGCGCCGAGAAGGGCGCCGTCCGTCGCGAGAAAATTTGCGATCATCGTGATGAGTAATTCCATTGTTCCTACCTCCGTGGTGTTATGTTTTGAACGTACCGCCCGACCCGAAGATCAGGTATTGGCCGGCAGCGACGCGGCGCCCTGCGGGGCTTTCTTTTTCCGCTTCTGCCGTCGCGGCGGAGTTTCTATCGCTTCCTGCACGAACGTGAGCGTCAGGGAAGCGAACACATATGACTGAATAAATGCGTGGAAGAGGGTGAACAGAGGCGTTAAGATCGCCGGCAGGATCAGCGGAAGGCCGATATACCATATCCCCTCTACCAGGATATAGACCATGTCCATAATCACCATGCCGCTCAGGATGCTGCCGAAGAGACGGAAGGTCATGGAAACGGGCACGGCGAGGTCTGTGACGATATTGATGGGGTTGACGTAGTGCAGCAGCCTGCGCGCCTTGTTTTTCGCAAACCCGAGGGTATGGATAAAAAGGAAGGTCGCCAGGGCGAGCGCGATACATGCGCCCAGATCTGCGATCGCGGGGCGCAGGCCGAACAACTCGATGAGGACGCCGCAGCAGATGTACGCCGCGGCCCCGAGGGTATACGGCCCCATCAGCCCGCTGTACTTCTCCGTCATCTCGTCCGCGCTCTTATCAAAGAAGCTGACCAACCATTCGAGGAACATCTGCGGTCCGGTGGGCGTCGTCTTCCAGTGCCGGATGACCGTCAGCCGAAAGGCAAGCGCGGCGAGCAGCAGCGCGACGACGACGATAAAACCGGAAAAGACGCTGTCATTGACGACGAAGAAGCCCCATTCGATGACATGGTCCTCTATATTCGGAAAAATTTTGTCTGCCAGGTGCGAAAAATCGATCGCAAGCAGCCCCGATACATGCAACACAATATAACCTCTCGCCTTGAGTCAAAGCTATTCTACCACTTTTGCCGTGAATTTACAAGCGAATGCACGCGCCGTGCGCGATAAAAAATTCTTATAGATCGCCCCGCCGCTCCGGCGAAGCCGTCTTTCTGCCGCCGAAAAAAATACTGTGATCGCAAAAAAACGCCTCTTTCCTTGCTTTTTGCTCCGCAGTATGTTAAAATAACTGCGAGGAAAAAAACATGACCACTTACAGATTCAGGCTTTCAAAACTCGCCGTCATCGGCTGCATCGCGGGCATTCTCCTCGGTCTGGGTGCCGCGGCCTACACTGCCTACAGGATATGGAGCAACGGCGGAGACGTCACCGTTCAGCTCGGGCTGCAATATGCCGTGACGCTGCTCGTCGCCGCGCTCGCCCTGGCGATCTTTCCGTCTGTGCTCATCCGTTCCGTATATAAAGTGTCGGACACGCAGATCGTGCTCTGGTTCGGATTCATAAAATCCGTCTATCAGATCGAGGATATCGTACGCATCCATCTCTTTACGCACACGAACAAGCTCGTGCTCTACTTCAAGGACGAGCGTTTTACGGTGATCGTCGTAAAACCGGAATGGTACAACGACTTTGTAAAAGACATTACGGGAAGAAAGCCTTCCATCCTTTACGATGCGTCCGATGACGACAAAGAGGAAGAATGAACGGACCTCTATGACAGGATGTGCAGAGAGGGGGCGCCGCAATACGCGGCACCCCCTCTTTTTCTGTTTCTTTTATCAGTTTTTGAAATAGCGCTTCAGCAGCCCGTTGAAGCCCGCGCCGTGGCGCGCCTCGTCCTTTGCCATTTCGTGAACGGTGTCATGAATGGCGTCATAGCCGAGCTCTTTCGCCCTCTTCGCGATCGCGAGCTTGCCCTCGCAGGCGCCCGTCTCGGCGGCGACGCGCAGCTCGAGGTTCTTCTTCGTGGAATCGGTGATGCACTCCCCGAGCAGCTCTGCAAACTTGGAAGCATGTTCAGCCTCTTCATACGCGTAGCGCTTGTAAGCTTCCGCCACCTCGGGATATCCCTCGCGCTCGGCGACGCGCGCCATCGCGAGATACATGCCGACCTCGGTGCATTCGCCTTCAAAGTTGGCGCGCAGCCCTGCGACGACTTCCTCGTCGAGGCCCTTCGCCACACCTACTTCGTGCTCACAGGCAAATTTGATCTCCGCGTTTTCCTCGATGGCGACAAATACGGTCGCCTTGCAGACGGGGCAAACGGTAACGTCATCGGCGACGATCTCGCCGCAAATTTTACATCTCTTCATTTTAATAACCTCTCTTTTTTTTCGGGAGCGGAACGCTTCCTCTTTACGCCTATTATTCTATCATTCGGGAGGAGAAAATACTGTTGCATATGCAACAGTTGTGCTCATTTACGAAAAAATCCGGCAGACAGGCTTTACAAAACGCGCCGCGGCGTAAAAACGGCAGCTCCCGGGCAGCAAAAAGGGCGCCCGCAGCCGCGGACGCCCTCTGCTCTGTCCGGCAGAAATTATTTCTTTTTGCGGACAAGTGCCGTATACGGCCTGATGAGCCCCTTTTCGATGAGGTATTCGTCCGAACGGTAGGCGAAGTGGAAATCGGTATAGATGCACCCGACTTCGGCGATGCCCTCCTTCCCGGCCAGGCAGGCGAACAGCTCCCTTGCCTGTTTGAGCGCACGGCGGGAAGTGATCTTGACGCGCATCGGCGTTTCGCGGTGCGACTTCTTTTCGGACATATCTTCGAAGCGGTAAGAAGTATCTTCGAATTCGGACGGATCGAGCGCCAAAAAGAGTGAGAGCGTTTTGCCGCTCACCGCGAGCTTGGCCACTTTCTTTTTCCCGATACGGAAATTCTCTCCGTTCTGACAGACGCGGGCTTTGACCCCGCTGTAAGCGAGCAGCGCGTTTTTCAGTTCGGTGTACGCGTCCTGCAGCGGCGCATTCTGGATGATGCGGGAGCGGAAGGAGCGGCGATAGCGGACGACCCGCTCGTAGCCTTCGGGAACGGCGGCCTCTTCTGCTGCATCCGGCTCGTCCTCTCTTTTGCCGCCCGCCGAGGCCGCGATCTCGGAGAAAAGCTCTTCTTTATCGAGCTTTTCCTCGGAAGAAGGCGCAGCGATGTCTTCCTCCGCGGCTTCTTCCATGGCCGCTTCCGCAAGCACTTCGTCCGTATCCCCTTCGCCCGCCGCCTCGTCCTCCGCGGCGACTCTCTCCTCCGCCTCTTCTTCGACGATGCGCTCGAGTTCGGCGCTCAGTTTTTCGCGGAACTGCGCCTTTGCGCAGGGATGCACTTCCGCTTTGACGCAAAAGGCACACCAAGACATCGTGCCGCACAGGTCGCGGCCCGCCCGTTCGCTGGCGAGCCACTTCTCCACGTCGAGAACGCGCTGTGTGCGGGAAAACTCCTCCTGAGAGATGCCCGACAAATCTAACCCTTCCATGATCTCCTCTGCCTGACGCGCGGCCGAAACTAATGAAATACCGCCGTCATTTTTATCTTCTATATTATATAACAATGAAAGGAGGAATGCAAGTATTCGGGAGGAAAAGGAGGAAAAAATCAGTCTTCGTCCTTTTGCAGCTGTTCGATGCGCTTGCGGATGCCGAGCATGCGCGCATCCGTAGCGGCGATGGTCTCCGCACAGCTGCGGAGTTCTGCCGCGATATCGGGGCGGTCGGCGCTCCCCTTTTTATATTTCATCTGATGTTCGAGGCTTGCCCAAAAATCCATTGCGACGGTGCGCAGCTGTATCTCTACCCGCATGGGACGCTTTTCGTCCGAAAAAAAGACAGGCACTTCGACGATCATGTGATAGCTGCGGTATCCGTTCTGTTTGGGGCGGAAAATATAGTCTTTCGTGCGGATCACCGTGATATCGTCCTGTTTGGCGAGGAGATCGGCGACCATATAGATGTCGTCGATGAATGAACAGATGACGCGGATCCCCGCAACGTCGTTCAGGTTTTGTTCGATCGAATCGATCGTGAGCGGAAAGCCCTGCCTGCGCAGCTTTTCGACGATGCTGGCCGGCTTTTTGATGCGCGAAGAGATGCTTTCGATGGGGTTCCTGCTGGTGCGAAAGGAAAACTCGTCGTTGAGCACTTCGAACTTGGTCCGCACTTCACGGATCGCCGCGCCGTAACGCATCATCAGTTCCTGAAATTTTTCAAGCGTTTCGAGGGCCGGCCGTTCGTCCAAAAAGCGGCGGAACGCCTCCTCCGCGTCTGTCTTTTCCACAACGATCCCCTCCTCTGTTTTCAGATAAAAAATTCGGGCTGTTTGCGGGCCACACAGTTCTTTTCAAGCTTTTCGCGCGCGGCAAGAACTCCGCCGTCCGTAAAGGCACGTGCGCCCTGCGGACAGAACTTCACGCACGCCGCGCAGGCGACGCACCGTCCCAGATCGGAGAGGTCGGACGCAATGTTGCAGACAGGACAGACGGAGATGCACGCCCCGCAGCGGATACACTTCTTCGCATCCGCCGCGGGGGCCGTTTTGGGCGAAAGCATGAAGGGGCCGAGCGGCTTGTACGGCACATTGCCCCGTATCCTTTTGCGGACGGGAATGCCCGCCTTCACCTTTTCAAAGGCGGCGAGACCGAAGGTAGAGGCCGCGATCAGATCTTCCGCATCCGGCCGCCGCGTCCCCACGCGATCGGTATAGGAATGCTCGCCGATGAACGCCCCCGCCGCACAGACGGAGAAGCCTGCCCCTTCAAGGAGATCGCGCGTCTCCAGCAGGGCGTCATCGTACTCCCGGTTGCCGTAAACGGAGAGGGCGACCGCGCGAGCACCGCAGCCGTGCATGCCGCGCACGGCTTCTGCGACGAGGGCCGGCACCCTGCCGCCCCAGACGGGAGCCCCGAAGATGACTATGTCGTCCTCCGCGAAGGAATAGGTGCGGAGGCGCGCCGCAAGCGGCGTGAGGTCGATGATGCGCGTTTCGCAGAGGAGCTTTTCGAAAAAGATCTTGCCCACGGTGCCGACGATCTTTTTCGTCGTGTGCGTCGGGCTGAAAAACAGGAGACAAAGTTTCATGCCGTTCTCCGAAATAAGAGTTCTCCATTATTTTATCACACGCCGCGGGGAATGTAAAGAGTAAAAAAGAAAGACAGGTGAAGCGGCGATGAATTTTCGGCCGAAGAAAAAAGGACGGCAATGCTTGCCGTCCTTCAGATCACTTCTTTTCTTCGGTATTCACGACTTCTTTGCCGTCGTAATAGCCGCACTTCTTGCAGACCTTATGGGGCTGCTTGAGCTCATGGCAATGCGGGCATTCCACGAGGGTGGGCGCCGTTGCCTTAAAGTTTGCGAATCTCGTATTCGTCCTCTGCTTGGACTGTTTTGACTTGGGTACCGCCATCTTATTTACACCTCTTTTCTATGTATTCCGCTCGAATTCGGTATTTGACTAAATGATTATACTCTATTTGCCGTTCTTTGTCAACACATTTCTTCACGCAGAAGCACAAATTTTTCGCGCCGCCGCGTGACAGGGTCATGCCTCGACGAGCTCTTTCGTTTCCCGGGCGATGACCAGCTCTTCGTTGGTCGGGATGACGAGAACTCTTACATCCGAGCCTTCCGCCGTTATGTCGTGCAGCCTGCCGTCGTTCTTTTGTTTGTTCCGCGCGTCGTCCAGGCGGATGCCGAGGTAGTCGAGCCCATCGCAGATCATCTTGCGGACCTGCCAGGTATTTTCGCCGATCCCCGCCGTAAAGACGAGGCAGTTCAGGCCGTTCATCGCCGCGGTATAGGCGCCGATATATTTCTTTACGCCGTACGCAAAGACATCGAGCGCGAGCTGCGCGCGTTCGTGCCCCTCGGCCGCCGCTTTCGTCAGGTCGCGGAAATCGCTGGAAACACCGCTGATGCCGGCAACGCCGCACTTCTTGTTGAGATACGTGACGCACTCCGCGACGGAATACCCCTTCTTTTCCGCGAGATATTCGAGCACTGCGGGGTCGATGTCTCCCGAGCGCGTTCCCATGGGGACGCCCGCCAGCGGCGTAAAGCCCATGCTCGTGTCGATACATTTCCCGCCGAGGACCGCGCTGACGGAGGAGCCGCCCCCGAGATGGCAGGTGACGATCTTCGTCTGTTCCGCAGGCATGCCGAGATACTTGATCGCCTCCTGCGAGACATATTTGTGGCTGGTCCCGTGGAAGCCGTACTTACGGATCTTGAAGTTTTTGTAGTCGTCATAGTCGATCGCATACAAAAATGCGTGCGGCGGCATCGTGGCATGGAATGCGGTGTCGAAGACGAGCGCCATGGGGGTATCCGGCATCACCTCGCGGCATGCCTCCATGCCGAGGATATTCGCCGGCATGTGCAGGGGCCCGAGCTCTGCATTCTTTTTGCAGATGCGCAGCACTTCGTCGTTCAGCAGAACGGAACGGTCGAAATCTCCGCCGCTGTGAAGGACGCGATGCCCCACCGCATCGATCTCGGACATGGACCCGATCACGCCGTATTCGGGATCGACGAGCGCCTTCAGCACCAGCTGCATCGCGACTTTATGGTTGGGCATGTCCTGTTCGATGAGTTTTTCTCCGTCCGCCGTCTTATGTTTGAGCAGCGAACCGGGGATGCCGATGCGCTCCGCGCCGCCCTTGACGATGACGGACTCCGTGTCCATATCGAACAGCTGATATTTGAGGGAGGAACTCCCCGCGTTTACGACCAGAATTTTCATGGTACTTTTTCGCCTCCGTAAGATCAGTGATCGGCCGCCTGCAGCGCCGTGATCGCGATGACTGCGACGATGTCCTCAGGTTTGCAGCCGCGGGAAAGGTCGTTGATCGGCTTTGCAAACCCCTGGCACAGAGGCCCGACGGCCTGGAACCCGCCGAGGCGTTCTGTGAGCTTGTACCCGATATTGCCCGCATCGAGGTCGGGGAATACGAGGACGTTGGCGTGCCCCGCGACTTTGGAGCCGGGCGCCTTGGAGCGCGCAACGGAGGGCACGAGCGCGGCATCCAGCTGCAATTCGCCGTCGAGCGCGAGGTCGGGAGCTTTCGCCTTTGCAAGCGCGACGGCGGCATTCACTTTCGCCACGTCATCGTGCTTTGCGCTGCCCTTTGTGGAGAAGGAGAGCATCGCCACGCGCGGCTCGATGCCGGCAATGTGTTCGGCCGTCTTCGCCGACATGAGGGCGATCTCGGCGAGCTGTTCGCTGTTCGGGTTTTCGTTCAAACCGCAGTCTGCATAGACGAAGACGCCGTCCGGGCAATATTGGTTGCCCTGTTCGGGAGCGATCATGAGAAAACAGCTGGAAACGAGAGGCACGCCGGGTGCAGCTTTCACGATCTGAAGGCCGGGACGAAGCGTGTTTGCGGTCGAATGGCAGGCACCGGAAACGAGCCCGTCTACATCCCCCGCCTTGAGCATGAGGACGCCGAAATACGTATTGTCGTAAGAGAGCCTGTCCGCCTCTTCTTCCGTCATCCCCTTTGCCTTGCGGAGCTCGAAGAGCATCTTTGCATATTCCGCCCGCTTTTCGCTCTTTGCGGGAGAGACGATCTCTACCCCCGTAAGGTCGACGTCGGGGTTCTCCTTTCTGATCTGCGCCTCGTCACCGAGGAGGACGATGCGCGCGATCCCCTCATGCACCGCTTCCGCCGCAGCTTTCACTGCGCGCGCATCTTCCCCTTCACAGAGCACGATGCGTTTATTCAGTTCCGACGCCCTTTTTTTAATGCCGTCAATGAATGTAGCCATGATCCTATACCGTACCTCTATCGCTTTATTTTTTGCCGCGAATGGTGTATAATAGAAAGCGCGGGCGCGCCCTCCGAACAGGGCCCCGCTCTGCGCCTGCCGCGCGGCACTCTACATAACATTATATATTATTTATCCGAAAAAGTAAAAGGTTTTGAGAAAAAAAATGAAAATTTGCGGCATCGTTTGCGAGTATAATCCCTTTCACAACGGGCACGCCTATCTCATCTCGCGGGCAAAAGAAACGAGCGGATGCGATGCGGTCGTCTGCGTGATGAGCGGCAGCTTCGTACAGCGGGGCGAACCCGCGATCCTCGACCGGTTTACGCGGGCGGAACACGCCGTGCGTTCAGGAGCGGACGCCGTGTTCGAACTGCCCTCCGCCTTCGCACTCTCCCCCGCCGAGCTGTTCGCCTCGGGGGCGGTCGCCATCCTCTGCGCTCTCCCCGGGTTCAGCTCCCTCGCCTTCGGATGCGAGGGCGGTGCCGAAGAAGATTTCCGCGCCGCGGCGAAAGCGCTCTCCGAAGAGACGGAAGAGTTCAGGCAAGCACTGAAAGAAACCCTGAAAACGGGCGCCTCTCTCGCGAGGGCGCGCGCGGACGCGCTCAGAAAGACGGGGCAGGGACAAACCGCCGCACTCCTCTCTTCACCGAACAACATCCTCGGGGCGGAGTATTGCAGGGCGCTGCGCGAGAGAAAGGCGGATGCGGCGGTCTACCCTATAAAGAGGGTGGGAAGCGGATACAAGAGCGCGGAGATGGCGGGCAACTTTTCCTCCTCGACCGCGATCCGCGCCGCCCTGCGCAAAGACCTGTGCTCCGCATCTTCCAACGTACCCTCCCATGTATTTGAAGCTTTGCGAACGGCACCAGACCTATCTTCTTATAAAAAGATCGCCCTGTACGCCCTTTTGGCTGCCGGAAGCGAAAAGCTAAACGACCTGCCTGACTGCGTCGAAGGGTTGAACAACCGCCTGTTCTCCCTCGCGCGAACCTGCACGGGATATGACGACCTCATCGAAAAGGCGACCAACAAGCGGTACACTTCTTCCCGCATCCGGCGCATCCTGTCCGCAGCGGTGCTCGGCATCACAAAGAAAGACGCGGCTTTGGCGAAGGAGGATGCCCCCTACCTCCGCCTGCTTGCGCTGAAAAGAGACAGGGCGGACGAACTGCTCGCCGCCTTTTCACGCTCGGTCTCGCCCCTGCTCGTGCGCGCCTCCGACCGCGCCGGGCGCGGACACGGCGCAGACGCCCTGCTCGCACTGGATGAAAGGGCTGCGGATATACGCGACCTGCTCTCGGGCAAGCACGAAGAGCGCCGCCCCCGATTTGTGTGACATGAAAAGCCCCGCGCCGAAGCGCGGGGCAAACCATGCAAATGATTCCGAGTCCGGCCTGTAAGCCGAGTTCTGTCGTGTACGGTCATCTATCTGGCCGCATCGTCACCGATGCGTTCAAGCGATATTGACGGCTGCCGCCGGGCGAGCGACCCATGCGGCGACAGCCCAATCTTGCACCGGACGGGGTTTACACAGCGCGCGGCGTTTCCGCCGCGCCGGTGAGCTCTTACCTCCCCTTTCCATCCTTGCAGAATCGCGTCTGCGGTCTGTTTCTGTTGCACTATCCTTGGAGTCGCCTCCACCGGACGTTATCCGGCGTCCTGCTCTGCGGTGCTCGGACTTTCCTCATGCCCCAAGAGGCACGCGACCGTATGTCCGGCTCGGAATAGTTTCATTATACAACAGGGGGAAAGATTTTGTCAACCGTACAAAAAGCCGAATTCAAAAGTATTTTTTTTCAAAACAGTTGTCTTTTGCCGCAAAAAAGTATAAAATATATTTGGTGAAATTTGTGATAAATTTTTTCTTCGGAGAACTGAAATATGAAAAGAACCAAGATCGTTTGCACAATCGGCCCCGCTTGCCGCAATGAAGAAACGCTGACGCAGATGGCCCTTGCCGGCATGAACGTCGCGCGGCTCAACTTTTCTCACGGCGATTATTCGGAACACGCAAAGAATATCGAACTGATCAAAAAGGTCCGCGAAAAACTCAATATCCCCCTCCCCATCATGCTGGATACGAAGGGGCCGGAACTGCGTATCAAAACTTTCAAGGAGCATAAGATCACCCTGAAGGAAGGCGACGTCTTCTCCTTCACGACGGAGGAGATCGAGGGCGACCAGACGCGCGTGTCCGTTTCTTATAAAGGCATCGTGAACGACCTCGAACCGGGCGACACCATCCTGCTCAACAACGGGCTGCTCATTTTCAAAGTGACCGACGTCAGCAAGACGGACGTCATGACGCGCGTGGAAGTCGGCGGCGTCCTCTCCGACAAGAAGAGCATGTTTTTCCCCGGGAAGACGCTCAGCCTCAAATACCTGAGCGAGCAGGACAAGAGCGACATCCTCTTCGGCGTAGAACAGGGCATCGACTTCATCGCCTGCTCCTTCACCTCGAAAGCGCAGGACATCATCGATATCCGCAGGCTGCTGGAAGAGAACGGAAACCCTGACATCGACCTCATCGCAAAGATCGAGAGCCAGAGCGGCGTCAACAACATCGACGAGATCCTCGAAGTCGCCAACGGCATCATGGTCGCACGCGGCGACCTCGGCGTGGAAGTTCCTTACGAAGAACTGCCGCAGATCCAAAAGATGCTGATCGATAAATGCCGCACGGCGAGCAAGCGCTGCATCACCGCGACGGAAATGCTCGAATCCATGATCAACCAGCCCCGCCCCACCCGTGCGGAGATCTCCGACGTGGCAAACGCCGTGTACGACGGCACCAGCGCCGTCATGCTCTCCGGAGAGACGGCGGGCGGTAAATTCCCTGTGCAGGCCGTCGAGGCGATGGCAAAGATCTGCCTGGAGACGGAAAAACATCTCGAAACAAAGTACGGCGACAAGCGGCCGGAGATCCAGAGCCCCGCGGACGCGCTCTCCCACTCTGCCTGCGTGCTTGCCGAAGACATCGGCGCGAAGGCCATCGTCGTCTGCTCCCGTTCGGGCGGCACGGCGCGGCTCGTGTCCCGCTTCCGCCCCAACATCGACATCGTCGGCATGACCATTGAGCCCATGTCCTACCGGAAGCTGGCGCTCTCCTGGGGCGTAATCCCCGTGCTGAGCGAAGAGTTCACCTCTATGGACGTCCTGTTCTATCACGCCAAACGCGCGGCGATCGATCTTGGGCTCGTCAAAAAGGGAGACCGCATCGTCATCACGGGCGGCAACCCGAACGGCAAATCCGGAAATTCCAACGTCATCAACATCGAACAGATCTGATCAAACGGGGCGCTGCCGAAAGGCAGTGCCCTTTCTCTATGTTTGACATAAAAATAATATATCGGCCCGCGAAAACGAGCCGATATATTATAGTGAGAGAATATGAAAAAAGTTGTGTGGTCTTCTCAACGGGGAAGATCCGTCCGCGACAGTCTGCGGCGCGAACTCTCCCTTCGACGCACATAGTATACCGCCGCAATATGATTGTTTCATGAAAGAGCCATGACACTTCTCAAAAAATCTCGTAAAGAAATGTGCGGGCATTCAATCTTCATAGCGGGCGCAGATCGTTTCCGCAACGCGGATGCCGTCCGCCGCCGAACTCGTGATGCCGCCGGAGTAGCCGCACCCTTCCCCGCAGGGATATACGCCCCGCGCGCTCACGCTTTCGAGCCCCTCTCCGCGGAGAATGCGGACCGGAGAGGAGAAGCGCGTCTCCGCCGCTGTCAGCACGGCATCGCCGTCCGCAAAGCCGTGCAGCCTCCTGTCCATATCAAGTATGCCCGCCCGCAGAGATTCAGATACGCAGGCGGGAAATAACCGACGCAGATCGCACAGCGCGTGTCCCGCGGCATAGGTCGGCTTTACTTCACCGAGCGCGCGCGTCTCTCTGCCGCAGAGAAAATCTTCGACGCGCTGCACGGGCGCAGAATATGACCTGCCCCCCATCTCAAAAGCGGCGCGCTCCAGCTGCCTTTGAAACTCCACGCCGTCCAGTATGCCCCCGCGGTCAAAATCGAACAGCTTTATTTGCGCGAGCAGCGCGGCGTTAGCATTGACGCCGTCCCGCGCATAATTGCTCATCCCGTTCGTGACGACGCCTCCGCGCTCACTTGCGGCGGGCACGACGCAGCCTCCCGGACACATACAGAAGGTAAACACCGTCCTTTCGCCCGCGTGGCTGACCAGCTTATAATCGGCAGGAGGCAGCAATGTATGTTTGACAGAGTACTGTGCAAAATTGATCTTACTCTGCAAATGCTCTATTCTGACTCCGACGGCAAAATCTCTCGACTGCATCGCGTATCCGCTCTCATGCAGGCGAAGAAAGGTATCCCTGCTGCTGTGACCGATCGCCAAGACGACTTCGCTCGCCTCCTCCGTGTATGAAGTGCCCGTCGCAATATCGAAGAGGCGGACTGCACAGAGCGCGCCCTCCCGAAGAAGCGCGCCTTCAAACCTCGTGTGGAAGCACACCTCCCCTCCCGCATGTAGGATAAATCTGCGCATGTTCGCCACGACCTCAACGAGCTTGTCGCTGCCGATATGCGGCTTATTCAAATACAATATTTCGGGCGGCGCACCGAACTCGACAAATGTTTCCAACACTTCGCGGTTGCGCGGATCCTTTGTCTGCGTATTCAGCTTCCCGTCCGAAAAGGTCCCGGCGCCGCCTTCTCCGAACTGGATATTGCAGTCCTCGTCGAGTTCGCCGCCCGCAAAAAATCTTTCGTTTTGCAGCGTGCGCTCCTCCACGCTGCCTCCGCGCTCGACAACGAGCGGCACGATCCCCGCCCGTATCAGGCGGATCGCACAGAACAGCCCCGCAGGCCCGCTGCCCACGACGACCGTCCTGCGAGGCATGCGCTTTACCCTCTTCCACGTGCGCGGCGCTTCTTCGATCGGGCTACGCTGTGCGCGGACGATATACAGCCAACAAATATTATGTTTATCGCGCGCATCCAACGATTTTTTTAGGATCTTATAAAATCTGCATCCCGATCTTTTAAAGACGATCCTCTCAAGGTCTTGCTCCCCGTCTTCGGGGCGGAGTTTTATCTCGAGATCCATTTACATCGCCCTCCCCCTTATCGCGGCGGCGGCGACCGCCCCGCTGGAAAAAGCCCATTGCAGGTTGTAACCGCCGCATTCGCCGTCGATATCCGCAAGTTCTCCTACGATGTAAAGCCCGTCTGCCTTTCTGCTCATCAGGCTCTCGTCCAGCTCGACGAGGGGGACGCCCCCCTTCGTCACCTGCGCGTTCGCAAAGCCTTCCGTTCCGACGATCTTTACCGCATATCCTTTTATAGCGGAGGTAAGCGCGGAAATTTTTTTTGCCAGCGAAGCGGCGCGCTCGTCGGGGCCGACGCCGCACCTCCGCAGCATGACGCGCCCTACCGCGCCGTGGACGACGCAGCGAAGCAGATCTTCCGCGCGCATGGCCGGATACCGCTCTGCCTTTTCCCGCAGCAGCGCAGCAATCTCCCGCCCGTCGAAATCGGGCAGAAAGTCTATACCGACCGTATCACCTTCCCGCACGAACGCGGAGAGGCGGAAGACCGCGTCTCCGCTTATGCCCGTATCCGTAAAGAGGACGTCTCCGCGCAGGAGCGGCCGCGCCGAGGATGCACCTCTCTTATTTGAAATACAGACGCGGCAATCGCACCGCACCCCTTTCAGCCCGCGGATGTGCTCTTTTTCCGCCCTGAGACGAACGAGAGAAGGGGCGAGCGGCGTTACAGAGTGCCCGAAGCCCTCCGCAAGCGCGTAGCCGCTCCCGTCCGACCCGAAATGCGGCGATGCCTTTCCTCCGCACGCCAAGACGAGAGAGCGCGAACAATAGCTGTTCCCTTCCGTGCTGACTTCAAACAGTTCCCCCTCTTTTTTTGCGGATGTGACTTTTTCTCCCGTCCTGACGGATATCCCGCTCTCCGCCAGCGCAAACCTGAAAAGGTCGGTGACGGAAGATGCCTGCCTGGACGCGGGATAAAAGCGGCCTTCGCCGTCTTCCGAGAACAATCCCCCGAGATCTTTCAAAAAGCGAAGGAGGTCTTCTTTTCCGAAGGCGGCTAAGACCGCGTCTGCGCTGCCGGAAGAGGAGAAATAGTGCGACGCGGAAACGTCCGCATTCGTGACGTTCCCCTGCCCGTTCCCCGTCGCCGACAATTTTTTTCCGAGACGGTCGTTCTTCTCCAAAAGCAGGACGTCACGGATGTTCTTCTGTGCCAGGCACAGCGCGCACATCATGCCGGCAGGCCCGCCCCCCACGATGATCGTTGAATATTTTTCCATACGCGGCAACTCTCCTTTGCATCCATTTTAGCTTTTTTTGCTGCATTTGTCAATTGCGGAAAAAGGCGCAGCCTTACAGCTGCGCCGAAAGTTTGCGATCAGAGATTTTTCAGATAAAAGACTTCATCGGAGGAGAGCTCCCTGACCTTGCCGCGCGGAAGCTGCCCCAAGCGCATGTCACCGACGGCGGTGCGTTTCAGGAATGCGACGTGCTTGCCGACAGCATCAAACATCCTCCTGACCTGTCTGTTCCGCCCTTCCGAAATGATGACCTGCAATTTCGTATATGTTTTGGATGCCTCCAGGACCTTGACTTTGCTTTTCCCCGTCAGCTTTCCGTCGATCTCAACGCCGGCACGCAGCATGTTGAGCTCGCGCTCTGCGATCGTACCTTCGATCTTGGCAAGATAGGTCTTCGGGATCTCGTTCTTCGGATGGGTCAGCCTGAACGCGAGTTCGCCGTCGTCCGTCAGGATGAGCAGCCCCTCCGTGTCATAATCCAACCTCCCCACAGGGAACACCCGCCCCGCACCCGCGGGCAGGAGATCCATGACCGTCTTTCTGCCCTTATCGTCGCGAACGGTGCAGACATAGCCCTTCGGCTTATTCAGCAAAAAGTACCGGTTCGACTTTTTGCGCTGTACCGGGACGCCGTCCACGCAGACATCGTCGCCTTCCCCCGCATCGTCTCCGAGGGAAGCCGCCCTCCCGTTGATGGTGACTTTGCCTTCGGCGATCAGCCGGTCGCAGGCGCGGCGGCTGGCGACGCCGCATTCGGCAAGAAATTTGTTGATCCGCATATCTCTCGTTTACCTCGTATGATGTCGCGTAAAAAGTCCGAATAACTTTTATCCACATCAAATATACTAACGATTTTTTGCGAAAAAATCAACTGTTTTCCGAGGTATATTTCCATCTCGCCGACAATATCGCCCGCGCGTACGGGCAGCCGAACCTCTTCCTGCAGGTTTTTCTTTATACTGATCGCCCCCCGCTCCTTTTCGGTCAGCGGATAAGCGAATCCGCTCCGACAGCCGACCACACAGCGCTTGCCCGCACTTGAATCTGTGCCGATCTCTTCCGAATAGCTCCCCGCATCGAACAGGGTACACAGAGAATAGCGGCCGAAGCAGTCTTCCAACAGGGAGCCGCTGCGCTCATACATCGCCGGACTGTTCAGCACGACACAGGCGAGGCGCATCCCGCTGCGCGTGGCTGAAGAGACGAGGCAGCGCCCCGCCTCTTTCGTATACCCCGTCTTTACGCCGTCCGCCCCGTCAAATCCGCGCAGCATCTTATTTTTATTCGTGAGACGGCGGACGTAGCCGCATCCGCCATCGGGGATACAGTGTTCTGAACAAGCAACAATTTCAGAAAAAATGTCGTTTTTTAAGGCGTATGCGGCGATGACAGCCAGATCGCGCGCCGTCGTATAATGCCCTTCCTGCGGGAGGCCGTGCGGATTGCAGAAATTGCTGTGCAGCGCTCCCAGCGCGCGCGCCTTCGCATTCATGGCGCGCGCAAACGCCTCCACGCTGCCGCTGTGATGGAACGCAAGCGCGACCGCACAATCGTTCCCAGACCGAAGCATCAAACCGTAGAGAAGGTCTGAAACCGAGATCTTTTCCCCCTCCGTCAAATAGATGCTCGACCCTTCCACACCGACGGCAGCCCCCGGAACAGTGACGACCTCGTCGAGACGACACCCTTCGATGACGAGGAGCGCAGTCATGATCTTCGTCGTGCTCGCCATGGGAAGCCGCTCCTCCGCGTTCCGCTCCCATAAGATGCGGCCGCTCGAAATTTCCACGACGGCCTCCGCACGGGATGCGGGGATCTCCTGCGCGTGTACGCGAGGAAACGGTACGCAGCCGACGCACAGCACGCCCGTCAGGCAGAAGACAGCCAGGCGCAGCGGCAGCCTATTCGCCGTCATGCGTAAAACTTTTCAAAAGGTCGGACGCCCTGTCGATCAGGTTGTCGAGCGGCCCCTCGCCCGCATGCACATAGCGGCAGTTTTTTCCGTCGTCGATGAGAAACCCGGCGGGTTTGAGCGATATGACCGCCCCGCTCCCTCCGGCGAACGGGATGCTTTCGTCTTCCTTGATGACCTTTACCTCGCCGATGTCGCCACCGCCCGTCAGATAACCCATCGTCACCTTTGAAACGGGAATGACCTGCGTTCCG
Source organism: uncultured Bacillota bacterium (assembly GCA_949297575.1). Taxonomy (GTDB): domain Bacteria; phylum Bacillota; class Clostridia; order Christensenellales; family Borkfalkiaceae; genus Borkfalkia. Next base: position 23,201 of record CASFTB010000007.1, on the reverse strand, counting down.
CTTGCGGTCAGGATGGGCGCGCCGACCACGGTATTCACATCCGCCAGCCGATCGAGGTCCCGCAGCGACCTCTCCACCAATTCGTTTACCTTTTTATCCGATCTTTCCATTTTCAGCTTTCTCCAAAATATTTCTGAGCAAAAGTTTGCAGAGGGCAATGAGCAACAATGCCAAATTAAACAAGAGGATGAGCCGCACGCTCACTTTAAAACAAGCATTGCCGCAGCGGCATACGACGTCGCCTTTGAACGAGCTGCAATGCTTTTTTCGCACGACATATGCGGAGGCGATGCAGGTCGCGATGCGGGCGAGGGAGGCGGCACAAAGCGCCGAGGCGAACTCTTCCGACCCGATCTCGATAAGGTGGCTGTACCCGTACAATATAAATCCTCGCGTGATCTCAAACTTCTTTCCTGTATCTAAAAGTTCGCGAAAAGGAACGAGCACCGCCTTCTTCTGTGAGAGGTGCAGCGCGATCCCCTGCCTGCAAACCGTAATATACCCGCCGTGCAGCCTGATGAAACGCAGCAGATAGACGGAAAAACAGCACTTCTTCTTTTCGATATCAAAGAAAAGATGGATATTTAAAAATATGGGAAAGAGAAGGATCGCCGCCGTCAGCAAAACAGCGATAATATATGCCATTTATGTCTCACATAGTATATCGCAAGATCAAAAATTCCACCCTTCAGCGATCTCGCGTATGCCGTCAAAGTAATTCATGCGCTCGACGGACGCATTCGCCAGGAGGGCGACGCGCTGCTCCTCGATCCCGTCTCTGTACACGGAGATGCAGCCCGCCCCATCCCCCACGGCAACGGGAGCGCGCAGTTCCTTGACTTGCACGTCGACGGAAATATTTTCTTCGCTGCCTCGCCTGCAGAACAGATACACGGGGCGCTCCGGCTTGAGTGCTACCTGCCTCTGTTTTCCGCCGCTGACGGGAGAAAAGGCATCGTCAAGCACTTCACCGCTCACGACGCAGCGGCTTTCAAAGTTGGCAAAAGTATAATCAAAGAGCTTGCGCACGCCGGAAAAGCGCGCATTGCTGTCCGCCCCTCCGATGACGACCGATACGACGCGCATATCTCCTCTCTTCGCGGAGGCTGCAAGGCAAAACCCTGCCTCCGAGGTATACCCCGTCTTCCCGGCGTCGCAGCCGGAATAACTGCGGATCAGTTTGTTGGTATTTGCCATTTCCGTCTTTCTGCCGCCGGGGTGCTCGATCTCGTCCATCCAGATGCGACTGTATGCAAAATACTTTTCGTGCCGTAAAAGCGCGGACAGCATCTTTGCGACGTCTTTCGCGCAGGAGTATTGCCCCGGTTTCGGAAGGCCGGTACAATTTGAAAAGGCCGTATTTTCCATCCCGAGCGCGCGCGCCCTCTCATTCATCGACTTTACAAATAGCTCTTCGCTCCCCGCGATGCGTTCTGCCATGGCGACGCAGGAATCGTTTGCAGAGGCGATGCAGATGCTCTTGATCAGCTCCCCAGCCGCATACTTTCCGTTCGCCTCCAGATAGACCTGGGAGCCGCCCATGCCGCTCGCGTTTTCACTCACGCAGATCTCTTCGTCATAAGAAAAGATCCCTCTTTCCGCGGCGTCAAAGCAGAGCAGAAGCGTCATGATCTTACACATGCTGGCAATGGGAAGCCTCTTTTCGGCGTCCTTTGCGTACGCCTCTTTTCCGCTGTACCAGTCGCAGACATACGCCGCCTTGCAACCCGACGCGATCTCCTCCTCCGCGTGCGCCGCGACGGGTACGAAAAGCGCCGTCAATGCGACGATGCATAAAAATAAAGGCATAACTCTCTTCATGGATATACCCTCCGTTCGTTACGCCTTTATTTTTTGTAATAGAAATGAAATTATTCAAAGGGACACGGCTTTCTCCGCAAAAGAACAGATCGCCCTGCTCAATTTTTTCTCCCGCAGGGCCGTCTGCTCCAACACTTCTTCATGACAGACCTTTCCTCCCATCCCTGCCGCAAGGTTTGTGATGCAGGAGACCGCCGCCACGCGCATGCCGAGATAGCGCGCATACATCGCTTCGACCGCCGTGCTCATCCCCACGGCGTCCGCCCCCAGGACGCGAAAGGCGCGCACTTCCGCGCGCGTTTCATAGGTCGGCCCCGTCAGCTGCATGTAGACGCCCGCCCTGACCGAAAGCCCCTCTGCAAGCAGAGACCCGCGCAGCGCGTCGGACAGCGATGCGTCATACACATCGGACATATCGACAAATACGGGATATTTGTCGCGCGGCTTGACGCCGAGCAGAGGATTTACGCCCGTCATATTGATATGATCGGCCAGGATCATCATATCCCCCACCGAAAATGCTCTGTTTACGCCGCCCGCCGCATTGGTCAGCAGCACTTTATCGACGCCCAAAGCATGGAGGACGGCCACGGGCAGGACGACCTCTCCGCACGACCTCCCTTCGTACAGATGAAATCTGCCGCAAAAGACAGCGGCGACCGCTTTGCCCGTACGGCCGACCACGACCTCTCCAGCGTGCCCCGAAACGCCGCAGCGCGGCATGCCGCACAGGCTCGCATACGGCAGCATGACCGCATCGGACAGCAGATCCGACGCGCCGCCCCAGCCGCTTCCGAGGATAAGCCCCACCGAGGGGAGCCCCCCGCCGATCTTTTCCTCGATTTGCGCGGCGATCTTTTCCGCGCGCAGAAAAACGTCTTCCACTTTAACCCTCCTTCAAGCCGTCAAAAAACCCGCTCGCGCGCAGGCCGAAAGCGGCAAGGATAAATTCCGCAACGCAGTCGAACCCGATCTTCGTTCCCAAGCCGACGGGGCGGATGCCGCTGCCGAGGATCAGCAGCGGAACATACTCGCGGGAGTGGTCGGACGACGGCGTCGTCGGGTCGCAGCCGTGGTCTGCCGTCAGAATGAATATATCCTCTTCGCGCAGCGCGCTCTCAATGCCGGGGATCGCTTCGTCGATTCGTTTCAGCGCCCCCGCATACCCTTCTGCGTCGTTCCGATGCCCGTAGAGCATATCCGTGTCGACGAGGTTAATAAAGGCGAGGCCGCTCTCCATATCGCGTGCGAGGCGCAGCGACGCAGCGAGCCCCTCCTCGTTGTTTCCGGTATGGATGCTTTCGGAGATGCCCCTGCCGCAAAAGAGATCGCCGATCTTCCCGACGCCGACCGTCTCGACGCCTGCCGCATGCAGCACGTCGAGCATCGTTTCCCCCGGCGGTTCAAGCGCATAGTCTCTCCTGTCCTCCGTCCTCACAAAGCGCCCTCCTTCGTGCACGAAGGGGCGCGCAATGATCCGCCCGACGGCGAGTTCCCCCGTCATGAGTCCGCGAGCCTCCGCGCAGATCTCGTAGAGGCGTTCGAGGGGCACGACCGATGTGTCTGCCGCGATCTGCATCACCGAATCTGCAGAAGTATATAGGATCGGAGATCCTGTGCGGAGGTGCTCCGGCCCGAGGCGCCGGATAATCTCCGTACCCGAAGCGCTCTCGTTCCCCAAAAAACGCGTACCCGTCCTCTTTTCGAGCGCCGAGACGACTTCCTGCGGGAACTTTTTATAGACGCGGTACGGACGGCGCATCACCAGCCCCGCCATCTCGTAGTGCCCCGCCGTCGTATCTTTTGCAGGCGTCTTTTCTGCCAGGCGCGAAAACGCCGCGCGCGGATGCGGAACGGGCGACAGCTTCCGCCCGTTCGGAAAGGCGCGGGCAACGCCGTCGATATTGTTCAGTCCGAGGCGCGCCATGTTGTTCAGCATGACCCCCGTCTTTTCAAAAACATGGCCGTATGTGTCCGCCCCCTCGTCTCCGAAAGCGGCGGCGTCCGGCATTGCACCGATGCCGAAGCTGTCTATCACCATAAGGAAAACTCTCATCCCCGTCCTCCGTGGAAATTATACCATATCCGCACGGAAAAGAAAAGCAATGTACGGAAAAAGCTCCGCCGAAGCGAAGCTTTTGTTCAGTTCCCCAGCATATTTATGATAGAAATGCCGTACCCGCGCGTGGGGTCGTTGAGAAAGACGTGCGTCACCGCGCCGACAAGTTTGCCGTCCTGCAGGATAGGGCTCCCGCTCATACCCTGCACGATCCCGCCCGTCGTTTCAAGCAAGGCCTCGTCCGTGATCTTGATCACAAAATTTTTGTTCTGCTTATTGCCTTCATCCACCTTGACGATGCAGATGTCGTACTCTGCCGGGATCACGCCGTCCGTCGTCGTCACGATGCGCGCATTCCCCGGCCTCGCCGTTTCTGCTACGGGGACGCTCCTGAAACGTGAACAGTCTGTCTCCTTCCGGAAATTCCCGTAGATCCCCGTCTCGCAATTTTTGTCCGCCACGGCAACACGGGCGTCATTGAGGAACAGCCCCTTCAGCTCACCCGCGCGCCCGCGCTCTCCGCGCACGACGCTCACGATGCTGCATTGATAGATATTCCCGTTCTCCGCATGCAGAAGTTTCCCCTTTCCGTCCGAAACCGCATGCCCGAGAGACCCGAAACGCAGATCTCCTTTCTGTATATAGGTGACGGTGCCGATCCCGGACACGCTGTCGCGCACGAGGACACCCAGGCGCATGCGGCCGCTCGCCATATCCTTAGCCGGAAGCACGCGTCCGTGCAGTTCTTCTTCCCCGCGCAGATAGGTGATCTCGCCCGTATTCCCCGCAGAGATCGCCCTGTCGATATCTGCGGCATTCTCTATATCCATCCCTCCGATAGAACAGATGATGTCTCCGACCTTCATCCCCGCATCGCGCGCCGGACACACGACGCCCTCTTCCGTCAGCACCTCGCAGATGCCGACCACCTGCGCCCCGCCCATGCCGAGCGTGAATCCCGCCGGCATTCCGCCGAGATACACCTCTCCATGCACGGCATAAGCGGTGCAGGGAAAGCCGCAGGAGGCGACGAGCAGTGCCGCAAAGACGATGAGAAATAAAAAGGACCTCTTCAGCTTACACATACTTTTCCTCCGGATATCGCATGCCTCTACTATGCGCAAATACCGGAGGATTTATGCCGCCCGCCGCAGTTTGCTTATAAAATAAAAAAGGCCCCGTTCTGGCATGCGCCAAAACCGAATCACGATCTTGTTGACGCAATGCCGCGGGGTCTCTTCTGTTTTGAACGGCGGCGCTATGCCCGCCTGCTTTTATACGCCGCGCACTCCGCTTCCAGTTCGTGCGCCAGAGACAGGGCGGCGCCGCTCCCCTCTACGCCCCCTAAGAGCCTGACGATCTCTGCATCTTTCCCGCCGTCGTCGAGGGCAAGGATCTCCGTCACCGTCTTTCCGTCGCTCGTCTCGCGCTTGGAGATGAGGAAATTGTCGTCAGCCATTGCCGCGATCTGGGCGAGGTGTGAAACCGCAATGATCTGTTTGTTCTTGGAAATATCCGCAAATTTTTCCGCCACGGTCTTTGCCGTCGCACCGCCGATCCCCGCGTCGATCTCGTCAAAGATATAGGTGGAGATGCGGTTCACGTCGGACATGCGCGCCTTTATGGCGAGCATCAGCCTGCTCATCTCGCCGCCGCTGATCACCTTGCCGAGCGGTTTGAGCGGCTCGCCCGCATTGGCCGAAAAGAGAAAACTCATCTCGTCCAGGCCGTTTCCGCCCGCATGCGCCGCGTCCTCCCGCGTGTACGGCCGGAACTGCGCGCAAAACTGCGCCGTCTTGATATTGAGCGTGCGCAATTCTTCGACGACGCCTCCGCACAGCTTCTCCGCGGCAGCCTTGCGCAGCGCCGTCATCGCGGTACAGATGCGATATATCTTTTCCGTATTCTTTTCCGATCCTGCCGTGAGGGCGGCGACCTCTTCATCGCTGTGTGTGAGAAGCTCGTACTCTTCTCCCGCCCTTTCGCGATAAGAGAGGACATCCCGGACGGAATCTCCGTACTTCTTTTTGAGCGAGCGGATGAGGTCAAGCCTATTCTCCACTTCTTCGGCCTCCGCCTCGTCAAAGACGACGTTTTCGGCGAGAGAGGCGAGCGTTGCCCCGATATCCTCCGCCTCCGCGGTCAGATCTTCCAGCCTGCCGGACAGAGAGGCATATTCCGCATCCAGTCGGTCGATCTCGGAGAGTGCCCTCCTGGCACCGTTCAGGCTGTCCTGCGCCGTCCCCTCCCCGTTCATCAGCTGCGCGGCTTCCGAGAGCGCACGGACGATCTTCTCCGCATTCGCATAAAAGAGCTTCTTTGCCGCAAGCTGTTCCTCCTCCCCCTCGGAGAGCTGCGCCCTGTCGATTTCATCCATCTGATAGCGGAGGATATCCAGGCGCCTTCCGCGCGAAGCATCGTCTCCGCCCAGCGCGCGGAGCTTTGCGCGGATCTCCCTGTTTGCGGCGAGGAGAGCGGAGAGTTCTTCCTTTTTTTCGGCAAGCGGCGCGCCCGCCGCCCTGTCGAGCAAGGCGAGCTGGTTTGCCTCGCTCAGCAGATAAAAGTGTTCGCTCTGCCCGTGCACGTCGACGAGGCGCGCCGTGATGCGCCGCAGCATCGAGGCGCTGACCGGGCTGCCGTTCACGCGGATATCCCCGCGCCCGTCCGCGCGATACTTGCGCGTGAGTACGATCTCTTCGTCTGCAGGCAGGCCGAGCTCCTCCATGTCCGCAAACACGGGGTCTCCGGGCGCGGGGCGAAAGAGGGCGGTGACCGAACACTCGCTTTCCCCGTGGCGGATCATCGTCCTGTCCGCCTTTGCCCCCAAGACAAAGTTTATGCTGTCCAAAATGACGGATTTGCCAGAACCGGTCTCCCCGGAGAGGATATTCAGCCCGCGGCCGAATTCGATCTCCGCGCGCCCGATGAGCGCGACATTTTGTATCATGAGTTTTTCAAGCATACCTGCCGCACCTTCTCACTTTAAAAATTCATTCAGTTTTTCCACGACGATCTCCGCCTTGCCCTCGCTTTCGGCGACGATGAGAAGGGTATCGTCCCCCGCGATCGACCCGACGATCTCGGGCAAATTGAGCTTGTCGACGATCATACCCGCATTGCTGCCGTTGCCGCGCAGCGTCTTGATAACGACCTGATTAGACGCCGAGCGTATGGAAAGGACGCACTCTCTGAAAAGATTGTGCATCTTCGGCGAGATCTTGTTGTTGCCGTCGTCGATATACGCATAGCGATATTTTTTCTCCGCGCCCGCCACTTTAAAGAGGCGCAGCTCTTTGATGTCCCGAGAGACGGTCGCCTGCGTCACGCTGTAGTTTCTCTTGTTCAATTCGGCGCATAATTCTTCCTGCGTCTCTATTTCCTTCTGAGAGATGATCTCGAGGATCGCTGCCTGTCTGCCGCTGCGCATCATCTATAACCTCACTATTTGCTCCATTTATTCAGCTTGAAAAGCAGGCGATCGAAAAAGTTGCTGTCCTGCTTTTTGAGAAATCTGACGGAAAAGTCCGCCTTTTTTACCCTGACGACGTCTTTCCTGTGCAATTCTGCCGAGAACTTTCCGTCACAGAAGAGAGACAGCGCACCGCCCTCCTCCGAAAGGATCACCTCGAGCGTGCTGCCGTCCGCATAGACGATCGGCCGGTTGTGCAGAGAATGGGCGCAGATCGGCGTCAAAATAAAGGCGGCGATATCGGGGGTAAGGACGGAGCCGCCCGCCGAGAGAGAGTACGCCGTCGAACCCGTCGGCGTGCTCACGATCAGCCCGTCCCCCACAAAGCGGTCGACCTCCTTGCCGTCGATGCGCGCCTGCACACCGACGACATTGTCGTCTACGCTCGCGTCGTAGCGGCGCTGAAAAACGGCATCGTTCAGGGCATAGAACTTTTTTCCGCCGACATCCAGCTCGAGCACGCTGCGACAGTCCGTCACCCCGCCGCCGCACAGCAATTCGGCCGCCTCTGCAACCTGGTTGCCCTCAAATTCCGTTAAAAAGCCGAGCGTCCCCGCGTTGATGCCGAGCAGGAGAATGCCCTCTTTTCCCGCCCGGATGGCAACTTTCAGGATCGTTCCGTCTCCGCCCAAAACGGCGAGCACATCTATGCCGCCGATCTCTTCGACGCGGTCAAAGACGCGGTATTCGACCCCTCTTGCGCGCAGGGCCTTAAAGAGCTCTTCCTGTACAAGGCGGAATCTTTTTGTCTCTTTGTTGCAGAATATTCCCACTTTCATGGCTTCATTATACAATATTTTATACATTTATGCAATCAAAACGGCATAAAAACCTCGCGAGGACAAAAAGAAAAGCGCCCCTTCCGGAAGGGCGCCCTCGCTATGCACATGCGCATGTGCTTCACTGTTTATATGCTCTCTTGTTGATATATTGCGCGGCTTTGTCAGGCAGGATGCGCTTTGCGGCGGCAAAGAACTTGTTTTTCCCTCCGCACCGCATGAGAAGGGGCGGATCCTTTTTGCAGACGGCTTCCACGACCTGCTTTGCAACCTCTCCCGCGCTCATGCCGCTCTGTTCCATATCTGCCAGCGCAGCCGCCGCCCGCTTGACTTTCGCCGCATACTCGCCGTTTTCTGCGTCGCCATAGACCTTCCTTTTAAAAGTAAAACCGGTCGACGTTCCGCCCGGCTGCACGGAACAAAGCGAGATCTTATACGGCTCCAGCTCGAGCGCCGCGCTCTTTACAAGCATGTCGACAGCCGCCTTCGAACTGCTGTAAAAGCTGTCGAACGCCACGGGGAAGAGACTTCCCATCGAGCTGACGAGAACGATGCGCCCGCCCCGCTTTTTCAAATACGGGACGATGCTCTTAATCGCGCGTACGGCGCCGAAATAGTTGACCTCGAAGAGGTATCTGTAATCGCGCTCGTCCGCATGTTCTATGGGCGCAGCCATCGAAAACCCGGCACAGTAAATGAGCCCGTACAGATTTTCGGTGGATGACGCCGCGGAGGCGATCGCCTTTTCCAGCGAATCACCCGAAGAGACGTCCGCGCCGTAGTTCTTTACCTGCGCAAGCGTACAGGGCGTGCGGGAGATATTGACGACCGAAAAACCACGCCCCAGCAAGCGCAGCGCCGTTTCATATCCTATTCCGGAAGATGCGCCGACGATGATGACCGTACGACGGAGCTTTTCGAGCCGCTCCTGCGCATCGGTCTGCTTTTTACCGTTTTTGTCTGTCCTTTCCATGACAGAGATGTTTCCCCAAACGCGGGGCCGTTATACGCCTTCCGCAAAAGAAGTGAAACTATCCGAGCATCACGTCGAGCAGCATCATCAGCGCAAAGCCGAAGATCACCCCGCTCAGCGCGGACATCTTCCCCTCCCTGACGCAGGAAGGGATCAGTTCGGAACAAGAAACGGCGACCATCGCCCCGGCAGAAAAGGCGAGCGCCCACGGCAGGAGCGCAGAAATAAACCCTACGGCGACCGCGCCGAGCAGCCCCGCGAAGATCTCTACAATGCCGGAAAACTGTCCGTAAAAAAACGCCTTCGTCGCGGAAAAACCCTGCCTGCGCAACGGAAGCGCGACGCACAGCCCTTCGGGGAAATTTTGTATCCCGATGCCGAGGGCGAGCATCGCCGCGGCGACCCATGCACCGCGGTCTCCCGCCAACGACCCGAAAGCGACGCCCACGGCAAATCCTTCCGGAATGTTGTGGAGGGTCATGGCGAAACATGTCAAAAAACCCGTCCGCCTCCCCTCCTCCGAAAAAGCGCGCATGCGCGAGAGCGCCCTTTCGGAAAGGAAGATAAATCCTCCGCCAAGGATAAAGGAAGAAAAGAGGATGAAGGAAGAAACCAAAGACGTGCTCCCGCGCGCCTGTAAGTTCTCCAGCGCCGGCAATAAAAGAGAAAAAAAGCTCGCCGCGATCATGATGCCCGCAGCGATGCCCTGCATCCCGTTCAGAAGGCGCGCGCTGCATTTCCCCGACAAAAACACAAACGCGGCGCCCAAAGCCGTCATGAAATACGTAAAGCATGTTGCCAGCAAGGCCTGCACCCAGAGGGGCAGCGACATCAAAAGATCCAAAAGCGTTTTTCCTCCGTATATCCCTCTCTATCATCTTATGCGGGCATACGGGGAAAGTTGCCGAGAGGGCGGCGCCGAACGCGCCGCCCTCTTTCTCACCAAACCGATCAGTTTAAAAAACCCTTGATCACGGCGTCCTCCGCCTCCTTCTCGCTCAGCCCCAGGCTCATCAGCTTGAGCATCTGTTCGCCGGCGATCTTCCCGACGGCCGCTTCATGTACGAGGCTCGCCTCCGGGCTGACCGCGTCGATCCTGGGGGTCGACATGATGCGCGCATTGTCCAGAACGATGCCGTCGCATTCGACGTGCCCGAAGCACTCGCTCTTCCCTGCGAGGTCGGAGCGGAAGTGCTGCACCGAATGTCCCTTCGCGACGGAGCGGCTCACGATATCCGCGCGGCTGCCCTTTCCGCTCAGTTTCACCTTGAAGTCGGTGAGCACCTTCTCCTCTCCGTCCGTCAGGATCTTCTCTTTGACGATGAGCTGCGCCTTCTTCCCGACCGTCGCAAAGGTCTTGCGGTCGGAGCAAGTCACCCCGCCGAGCTGCGTCGATTCCAAAACAAACTGCGCGTTTTCCTTGAGATAGATCTTCGTGATCGGGTCGAATACCTTTTTCCCCGTGCCTTCCCCGGACGCATAGTGGCGTTCGACATACCGCACTTTTGCATTCTTTGCGACGTAGAAAGTGTGGATGCCGTCGTGCTGCGCATCCGAGCAGGTCGCGTTGTGGATGCCGCACCCTGCAATGATGGTGACGTCTGCGCCCTCTCCGATGTAAAAATCATTATAAACGGTGTCTTTGAAGTCTCCGACGGTCAAGAGAACGGGGATGTGCACGGACTTGTTTTTCACGCCCGGCTTTACGATGATATCTATGCCGTCCTTATCCGTCTTGGATGCGATCTCTATGTCCGCATCCGAACGGCGGCCGAGCAATTTTCCGTTCTTCCGTATATTGAAGCTGCCCTCCGGCACGCCGTGCAGATCTGCAACGGTCTCCAGCAGCTGTTCGTCCGTCCTGTCCATATCCATGGTCAATTCTCCTTTATGTCACGCCAGCAGGCATTGGGGCGCTGCGTCAGCTTTGTGAACATCTCTTCCCTCTTCCCCGCACAGATCAGCTTGTCCCGTTCAAAGAGAACGACCTGGTCTGCGATCTCCAGGATGCGCTGCTGATGGCTCACGATGATCACCGTCTTGTCCCGCAGTTTTTCAAAGACTTTTACGAGGTCCTCGAAACTCCACAGATCGATGCCCGCTTCCGGCTCGTCCAAAAGGAAGACCTCCCCTCCCTTGGCGATCGCCGTCGCGAGCTCGATGCGCTTCAACTCCCCACCCGAAAGGGTACCGTCTACCGATCGGTCGATGTAGTTGCGCGCGCAGAGGCCTACGGAAGAGAGGCAGTCGCACATGCCTTCCGTATCCAACTTCTTTCCGCAGGCGAGCTCCAAAAGCTTTTTGACCGTGATCCCTTTAAAGCGCACGGGCTGCTGAAAGGCGATCGTAAAGCCCTTGCGCGCGCGCTCCGTCACCGATATCCCCGTGATGTCCTCCCCGTCGAAGAGTATCTTTCCGGATGTCGGTCTTTCAAACCCCATCAATATTTTGATCAGGGTGGATTTTCCGCTGCCGTTCGGTCCGGTGATGACGCTGATGGTCCCGTCTTTGAAGCACAGGTCAACGCCCTTCAATATATCCTGTTTTCTTCCCGTCCGCTCATCTTTGACGGCATAGCCGATGTCCTTTAATTCGAGCATCTTATCTCCTTGCTGGCAAAGCCCTTCTTCTTTAGTATCGCTGATCTCGGGCAATTATATAGCAGGCGGCCGCCCTCTGTCAAACATTTCGAGGGGGCTGCCGCCTGCAAAAAAGCCCGGAATATACCTCCGATCCCGTCTCCGCTCAGACGCGCACGTCGCCGTGCGCCCCGAGCTCGCCCTTATGCGCCGCGAGGATGGGATCGATCTCCGCGGAAATGAACTCCTCTACCTGCTGCGGGCTCCTGCCGATAAAGTTGCGCGCGTCAAGGATGCCGTCCAACCTGTCCCGCACGGCGAGGAACATGTCGTCCGCCCTGATCAGGTCGATCAGGTTATTGTCTTTGCCCTCCTGTTTGACATTTTTCGCCGCCTCCATGGAGAGCACGCGGATGCGCTCGTGCAGTTCCTGCCTGTTCCCGCCTGCCTTGACACACTCCATCATGATGTTTTCCGTCGCCATGAACGGGAGCTCTGCCGCGATGTGCTTGGCGATGACCTTCTCGTAGACGACGAGGTTTTCCGAAATATTGAGATAAAGGTTCAGAATGGAATCGACGGCGAGGAATGCCTGCGCAATGACGATGCGCTTGTTCGCGCTGTCGTCCAGCGTGCGCTCGAACCACTGCGTGGACGCCGTCACCGCCGCGTTGACGGGCAGGCTGAGCACATAGCGGGCAAGAGAGCCGACGCGCTCGCTGCGCATGGGGTTGCGCTTGTACGCCATCGCAGAGGACCCGATCTGATGCTTTTCGAAGGGTTCTTCCACTTCCTTCATGTTTTGCAGCAGCCGGATATCGTTGGAGAAACGATAGGCGCTCTGCGCGATCTGCGAGAGGACGCACAGGACATTGTAATCGAATTTGCGAGGATACGTCTGCCCTGTCACGCCATATACGCGTGAATAACCCATCTTCTCAACGACGCGGCGCTCCAGCTCTTTAACCTTTTCCCCATCTCCGTTAAACAGGTCGAGGAAGCTCGCCTGCGTGCCGGTCGTACCCTTTACGCCGCGCAGCTTGACGGTCTTTTTCAGGTGTACGAGGTCGATATAATCCATCTCGAGGTCGGACAGCCAGAGCGTCGCACGCTTGCCGACGGTCGTAAGCTGCGCAGGCTGCAGATGCGTGAACCCGAGGGTCGGAAGATCCTTGTAGCGCAGCGCAAAGGTGCGGAGCTTGTCCATGACGTTGACGAGCTTCTTCATCACGATATCCAGCGCGTCGTCTATGACGATGACCTCCGCATTGTCGGTGACATAACAGGAAGTCGCGCCGAGATGGATGATGGGCATGGCGCTCTTCGCCTGTTTGCCGAACGCCTTTACATGCGCCATCACGTCATGGCGCACCTCGCTCTCGAACTTTTTTGCGTCTTCATAGTTGATGTCTTCCGCATACTTTTTCATCTCGGCGATCTGCTCTTCCGTGATGCCGAGGCCGAGTTCCTTTTCTGCTTCCGCCAAAGCGATCCAAAGCTTTCTCCACAGTCTGAACTTTTTGTCGTCTGAAAAATTCTCCGCCATTTCCCTGCTCGCATAGCGGCTGAGCAGAGGATTTTCGTATACGCTCGTATCAGGCATAACACACTCCAATCGTTTTTTTTCTATTATAAAACAAAATCAAAAATTTTTCCACTAAAACCCACACGCCTGCGCCATATTTTTAGAAACAAAAAAGAGGGCTGCGCCCCCTTTTTCAATTTTCAGATATCCATGCCGTCGAGCAGGTCTTTGAGAGACTTGATCTCGTCGAGAGACAACGTGATCCCCTTCCCCATCCGCTCGTGGCTTTCGTTCCAGGTCCGGATGTCGTACACGGGCTCGCGCTCGTTCCAGCTGACAAGGTTGAGCTCCTTCGTCCAGCCATTCCCCGTTTCGCCGAGAACGCCGAGCTTTTCGGTGATCTCATATTTCAGTTCCGCCATAAACTTTGCCTCCTTTCGGGCTTTTTTTTATTATAACACGCGCGCGCGAAAAAGTAAAGGATTTGACGGACTCAATCCCGTTTCTTGCCGTTTTTTCCCAAACCGACGATACCGTCTATGCGGATGGAAGCAAAGTCTTTGATATCCAGACACTTTCCGCAATTGTCGCACACCTTGTTCGGGTCAAGATCGCACATCTCGCACTCGAGGCAGCCTATGCAATCGCGGTCATAGAGCACACACTTCTGCGTTTCCATTTCGTCCTCCCTTCTGTCGGACATTATAACACAACAGAAAAAAATTGACAAATCTTTTTATAAACATTTGTTTGCTTTTTTCGAAAATATATGATATAATGTTGGCAGGAAAAGTTTGGAGGCGCCGAATATGTCTGAAAGCAGCCGAAACAAGATGCAGGCGGTACTCGCCTTTATCAACGAATATAATGCGGAATACGGGTATTCCCCCACCGTGCGCGAGATCTGCGCCAGGCTCGACATCAAATCTACCGCCTCCGCCTATTATTACATCGAGAAGCTGACGGAAGAGGGATACCTCTCCAAATCCCCCAACAAAAACAGGGCCGTCAACTTTAAAAAGAGTTCTTCCGTGAACATCCCCCTCATCGGAACGGTCACGGCCGGACAGCCCATCTTTGCCTATGAAAACTATGAAGACTATTACTCCTTCCCTGCGGGGAGCTTCAGGGGCAATGACCTGTTCATGCTCAACGTGCAGGGCACGAGCATGATCGACGCCGGCATTTACGACGGAGACAAGATCGTCGTGCACAAACAGGAAACGGCGGACAACGGCGACATCGTCGTCGCCCTCATTGACGACAGCGCCACCGTAAAGCGCTATTTCCGCCGCGACGGAAAACATATCCTGCACCCCGAAAACGAGACGATGGACGATATCGTCGTCGAAGAGCTCTCCATCCTCGGCAAAGTCATCGGGCTCGTCCGCAGCTTCTGAGCGAGACAAAACATAAGGCACGGTCTTCCCGTGCCTTTTTATATTTCTTCGGCGTCAGAAATTTTTTGACTGATAAATCCGAAGTGAAGCATACACGGACGGAAGCAACCCGGCGACGCCGAGGGCCATCGGCAGAAAGAGCAGGATATTTTTAGCGCCTTCTACCAGCTCGATGAGCACGGAGACGGACGCGCCCAGCAATACCCCCGCCGCGATGAAGGCGAGATAGACCGCGCGGGCCTGCTCTGTTCCCAGCTTGAAGATGAAGGGAAACATCACGTCTGCGGCGATCACGCCGATCCCCCCGAACGAGAGCAGGGCGACGACGGCCGCATCGTCGAGCAGGCGCGACGCCGCGGCGACCGAGAAGGCGGCGGCAAGCATCAGCCCGAAGGAGACGCAGGCGAGGATATAGCGGCTCAAAACCAGCCGCGAACGCGTGACGCCCGCAGCGAGGGCAAAGGTATCCCATTTGTCCTTTTCGTCGATCGCGATCGCCGAGAGCGGCAGCGCAACGCCGAGGAAAGAGACGCCGCTCATGAAATAGACGTTTCCCGTCGCGATACTGATACCCGCCAATGCGACAAAGACGACGATATAGTAGACGATCTGCCCCTTGACATTTTTCAGATCTTTCAGAATGAGCCCGAACATATTTTCTCCTTTAAAGGTCCTTCCGCCTGCAGATGCGGATGCAGACGAGCCAGGACACGGCAAAGCAAACGGTGCCGAGTGACAGCGCCGCGGCGGGGACAGCGAAGAGCGGAAACGCCGCGGAGGCATGTTCGTCCAGCAAAAAGCCCCAGCCGAAGGCAATGCCCGCGCCGAAAAGTACGACTACGATCACGAGCAGCAGGATGCGCGTCTTTTCGACCCCGTACTTATGCATGAGCGGCAACGCGACCGACAGGACGAGCAAAGATATCCCGCACAGCAACAGCATCGATGCGAACTGCCGCACCCGTTCCGGAAGGAGCGCGGCCAGCACAGCCGCCGGCACTGAGAGCGAAAGCACCGTTGCCAGCGCGAATATATACCTGCTTGCGGCGAGCTCTCCCCTGCCGACGCCGGAAGCGACGGCAAACTTATCCCATCCGTCCCGCTCGTCTACGGACATAGAAGACAGCGGGACGGCAAAGGCGATCATGACGCCGACGCCGCAAAAATAGAGCACGCTATCCGCAAGGAAGCTTACGGCAAAAAAGATGACCGCAAAAAGCAGATAATAAGCGAGCACAGGCAGGATGTTTTTCCAACTCTTTAAAAGCGATCCCTTCATACCCGCTCTCCCCTGGCAAAATAGAGCATGATGTCCTCAATGGACGCGCGCTCCGTTTCAAAGGAGGAAGGAACTCTGTCACGATAGACAAGGGCGCTCGCGCCGTACTCTCCGCGATAAAAGGCGACGACCGCGGCGGGATCGAGCCCGACAAGTTTCTCTGCCGGACATCTGACGAGCGCATACTTTTCCCCGAGCGCATCTTTTTCTTCGAAAAAGACGATCTTCCCCTCATGGATAAAGAGGATATAGTCGCACAGCTTTTCGAGGTCTGAGACGATATGCGAGGAGATCAGGACGGCGTGCTCTTCGCTCTGCATAAAATCATAGAGGATATCCAGGATCTCGTCCCGCGCGACGGGGTCCAGCCCGGCCGTCGGCTCGTCGAGGAGAAGAAGCTCAGCCCCGTGCGAGAGCGCCACGGCGAGAGACACTTTCTGGCGCATCCCGCGGGAAAATTCTCTGACCTTCTTGTCGACGGGCAGCGCAAATTTTTCCGCATAGCGGAAAAATGCTTCGCCGTCCCAATGAAGAAATATATGGCGCATCACCGCGTCTATGTCCTTCAGGTGCAGGTTTTCGGGCAGGCAGGTCTCTCCGAGGACGGCGCCGATCCTATTCCGATCCGCTTTGCCGAGCTGCCGCTCCTCTTTCCCGAACAGGGAAATGCGCCCGCTGTCCGGACGGATGAGCCCCAAAAGGCTCTTGATCGTCGTGCTCTTGCCGGCCCCGTTTTCACCGATAAACCCTACCACCGCGCCGCGGGGAACGGAAAACGAGACGTCTTCCAAAGAAAAACCCTTGAACCGTTTGCAAAGCCCGCTGACGCGGACGAGTTCCCCTTCCGAAAATGCGCCCGCGGCGGGCAGGACAGACGCCTCGCGTCCGCATACCGTACTTAGCATATCATTCTCCTTTTAATAGTATGTCGAAGAGCCGGCACAGCTCTTCGTCCGATATCCCGCCCTGGCGGGCGATATCGACCGCCTCAGATAACTTCTGTTCCGCCTGCCGAAGATATTCCTCCCGCACGAGCTCTCTGTTTTTCGCCGCGACAAAGCTGCCCTTCCCCTGCACCGAATAGATAAAACCGTCCCGCTCGAGGTCGTCGAAGGCGCGCTTGGTCGTGATGACGCTGATGCGGAGCTCCTTTGCCAGGGCGCGGATGGAAGGGAGCGCATCCCCCTCTCTGCACTCCCCGCGCAGGATCGCCGCCTTTATCTGCGTATAGATCTGCTCGTAAATGGGCCTGTCACAGGCGTTGCTCACGATCACATTCATCTCGTCCTCCGTCCGCTCAACTGTATATATACATTATATACACTATACACATACTTGTCAAGCGTCTTGTGTACTTTTTTTTAGCAAAAGAGACCCGAAAAAATCGGGTCTCTCCGTTTCGTTGCAGTTTTATTCAGGCGCGGTCCTTGCGGATGCGGATCACCCTGCCGCCCGTCAGGGCGATCATCTTTACCGCGGGAAGGGAAAAGTCTGCGGCTTCGACCGTGAGGGACTTATCCAGCATGCCGCGGGCGAGCACCTTGCAGGCCGAGGCTTTTTTGTCGATCAGCCCCTTTTCCTTTAAGGAGGCGAGGTCGACAGTCTCGCCCTCCCTGTAGTTTGCAGAAATGGTGTCGAGATTGACGACCGCGCGGCGACCGGGGACGGCGCGCACGACGCGGGTATCCGCGAGCGCGATGAGCTGTTCGGCTGTCGCGTCGGTGATGAGCTCCTCCGCTTCCACGACGCTGACGCGATCGGTGACGGTGTACGCAGAGAGCTTCTCTACCGTCGCCCCTTCCGCGATCATCTCTTCGAGCTGCTCCTCCGTGACCGTTTCGCCCGTGTCGCGCTTCGCGTAGACCTTGATGAGGCCGCGGCGGATCAGCGCGTCGCGCTCCTCGTACGGGATGACCTGTGTATCGTCCGTACGGCGGAAATCCAGCCCGAATTTTGCGGCCGTCTGTTCGAGAAGATCGAGCGCATACCGATAGCTGCGGCTGCCCGTGATCTTGTAACGGACGGGAACGGAAGCATAGCGCTTCTTTTCGGAAACATCTCTGAAATGGTATTTCTCGTCCACTTCCTGCGGATCGAGCGCGAAGTACACGATCAGGCTCTTGGTATTCGCATTGAGTTTGGCAAACTGCTTCCTTCCGACGTTGAAAGAATGATAATTCCAGCTGACGCGCTCTTTGACGCCGAGATAAGAGATGATCTCGTTGCGGATGCCGTTGTAGTACTCCTTCATCTTATCCTGTGCCTGGATGAGGCGCGCGGTGTAGCTGCGGCGGTACTGCACAAACACTTTGCCGCCCGTGACGGGCGTGACGAGCGCTCCCTCGATCTCGTCGCCTTCGCCGCTCTCCTCTTCTCCGTCTTCTTCGGGAGCTTCCTCTTCCGCCTCCGTGACGGGAGACGGGGTTTCCTCCGCTGGCGCAGCCGCCTCTTCGGCAGAGGGAGCGCTCCGCTCCTCTGCGGCATCCGTTTCGGACGCATTGAGGGCGGGCTCTCCCGCGGCGAAAAGTTCTTCCGCAGCGGGGAGTTCTTCCGCGACGGGCATGTCGGCAGAAACGCCTGCAGGCGCCTCTCCGGAAGGCACGGACGCCTGCCCTTCTGCGGGCAGCGCTTCCCATTTCGCATACAGATGCGCCGCACGCATAGGCATGCGGAAGACCTTGCCGGCCGGGCGGATACAGAGTTTATCTTCGAACCACCCGACAAATTTATACCCCGCGCGCGGGGCGGGTTCGTGCAATTCGACCCCCTGATGACCGAAATGGCGCTCCGATATCACTTCCTTCTCGTCGATGTGCAGCGTGAGACGAAAGGGAAGAAAGAGCATAAATAACAGCACGACGATCGCGATGACCGCCGCAGCGACGATGCAGAGAAGCGCTATAAACGCGGGAGAGTCGCTTCGGCTGACGATGCCCTCCCAAAAAGACTGCGCGAGCATTGCGCCCGCATTCGGTGCAGACAAACCATCCACCCCCTTTATGTATTTTTAAATATTATAGCACGGAGGACGCCCTTACGCAAGCCTTTCAAGAAAAAATTTTGAAACATATACGCGGTGTTGTTACAAAATGCGACATACGTGTCAGGCAAAAGCTTCACACAATACGCCGAACAAGTCCTCTTGCGAAAACTCGGCGAGACAATTTTTCACGTTCTTGTTCTGTGCCGCGCGCGCGGCATATGCGCGCAGTTCTCCCTCCGTAAACCTCTCGCGCGGGCCGAGAAGCGCGGCAACTTTTTCCGAAAAAGAGTTGATATCCGTTCCGAGGGCAGCACATATCTGCGCCGTGCGTTCTGGAATCTTCCGCGCGCACGCTTTGAGAAACGACGGGAGGAGCAATCCGTTTGCCCTGCCGTGTGCAATCCCGTGGAAATAGGTGAGGGAATATCCCATTCCGTGTACGGGCGTCGTTCCCGTGTTGGCAATGACCATGCCCGCAAGCGTGGCGCCCTCAAGCAGGTTTTGCCGCGAAAGCGCGGTACGATCTCCCCTTCCGATCGCCGCAAGTTCTCCGCGCAGGAGGCGCAGGCTTTCGCGCGCAAGCGCATCCGAAAGCGCCCCCGCGCGCACGGACAACATGCCCTCCACGGCGTGTGAGACGGCATCGAGCGCCGTGTTCACCGTTATTTCGAGCGGAAGATCTCTCATGTACTTCCCGTCCAAAAAAGCAGCCTTGGGAAACAGGGACGGGGCAGAGATACTCGTCTTCGTCTGTTTTTCGTCATTGGTGAGGATGGCGTACTGCGTGACCTCGCTCCCCGTGCCCGCCGTCGTCGGGATATGGAGCATGGGAAGGACGTCCTCTCCTATCTCGTGAGAGAAAATATTCCCCTTCACATCCTGCCGTGCGAGCATGGCGATCGCCTTTGCGGCGTCCATGGGCGACCCGCCGCCGATGGCAACGACAAACTGCGCGCCCG
This sequence comes from uncultured Bacillota bacterium, assembly GCA_949297575.1. GTDB lineage: Bacteria > Bacillota > Clostridia > Christensenellales > Borkfalkiaceae > Borkfalkia. Next base: position 3,375 of record CASFTB010000007.1, on the reverse strand, counting down.
TCTCCCGCGCGAGCGCCGCGCCCGCCTCGACGCAGGCGACTGTCGGATTCTGCGGGACGGCATCGAAGATCGCATACCTCTGCCCGTTTCTTTCCAAGACGGAGCAGACATCCGAAAGCGCTCCGTTTTTTGCCGAGCTCTTGCCCGTGACGATGAGTGCCCTGCCCCCATACCGGGCAAAGACGCCGGCGTGCCCGCAAACGCAGTCCTCGCCGCCGTACACCTCTACGGGGACAAAATACCGATAGTTCATTGCATTACCCTCCTCGCCTGCTCCATCCGGAAGATCGCGGACGGGCAGAAAAGAAAGAGCGGAGAGCTGCCCCTCCGCCCTTCACGCATTACGTCTTCCCTTTCGGGAGAAATTTTTCATAGCCGCCGCTGCCGTGCCGCATGGCGCGGGAAACGCGCGAGAGCGTCGCGGAAGAGATGCCCGTCTTATCGATGATCTCCGCGTATGTCTTGCCTTCCGAAATGAGCTTTGCCGCCGCGACGCGCTGTGCCATCTGCTCCACCTCCTGATAGGTACACAGATCGGCGAGCAGGCAGGCGACATCCTCCTCCGTCTCGCAACGAAGGAGCGTGGAATACAATAAATTCGTGAGGTGCGCACTGTCCTTCATGCCTTCGCCTCAAAAGTTTTCCTCGAGGGAGCGGCGCAAAAAGGCGCGCGTCTTCTCGCTTTTCGGGGAATCGAACACCTCTGCAGGCGTTCCCTCCTCCTCGATGACTCCGTCCGCCATAAAGATGACGTGGTCGGCGACATTTTTGGCAAATTCCATCTCGTGCGTGACGACGATCATCGTGCTGTCGGAAGATTTCAACCCCTTGATGACTTTGAGCACTTCGCCCGTAAGCTCCGGGTCGAGCGCGGAGGTAGGCTCGTCAAAGCAGAGGATATCCGGGCTGAGGGCGAGAGCGCGGGCGATCGCCACGCGCTGCTGCTGTCCTCCCGAAAGTTCGTAGGGATATGCGTTCCGCTTTTCGGAGAGCCCGACGCGTTCGAGAAGGCCTTCCGCCTTCTCTTCGATGTTTTTCTTCTGGTTTGACCTGATCTCGTCGAGAACTCTCTTTTGCTGCGCTTTAAGTTTTTTGCGCTCCTCCTTCGGAGCGGCCCTGCGCTGTGCGGCAAAGAGCGCCTTTTTATGTCTGAGATCCTGCTTTGCCAAAAGCGTCTGCGCGAGGGTGATGTTCCTGAAAACAGTGTACTGTGGGAACAGGTTGAACTGCTGGAACACGAGCCCGAAGTGCAGCCGCTTTTCGCGGATCGCCGCGTCGGAGTACTGCTTTTTATCCGCCGCGTCAAACAGCTTTTCACCGCCGAGATACAGCTCTCCCTCGTCCGGCATTTCCAAAAAATTGAGGCAGCGCAGGAGCGTCGTCTTCCCGCCGCCCGACGAACCGATGACGGCGAGGACCTCCCCTTTTTCGAGGGAGAGAGAGATGCCCTTGAGCACCTCGTTCTCGCCGAACTTCTTGCGATAATTTTTCAGCTCGAGAAACGTCATACTTTACACCCTGAAATAGTTAAACTTCTTTTCCAGCCAACCGAACAGCAACGTCAAAATGCCGATAAAAGCGAGATAGAAAATCCCTGAATATAATATCGGATAAATGATATTGATCGCGTAGTTGCTCGATATCGTCGTCGCCACGCGGATAATCTCAACGACGGCGATCGTGTTTGCGAGAGATGTATCCTTTACAAGAGTCATCACCTCATTGCTCATCGGGGCGAGGATGCGTTTAATGACCTGCAATAAAACGACGTGAAAAAATATCTGCCCGCGCGTCATACCAAGCACCTGGCCCGCTTCATACTGCCCCTTTGAGACACTCTCGATGCCTCCACGGTAGATCTCCGAAAAATAACAGGCATAGTTGATAACAAAGGCGATCACTGCCGCAAACAGCCGATTGCGCATGGCAGGGAGCCCGAGCAGTCCCGGGCCGTAAAAGATAACGAGAAGTTGGAGCATGAGGGGCGTGCCTCGCACGATCCAAACGATAACTTTGAACAGCACTCTTACGGGCGTAAACTTGGACATTGTGCAAAAAGAGACCAAAAGTCCGAGAGGCAATGCAAAGATAAGCGTCAACGCGAAGAGCTCGCAGGTCGTCAAAAACCCGACCGCAAGCTCCCCCATGATATCGAGAAACATCGACTTCCTCCGTTATCAGTCGTTATATGCCATGGGTGCAAATAATGTGTAGCCCAGCACCATCCTGCCATCTTCTATGATCGCCTGATAATCACCATCCGTCGGGTATACAAAATTCTCATTATATTCGCCGAAATCATCGGTCACGATCACATCCTGTAAGCCGTATTTTTCGGCAATAGACCGCAAAGTTCCGTCCTTGACAAAGCCCGCAAGAATATTATTGAATACGGCAGGGAGATTGCTCCCTTCACGGAATCCGATCGCATAGTATTCTTCCTCTACGCCTTCGATCTCAATGACCGTGAGAGAATCGTGATACGCTCCCGTCTCGGAAGTAATGTAGTATCCCGCCATCACCGCATCGATAAAGCCGATCTCAGCAGTCCCGGAAGAAATTTCCGTAAAAACGCTGAGCTGGCGTTCAGCGCCGATGGGCGTCTTGCCGAACAGATCCTGGATCGTCGTAAAGCCGGCAGACCCCGCTTCCGCGACAAACGACGTCTCGGGGACATCACTCATCGCCTCGACTGTCGCATATTTTTCGGCATTATCTTTCGCCACGACGGCTACCTGCTTATTTTCCATATACATGCCGGAAAAGTCGAGGCCGCCGATCTGCATTTCTCTGTCCTCGTCATAATATCCGTTGTCGCGATCTTCCGTATATGTAAAACCGTTCCAAGCCATATCGATGCTGTGGTTCTCGAGTTCAGCTTCTTTCATGTCCCAATCGATCTCTACGCATTCGAGCTCGACGCCAAGTTCGTCCGCAACAGCTTGTGCAAGCTCGATATCAAACCCAATCAGCGAACTGCCACCGCACCCCGAAAACATCGCGATGCCGCTCACCAGCAGGACGAGCGAGCAGACAAGTGCCAAAACTTTTTTCATAACAACAACTCCTTTTTTCCGCCCAAAGGCAAAATCTGATCCGCCCCCGTAAAAACAGCGGGTTGGACTTTTTTATTATACTTTATCGCGCTAAATTAGTAAAGCGTTTTCCGTGTACTTTTTTTCTTTTTTTTACGCTGCATGCGCCATCTGCCCTTCGCACCGGCAAAAAGCCGCCGCCCCTTTGCCGGCCGCACCTCAGTTGTGCGGCCGACAGCGTGAATAAATATCCACCGGCATAGCCGGTGGTTTTTCAGTTTCGGGCTGTTAGCCCTCATATTACCGGCAGCGCGCAAGCCGCGCCTATGACGACCTGGCA
>CASFTB010000006.1:75361-138536 GCA_949297575.1 uncultured Bacillota bacterium | reverse complement strand
CCCCCGCGACTATCGCGGGGGCTATAAGAGGCTAAAGCCGAACCGGGCATTTTATGTATCATATTCTTGAAAACGGCGCATGGATAATTTGCAACTTATTGTAGACATGATAGCATAAATCGCCATTCCTATAATCAAAGCGGCCGCTTTTGCTCCCGTGTTTACAGAATTCAGCCCGTTCAGCGTGATGGAATATAACGGCGTTACCCAGCGTAAAACGATGAAAACGCCGATCAGCAAGAATACGACGATCGCACCTATTACGAATGGAACCCCGATCTTATCCGGGGATTTGAAGTAACGAGGGAAAAAGATCAAGTTGAACACGCCGAGCAGTATTGCACCATTGCCGACCAAAGCAAGATTCGCCGAGATCCCCGCTTGATTGACATACTGTTCCGCAGGTAAAACAGCGCCTTTAACTGCGCCGATAATTCCCACAAGCAATAAAATTATACACTGCAATCAAATCGTTACGAGTATTTTTGCAAGAGGGATATGCTCCTTTTTTACGGGCAATGCGCAGGAAAAGGAAATATCACCGTTTTCCCTTGTCATCATACAGCAGAAAAATACCGAAAGGCAAGAGAAAAAGAAAATGACTTCATACGGATAATTCGGCACGAATACAAGGGCGGCAAAGGAGAGAAAGATAAAAGCCGTCGGGTGCAGGCATAGAGCGATTTCTTTTTTAATCAGATTCAGCATGCCTTTTCTCCTCGTTCGCCTTTTCCAGGTGCACTATGATATTGTCGATCGTTGCGTCTGCAAGAGTGACCCCGTTCAATTTTTGCGTATCACTCGGAAGCAGTCCTTCGTATCCGTCTTTTACCGACTTGACGCCGATGGCATTTGCAGCCGTTGCGTCTGCAAGAGAAGAAAAATGCGCCAACTTATATTGATCAAGCAATTCTTTCAGCGGACACGCCGCAAGGATCTTACCCTGTGATATATAGACGAGACGGAAACGCCGTCTTCCCGCACAAGCTGCAATACGATGTCGCAAAACTCTTCACGCGAAAGCGGATCGAGCCCGCTCGTCGGTTCGTCCATGATGAGTAGCTTGGCACCGTGCGAAAGGGCGAGGGCAAGCGCAAACTTTACCTTCATGCCCTCAGAAAGTTCTTTGACCTTCTTTCGCTCGGATAGCTCGAATTGCGCAAGCAGTCTTTCATACTTGTCTTGCTCCCACGTCGGATAAAAGGGCGCGTACGCCTTGCGAATAGCGGCGAGTGTGTTCATGGGATAATAGCGAAAACCGCCGCCGACATAGCCGATCATCTGCTTCACAGCCATTTCATCCTCATCCATATTTTTTCCGAAGACCGAAACATTGCCTTCTGCCGCAATAAGCCGCAGGATACCTTTGATCGTTGTGCTTTTCCCTGCACCGTTCCTGCCGATGAGCCCGACGATATGCCCCTGTGGTACGCAAAAGCTGATCTTGTCGAGCGTAAATTCGGGATAGACTTTCGTCAGTTCTTTTACTTCAAGCGCATTCATTTTTGATTGCCGTCCTTTACATGGTTGACTGCCTTCCAAAACGATTCTACATAGGAAAACGGCTGCAATGCAATACCTTGTCCTTCGTCAGCCATCAAGACCAGCGAATCTCCCGGATTCAGCGAAAACATATCCCGCACCTCTTTGGGGATGACGATCTGCCCTTTGGTGCCGATCTTTACGGTTGCCAGAAACTTACCTTTTGGGAAATTTTCCATCGTTTGCTCCTTTAAGTGTAATTAGTATTACTTTTCTTACTTATTATAACTCATGCCACATTGAATGTCAAGTAAAAGAAGCAAAAACCACTTTGGCACCGTGGCGTGTGCTTGGCATAGACAAGTGCGGCTCGGCTTCGCCTCGCCGCCGTTGATCGCCTCGTACGCCTCGGCGTACTCGGATTTGGCTGCGTCCTTCTGCTGCTGCAGCTCGATCGCTGCCTTCGCCTCCTCAAACAGATCGTCCAGCGCTTTATTCGCTTCGCCGTCTGACGCCGTACCGCCCGAAAGGTCTACTCCGTCGATCTTGCCCGAGCCTTCGCTGACATATTCGTCGATGACTTCGGCAAGCTCGTCGCTCGCGCCGTCGGGGTAGAGCGCATTTGCGCCGTTTCCGATCTCCTGTTTTGCGTCCAGCTTCTCCTCGTCGCGCTGCACCTTGATCTCTGCCGCAACGGAAGTTACATTGCCCGCTATGTCGGCGAGAGAGCCGGAATCCGTCGCACTCTCGACGGCGCTGTCGACATAGCCCTTGCCGTTTTCGGCGATCTGTTCGGTCTGCGGCGAATCGCCTTCAACGGTCAGGCCCCCGACGATCTCTTTGACGGCTTCGCCGAGGATGTCGTTGATCTGCGCAAGGCTACCCGCCGCGGCGATCGCATCCTTTACCGCTTGCTGCGCATCCTGCGAGGGAACGCTGCCGAAGCCGTTGTCCTTGACGGCTTGCTCGGCGTTTGCGACGGCTTCCTCATAGGCGGCTGCGGCCTTGTCCTTGGCGGATTGCAGCGCCTCGGCGCGCATATCTTCAAGCTTTTCGGCAAGCGCTTGGCCCGCCTGAGAATTTTTGACGACTTCCGGATACTTGTCGAGGTCCTCTGCCGCCTGTTCGATGGCAGCGAGGTCAACGTCTGACCATTCTTCCTTGTTTAAAATATCGCCGTATTTGTTTTCGAGATCTTTGAGCACGCCGCCGATGATGCTTTCGTTGTCATATACTTTTTCAAGCGCAGCGTCGGCGATTTTTTCGATCTCGCCCGGCGTATCGCCAACTATGATCTCGTTGATCACACCGGTGATGAACTCGTCGATATTTTTGCCGTCGATCGTTGCCTCATTATAAAGAGTGTCACCGAGAATATCCTTTACTTCCTCGCGCGCCTGCTCCATGGCAAGCTCGGCAAGGGCGCGCCCGTATTCGATTTCCACGCCCGCGATGGTTTCCTCGCTGTCGATTTTGCCTGTGCCTTCGTCAACGTATTTATCGACGATCGTCTTTATTGCATCGCTCGTCTGATCGCCCGCTGCTTCCTCAATGGCCGCCTTTACGGTATCTTTCAGCGCGTCGAAGAGAGCATCTTTCTGTGCGGTCAGAACGCCCGCAACGTTGCTCTTCGCGCCTTCGAGCGCACTCAAAGCGTTTTCGTAAGCGGTATCGAGCGCGGAACCGTCCAGCCCCATATTGCTTGCGGAGGTCTTGAGGTCTTCGTACCATTGTTCCGCCTCGGCTTTGGCGACCGCCTTTTCGAGCTCGAGCGAATTGGAAATCGTCACTTGATTGCCCGCATTTTCGCCGCCCGCCTGCGCCTGCGCGGAGGCAGTAAAATCATCCGCCAAACCGCCGATAGCGGAAAGGTCTAACGCGACTTCTTCGCGGATGTTGCCGTTTTCGTCGATTTTCAGTGTGACATTTTGCCCGCCGATGGTGACGGTAACGCCGTCGAGCGCGGGATCCGCCGTACCCGAAATGACAACTTTGCCGATGACGGAAGCGCCGCTTTCGTCCATTGCCTGTTCGATCTTGATATCGAACCCGCCGAAGTTGAGCGCGTGTTCGCCGTTGCTGCTTTCTACATATGTAAAGCGCGTGCCGTCATAGCCTGCGGACGCGGAATATTCGGGGAAGGTCACTTCGACCTTTGCGCTGTCACCAGCAAGGTCGGCAGCGGCGTCCGAAACGACGACTTTGCCGAAATCGCGCCCCGCATCCACCGTTACGGTGAGCCTTTCTCCCTCGTACCCGCTGATATCGACCACGGGGTGATAATAATCTTCGCCGCCCGTAACGCCGTCTTCGTCGAACACTTCGCAGGGGGCGTCGAGGTGGATATTGCCGCCGAGAACGGGCGAGCCGTTTGTACCCGTCGTGATCTGCACCTGCGCCGCGCCGTTGCCTTCCACAAAGGGCTTGCTGCCGTCTGCGGCGCCCGCGATGTCCGCTTCGGCGTATTTGTTGTAGATATAGATGAGGTTTTCGTTCTCTTCGATATTCGGCGTTGTGCCGCCCGACGTGGTGCAGCCGCTGTTTGCGTCGTTCACGTTCGCCGTGCCGCCCGCGACGGTCAGGGAGCCGCCCTCTTCCGCGGCGAAGGTGCCGTAGTCATGGAGGGAGGTGTTGGCGGTGATTTCGCCGCCGTTTATGACGGTCGTCGCGCCGCCGTAAATAGTCTGGATGGCGGAACCCTTCATCTGCGAGGCGTTGCCCTCAATGGTGCCGCCGTGGATGGTGACGGTGGGGTTGCCGCCCGAAACGTAGCTGCCGTCGTTTTTCGTGTTGGGCTTGTTGATGTTGATGATCGCGCCGCCCTCGCGGGAGTAGCAGTTTTCGATGCTGCCGCCGTTCATGGTGAAGTTGCCCGCGCCCTCGTTGCGGATGCCGCCGCCGTAATTTTCCGAGCCGAACCCTTTGCCGGGCGCGGCGTAGTTGTTGTCGTTGTTCCGAATCGTCGCGCCGTCTTCCATGACGAGCTCGCCCTGGTTGACGATGACGGGCGCATGCGCGGTGATGCCCGTGTTGCCCGTCTGCGCACTGCCCGGCGTGCCATTGCCGTCGTCCGAAACGACGGGTTTGTCTGCCTCGCCCCATACCGCGCCGCCGTCGAAGATGAGGGTATCTTCCGCCGCGCCCTCGTTTCCGATGGTGAGCGAGCCGCCCTCCTCTACGCGGATCATCTCTTCGGTGAAGCTGCCGCGCTTGACTGTGACGGGCTCGAAGTCCGCGTTGTCGCTCATGACGTATTCGTAGTCCATCGTCTCGCCGTCTTCATTGAGCGAGGCGACGACGTTCACCGAGCCGAACGTGATCTTTTTGCCCGCAGGGATCACCAGCGTTTCGTTGAGTATCACTTCGGTGGTATCGAGGCTGCCGTCCTGAACCGCCTTATTCGTATAGGTGGCAAAAAGCACGGTTTCGCCCTCTTGCGCCGCGTCGATCGCTTCCTGCACGCTCGTGTAGTTGGTGTACGTTCCGTCTCCGTGATCGACGACGGCGACGACGGAGCTGCTCTTAATGAGCTTGAGTTCGCCGTTTTCCGTGTCTGCGTTCGGGTCAAACGTGTAGCCGGGATTGGTGACGCGGAAATTGTCCTTCAGCGCCTGCCCGCCGTTTTCGCCCGAGGTGACGTACACTTCATCGACCTGCGTTTCGGGGTCGGCAAATTCCACGTTCACGCGGTGGGTAAGTTCGCCCGTGACTTCGATCTGCCCGCTCTCTCCGATGCCGAACGCGTCTTCTATGCCAGCGGTGGCGGAGGAGCCGTCCAGAGAAATGTGCGCGCTACCGCCCAGGTACACGCCGTTGCCCGTACCCGCTGCCTTGTTGTTATGAATTTCGCCGCCGTTTACAATGACTTCGGAGCCTTCGACGACCGCGAGCGCGCCGCCGTTTTGCGCCGTGTTGCCCGCAAACGTGCCGCCCTCGATTTTCAGCGAGCCGCCGCTTACATACACTGCGCCGCCTTCATTGCTTGCGGAGTTGTTCGTGAATTTGCCGCCGTTTACGATGACTGTGCCACCTGTGACCGCGAGCGCGCCGCCGTTGGCCGCATACTGGCTGCCGTAGAGCAAAGAAGTATTTCCTTCAAACGTCGCCGTGCCGCCGATGGTGACCGTGCCTCCGCCCACGGCGACGGCGCCGCCAAAGGCGGGCCCTCCGCCGCTGCCCATATTATCGATTGCGAGTGCGGTGTTCCCTTTGAACGTGCCGCCCGTGATCTGCGCCTCAGCATCGCCGCCGACCCAGATCGCGCCGCCGTTGGCGCCGGTTTCCGTGTTGTCTTGTCCGCCGGGGGCCGCGCTGTTGCTCTGGAATGTACCGCCCGTGACCTTGAGGCTTGCAGTGCCTTCCACGGCGATGGCGCCGCCGTTGTCGCGCGCGTTGTTGCCCGTGAACGAGCCGCCCTCGATGACGACGCTGCCGCTGTCTGCGTAGATCGCGCCGCCCATATACCCGTTGCTCGTGATGTTGTCCGTGAAGGTCGCGCCCTCTTTGACGACGAGCTTACCGCCGTTGACTCCGATGGCTGCGCCGTTGCCTGTACCGTTCCCACCCTTAACGCAAGCACCGCTTCCGACAGTGAGTTCACCTCCGGAAGTGACCGTCACCATCGGGCCGACGGTATCTTTGGACCTTTTGCCGTCCAGCGTGACGTTTTTGAGGGTGAGCGAGCCGCCGCTTTTGACGGAAAGAAGGGCGTCGAGTTCGGCTCCGCGCGAAATGACCGCGCCGTTCCCGCCGCTGATGACGATCTGTTTATTGACCGTGACCGTATCGTCGATCACGGGGGCCCCGACGACGGTGATGGTGTCTCCATTATTTGCCGCATCGACGGCGTCCTGCAAGGAAGCATAGGTCACGTCGCCAACGCGGAAACCGTCCTGCAGGGTCACTTTGACCGTCTGCGTGACGGCAGCGCTCGGGGCGTAGTTGTCGTTCCCCGCGGCGGTGACGGTGAGCGTGACTTCTCCGTCCCTATGTACGGTATAACTGCCGTCGCTTCCGATGGTAAGGATGCCTTCGGGCGAGGCCGTCACCGAAAGCGCACCGGCATAGGTGCCGTCAATGAGGTCTGCAATGCTGCCCGAATACTGCTCCACCGCCGTCGCCGTGACGGAATTATAGAGCGTGAACGACTGACTTGCCTTGGCGATGGTAAAAGTTCTATCGATGCTGCCATCATAGTTGCCGATGCCCGTCACGGTGACAGTGCCCGTGCCGGCGTTCTTGTTATCTGAATACTCCAGTTTATAGTCGGTGCCTTCTTTAAGCAGCGTCGTGCCGTCCTTGACGGTGACGGCAGGCTTGTGGGAAGTACCGTTATAGACGAGCCCGTTGTCATCCACCGTGACGGTTAGCCCGCTCACAGGTTTGGCATTGATGGTGATATCTTTGGTGATCGTCGTCGCCGCATAGTTGCCCACCGCGGGAATGATCACAGTAACGCGCACGGTACCCGGCTTTTTAGCGGTGAGTTTACCGTTTTGGTCAATGGAAGCTACGTCTGAGGGAGCGACGGAATAGGTATGTGTGGCACCGCCTAAAATACCGTTAACGCCGAGTTGCAGCGTGCCGCCCACCGTCACTGAGCTGTCCCCCGTGATGTATGCACCCGACTGCTGCGCCGGGGATATTTTCCATGTGAACGATCTCTCGCCAAACGGGTCGCCGCTTTCCCACTGATACTGAGGCAGTGGTTTTAATGTAAAGGTATAGTTCCCCACCTCTTTGCCGGAAAGATTTCCGGCATTGGTAATGGTAAAATATTTGTTCAGGTCGAGACTTGCAAAAGGGGAAATCGTATTCCCCGTGTATTCATATGTTCCGCCCGCAGCAGAAGAAACGGCCGCATTCAGACCCTTGCCGCCGATGCTCGGAGCGGTGCATGCCGAGATATAAAGTCGGCATATATTTAAAAAGTCATTTCCAAAGCTGCTGTTTGCGCTATGCCCACCATTATTTCCTGCCTGGTCGCGAGAGGTAATATAGACATAGCTGCCAGCCCAATTGGAGGGTATAGTGAAATCTGTCTGCCAGCCCTCAAAAGCGATATTCTGCACTCTTGCTGCGCTATATGGGCCTGTATAGTCCCAAATCGCAACATAGCTTTTATAGCGGGGGCATTTATCGTCGGTAGCGTTGGACGAACGTCCCGTCCACTGTATTCTGATCGTATCTCCGACGTAAAGTTTCTGGGTGACGATGGTGTAGGCAAAATAACCCTTATGCATCTCCATGATCGAAACTTTACCTTCGTTGGTAAGAACCGGGAACCAATATGTAAAGTCACCCGGTCCGCCAGGGCCGTACGAGATCCCTTCCGCATTCGGAACACCGGAAGGCTCTCCCGAAGTGCCGTACAACTGCGTCGTGCAGGTCTTTGCCGCATTGGAAACGCTGTCTAAAATATAGATCTCACTGCCTGTGTTTGTCGGCTATCCGTTCGGTTTCAGTGCAGTTACTGCCTGTACGGTTTTAACGTCTGTCAGGAACAAAAACGAAACCGATCAAACATTCTTTCTTCCGCCCGAATGGGCGTCCTCCACTCATAATACTCTCATTGACACAATCTATAATAATAAAAATGACGAGAGACCTCTTCCGCAATTTTGCGAACTCACGCGATCATGGCTCCCAGAAGGCGGGAAATCATCGCTTCCGTTTCGGGCGTAAGCTCTTCGCCGGACTTTATCGAGCGCTTTGCAAGCGTCAATGCAGACTGTATCACCATCGCCCAGATGAAAATGAACGCGCCCGCGCCTCTCTTTTGGGCGAGATCGGCAATGAGCCTGCCGAATACCGCCATAAAGAATACATACGACGCGTTGTCTCGCTGCCAGAGCTCCGTGCTGATATAGTGCGAATGAATGAACGAATCGTAAAAATCCGTTTCTGCGGGGTGGGTGCGCCAAAAGTCGTAATACACCTTCCACGTCTCGAAGCAGACCCGCTGCAAGTCGTTCTCCAAAACGAGCTTTTGCTCCATGAACGTCTTTTTGAACTGCTCGTCGATCTGCGTGTGGATATTGAGGAATGCCTTTTCCAGGATATCCGCCTTGTTTTTGAAGTGATAATAGATCATCGCCTCGGATGCGTTCGCCGCCTCGCTGATGCGCTTTGTGGTCAGGTTTTCCAGCCCCACATCCGCACACACGGCATAGACGGCGCCAAGCACCTCACTGCGCACATCTCTCTTTGCCATACTGCTCCTTTTATAATTTTAGTAAACACTATAATAGTATAATAGGAATTGCTTGATTTGTCAAATGATAGAAGGGCATAAAAGGACATTTTTCCACAAAAAGCCGCCTTCCCCTCCTAAGCTATGCGGCCGAAAGCCGGAAACTTTTCGCAAACCTCGCCCGCCCTGCAAACAAAGACAAAGGCACGACGGACCCGAACCCCTCTGCTCTTTTAAAAATGTTTGAACCTCTCGGCTTGACTTTTTTCATTACAAGCATTTGACCCTCGGCAGCGGCCTTCAGCCGTTGCCTTTGCTTTATACAGAAACAACCTCGGAAAACTACGTGTTTTCCGAGGTTGTTGCCGTGGACAGCATTTTTATCCACGAATCATGGTGCGAGTGACAGGACTTGAACCTGCACGGGATCGCTCCCACTAGAACCTGAATCTAGCGCGTCTGCCAATTTCACCACACTCGCAAGTTATAGCCGCACTTCCGGACGGACGACCTCCTTTTCGAGACGGCCTTCGTCTGCGCGGATATCGTACGCCCTGCCTCCGAACGCGAAGGAGCGGACGATCTGCCCGTTGACGACCTCAATAGCACTGAGATCCTCTAAACCAACAGCAGCTTTCTTATTATATAAAATAATTTCGTCAAAGTCAAGCACTCTGAGGCCATAATGCGGAGAAATTGTTCCCTTTATCCAACTTAATCCCTGATACATCGCATACGGAAGGTCGCCGCGCGCGTCGGCAGAGTCGGTATACATCTGCTCAAACCAACAGATCGCCCCCGCGGAGAGTCCGCAGATCAGTACGCCGCGGTCGTACGCATCCCGCACGAGGTCTATCAGCCCCGTCTTTTTCCAGTGTTCGAGCATAAAGACGGTATCTCCGCCGCCGACATAGAGAAAATCCGCTTTCAGAAATTTCTCCCGCAGTTTTTCCATGCTCATTTCTCCGTAAACGGTCAGGGCTACGTCAGCCTTGATATCGAAATCGGACGTATACGTCTTGCGGAAACTGTTGAAATACGGCATGCTGTCGTGGCTGGCCGTCGGAATAAAGAGCCCGCACGGACGGCGGCCCGCTGCGCGCTCTTTTACCTTTTGTGCAATATAGGCATCGATCTTGTGCGTCTCTTTCGTTTTCAGTTCGCCACCGCCGATGCAGACGATCGTCTTATCCATTGTTGCGTTTGGCCTTTTTGTCCTTCAGTTCGGCATCTCTCTTCATGATGAGCCTGATCGTTCCGAGCGCGCCGGCGACGAGTGCGCGGGCGTCATACAGCCCTTCCGCGCTTTGCCCTTCTTCGACCCCGAATTTATATTGCGCGATCTTCTTTCCGCATTGTTCCAATTGCAGAGCCGCCGAGCCGATCTCGTTGTCGCGCTCCTTCTCCGAAACGAGGGTGGCAAGATATGCCAGCTTGTCCGACATGTAAACCAGCTTGTTTGCCTTGCGGATAAAATCGTACCCGACTTCCTTCTTTTCCGCCAGTGCGATCAGCTCTTCGAGCGCTTCCGCATGGGAGGAAAACCTGCGTTCGAGGTCGGCGTGCGTGGGCAGCTTCGTCCCACGCTTTATGAAGATGAGCACGACGATCCCCACGACGATAATGGCGGCATAGATCAGGTATTCCAGCAGCAGAGAGGTCGCGTCTGCAGCGGGCTGCTCTGCGGCAGACGAACAGATCAGAGAGAAAAGCTGTCTCATTTTTTATCCTCCGTTTTCGCTGCCTCTTCCTGCCCGGAGACGATGTGCACATCGAGCTGATTAAAGGGAATGGCGATGCCTTTCTCCGTCAGAAGTTCATAGTAGCTCTCTTTCAGGTCAAAGAGCGTATCCCAATAGTTTTCATTGGGCGTCCATGCGCGGACGGAAATCTTCAAGGCGCTGTCTCCGTATGCAGAGAGGACGGCGGACGGGGCGGGAGAGGTGACGACATATTTATAAGATCTCGTGCGCTCCAACAGCGCGGCTTTGACCGCGGAGACGTCGCTCCCGTAAGGGACGGGCAACTCTATATCGACGCGGCGCAAAGGCATCGTGCTGTAATTGATGAGCTCTTTGCTCAGCACCTCACTGTTGGGGATGATGATCTCTTCATTTGTATATGTCAAGATCTTCGTGTTGAAGAGGCGGATATCCTGCACGAGGCCGTCATAATCGCCTATCCTGACATAATCGCCCTTCTTGAACGGTTTATTGAAGATAATGATCACGCCGTTTGCGAGGCTGCCGAGGCTGTCTTTAAGGGCGAGGGCGATCGCCAGCGCGACGGCAGAAAAGCCCGCGATGATGCCGGCCGTCGAAAAGCCGAGCGACGTGACGAGAACGATGATCAGCGCCACATAGAGAACGACGGTCACGACGGAGATGACGAACGTCGCGGCGGAATTGTCGAGCTTGCTGCTCCTCAGGGAGACATTGCGCGTGATCGTCTGTACGATCTTGATCACGATGAGCCCGAGGACGAGAAAGGCGATCGTCCGTACGATCGTCAGGCCCGTGTCCTGCACGAAGCCCTGTAAAAATCCTTTGATCGCTTCTACAAATTCTCCCATTCGAGACCTCCGCGGCGGCGACCCGCCCGGGCGCCGCTATATTATATTAAAAATCCGGTCCGGCTGCCGCGCGTTTATAAATCCAGAAGCCGCGCGCGGCGAGAGGAACATTCCTTCACGATGCAGGCAAAGTCCTCTCCGATACAATAAAAACCGCGGTCATAGACCACCTTGCCGCCTGCAACGGTCATCAGGACATTGCCGACATCGGCGCTGTACACGAGCGCCTTGCAGACATCGCATTGCGGCTGCATGTTGGGCGCCGACATATCGACAAGCACCATATCGGCAAAACCGCCTTCATGCAAAGTGCCTCCGTCAAACCCCAACGCGGCGTAGCCGCTGCACGTTGCCGCAGCGAGCGCCTGCTCCGCACCCACCGCCGCGGCATCCTTCAGCGTGCCCTTTTGCAGGCAGGAGTACAGATACATTTCTCGGAACATCGAGGCCGCATTGTTGCTCGCCATGCCGTCCGTGCCGAGCGCGGGCGACATGCCCGCGCGAAGCATCGCCGAAACGGGAGCAATGCCGCTTGCCAGTTTCAGGTTACTCGCCCCGTTAACGACGGGCGTCACGCCGCATTGGCGCAAAAGGTCAAGGTCGTCCCTGTCACAATAGACGCAGTGCGCGGCGAGACCTCCGTTATCGAAAAAGCCGAGTTTATGCAGGTATTGCGGCGGCGTAAGGCCGCCGTGACGTACCGTGCAGTCGCCGACTTCCTTCAGCGTTTCGGACAGATGGATATATGTCCGCGCACCTGCCTCCGCCGCGAAGTCGGCCACTCTTTCGATCAACCGATCGGTACAGGTATATTCGGCATGAAGGCCGGGGAAATACCGAACCCTGTCTGACAGAGTACTGTATTTAGTGTACATTTCCTCCATATATTTGAGCACATCGATCTCGGAGGAGGAATTGTCTCCGCCGCACAGGGCAACGCAGAGGTTCGCGCATTTTGCGGCTTCAAAGACGGAATCGAGCCCGAAATACATGTCGGCAAAACAAGTGATGCCGGCACGGACAAATTCAGCCATCTGCAGCATCGCTCCCCAATAGATATCCTCGGGCGTAAGCTTTTCTTCGACCGGGAAAACGCGTTCATAAAGCCATTCTTCGAGCGGCAGATCGTCCGCTGCACCGCGCAGCAGACACATGGCGGCGTGTGAGTGCGCATTGCAGAATCCGCTCATCAGAAGATGCCCGCCGCAATCCACTTCACGGTCAAACAACCGAGCGGCGCATGCTCCCTTCGGCAGGATACGCGCGATCCTCTCTCCTTCGGTGACGACCTCTCCGTCAAACGGTTCGTCATACGGGGAGGTGAGTATTTTCGCATTGTAAAATCGGACGGCCATCTCTATTTCAGTTTTTGCGCAAGCTGTAAGAGATATTCACGGAAAGGGCCGGCAAGGGCGCCGTCGCGCAGCGCATATTCGACATTTGCCTCAAGAAATTCCAGCTTGTTGCCGGCATCGTAGCGCTTCCCTTCAAATTTACAGCCGATCAGCCTGCCCTGCCCCGCAAGCTCCTGCAAGGCATCGGTAAAATAGACCTCCCCTTTGGGCGAAGGCGGCGTGCGGGAGATGATGTCGTAAATGTCGCTCTCGACGACATACCTGCCGATGACCGCGTCGTTGGAAAACTTATCTTTGACGGCGGGTTTTTCGACGATGCGCTCGATCTCGCTCATGCGCGGAGCGATGTCTTTCCCCTTGACGTTTGCATATTTTGAAATGTCCGAATCGGGAACTTCCATCACGGCGACGGCGGGCTTGCCCGTCTTTTCGTAGCAGTCGATGAGCTGGCCGATGCCGGGCCGCGTCTTTTCGTCCGTGTAAATGATGTCGTCGCCGAGAAGGATGGCGAAAGGCTCGTCTCCAGTGAACGCGCGCGCATACATGACCGCATCGGCGAAGCCCGTCGGGTGTTTTTGGCGCACGAAATACATGTTGACAAGGTTTTCCATTTTGCGGGACAGCGACAGGAATTCATCCTTTCCGTCGTGCTCCAAGAGCATGTCAAGTTCGGGCGTGTAGTCAAAAAAGTCTTCCAGGATCTTTTTGTTGCGCCCGGTTATGACGAGGATGTCCTCGATCCCCGAGGCGACCGCCTCTTCCACGATATATTGCAGCGTCGGCTTGTCTACGATCGGGAGCATCTCTTTGCACACAGACTTCGTGACCGGCAGAAAGCGCGTTCCGAAGCCTGCGGCGGGTATCACTGCTTTTTTGATCTTTTTCATACTGTTTCCTCTTATCTGTGTTAAATATTGAACGGGCGTTACTTTGTGCCGAACAGCCTGTCGCCCGCATCTCCGAGACCGGGCACGATATAGGCATGATCGTTCAGTTCTTTATCCATCGCCGCAATAAAGACGTCTACATCGGGGTGCGCTTCCTGCAGCGCTTTCAGCCCCTGCGGTGCGGCGATCAGACAGCAAAATTTGATGTGTTTGCAGCCTCGCTCTTTGAGAAATCCGATCGCGGCGACGGCGCTTCCACCCGTCGCAAGCATCGGGTCTACGACGATGAGCGTCCTCTCCGTCGCATCGGCGGGAAGTTTGCAATAGTACTCTACCGGCTTGAGCGTCTTCGGGTCGCGGTAAAGGCCGATATGCCCGACCTTCGCGTTGGGCACGAGGCGAAGCATGCCGTTCACCATCCCGAGCCCGGCGCGAAGGATGGGGACGATGCCGAGGCTCCTGCCGGAAACACTCTTTGCGATCGTCTTACAGATAGGCGTCTCGACTTCGACGTCTTCCAGCGGAAGGTCGCGCGTCACTTCATACGCCATCAGAAGAGAAATCTCTTCGGCAAGTTCGCGGAAATCTTTTGTCGTCGTATTCTTGTCGCGCAGCATGGTCACTTTATGCTGTACGAGCGGGTGGTCCATAATAAAGACATTTGCCATTGTAGATCGGTCTCCCTTTTTAAAGTTTATTTACAGTACTTGACTTCGATGGCAGAGATCTTGTCGACGCGGCGCTGATGCCTCCCCCCCTCAAAACCCGTGGAAAGAAATGTTTCCACGATCTCGAGCATGAGGCCCTCGCCGATCACCTTCTGCCCGAAGGCGAGCATGTTTGCATCGTTGTGCAGGCGCGTATATTTTGCAGAGTAGGTATCATGACAATGCGCGCAGCGGATGCCGCGGACTTTGTTCGCCGCAATGGAGATACCGATCCCCGTGCTGCAAATGAGGATACCCCTCTCGCAGGCGCCGGACGCGACAGCTTCTGCCGCCGGAAGCGCATAATCCGGATAATCGCAGGACGCGGCGCTGTCCGTGCCGAAATCCACTACTTCGTCGCCGCGGCTTTTCAGAAAAGAGAGCAAAGCCGCTTTCAGAGTAAGCCCGCCATGATCGCAAGCAACCGCAATTTTCATTTTTTACTCCTCCTTGCAGGGCCGCCGGCGTTTCCTTCGCCGGGGAAAAATTTTTCAATGAGAGCGGCACAGGCACGCTCGATCATGCGCGCGGTATCCTCATAGACGGGGAGAGCGCAGCCATATGGGTCGGGAATGTCGAAGCCGCAGATCTCTTTTATAGAATAAACATTTTCGAAGTCGTTCAAAAGCTCCTTTTGTGCCGCAGTCATGCAGACCACCGCATAGCTGGATTCGATCAACTTGTGCTTGAGCTGGCGCGGATGAAACTTAGAATAATCTATGCCGCGCGCGGAAAGGCACGCTGCTCCGTTTTGGCTGATCGTGCCGCCCTCCTCGGCAAAGACCCCGGCCGAAGCGGAGTCGACAAATTTGATCTTCCTCCGCTTGATCTCGGCACGAAAGATCATCTCTGCCATGGGGCTGCGGCAGGTGTTGCCCGTACATACGAACAAGATCCTTCTTCTCTTCATTTCTCTTCTCCGGCGCAGGCCTTACAAAGCCTGTTCAGCACCCCGGAAAGTACGCCGCCGCTCCCGCGAGGTTTCAGCGCGATGATGACGTCCGCGCGTCGCTCTCCTTCGCGCAGCAGCGCATAGAGGCGCGCGGCCATCTCTTCGGGCGTCCTGCCCATGTCGAGCACTTTATCTGCAGGAAAGCTCTCTGCCGCATCGTTTTCACAGAGAACGAGCGCTCGCTCTCCCTTTGCGGAGCATGCCATAAAATACGCGAGCGCCTCTCGCCGCTCTTCCGGCGCAAACAAAACGGTTCTGCAGACCGGCGCATAGTGTTTGTACTTCATACCGGGAGAACGGACGGGCTCTCCTTCTTTGGGAATGTAACATGCGCAGTCTCCCGCTACGGAAGCGATCATCTCGCGCGACACGAGTCCCTCCCGCAAGACGACGGGGATCGGACCTGTTACGTCACACACAGTACTCTCAATACCGCCGCTGCACTCCCCTCCGTCCAGGATCAGCGGGATACGCCCGTGCAGATCCGCATAGACATGCTCTGCCGAGACGGGACTGACATGTTTTGAAAGATTGGCGGAAGGTGCGGCAAGCGGCATATCGACATATTTCAGAAAGGCCTGTGCGCCCTCGTGTGAAGGGACGCGGACGGCGAGCGTATCCAGGCCGCAGGACACGACAGAGCTGACCGTTCCCCTGCTTTTATAGACGAGCGTGAGGGGGCCCGGTAAAAAGGCATCGCGCAGTTTTTTTGCATACGGCATGTCATCAATGACGAGAGAGCTGAGGTCGAAGTCTCTGTGTACGTGCACGATGAGCGGATTGTCGGAAGGCCTGCCCTTCACCGCATAGATGAGCCGAACGGCATCATCCCGCCGCGCATCCGCCGCAAGGCCGTATACAGTCTCCGTCGGGAAGGCGACGACACCGCCGCCGCGCAGGATGCGCTGCGCTTCGGCAAGGGAGCTCTCCGTAATTTTTTCTATGCGCGTCTCCATCATTCTTCCTCTTCGGGAGGCTCTTCGGGCGGCGGCCCAAAGGAGTCGATGGCACCTTCGTAGTCGTCTTCCTCGTCGTTCTCCTCTCTCTGCTCCTTTCTTTCCGCAGGCTCCTCCGGCAAAAATCCGGGCGGAGGGTTGACATAGCGGACCTGGTCTCCGCGAAAGCGGAGTTTCACCCTGCCCAATTCGCCGTTCCTGTGCTTTGCGATGATGAGGTCAGCAGCATCTTTGACGACCTTGCCGCTCTTGATCTCTTCTTCCGTCGCCGCGACGTCGGGCCGGTGGATGAACATGACCATATCGGCGTCCTGCTCGATGGCGCCCGATTCGCGCAGGTCGGACAGCTGCGGCTCTTCCTTAGACGAAATGCGGCGCAGCTGCGAGAGTGCGAGCACGGGTACATCCAGCTCCTTTGCCATGATCTTCAGATTGCGGGTGATGGTCGCGATCTCCTGCTGCCTGTTCTCTTCCCTGCGATTGTCGCCGCTGCCCATCAGCTGGATGTAGTCGATCATGACGATATCCAGCCCCTCTTTGCGCGCTTTCAGGCGGCGGCACTTCGAGAGGATCTCCGCCGGGGTGATCTTGGAAGAATCGTCTATATAGATCTTTGCCTTTTTGAGTTCGGCGCTCGCCTTCCACAATTTTTTCCAGTCGTTCTGCGTCAACTCGCCTGCGAGCGCCTTCGACATGCTGACGCGTGCATAGGAACAGAGCAGCCTCTGCGCGAGCTGGATACGCGGCATCTCGAGAGAAAAGACGGCGCACACCCTGTCGTCTACGAGAGCGGCGTGTTCTATGATATTCATGCCGATCGTCGTCTTTCCGACGCCGGGGCGCGCGGCAAGGACGATAAAGTCCGATTTTTGCAGGCCGTTCGTGATCTTATCCAGCTTCGTGAATCCCGTATTGACCCCGCGCAGGGCGTTTTTATCGGTAGAGATGACCTCAAATTTATTGAGGACTTTGTCGTAACTGTCGTCTTCGCGCATGTCGACGAGGGCGGAGGTATCCATCTTTTTGGAAATATCGAACACGAGCTGCTCGGCAAAGGCAACGCTCTTGTCCGCATCGGAAGCTTTCAGCGACGTCTCGATGATCTTGTTCGACGCCCTGATCAATCTGCGGTGGATGCTGTCTCGCTGCACGATCTCTAAATAAGAGCGGAAATTTGCGGCCGAAGGCACAATGGTCGCGAGATTCGTTATATAGGAGAGCCCTCCCGCCTTCTCCAGTTCCTTGCGGTTTTCCAACTCGTCGGCCAGGGTAACCAGATCGACGGGCTTGCGCGCATTGAAGACGGCCTTCATCGCACCGATGATCAGGCGGTGCGATTCCTGGTAAAAATCATCCTCTGTGAGGGTGTCAAGGATATCCGTCTGTATCTCGTTGTCTATCAGCAGACAGCCGAGCAGAGCCTGCTCGGCCTCTAAGTTGTTGGGCAATACATTTGTCTTAGGCATCTTTTTCACCTGTCGGAATGGACTTGCTTTCCGCCCACGGAACGGAAGCGCATGCCGAGAGCGGCAAAGACGGGACGGAGCGCTTCTTTCCCTCCCTCGATTTCGGCATCTTTCAAAATGAGCGCCTGCGCTCTGCCGATATAGATATAAAAACGGTCCGGCCGTTCATAGATGCGGAGCACATCGTCATAGGCAAGATCGTACTCTTCTTCCCTACCGTTCGCGCGCACCCGCAGATGAAACCCGCCTTCGCGGAATGTATAGAACTGTTCAGACCTCTCGTAATTCGGATTCTCGCGCAGCCGCTTTGCGATCTTGCCGTTCTGGAGCGCGAGTGTAAGAAAGGGCCATGCCGCGGCGAGCAAGAAGAGCACGATCGATCCTGCCAAAAACGTATAATTTTTTACGAGCAGGGCGATCAGAAGAAAGGCAACGGCCGCTGCGGCGAAAACGATGGGGCTGACATACGTCCGCACGCCGCGCGCGACGAGCAGATGAAAGGCATTCATCCGCTTATAATCTTCCGCGCTGTTTTTATGGTGCGCATGGATCTCGATCATACGGAGAGCGCCTCAAGCTCTTTCAAAGCCCTTTCAAATGCCTGCATCGCCGCATCGAACGGAGCGCGCGAAGTAAGATCTACCCCCGCTATTTTGAGAAGTTCTACCGGGCTGTCACTGCCGCCGGAAGAGAGAAACGCTTTATAGTCGGCGACCGCCTTCTCTCCTTCCGACAGGATCCTCTCCACGATGGAGAGCGCACTGATGATTCCCGTCGCATATTTATAGACATAGAATGAAGTATAAAAATGCGGGATCCGCGACCATTCGTAAGCGATCTGCTCGTCGTGGAAGATGTGATCGCCGTAATACTTTTTGTTGAGTCCCCAGTAGAGCTCGTTCAGATTTTCCGACGTGAGCGGCGTGCCCTTTTCCACCATGTCGTGCGCGATGTATTCAAATTCGGCGAACATCGTCTGGCGGTGCAGCGTCGTGCGCACGGTATCGAGGAAATAATTGAGCAGGTAACGGCGCATCTTGCCGTCCTTTGTCTGCGAGAGGATATGCCGCAGCAGGAGCACTTCATTGACGGTGCTTGCAACCTCTGCGACAAAGATGCGGTAGTCTGCCTTGGCATACGGCTGTTTTGCGTTGGAATAATATGTGTGCAACGAGTGACCCATCTCGTGCGCAATCGTAAAGACGTCGTGCGTGGTCGGCTGGTAATTGAGCAGGACAAAGGGATGAAGCCCGAAGATGCCCGTGCTGTATGCGCCGCTTCGCTTGCCCGTCGTTTCGCAGACGTCCACCCAGCCCTCGGCAAACCCTTTGCGCAGAAGAGCGCAGTACTCTTCGCCGAGCGGCGCGAGGCCCTCCGCGACAAGGTCGCATGCATCTTCATACGAGAGCTTCAGCTCTGCGTCTTCCACGAGCGGCGCATAGATATCGTACATGTGCTGTTCTTCCAAGCCGAGCAGGCGACCGCGCAGCGCGATATAGCGGTGCATGACAGGCAGGCTCTCGTTCACCGAGGCGAGCAGATTTTCATAGACGACGGGCGGGACGTCCTCCCCCTCCAACGCACGCTGCAGGCAGGACGTATATCCCCTCGCCTGCGAGAGAAAGACATCTTTCTTGACATTGCCGAAATATGTCGCCGCTATGGTATTGGAAAGATGGATGTACGCCTCGTAGTAGCGCTCGAAAGCCTGTTTGCGCAGCGACCTGTCCTGCCCGTGCAGGAGAACGCCGTACGTTCCGTGCGTGAGGGCGACCTTGCTGCCGTCCTCCTTTACGACCTCGCCGAAACGCATGTCCGCATTGTCTATCATCGAAAAGATGTTCTGAAACTGCGAATAGACCTCTCCTCCCGAGGCGAGGAGCTTTTCCTCTTTTGCGGAGAGGATATGCTTTTTCCCCGCGATCAGGCGACGCAGATAATAATCGTGGTCTTTCAGCCGCGCATCCTCTGTAAAGGAACGCAGCAGCGCGTCGTCGATGGCGGAAAGCTCAGGCTCCGCAAAGGCGGCCGCCTCGGAGAAACGGACGAAGAGGGACATGGCGCGGGACTGCATGGACGTATATTTTGCCACGCGCGAATCGACGTCATGGTTCATGTGAGCATACAGATACAGCCGTTCGAGCACCCTGCCCGCCTCTTCCTCCTTTGCAAAAAAGGCGGCGAGGGAAGAAGCGGAAGAAAGTTTGCTTTCAAAGGCGGAGAAGTCCAAAAACTTTTCCGCTTTTAAAAAATCAGCCTCCCATGCCTCATCCGAAGGATAGATATCCTCCGATCTCCATTTATACTTGGACTCTACTTCGCTCCTCTCCATAAACGGTCTCCTAATTCTTATTGCTGTGGATGGGTGCGGGGATCCTGCCGCCGCGCAGAACAAAGCGCGAACTGTCCGCCGTGTTGACGGGCATGACGGGCGCCCTGCCGAGCAGCCCGCCGAACTCTACGCTGTCACCGACGCCCTTGCCGGGTACGGGGATGACGCGCACGGCGGTCGTCTTGTTATTGATCATGCCGATTGCAGCTTCGTCCGCAATGATGGCGGAGATGGTCGTCGCCGGCGTATCTCCGGGGATCGCGATCATGTCCAGCCCGACCGAACAGACGGCGGTCATCGCTTCCAGCTTGTCGATGCTAAGCTTGCCCTTCTGCGCGGCCTCGATCATGCCGATATCTTCGCTGACAGGGATAAATGCGCCGGAAAGCCCGCCGACATGCGAGCTGGCCATCACACCGCCCTTTTTGACGGCATCGTTGAGCATGGCGAGGGCGGCGGTCGTACCGTGCCCGCCGACCGTTTCGACGCCGAGCTCTTCGAGGATATGTGCGACGGAATCGCCCATGACGGGCGTGGGGGCGAGCGAGAGATCGACGATGCCGAATTCTGCATGCAGCCGCTTTGCAGCCTCTTTGGCGATGAGCTGCCCCGCCCTCGTGATCTTGAAGGCCGTGCGCTTGATCGTCTCGGCGGCATCATTCAGATTCGCCCCGGGGATCCCTTCGAGCGCGTGCTTGACGACGCCCGGCCCGGAGACACCGACGTTGATGACGGTGCCGCTCTCCCCTACGCCGTGAAAGGCCCCCGCCATGAAGGGATTGTCTTCCACCGCGTTCGCAAAGACAACGAGCTTAGCGCAGCCCAGCCCGTCCCGCGCGGCGGTCAGACGGGCCGTCTCTTTGACGACTTCGCCCATCAGCTTCACGGCGTCCATGTTGATGCCGGACTTTGAGGAACCGATGTTGACGGAAGAACAAAGGCGCTCCGTCTCTGCCAATACGGCCGGGATGCCCTCTATAAAAATTTGTTCGTACTCCGCCATCCCCTTGTGCACGAGGGCGGAGTAGCCGCCGAGAAAGTCGATACCGAGCTCTTTCGCCGCGCGGTCGAGCGCCTTGCCGACGAGGCCCGCTTTCCCGGGGAAGGGCGCGGAGATCAGGCTGACGGGCGTGACCGAGACGCGCTTGTTGACGATGGGGATGCCGTATTCGCCGGACAGCTGTTCGGCGACTTTAACGATGTCTTTCGCCTTTGTGCAGACGGTGTCATAGACGTTTTGCGCCGTCTTTTCCGCCGTTCCTCCGATGCAGGGAAGCAGGGAGATCCCCATCGTGATGGTGCGGATATCGAGGTGCTCCTTTTCGACCATGTCGATGGTCTCGAGTACATCAAACTTGTTGAACATATTTCGGGCCGCCTCTCAGATGTTGTGCATGGCGTCGAAGATCGCCTCGTGCTGGATGCGGATAGACATGCCGATCTCCTTGCCGAGCTCTTCGCACTCGCGCGCAAGGACGGACAGCTCCGTCTTGATGCCGCCGATATCCACGAGCATGATCATCGCGAAATACTCCTGCAGGATAGTCTGGCTGATGTCCTCCACGTTCACTCCCTTTTCCGCGAGGAACGTACTTACTTTTGCAATGATGCCTTTTTTGTCCTTTCCTGTGACCGTTACAACTGCATGCATCTCAGTTCTCCTGAATGTATTTTCTCCGCATCTTCCCCTTTTTAGCCGCATGCCGTGGGCGATCGCTCTCCTCTATTTACTGATAAAGAGGACGCCCAGAGTATTTCTGCCGCAGTGGCTCGTGATGATGCTTCCCGCGACCGTCTCGAGGATCTCTTCAAAATCAAACAGCTCCTTCACCATGCCCTTTGCCAGCTCTACGAGCGAGGCATCCGCGTTGCTGTGCGTAACAAAACACCGCCGCTTGTCATAGGCAGGGTACGCCGCCGCGAGGTCTCCGATATAGCGCTTGATGCAGCGCTCCATGCTCCCGATATATTTCTTTTTCGGATAGAGTTTGCCGTCCTTCATGTCGATCATGGGATGGATGGAGAGGACCTTCGCCCCATAGTAGGAAAGCGTGGAACATCTCCCTCCCTTATAAAGATACAGGAGCGTATCGGGGATAAAGGACGTATTTACTTTTCCGCGAAGCGCCATGACCGTATCGTAGATCTGCTGCGCGTCCATCCCCTCTTCGCGAAGGTCGCACGCTTTGAGGACGAGAAGACCCTGTCCCGTCGAGAGCGCGAGCGAATCGACGACGCGGACCTTGTCTCCGAAGGACTTGGCGGCAGATGCGGCAAAGCCGTGCGAACCGCTCGCCTGCGAAGAGATGTTGAAGTGGATGACTTCTTTCCCCTCCTCGACGAACGACCGGAAAAAATCCTCGTATTCTGCCGTGCTCGGCGCCGCCGTCTTGGGGAGCTTCCCCGTTTCATCGAAATATTTAAAGATGTCTGCCGGGACGATATCCACCCCGTCTCTGAACGAGCGCTCTCCCAGCATCACGCTGAGCGGCATGATCCTGATGCCGTTCTTTTCGATCGACTCCCTGCTCAAGTCGCAGGTGCTGTCTGCGGTGATGACGATCTCACTCATCGGTTGCAATTCCTCCCTTCCTTAAAAATTTTATGCCGCGATGCGGAAAAAGCCGAATAAATCGGATAAAAATTCTTTACAGGCAAGTGACCAGCCCGTCGCCACGCCCAGGACGCTCTCCTCTTCGATGGCACCGAACGAGCGGCTGTCAAGGCTGTTGTTGCGGTTGTCCCCCAACACATACAGGCAGCCTTCCGGAACGGTATACGGCCGGATATTGCCGCGCCATCCGTCCGCAATATAGGGCTCCTCGACGGTGACCGTCTCGCCGTCTGCCGAAGTGCGGTATAAGACGCCGCCCTGCGCGCTGATCGTGTCGCCGGGCAGCCCGATTACCCGCTTGATGAGCTCCTCGTTTTCCTCGTCGGAATGGAAGACCACGATGTCGCCGTAGTCGGGCGACGCAAAAGTAAAGACGAAAAGATAATCGCCGCCACGGTATGTCCCGTCCGAGGCAAGCTCACCGCCGTAAAGGGTCGGGCTCATGGATTCGCCGCAAACCTGAACGCCGACGAGCACCTGTGTAAACAGGAACAGCAGGACACAGAAGGCGAACAGGAGGATGCAGAGAAAGCGAAGCATGGCGACCGACGCGCGGTTCGGGTCGTGCCTTTCCTCCATAAGTTCTGCATAGCAGGTTTCCGATTCAGGCATCGCGCTTCCCTCCGTTCTTGACCGCTCGCTGAAATTCCGTATAGGAGAGCATCACGACCCGCCCGCACTTATCGCAGCGGATCTTATAATCCGCGCCCGTACGGATGACCGTCCAGACGTCTCCTCCGCAGGGGTGTTTCTTTTTCGTGATGACTTTATCTCCCAATGAGTATACCATATTTTTGACCCGATAAAAAGTAAATTCCGAAAAAAAATCAGAGCCAGAGCAAATTATTTATCGCGACCTCGCTTGCCGAAGAAAAGGCGATGTATTTTGCCTCCGAAAAACCGGGGAGCGACTTGTTTTCGGCGCTCTTGAAATCTTTGGCGTTGAGCACATGCGCAGACCAGACCTCCCCTCCGGACAGCCGCAGGTTGCAGGAGAAGCGCTCTTCCGCACCGCCCTTCCGGACGCATACGGAGATCGTGATCGTCGACGGTTCCTTGCCGTAAAGGTCAAATTTGAGCAGTGCCCCCTCTTTCGGCCGGAAGCGTATATCGTTGATCCGATAGAGTTTCAGCCCGTACGAAGAGTAGATTCCCTCGATACCGCAGGGTCCCTGGATCATCCTGACGGGAAGAGAATCGCCGATAAGGAAGCAGTCTGCGAGCAGGTTTTCGGGCGAGCGGTCTATGACGAAACTGTCGAATTTGGCAGTGCTGCTGTACAATACGCGGCTGGCATGCGTGAAATTCGCGTATCTCTTCTCTATCCGTTTGACAGCTATTTTTGACGAGACGGCAAACCCGCAGCTGTACTTTGCCTTGGCAAAGGCGAAAACGCGCGACGCTTTTTCATACGCATCCAGGCGGAATATCTGCGCGCCGTCCGCTTCCTCTCTCTTCAAAGGGCAGCGGGACCAGTCGCGCGAGGCGGAATCTGCGTTGTCCTCCGCCATGAAAACTTCGCAGTACGTCACCTCACCGTTGCCGTCAAAGCGCACCCGTGCGACGAGTTCTTCGTCGCCGTCCTCCTCGATGACGATCTCGGCGGGAGAAGGAATAAAGACCTCCCTCCTCTTCAAATATTTATCGATGAAGAGATCGAGATCGTTCAGCCCCGTATTTCCGATACAGCCGTTATAGCGCGCCGCAAAGTAGAAGGTCTTTTCCATCTCCGGGTTAATGCGCGCGAAGGTATCAAAGGCGCGGTCGGCGTCAAAGTTCTCGTCGTTCGTCGAACACAGCATGAGAACGGGACACTTTGCATGCTGTGCATAAGCCTGTGCATCCGTACCCGCCAAAAAGCGATAGCGCTCGTCGTCCATCTTGAGTTCGCCCGCTTCGCCGAACTTGTTCAGCCCCCGGTATGCGCGCCAGCCGCCAGCACATACGGGGATGGCACACGCGAGCTCGCCGGACGTCGCCGCGAGCTGGAACGCGATGTCTCCTCCCGCCTTCAGGCCGACGACGCCAACCTTGGCGCCCGGGCAATTCTCGAGCAAAAAGCGGATACAGTACCGCGCGAGCGCCGTCCACTCATACCAAGAGGTCTCCCTTGCGGTCGGGTCGGCATGATCGAAATGCCTGCCCGCCTTCGCCTTGTTTGCGTACTCGATCGAGGGCGGATAGACGGTATGCTCTTCGCAGCCGTACCATTCTCCCCTGTAATCGGGCATGAGCACGGCATATCCCTTGCGCACAAAGCGGAGCACGAGCTGCTCGTCTGCCGTAAGGGAAGCGTCGGGAAGGATCAGCAGCGCAGGGCAAGACTCCCCTCCCGCAGGACGTCCGAACAGCGCGAAGATGTTCACGCGCCCGTCGCCCGCCTCTCTGCCGCCGAAACGCACGGCACGCAGAAGGGCGCCGTCCTCCTCGCGTTCGCGAAGGACGAACTCGCCCACGGGCAGAGAATCGTCAAAGCCGCTCCATAAAGTTATCGGTGTCAAAAGGATGTTTGCCAAAAGAAATATCTCCGATCATTCAATGATTATCCGAACGGACGAACTGCCGCCGTCGGCGGCGCCCGTCACCATGATCTTGTTGCCGATGCGATGTTTGAGCTCTTCCACATGTGAGATGAGCCCGATGGAAAAATTGTCGCAGCGCAGTTTTTCCAAACTGTCCATCACCGTATCCACCAACTTTTCGTCCAATGTCCCGAACCCCTCGTCGAGGAAGAAAAATTCGATGGGGCGGAGCGACTTCGCGTGGATCGCCTCGGAAAGCGCGAGCGCAAGGGAAAGGGAGACGAGAAAGGTCTCTCCGCCGGACAAGGTGCTCACGCTGCGCAGTTCGCCGCCGCACAGGTTATCGCCGATGACAAAGCCGCCGTCCTTGTACCGAACGAAATACCTCCCTCCCGTCAGGTCGAGGAGCGTCCTTGTCGCTGCCGAAGAGATGTCGGAGAGGTATTCCCCCGCGACAAATTCAGTCAGCGAATTCCCGCGCACGAGCGCGAGAAGGCGGGCAAGGAGGTCGCGCTTTTCCTCCGCCCTGCCGAGTTCGCGCTGCAAGGCGCTCTTCTTTTTGGAACGCTCCTCCGTTCGAGCAAGTTCCTGCGAGCAGACCGCAAAGGCCTCGGCAAGGGAAGCAGCCTGCTTTTCCGCCTCTTCCTTTCGCTTTTCAAGGCGGGCATGCTCCTCCTCGGAGACAGGTTCGACGGGGCCCTCTTCCTCCGTGCGGCGCAGCGCGTCGCGCAAGAGCAGGAGGGCGTCGTCATACTCCTTCAGACTTTTTTTTGCGGCCTCCACATCGGGCAGCGAACGGAGCAGCTCGCGGGCTTCCGATACATCGGCAAAAGAGGCGGAAGCCAGCTGCTCCGCAAGGCGGGAAAGCTCCTCTCCGTTCGCACGTTCTCCCTGCGCGATCTGCTCTTCCGCACGCGCGATATCGCTCTCCGCGCTTCGTACTGCGGAATTCAGCTCGGCCGTGCGCGTCTCATACCGCCTGCGCCCCTCTGCAAGGAGCGCTCTTTCGCGCTCGCACGCGGCGCGCATCTTTGCAATGTCCGGCGCATCCTCCGCCCCGAGGATCGACAAGATCCGCTTCTCCCCTTCTTCGATCTTCCCTTTCAGCGCCGTCCCTTCTTCGAGCATCCGGGCGAGGTCTTTCTCTGCCTGCTCCCATTCTTTTTCCGCGCGGGCGTGCTCTGCAGATATCCTGCGCAGCGCTTCGGCTCTCTTTTCCTGCGTGCGCTGCTCTTCCCGCCACTTTTCGAGCAGGACCGCTGCATCCGCAGACTTTTCGCGGGTGAGCCGCTTTTTAAAATACTCTATGCGCACAGACAGCTCTTTATCCACGGCATCGAACAGGGCGCTGCTAACAAACCCGTCGTGCAGGGCGCGCTGTTTGTCGGTGAAATATTCGATCTCCCGGCTGAATTCATCGGCAAGGAGAGCGGATTCGAGGTTGTCCGAAAGAAATACCGCGGCAGACGCCGCCCCGCCGTACTCCATAAGTTTTTCCCGCGCGGCCAGCTCATCGAGGCGCGCACGGCTCTCTCTCTTCGCTGCTTCCGCCGCGCGGTATTGCCTGCCGAGCTCTTCGCGTCGGCTGCGAAGATCATTCAGCTTCTCCGCTTCTCCCTGTGCAAGCAGCAGTTGCTCCATCTGCGCATCGGCTGCGGCCTGCGCGCGGGAAAAATCCTCTCCGGCATATTTTTTCGCGAGGGCAGAAAGTTCCTCTTCGGCCTTTTTTTTGCCGTTCACGGCACGCGCGAGGGCTTCCTTTGCCTTGCCGATATACTCCGCCCTCTTCTGTATCTGCTCGTCGAGCCGGCACGCTTCCGCAGCGGCGGCATGCCGCGCGAGCTTTCCGCGCAGCGCTTCTCTGTCCTCGCTTTCGGAGAGTTTGCGCTCGAGTTCGCGCTTGTCGGAAAAATATTTTTGAGCGCGCGCGAACGACGCTTTGATCTTTTCAAAAGCCGCAGCGCTCTCCCGCTTTTCCTTTTCCGCCTCCTCCCGTCTCGCCGCGAGAAGTTCGCGCCGTTCGCGGCATTCCTTTACCTTCTCCGCCCCCGCGTCTTCATAGCCGCGCAGCTCCCCTTTGAGGCGTTCACACACGGAGCCCGCCTCGGCGCTGCGCTCGCGCACCTTCTGATAGAGTCGGTCGCCGTACCTGTCCAGCCCGAACAGGCGGGAGATCAGTTTCAGCCTGTCGCTGCGATCCGATCTGACGAATTGCGCAAATTCTCCCTGCGGAAGAGCGATACATTTTTTAAAATCTTCAAAAGTCAGCCCGACGATCTGTTCGATCTTTTCGTTGGTCGCGCGGACGCCGTCACTGAGGGCGAGCACCTTATCCCCACGCACTTCGGAAAGCATGAGAGACTGGGCAGAATTTTTGCGCCTGATCTCCCGCTCGATGCGGTAGACCTTGCGCCCTTCCTGCGTCTCCGTCTCAAAATCAAAGGTGACGGACGCTTTGTCGCAATTATAATTGATGATCTCGCTCCCGGCACCGCCGCGGGCCCTGTCTATGCGACCGTAAAGGGCAAAGATCATGCTGTCGAGAATAGTCGTCTTGCCGCTGCCCGTATCCCCGAAGATGCCGAAAAGGCCGCCGGAGAGGAGTCGCTCGAAGTCGATCTCAACGGACCTGGAAAAGCTGTTTATACCGAAGAAAGAGAGATGTTTAGGTTTCATCCGCGCCCTCCGTCATGGAAAGAAAGAGTTCCGTAAGGTCGTCGGACGGCTGCTCCCCGTACAGCTTGCAGTAATAGGCGCGGAAGAGCTCTTCCGAGCTCATCCCCCGAAGGGAGACGGCTTCTCGCTCTGCGGCAGGGTTTTTGACCTGCGGCAGGATAGAGAGCAGCCCCGGGTTTGCCTCTCGCAGCATGCGTACCTGTGAAGAGAGGAGCGGTTCGCTCAGATAGAGCGTCAGTTCGATATAGCAGCCGGGATACCCGCAGATGAGCTGCTTTGCACCCTCCACGCTGTCCGCCGCCAAACGGACGAGCTGCTTCCCCTCTCTGAGCGGGATCTGCCGGATATTCTCCGCGCCGTCTTGCCCGATGTCGAAGAGGACGACGCTCTTCTGCGCGCCCGCTTCGTCAAAAGCATACTGCAGGATAGAACCGCTGTACCAGACATTGTTTTTGAAATGCTGGCGGCGGTGCAGGTGTCCCAGAGCACAGTACGCGGCGGGCGGCAGCAGGTCGAGCGGCACGGCCCGCGCGCCGCCGAGGTCTATCTGCCTTTCCCCGTCGCTCACCTGCCCGCCGGCGACAAAGAGGTGAGACAGAAAAATTTCCTGCAGATGCCCGGTGTTCTTTTCTTCACCCGCGGCGATCCAGCGGCGCATCTTGTCCAAAAAAGTTTCGTCAGCGACCTTTTCTTCGCGCAGGCGCGCTTCGTTCGGATACGGGAGGACGTTGATGAATACCCGCTCCCCCGTCGCGTCTTCGACGACGATGTGGTTAGTACCCGCCTCGACGGCATGCGTCTTCCGCCCTGTGTACAGGCGGGGCGCATGTTCGATATTCCCGAAGATATAGATCCCCTGCTCTTCGGAAAGCGCGCAGGCAGCGGCAAGGCGCACGTTGTCGTCATGATTCCCGCTGATCAGCACGACGCAGCGATCTTTGCCCGCGATGCGCTTGACAGCGGCATAAAAGGCGTCCTCCGCCTCCGACGAAGGGAGATATGTGTCAAAGATATCCCCGGCGACGAGAACGAGCTCGACTCCTTCCGCGTCGCAGACGCGAGCGATCTCTTCGAGCACGGCTCTCTGTTCGTCGAGGCGCTCTTTGCCCTGAAGGCGCTTCCCGATATGCCAATCAGACGTGTGTAAAACCCTCATGCTCTCTCCGCTCGTAATTTTTTGGGCAAAACCGAGACGATTGCCTTGCAATCTCGGCAAATAATTTATATAATAGTATAGCGCAAAAGAGAAAATAAATCAAGCGTTGCGCGGAGCTTTGCACAATGGGTTTTTGTTCGTATTCAAAAGAGTTCTCCCTGTCCTCCTTTACCGGCGTGGAAAACCAGTTTATCAACAAGTATATGGCATCGGCCGACGGAGATGCCGTCAAAGTATATCTCTTCGGCCTGTACCTTTGTCAGAACGTGCAGGGTGAGTATACGCTCGCCGAGGCTGCCCGCGCGCTCAACATGACGGAAGACCGGCTCGTCGACCTGTTCAAATTTTGGGAGGACTTTGACCTGCTCGAGATCCTCTCCTACCAGCCTTTCTCCGTGCGCTATTACCCCGCGGACTACGCA
The DNA here is from genome assembly GCA_949297575.1 of uncultured Bacillota bacterium. Taxonomy (GTDB): domain Bacteria; phylum Bacillota; class Clostridia; order Christensenellales; family Borkfalkiaceae; genus Borkfalkia. The sequence goes on along the minus strand of CASFTB010000006.1, from coordinate 109,245 downwards.
AAGGGCAAGCCGAAGCGCATCCGCACGGAAAAGTACGCGGACTTCAACAAGGCACTGCAATCCATGCTGCCCGGACGCATGATCTCTTCCAACGAATTCATGAAATATTTTTCCGTGATGGAAGAGTACGCTTTCCGCCCCGAAGCGATGCTGCTCATCGTGCGCTACTGCATCGACCTGAAAGGCGAACATATCTCACAAAACTATATCCTGCAGGTCGCAAAAAACTTTGCCGCAGAGGGAGTGACGACCGTAGAACAGGTAGAGCACAAACTTTCCGATTATCTGGTACGCGGCAGCGATATCGCCGCCGTGCTGCGCGCCATGGGTTCCTCGCGCAAGCCGGAACCCGAAGACTACAAACTTCTCAAAAAATGGACGGAAGAGCTCGGGTTCGACATGTCCGTCATCCTATACGCCGCTTCCCTGCACAAGCGCTCTGTCATAGCGCGGTTGGACGAGGCTCTCGGAGAGCTGTATGCGAACAAAAAATTCACGCAGGAGGAAGTCAAGGATTTCCTCGCGCGCAAGGCACAGATCCGAGAACTGACCATCGGCATCGCGCGAGAATTGGGCGTCTATTGCCAGGTCGTCGACACATATACGGACAATTTCGTCAGCGGCTGGCTCGCCGCGGGATTTGAAGACGCCTCACTTCTCAGCCTCGCAAAGTACTGCTTCCGCAGGGAGAAAAAATCTTTTGAAAAAATGGACGAACTCATCCGCAGGCTTATAGGACTCGGCGTCATCTCCGCGGAAAGCATCGTCGCCTATATGGAGAGCGAGGCGCGCGAGCAGGCTTTTGCCGCTGAGGTGCTCAAGGCGGCGGGCATCTCCCGCCGCGCAAACAATTGGGACAGAGAATGCCTGCGCAACTGGCGGGCCTGGAATTTTTCCGACGAGATGATCCTAAAGGCAGCCTCCCTCGCGCAGGGCAAGGCCAGCCCCGTCCCCTATATCAATTCCGTCTTGTCGTCCTGGAAAGCAAAGGGCTTTTTCAGCCCTGACCAGCTCTCCAAGGAAGGCCCTGTGCGCGAAGATCTAATGCACCGCCGCCTGCGCGAGGAACGGGATGCGGAATTCCGCAAAAAGGTGCAGAATTATTATTTCAACCTGCGGGAAAAGGCACAGGACACCGCCGAACATTATCTCAAGCGCGCGCGCGCGGATGCCTCCTTCCGGAAGAACGAAGAGGAGATAAGGGCGACGGAGATCCGCCTCGCAAAAGCGGAAGCACTGGGCGGCGATACGGCCGGGCCTTCCGCGCTCCTGCACGATCTGGAAGAGCAAAGAAAAGTGATCCTTGATGCACTTCACCTTACGGAGGAGATGCTCGTGCCGCAATACAAATGCAAAATATGCATGGACACCGGCTTCGACAAGGACGGCAACGTCTGCGAATGCTATAAAAAATACGTCGAAGAGGCCGGAGAGCAGGAGAGGCTCTCCAATATCCTCGATACCTATTCGAACATCGACATCTGACGATACGGCAAAAGCGCCCTCGGAAAAATTTCCGGGGGCGCTCAATTTTTAAGATCGAGACAGGCACATTCTTCCTCGGTCAATGCGAGCGAATAAGCGGCGACATTCTCCCGCATGCGCTGCGGCGAAGAAGTTCCCACGACGGCAAAGACATTCATCTGCTGCCGGAAGATCCACGACAGTGCGACCTGCGTGCAGGATACACCCTTTTGGGCAGCTATTTCCGCGCATCGCCGCGCCCGCTCAAAATTCTCCTCGCACGCATATCCGCGGCGGGCAAACCGATCCATATGGCGGCGGGCACTCTCCGCGTCTGTCACTTTCCCTGAAAACAGCCCCCGCCCGAGGGAGGAATAAGCCACGACGGGCATCTGCGTATGCACATACCAGGCGCGCGCGGATGCGTTTTTTTCGCCCGAAAGGGAGACGCACCCGCCTCCCCACGGATCTGCCGCCTGCACAGCCAGCCCGAAATTCGGGCTGGAAAAGGAAAACGGCCGCATGCCCCTCTGCTCCGCATACGCGTTTGCCGCGGCAATGCGCTCATGCCGCCAGTTCGACCCGCCGAAGGCGCGGATCTTTCCCTCGCGGAACATCTCGTTAAAGATCTCGACGACCTCGCCGACCGGCACGCGTTCGTCGTCGCGATGCAGGAGCAGCGCGTCGACATAGTCGGTCTTGAGCGCACAAAGGGAGCGTTCCAAGTCTGCGCGCATAGCCCTCCTGTTGACGCGCGCATTCCCGAGAGGGCCCGGATGGCCGCACTTGGTGAGCAAAAAGATCTTTTCCCTGTTGCGGCGGGAGCAGATCCACTTGCCGAGACATTCTTCCGCCCTACCGTACTTGCGTGCGGTATCATATGCCGTGATCCCTGCGGCAAACATTTCGTCAAGCAGGGCATCCGCTTCCCTGCCGGAGGCATACGGCGCCCCCGCCGTGCCGAGAAAAATACGGGAAACGGGCTTTCCCGTTTCCCCCGTCCGAACGTAAAAAGCGTTCATTTTCGTGTCCCGTCCTCGCGCATCATCTTCCGATCGCATCGGAGAGTAGATACATGTCTTCCCCTCCGAGGTCGACATAGTAGCAGCGGCCCTCATATCTACCATGCAGGCAGCGGATAACATTGAACCCTTTATAGCCGCGCTCAACTTTTATGAGCAGACTTTCAAAGGGCATCCCCGCACAGGTCTGCTCCGCCGAAAACAAAAATTCGAGCCAGATCCCGCCACTCAGTTCTTCGCGGGTCAGCCTGTCGATACTCACGCCAAAGGCGGGCATGCGGTGTGCCCCGGCCGTCATTTCCGTCCACGCGGCCAGCAGCGCATCGAAGCGCTCTTCCCCTCTCGGGTACATTTGGGCCTTCCCGTCAATATAGAGGCAGATGTCTGCCGCGTTTTTAATGATGTCGTTCAGTTCTTCCATCTTTGCACCGTCCTTTACCTTGTATATTTCATTATAGCGCAAAAGAAAACCCGACGCAAGGGTCGGAGATAAAAAATTTTTCTTATTTTTGCAAAAATTTTTATATAAATCTGTTGACAAATTTATAAAATGCGCTATAATAATGGCAACATGAAAAGAATGGAGGAAACGAAGGCATGAAGAAGAACATGTACAGCCTCATGCTCGCCGAGGACGTGATACGCGAGATCGACCTCCTCGCCGAAGAACAGGGAACGAACCGCTCCAACCTCGTAAATCAAATACTCGCGGATTACGTTTCCCTGACGACTCCGGAAAAGCATGTGCGGAACATCTTCGACATAATAGAAAATTTTATCGGGCAGCACGGCAATTCTCTGCTGTATTCGCAGCCGAACGATATGACCATGTCCATCAAGAGTTCGCTGCAATACCATTACCGCCCGACCATACGCTATGAAGTGGAAATGTACCGCACCCCGAAGCAGACGATCGGACAGCTGAAGATCATTTTCCGCACGACGAGCGCAGAGCTCCTCATCGAGCTCACGCGTTTTTTCAAACTGTGGATGCAGCTTGAAAATATTTATATCAAGCAGTTTTTCCAAAAGGACGCCATCGAATACGGGATGGAAAACGGAAAGTTTTTGCGCACCTTCGCTGTACCGAACGATTCCGATTATACCGAAGAAGAGATCGGCAACGCGATCAGCAACTATATTTCCACTTTCGATGAGATGCTGAAAGACTTCCTCGCCGGCAAATACAAGGCGACGGAAGACATGGAAAAGCGGTACCTGCAATATCTGAACAGCGGCGTTCAGCTCATCTGACGCCCAAAGGAGGTAAGCATATGAATGCACAGAAATTTACAAAAAAGGCCCTCGAAGCAATAAATACGGCGCAGGGCATCGCCATAGAAAACCAGAACATGCAGATCATGCCCGAACACCTGCTTTATGCGCTCGCAGACCAGGAAGGCGGGCTGATCCCCCAGCTTCTTAAAAAGATGGGCGTAGATACGGATAACTTTCTCGCCCTGCTCGACGGGGCGATCGGCAAGATCCCCGCGGTGAGCGGCAGTGGGCGTGAACCCGACAAAATTTATATTTCACCGGTCACAGATAAAATTTTCAACGAGGCGGAGCGGCTTGCGAACTCCATGCGTGACGAATACGTCTCCGTCGAGCATGTCATGCTCGCGATCTTCGACCACGCCACGGATGCGATCAAGAACATCTTCCGCACCCTCGGCATAACCAAGGATGCCTTCCTGACCGAACTGAAAAAGGTCAAGACAGACCGCGTGACCAGTGACGAACCCGAAAACACCTACGATGCACTCACAAAATACGGGTCCGACCTCGTACAGCGCGCCAAAGACCAGAAATTAGACCCCGTCATCGGCAGAGACAACGAGATACGTAACGTCATCCGCATCCTGTCAAGGAAGTCCAAAAACAACCCCGTGCTCATCGGGGAGCCGGGCGTCGGCAAGACGGCCATCGCCGAGGGGCTCGCCCAGCGCATCGTGCGCGGCGACGTGCCAGAGGGACTGAAGAACAAGACCATTTTCGCCCTTGACATGGGCTCGCTCATTGCGGGCGCAAAGTTCCGCGGCGAATTTGAAGAACGACTGAAAGCGGTTCTCAACGAGATCAAGAAGAGCGAAGGCAAGATAATCCTCTTCATCGACGAGCTGCACACCATCGTCGGCGCGGGCAAATCGGACGGCGCGATGGACGCGGGCAACCTGTTGAAGCCCATGCTTGCGCGCGGAGAGCTGCACTGCATCGGCGCGACGACGCTGGACGAATACCGAAAGTATATCGAAAAGGACGCAGCGCTCGAGCGCAGGTTCCAGCCCGTCATGGTGGATGAGCCGACCGTCGAGGATACCATTTCCATCCTGCGCGGACTGAAGGAGCGATACGAAGTCTTCCACGGCGTGCAGATCCACGACCAGGCGCTGATCGCGGCGGCCACACTGTCGCACCGCTACATTTCTGACAGGTTCCTGCCGGACAAAGCCATCGACCTCGTAGATGAAGCCTGCGCGACTATCCGCACGGAGATCGACTCCATGCCCACAGAAATGGACGACATCGCCCGCAAGATCATGCAGCTTGAGATCGAGGAGATGGCGCTCAAAAAAGAGACGGATACGCTCTCCAAAGAGAGGCTCGGGTCCATCCAAAAGGAACTTTGTGAACTGCGCGACAAATTCAATGCGATGAAGGCGCAGTGGGAAAACGAAAAGGCGAGCATCCACGTCGTCTCCGACACAAAGGCAGAGATCGAAAAGGTGAACGGCGAGATCGAAGCCGCACAGCGCATCGGCGACTACGAGACGGCGGCAAAGCTCAAGTACAGCCGCCTGCCCGAATTGCAGAAAAAGCTCGAAGAGGCGCAGAAGAACGGAGAAGACAAAAAGAAGCACACCCTGCTGCGCGACACAGTAACAGAAGAAGAGATCGCGCGCGTCGTTTCCCGCTGGACGGGCATCCCGCTCGCAAAGCTGATGGAAGGCGAGCGCGAAAAGATACTGCACTTGGACGATATCCTGCATAAGCGGGTCATCGGACAAGACGAAGCTGTGACCAAAGTGACGGAAGCGATTATCCGCTCGCGCGCGGGCATCGCCGACCCGAACCGCCCCATCGGCTCCTTCCTCTTCCTCGGCCCTACCGGCGTCGGCAAGACGGAGCTCGCCAAGGCGCTCGCCGAGTGCCTGTTCGACGACGAGAATAACCTCGTGCGCATCGATATGACCGAATATATGGAAAAGTTCTCCGTCTCCCGCCTGATCGGCGCGCCTCCCGGATACGTCGGCTATGACGAGGGCGGCCAGCTGACCGAGGCGGTGCGCAGAAAGCCTTATTCCGTCGTGCTGTTCGACGAGATCGAAAAGGCGCACCCCGACGTATTCAACATCCTCCTGCAGGTGCTCGACGACGGGCGCATCACGGATTCGCAGGGACGTACCGTCGATTTTAAGAACACGATCATCATTCTCACATCAAACCTCGGCTCCTCTTTCCTGCTCGACGGCATCGACGAAAACGGTGAGATCGGCGAAGATGCGAAGGATAAGGTCTCGCAACTGCTCAAACAGAGTTTCCGCCCCGAGTTCCTCAACCGGCTGGATGAGATCGTATATTACAGACCGCTCACAAAGGACAACATCACGAGGATCATTGACCTTCTCATCAAGAAGCTCTCCGCGCGGCTGGAAGATCGCCAGCTCAAATTGGTGATCACCCCCACGGCAAAGGACCTTATCATCGAAAACGGATACGACCCCGTGTACGGCGCACGCCCGCTCAAGCGCTATCTGCAGAGCAAGATCGAGACGCTTATCGCGAAGGAGATCATCTCCAGCGACCTGCAGGCAGGGAATACGATAGAGATCGGCGCCCGCAACGGAGATTTTACCGTATCTGTAAAGTGAGCCGCCACACGGCGCACTTCCTCAGCCCCGAAGACGTTTGTCGTCGGGGCTGTTTTTTGTCGTATAAAGGTCAAAAAATTGAAAGATACTTGACATTTTTTCACTTTTGTATTAACATAATATTGTAAAAAAATGAGAGGTGGAAAAGCGTGGACAAGATCATCGAATATTTTCAGGAAAACCCCCTTTATTTCTGGATCGCCGCAGCGCTCCTCGCCGTGCTCATCATCCTGGTCGTCGCAGCGATCATCGGCAGCGCGCGCGGGGCGCGTAAAAACAAACTTGCTTCCGAAGATCAGAATGTTCGGGTAATCTCGCCTGCAGACGAAGCAGCCCTGCCGGAAGCTTCGGAGCAGCGGGCAGACGATGCGGACGAAGCGTCCTTCGCGGCGGCCGTACAGGAACAGGATGCCGCTGAGGATCCCCCCGCTTCCGCCGACGCCTGGGAGGAGGCCCCTGCCGCCATCGGAGACGAATATCGGGCAGAGGCAGAGGCGGAGGCTCCTGAGGAAAAAGCCGTACAGGCCGAGGAAGAGGCGGCGGAAGCCGTGCAGCCCGCCGAAGAGGAACCTGTGCAGGAAATCGTTGTTCCTGCCGAAGAAGTGAAGGAAGTTGAGCCTGCCCCCGCACCTGCCGCACAGGCGCGTAAAGAAGCCGACACCGCCGAGGCGGAGAGCGAGGAAGCGCCGGCCCCGGTCACTGCTGCAGCTGCGGTATCGGAACGATCTTCCGAAGACCAGGCGGCCGACGCCCGTATCCGCAGGGCGGAAAAGATCGCGGACGCTAAGTTCGAAAAGAAAAAAGCGCCCGCAAAGACGGAAGAAAAGCAGGTAGCTTCCCCTACTAAGACGGAGGAAGAAGACAAGCGCAGCGCCTATACCGGCAAATGGGTCATCATCCGCAATCCGAACGGAAGTTATCACTTCGAGCTGCGCGCATCAAACGGTGAAAAGTTGCTTTCCAGCATCGATTATACCTCTCTCTCCGGCGCAAAGAACGGCATCAAGACGCACAAGGCCAATATACAGAAGGATAACCTCGTGACTTCCCAAAACAAAAAGGGGCAGTTCTTCTTCAAACTGCTGAGCGGTTCTAAACAGCTCCTTTGCACGGGGGAGACATACCCGACAAAGGCCGGCTGCGAGAGCGCCATCGATTCCGTCAAGCGCTTCGCCGAGACCGCCGTCGTCACGATCCAGGAAGAGGACGAAGAGTAAAACAGACTTCAAAAACCCGCTGCAGTGAACTGCGGCGGGTTTTTTGTATGGAAAAGGCGCGAAGCCCACATGTGAGCTTCGCGCCTTGCGGCGGTTCGCCGATCTTATTTGCTCTTTTTTGTTGCGGGAAGGAGTTTTTCTTTCCCGCCCATATACTTGCGCAGCACTTCGGGAATGTTGACGCTGCCGTCCGCATTGAGATGGTTCTCCAAGAGCGCGATGAGCATGCGTGGCGGCGCGACGACGGTATTGTTCAAGGTATGCGCGAAAGCATTCCCCTTCTCCGTCTTGTAACGGATGCCCAGCCTGCGCGCCTGCGCGTCGGTCAGATTGGAGCAGCTGCCGACCTCGAAATACTTCTTCTGACGGGGGCTCCACGCCTCGACGTCTACGCTCTTATATTTCAGATCGGCGAGGTCGCCCGAGCAGCATTCGAGGGTGCGGACGGGGATCTGCATGGATACGAACAGCTCGACCGTATAGGAATACAATTTTTTGAACCAGTCTGAGCTCTCTTCCGGCTTACAGATGACGATCATCTCCTGCTTTTCAAACTGGTGGATGCGGTAGATGCCGCGCTCTTCTATGCCATGGGCGCCCTTTTCCTTGCGGAAACAGGGAGAATAGCTGGTGAGCGTGAGCGGCAGACTGTCTGCATCGAGCACCGTATTCATGAATCTGCCGATCATCGAGTGTTCGCTGGTACCGATCAGATAGAGGTCTTCCCCTTCGATCTTGTACATCATGCCGTCCATCTCTTCAAAAGACATGACGCCGGAAACGACGTCGCTGCGGATCATAAAGGGAGGGATTACGTAGGTGAACCCCTTATCGATCATGAAATCTCTTGCATAAGTGAGGACAGCGGAATGCAGCCGCGCTACGTCGCCGAGCAGATAATAAAACCCCTGCCCGCTCGTGCGGCGGGCGGAATCCAGATCGATCCCGCAGAGATTTTCGAGAATGTCGAGATGATACGGTACCTCAAAGGGCTTTTCAGCGGGCTCGAGGAAGCGCTCCCGCTCCACGTTTTCGGAATCGTCCTTGCCGATGGGCACATCGTCGGCGATGATGTTGGGGATCGCCATCATGTCCTGCTTCAGCTTTGCGGCAATCTCTTCGGATTCCTTTTCGATCTGCGCGATGCGCTCATTGTTGGCGACGACCTCTGCCTTGACCGCCTCGGCCTCTTCCTTTTTCTTCTCCTTCATGAGACGGCCGATCTGAGCGCTCAGCGCATTGCGCTTTGCACGGCACGAGTCGCCCTCCTTCTGCAATTCACGGCGCTTCGCGTCGAGCTCGAGCACTTCGTCAACGAGCGGCAGCTTCTTCTCCTGAAACTTTTTCCTGATATTCTCGCGCACGGCTTCCGGATCGCTGCGCAAAAAGTTGATGTCGATCATTCTTATTCGCCTCCGTTTTCTTTTCCAAATTATTTTACCCCATCCGCGCCGTTTTTGCAATAAAAAGCGGGTACCCGGCTCATATTTTTCGGTAAAAAATTATATATTTTTTATGCCGGGTTTTTTACATAAGCGAAAAAATGCCGGAGGGAAAGAGGTCGTACAGGGAGGGAAAACAATTGAAATGACAGCCGCTTTATGGTATAATATAGAGTATATGAATGCTTTCGCGCAAGGGCGCACGGGAGGACTATGAAGGACAAAAGAGGATCTTTTTGGGGCAAGCTGAAAGGTATGTTCAAAAAAGACAGACAGGAAGAGAATAAGCCGCAAAAACCGCAGCGGGTAGAAGACTACGTGATACAGAAGCTGAACGAGCTCCCGGCAGACCCGCAGCCGCAGACCGCAGGAAAAAAGAATGCTCCCCCTGCGCTGCGCCGATACGCGCCCGATGTCTCCGCGGGTCTGACGCAGGGGCAGGTCGACGAGCGCATTTCACAGGAACTCACGAATGCGACAAAGAAAAAATACTCCAAATCTTACGCGAGCATCTTTATCGGCAACCTGTGCACGGTGTTCAACCTCCTGTGCGTGCTCGTCGCAGCCGCCCTCATCTATTCGGACGCACCTTTTACGCAATTTCTCTTCGTCGTCATTTTTGCGCTGAATATCGGCTTCGGCATCGTAACGGAGCTGCGCGCAAAGAGGAAGATCGACAAGCTTTCTCTCCTGACCGCCCCTACCGCGCGCGTCATGCGCGGCGGAGAGAAGAGAGAGATCCCCGCAAAGGAGATCGTTTTGGACGACGTCGTCTGCCTCACGCTGGGAGATCAGATCCCCGCGGACTGCATTCTGGCAGACGGCAGCGTCGAGGTGAACGAGTCTCTGCTCACCGGCGAATCCGTCCCAGTCAAAAAGGAGATCGGTGACACGCTGTATGCGGGCAGCTTTATTTCCAGCGGATCGTGCAGGGCGCGGGCGGACAAAGTGGGAAAGGATACTTATCTCAATACGCTGTCCGCCAAGGCAAAAAAATATAAGAAGCCGAACTCAGAGCTCATGCGTTCGACAAAGCTCATCATCTCCATCGTCGGCATCGCCATCATCCCCATCGCGATCTGCATGTTCTTCGTCAACCGCGCCGACGCGATGGAGCTGGCGGGAGGCATCTTCGGAAAAACGGAGCTGAGCGGCGTGATCCAGCGCACTGCGACCGTCGTCATCGGCATGATCCCCTCGGGCATGCTGTTGCTGACAAGCCTCGCGCTCACCGTCGGGATCCTGCGGCTGATGACGCACAATACCCTCGTGCAGGACCTGTATTCGCTCGAAATGCTCGCGCGCGTCAACGTGCTTTGCCTCGACAAGACGGGAACCATCACGGACGGACGCATGACGGTAAATGACTGCGTGACCCTCTCCAACCCGACAGAACATACGCTGAATGAGCTGATGGGGTCCTGTCTGTGCGCCCTGCAGGACAACAACCAGACTGCCATCGCGCTGTACAATTACTTCGGACACAGCCCTGCCCTGACCGCAACGGCGACGCTGCCCTTTTCCTCAAAGAGAAAACTTTCGGCGGCAACTTTCGACGAGGTCGGAACGATCGCCTTCGGCGCACCGGAATTCGTTCTCGGCACTGTGCCCGCGCGGGTCAACAAGCTGGTCAACCAATATGCGACCATGGGCATGCGCGTGCTGGTCGTCGCGCTGTCTCCCGGCCGCATCGTCGCAGACAAACTGCCCGGCGGCTTCAAGCCCATCGCCGTCATCTCCATTGCCGACAACATCCGTGACGACGCCGCACAGACCATCCGTTGGTTCAAGGAAAACGACGTCGCCGTCAAGATCATCTCGGGCGACAACCCGGTGACCGTTTCGGAAGTGGCGCGCCGCGTGGGCGTCGCCGATGCAGATAAATATATTTCGCTCGAGGGGCTCAGCGACCAGGAAGTCGCCTCGGTCGCGGGGAAATATACGGTATTCGGCAGAGTCTCCCCCGAACAAAAATGCATCCTCGTCAAGGCGATCAAAGCTGATGGCAATACCGTTGCCATGACGGGTGACGGCGTAAACGATATTCTCGCACTCAAAGAGGCGGACTGCGCCGTCAGCGTCGCCTCGGGAAGCGAAGCGGCCAAAAACGTCAGCCATATCGTTCTGCTGGACAACAACTTTTCTTCCATGCCGAAGGTCGTCCATGAGGGGCGGCGCGTCATCAACAACATAACGAGTTCCTCTTCGATGTACCTGATGAAGACGCTGTTTACGACGCTGTTAGCCATAATCTCCATCATCACGATGGCTCCCTACCCGTTCTATCCGAACAACCTGCTCCTGCTGGAGATCTTCGTGATCGGCGTACCTACCTTCTTCCTTTCCCTGCAACCGAACGCAGAGCGCGTACAAGGAAAGTTTTTGCCGTCCGTTTTGTCGCGGGCACTGCCATTTGCCGTCGTGCTCGTGCTGGCGGTCGAAAGCGTGCAGGTCACGAACTATTTCCTCCCCGGGTATTTCGAGGAGCATATCAACGAAATTTCCGTGGCGATCATCACCTTCTCCGGGCTGGTGATGCTGTACCGCATTTGCCAACCTCTCAACCTGTTCAGAACGTCGCTCTTTTTGTCGATGGCGGCGCTGTGCATCCTTGCTATCGCTTTGCTGCCGCAGATGTTCTTCCGCGACGGCACGGGATACGTCCCGCTCGACTTCGTCTCCGTGCTGTATGCGATCGTCGTTATCCTGCTGTGCATCCCCCTGTCCGGGATCCTGATGAAGCTGACGGATAAACTGCGCTCCATGAAAAAGAAGGAGCAGATCGCCATCACCCCGCCGCGTATATAAACCGGAATTGCCATTAAAGCAAGGGAAAGCATCCGCCCCACAGGCGGCTGCTGCTTTCATCGCTATAAAAGGGGCGCAGCCGCGTGGCTGCGCCCCTTTGTAAACGGTATATTATTCTTCGCCGGCCTCGGGAGCGTCTGCAGCGCCCTCATCCTCTGCGGGCGCTTCTCCCGCATCCGGTATTTCTTCCGGAGCCTGCACTGCATCGTCTGCCGCTGCGGAAGGATCCTCCTCTTCCTCCCGGGGCGCGACGGCGACCGTGGCGACCTCGGAATCTTTGAGGCGCATGACGCGTACGCCCTGCGTGTTCCTTCCGATCATGGAGATATCGGAGACATGCATCCTGATGATCGTGCCGTTGTTGGAGATGATCATGAGGTCTTCGTCCTCGTCGACGATCTTGAGGTTGACGAGGTGTCCCGTCTTCTCGTTAAAGACGCCCGCCTTGATGCCCTTTCCGGCGCGGCCCTGCAAGCGATACTCCTCCACATCCGAACGCTTGCCATATCCGTTGGAGGTGATGGTGAGCACCTGGCAGCCGGGCTTGATGACGAGCATGTCTACGAGATGGTCGCTTTCGGAAAGATCCATCGCCTTGACGCCCTGCGTATCTCTGCCCATCGGGCGGACATCCTTCTCTCTGAAGCGGATGCACTTGCCTTCGGCGGAGGCAATGATCATCTCATCCTCTCCCGTCGTAAACTGTACGGAGATGAGCTCGTCCCCCTCGCCGATCTTGATGGCGATCTTGCCGACCTTGCGGATATTGGCAAATTCTTCGAGCGCAGTCTTTTTGATGAGCCCGCCCTTCGTCGCCATCGCGATATATCCCGACGCGTCCTTTGCCAGCGGGATGACGGCGGTGATCTTTTCATCCTGCGCGATCTGCAAGAGATTGACGATCGCCCTGCCGCGCGCCTGGCGCTGCGCCTCGGGGATCTCGTACCCTTTGATGGAATATACTTTGCCGAAGCTGGAGAAGAACAGGATCGTGTCATGCGTAGAGCTGATAAACAGCTTCTCGACGAAATCCTCCTCCTTCGGCTTGTGCGCAGTCACGCCCATGCCGCCGCGGCGCTGCGCCCTGTATTCGCCGACGGGCTGCCGCTTGATGTAGCCCGAATGGGTCATGGAAATGACGACGTCTTCCTCTTCTATGAGGTCTTCGACGTCGATCTCGCCGTAATCGTAGGAGAGTTCGGTTTTGCGCTCGCTCGGGAACCTGTCACGAATAGAAGCCAGGTCCGCCTTGATGATCGCAAGGACGCGCCACTCGTTGGCGAGGATGTCCTTGAGGTCAGCGATCGTGCGTTCCAGCTCGGCCAGCTCTTCCTGTAGCTTTTCGACCTCGAGGGATGTGAGGCGCTGCAGGCGCATTTCGAGGATGGCGTTTGCCTGCTTGTCTGAAAGGGCAAAGGCCTGCATGAGCTTATCGCAGGCGACCGTCTTGTCTGCAGAGGCCTTGATGATGGCGATGACCTCGTCTATGTTGGCGAGGGCGAGAACGAGGCCCGCGACGATATGTGCGCGCTCCTCCGCCTTGTTCAGATCGAAACGCGTGCGGCGGACGATGACCTCTTTCTGGTGCTCGATGTAATAATGGATGCACTCTTTGAGGTTGAGCACTTTCGGCTCGCCGTCGACGAGGGCGAGCATGATGATGCCGTTTGATGTCTGGAGCTGCGTATGCTTGTAGAGCAGGTTGAGGACAACTTGCGCGTTCGCGTCCTTGCGGAGCTCGACGACGATGCGCATGCCGTCACGGTCAGACTCTTCCCTGATATCGGAAATACCTTCGATGCGTTTGTCCTTCACAAGGTCGGCGATCGTCTTGATCAGACGTTCCTTGTTGACCTGATACGGGATCTCCGTGACGACGATGCGCGTTCGCGTCGTATTCCCGGAAGTATAGTCCTCTATCTCACATTTTGCACGCAGGATGTAATTGCCGCGGCCGGTGCGATAGGCGCGCTTGATGCCCGCCCTGCCCATGAGGATGGCGCCCGTCGGAAAATCGGGCGCGGGAATATGTTCCATCAACTCGTCGACGGTGATTTCGGGGTTATCGATCTGCGCGATCACGCCGTCGATAACTTCGGCAAGGTTGTGCGGAGGGATATTCGTCGCCATGCCGACGGCGATGCCGTCGCTGCCGTTCACGAGCAAATTCGGGAAACGGGCCGGAAGTACGGTCGGCTGCATGCCCGTGTCGTCGAAGGTCGGATAATAGTCCACCGTCTCTTTGTCGAGGTCTCGCAACATTTCGGCCGCGAGCTTGGACATCCTCGCCTCCGTATAGCGCATCGCTGCGGGCGGGTCTCCGTCTACGGAACCGAAGTTGCCGTGTCCGTCCACGAGCGGGAAGTTGATGGTGAAGTCCTGCGCGAGGCGCACGAGCGCGTCATAGACGGCGGAATCGCCGTGCGGGTGGTATTTACCCAAAACATCGCCGACGATACGGGCACATTTGCGGTATGCCTTGTCGTTATACAGCCCCATCTCGTGCATGGAATACAGGATGCGGCGATGTACGGGTTTAAGGCCGTCTCGCACGTCCGGGATGGCGCGGCTGACGTTGACCGCCATAGCATACGCTATGAAGGACTTTTTCAGCTCGTCATCCACTTCGACGTCGATCAGATTGGTCATTTCGAGGGTCTTTTTGAACTCCTCAGTCAGTTCGGGACTCGTTTCCTTTTTAGCCATCGGTATATCCCCTTAAATGTCAAGTTCAGCGACAAGTTTCGCGTTCTGTTCAATGAACTGCCTGCGCAGTTCCGGCTTTTCGCCCATGAGCAGGGAGAACAGTTCATCCGCTTCGACCGCGTCCTTCATGTTGACGCGCAGAAGCGTGCGCGTCGCAGGGTTCATCGTCGTCTCCCAAAGCTGCGTGCTGTTCATCTCTCCGAGGCCCTTATAGCGCTGCAGATCGAATTTACCCGGATTTTCTGCGCGATAAGCCTCCAGCTCCGCGTCCGAATACATGTACTTTTCTTCCTTGCCGCGGGTCGCTTTGTACAGCGGAGGCTGCGCGACATAGACGTGCCCCTTTTCGATGAGCGGGCGCATGAAGCGGAAAAAGAAGGTGAGCAGCAGGATGCGGATATGGCTCCCGTCTACGTCGGCATCCGTCATGCAGATGATGCGGTCATAGCGCAGTTTGCTCTCATCAAAATCGTCGTGGATGCCGCAGCCGAACGCGGTGATCATGCTCTTGATCTCTTCGTTCTCGAGCACGTGATTGAGGCGCGCCTTCTCGACGTTGAGGATCTTGCCGCGCAGCGGCAGGATGGCCTGAAATCTGCGGTCTCTCCCCTGCTTTGCGGTGCCGCCCGCGGAATCGCCCTCGACGAGGTAGATCTCGCACAGCTCCGCGCGCTTTTCACTGCAGTCGGCGAGCTTTCCGGGCAGCGTCGTATTTTCGAGCACACCCTTGCGGCGGGTGAGCTCGCGCGCGTTGCGCGCTGCGTCCCTCGCCTTCTGCGCGGTGATACAGCGCAGGATGAGTTCGCGCGCCTGCGAAGGATTTTCCTCGAGATAGGTACCCAGATGTTCCACCGTCGCCTTCTGCACGAAGGAGCGCATCCCGCTGTTCCCGAGTTTAGTCTTGGTCTGCCCTTCGAACTGCGGCTCGGTCAGTTTTACGGACACGACTGCCGTAATGCCCTCGCGCACGTCTTCTCCGGAGAGCTTATCGTTTTCCTTCAGAATATTGAGGCGATGGCCCGCATCGTTTATGACCTTCGTAAGCGCAGCCTTGAACCCGTCGAGATGTGTGCCGCCCTCCTCCGTATGGATGTTATTGGCATAACTGAAAATGGTCTCGCTGTAACCGTCATTGTACTGGATGGCGACCTCGATGGAGCTATCATCCTGCTCTTCTTCAAAATAGACGGGGGAAGAGAACAGCGTCTCTTTGTTCTTATTGAGATCCTCGACAAAGTGCAGGATGCCGCCTTCGTAACAGAATTCGTCGAATTTGGGGGCATCTTCCCGATCGTCGCGGATGGAGATCGTCAGCCCCTTATTGAGATATGCGAGCTCGCGCAGGCGCACTTTCAGGTTATCGTAATTGAAGATGACGGTCTCGAAGATCTCGTCATCCGGATAAAAAGTGACCTTGGTGCCCGTCTTTTCCGTTTCGCCGACGATGGCAAGGGCACGCTGCGGCACGCCGCGGTTATAGACCTGCTTATAGAGGTGACCGTTTTGGGAGACTTCTACCTCAAGCCACTCTGAGAGCGCGTTGACGACGGACAGGCCGACACCGTGCAGGCCGCCGGAGATCTTATAGCCGCCGCCGCCGAATTTCCCGCCCGCATGCAGTTTCGTGAGAACCAGCTCGACGGAGGAGATCCCCTCTTTATGATGGATGCCCGTCGGGATCCCGCGGCCGTTGTCCTCCACCGAGCAAGAGCCGTCTTTATTGATCGTCACGCGGATGGTGTCGCAATAGCCCGCGAGAGCCTCGTCGATAGAGTTGTCGACGATCTCCTGCACGAGATGATGCAGTCCCCTCTCATCGGTGGAGCCGATGTACATACCCGGGCGTTTGCGGACGGGCTCCAAGCCCTCGAGCACCTGGATCTGCTCCTCGCCGTACTCGCCCTGCACTTTGTTTGCCATAAAAATATCTCCTGTATATCGTACGTAGACCGACGAATTTTTCTACAATAATTATACCACTTTTCGGCCTCAAAATAAAGCGTTTTTGCCTTCGTTTACGCAATTTAATTTTTGCTGATCGCATTTAACCCCTCTAATCGGCTCTCTGCGGCGCGAAAGAGACCCCTTTTGAAAATTATGCCGAATTTTCGTTCGACAGATCGCTCCCCCGGCCGCATAAAAGGTTTTTGCTTCGCCTATACTTAAAAAAGGAGGCACGAGCGGGATTATGGCAATGAACGGTTGCGACGGGTGCGGGGAAGTTTGTGACGGCGCGAACGCCTATATCTGCGAGGACTGCGGCGCCGTCCTCTGCAAAAAATGCGGCAGCGGCGGTGTATGCCCCCGCTGTTACGGGCGGCTTTACAGACTTTGCTGAACGGCAAAAGGGGAGGGACAGCGACCGCTGTCTCTCCCCTTTTGCATGCCCGCTCAGGCGCAGGCGAGGATGTCGTCATGGATGCAAGAGAGCAGTTTCCTCTCGAATTTTTCTTCGCCGCGCACGATGCACTCCTCTGCGCGCTGCTGCGCGGCGCTGAGTTCGCGCAATGCCGAAAGTTTGTCTCCGTTCACGTACAGCTCGTATGCCGCCGCGACGCGGTGCGATGTCACCGTATTTTCTCCCTTCAGGTACTGCGCGACGGCAGGATAAAAGGCGCGCGCGCCTTCGGCATCTCCCGACACCGCACACTTTGAAAACAGGATGTCCGCGCAGACCGCCCCCCTGTACGCCGCCGGCACGTATTCCAAGAGGGATTCAAGCCGCTCTCCCGCACGCATCGTCTCCTCCCGTTCCCCCCTGTCGAGGAAAAAGGCAAAGCGGTAGGTCATCAGCAAGATAAAATTTACGTCGTCCTCCGGCAGCTGCGGTGCTCCGAAATAGAGATCTCTGTCTATTTCTCCGGGCGTTTGCCCCTGATACAGATATCCCTCGATCGCGAGGATATTGGCCGCGGTAAGGTAAGAAGGCTCCCTTTTTATCAGGCCGCGCAGCATGCTGCCGTCCGTATCGAGGGCGTCGTCGCTGAACGGAAGGACATTGTAGAAAAAGATGTGAAACGCATACGGGAGCGCCGTACACAAAAAGGTAAAAGCCGCAAAGGGAAGCATGTCGTGCAGGGCAAGCGCTGCCGTACAGCCCGCAAGGAACAAAAAGGAGAAGACGGGGCCGCCCGCCACGACGGCGAGAAAACGGGCATATAGGTTCTCCGTATCCGCAGGGAGCATCTCCGTCGCCCCGGCGACCGTGTCGGGGAGCCTGCCGAATTCGAGGCGGAGGCCGCCGTCCCTGCGGCTGAGGCGAAAAAAGGCGACGCGCATGCTGTTAAAGCGGAACCCGACAAGTTTGCCGAAGGCAACGTGCCCCAGTTCGTGAAAGAGGCAACAGAGAAAAGAGGAGACCGCCCCACCCAAGACCATAGACAGTATAAGGAGAAAAGAGTCATAATTCTCCCAATATTTTCTGTAACCGAGAAGGACGACGACGGCGGCGATGCCGAACGTCACGAGCAGGTCGACGGCGCGGAGGATCTTTTGGAAAACTCGCATCACTTTTCCTCCCGCATTTTGAGAAGGAGATACCCTTCCATATTGTCGCGCTCGCTGACGCGCACCTTTCCGGCACCGATATGACGCAAGATACTGCCGAGCAGCAGCGCGCCTCCACCGAGGATATCCGCCCGGCGGGGATCCATCCCCCGCAGAGCGAGCCTCTGCCGCTGCGGCATGCGCAGGAGCTTTTCCGCAAGGCCGACGATGGCCGACACGGAAAGTTCACTGCCGTCTACCTGTGCGGGATCATACGGCTCGATGCCCTTTGCGAGCGCGGCAAGCGACGTCGCAGTGCCACCCACGGCGACCATGTCTGCCTGCGGGACATCTCCGTACTGTGGCAAAAATTGCGCGATCTTTTCCCGCAGTTTTTCTAGGTCTTCCCCGCACAGATCTTTGAGGCGGACAGCGCCGAGGCCGACGCTGTCCGCATAGACTATCTTCCCACCGCGCGCGACGGTGACCTCGCTGCTTGCACCGCCGACATCGACGATGCCGCCGTCCTTTCCCTCCAGGGCGCCCCAAAGGCCCGCCTCCGCCTCGCGCTCGCCGCTGAGGACGTCGACGCGCAAGCCGCAGCGCTCTTCCACGGCACGGACGAACGACTCCCCGTTGGAAGCGGAGCGGACGGCCTCCGTCGCAAACGCAAAAAGGCGGCCCGCACCTTCCTGCCGTGCGCGCGCACAAAAAGCGGCGATTGCCTCGACCGTGCGCGCCGCCGCAGCATCCGAAATGCGCGAGGTGAGGGAGAGCCCCTCCCCCAGTCTCGTCGTATTCAAAATTTTCAAAAGAGAACGACCGTCCGCCCACAAGAGGAGGCGGACGGAATTCGAACCTATATCAATGACTGCATATTTCATAGACGATCTGCCCATTGCCGAGACCGAGCGACGCCGCCTCTTCTTCCGAGACGATACAGAGAACTGCCGCCGCATCATCCTCCGACGAATCGCCGTGCCCCCGCATACCGAGCTCGCGGGCGATCGTCTCGAGCCACAGCCTGCCGCGGTAGATCTCAAGGTCGCTCTCCGCCGTTTCGATGTATTCGAGACACGCCTGCAGCTGTTCTCTCAGTTCGGCTTCGCGGTTCCTCTGTACAGAGATCGCTATCAGCTGATAGACGAGGAAGATGAGAAGGATGGCGAGCAGGAGCACGGCGGCGACCGTTCCCCCGATCACTATTTTTTTGAACTTTTCTTCCTGCATATCTCTTTTTCAGCCGCATGAAAACTCTTCTGCAACCGCTCCTGTATTTATTATACAGCCTTTTCGCGAAAAAGGCAAGTATTCTGTGTAAACTTCCGAGATAGAGCAGCAGCCCCGTAAAAGCCGCAAACACCATATACAGGCGGACGGCAGGCATGCGGAAGGCCGCGCACGTCTGCGCAAAGAGCAGTGCAAACACGATAAAGGCGAGAAAGTCCGCCGCGAACCTCACAGCCCGCTTGCGGCCGAGCCCTCCCAACAACTCCGACAGAGAAAAGAAGGGCCCCGCAAGGATACCGCAGAAGACGCATGCGAGGAGAGCGCCGCTCTCTCCCATCTCAGCCGAACAGCCTCTTGGAGAGCTTTTCGCCACGGGCATGAAAGCGTATCCCCGAAACCTTCCCCACCGCGGTAAAGGCGCCGCTCGTCTTGGAAAAACTGACGATCTTCAGCCCATCGCCGCTGATCGATGCCGTGCCGTTTTCCAGCGTGAGTGAGATCTGTCTGTCCGAAAACGCGTCCACGCTTTCCACGCCCGTTACGGTGATCTTTTTCTGCTGCTCGATAAGCGCGGTCTGCGGCTGCTGCGATGTCTGTTCCATAAAAAATCCCCTCCGAAAAGCGATCTTCGTCGGGGATAGTATATGTACGGATGTGCAGGCTTTATGCCTTTTTTTCCTTTGCCCTCGCCTTGGCGCGCAGTTCGCTGTCGAGGATGCGCTTGCGGATGCGCAGGGAGACGGGCGTGACTTCCAAAAGCTCGTCGTCGTTCAAAAATTCGAGGCACTCTTCGAGGCTCATCTTCTTGGGAGTATTGAGACGCATCGCGTCGTCGCTGCCCGCCGCGCGCGTGTTGGTCATGTGCTTCTTTTTGCAGACGTTGACGTTGATGTCCTCCGTTTTGGGAGAGACGCCGACGACCATGCCCTCGTACACCTGCGTGCCCGGCTCGACGAAGAGGACGCCGCGGTCCTGCGCGTTGAACAGGCCGTAGGTGACCGCCTCGCCCGTTTCGAAAGCGACGAGAGAGCCTGTATCGCGGCGCTTGATGTCGCCTTTATACGGCTGATATTCGAAGAAGATAGAGTTCATGACGCCCTCCCCCTTCGTAGAGGTGAGGAATTCGCTCTTATAACCGAACAGCCCGCGGGAAGGGATCAGGAATTCAAGGCGCATGCGGGAGCCGACCGCGCTCATGTGCACGAGCTCGCCCTTGCGCTCGCCCATACTCTGGAATACGGCGCCCGTGCCCTCTTCGGGGACGTCCACGATGAGGCGATCGACGGGTTCATACAGCTTCCCGTCGATGGTCTTATAGAGAACGCGCGGCGTACTGACCTGGAATTCGTACCCTTCGCGGCGCATGGTCTCGATGAGGATGGAGAGGTGCATCTCGCCCCTGCCACTCACCTTGAACGCCTCGGCAGTGTCCGTGTCCTCCACTTTCAACGAAACATCCTTCAGCAGTTCGCGGTACAGCCGTTCGCGCAGATGGCGGGAAGTGACGAACTTCCCCTCTTTGCCCGCAAAGGGACTGTCGTTGACGGAGAACGTCATCTCGACGGTCGGCTCGCTGATCTTGACAAAGGGGACTGCCTCCACCCTGTCGGTGGCGCAGACGGTATCGCCGATGTTGATTCCCTCAAGGCCGGAAAAGCAGACGATATCTCCGGCCGTCGCCTCTTCGACGGCAATGCGCGAAAGGCCTTCGATCTGATAAAGGTTGACGAGCTTGCCCCTTTTGGAGAGAGAGGGAATGTTGTGATTGCAGATGGCGACTTCCTGATTGGCGCGCACTCTGCCGCGCTCGATCCTTCCGATGCCGATGCGGCCGACATAGTCATTGTAATCGATGGAAGAGACGAGCAGCTGTGCGGGCGCGTTTTCATCCACTTCCATGGGCGGAATGTGATTGAGGATGGTATCGAAGAGGGGCGTGAGGTCTTTGCCGTCTTTGTCCGCATAGCGGGAAGCCGTGCCCGCCCTGCCCGAACAGAAGAGAATGGGGCTGTCAAGCTGGTCGTCGTTTGCGTTGAGGTCGAGCAGCAGTTCGAGGATCTCGTCCTGCACTTCCGCAATGCGCGCATCCGGCCTGTCCACCTTGTTGACGACGATGATCAGCCTGTGATTGAGTTCGAGCGCCTTCTGCATGACGAAGCGCGTCTGCGGCATAGGCCCTTCCGCCGCATCGACGAGCAGCAGGACGCCGTTCACCATCTTGAGCACGCGCTCCACTTCGCCGCCGAAATCGGCGTGGCCGGGAGTGTCGATGATGTTGATCTTGACGCCGTGATAATGAACGGACGTGTTCTTGGCGAGGATGGTGATGCCCCGCTCGCGCTCGAGGGTGTTGGAATCCATGACGCGCTCTTCGACGACCTGATTTTCACGGAAAGTGCCGCTCTGCCTGAGCATCTGGTCGACGAGCGTCGTCTTGCCGTGGTCGACGTGCGCGATGATCGCCACGTTGCGTAAATCGTTCCTGATCAATTTCTTTTCTCCTGCAATAAACTGTAACGGTATTATTTTAATACTTTTTGCACGTTTTAGCAAGAATTTTCCGCATGGAAAGAGCGGGCGGCAAAAGATTTTTCCGTCTGCCCGCCCGGTTTATGCTGCCCATTCGGACGGCATGTCTCGATTTTCACGGAACCATTCGGTGTCCTTTAATTTTGTGTCGTTATCCGAACACTCGACCGTGACGCCGCTCCTGTTCGATGTGACGACGATGTTGCCGTTCATGGAACGGTAGCCGCTCTCCGAGCTTTCGTCCACCCGGCTCGTGACGTAGACCCGGTCGGTATACGGCGCCACGCGGTCGATCATCGCCTGCGTGGGGAACACGTTTTCCGGGGCGGCATGGTATTGATTATAGCCGGCACAACAACAAACACAGACGATCTTCGGTTTGACAACGCTCAACAGAACATCGTTGCAAGATGTGGCGGAACCGTGATGCCCCGCTTTCAATAATTCCACCTCGGGAAGATCGTTGTTTTCAACCAAATATTTCTCACCTTCGCCCTCTAAGTCGCCCGTAAACAGAAAATGATTATCCCCTTGGCTGAACAACAGGCAAACGGAATAATTGTTCTCGTTCTCCGTTTCATGGTCGTAATAGTAATTGTACAGGATCTCCATTTCAATGCCGTTTGAAAGCTCGTAAATCTTTTGCGCGCCGTCTTCTTCCGAGCAGCATTGTGATGCCGTATAATACGCAGCCCCGCCGTCAATTGCTTCTTGCAGCTGTTCGAGGTATTTTGCATATGTAGTCGGATTTCCGCTTTCTGTTTCCAGCTCCTTGTTTGTACGGTCGAAGGAGATGATCGTTTCACAGGTAAAGCGGTCGAACATGCTCGGTGCCGAATTGCTCCCCGCAAACCCCGCAATGTGGTCACTGTCCGCATGCGTCACAATCACATATTCCAAAACATTGTCCGTGCAATATTGCTTGATATAGTCCGCTGTCGTGTCAGTACTGCTTTCGACCGAACCTGCGTCGATCAAGATATCTGTTTCCCCTGCTTTTATATAAATACTATCGCCCGTTGCCTTATTGCCCAATTCCATAAAGTGGATGGACAGGTCGCCGCTCACGTATACGTCGCCGCCGGACGGACGCTTTATGTAAGAAAATAAGAAAAATGCCGCGATAAAGCCGACAGCCAAGGCAAGGATACAGCACAAGACCGTGAGTGCGGGATTAAATTTTTTGCTTGCCATTCTTTACACCTCCTCGGTATCGGGGTCGCCGACGATGACCGTGCGCACGAGCTGATAATCGCCCCAGCGGAAATCGTCTACCGTGTACACAAACTGATATACCCCCTCCACGGTCGGGTCGAAACTCGTATAGTCTCCGCCCACCTGTACGCTTTCAGAAAGATCCCTGCCGAACGAAAAGACCGTTGCGCCAGGGTCGGAAAAACTGCCTCCGACGGCAATGCGCACTTCCTTTTCGCCGTTGAGTTCAAACTTGTCGTTCCTCGTGATAAAGACGGAAGCCGCCACGCCTGCCGCGATGCCGACGAGCAGGAACAGCACAGCCAAGACGACCGTAGCCGCGTGCGTCTTCCTGACAGCTTTTTCCGCGGCGTTCCGAACACTGTTTTTGCGAGCCATAAACACCTCCTTTTACTGCAACCATTGTACCACATCCGGAAAGGTTTGTAAACAAGACGGCCGCCCGTAAAACCGACGTCGACTATGCTCTCTTTTTGATTTTTTGCAAAAAAATAAGAGGAATCGCATACATTTCGTACGTTCTTCCTCTTAAAATCGCCCCGCTTCATCCTGCGGGTGCATTTTTATACCTTTTTTCGGCTTTGAAAAAAATTTTCTCCGCGATCAGGCATACAAATTTTTGCCGCATTCAAAGCGTGACTATATCTGAAAGCAGCAAAAATATTGCGCAAACCCTTCTCACAAACCGATGTTTTATACAAAAAAATTCTTTCATTCGACGGGTCTGCCTTTCCGCTGCCGACAACAGTAGTATCTGCGCTTTTGCAGCGGTTATGCGCTCCTGTGAAAATTTTTCAGCCCCTGACCTGCCCGTTGCCGCGGATCTGATATTTATAGGATGTCAGTTCACGGAGCCCCATCGGCCCGCG
Organism: uncultured Bacillota bacterium; assembly: GCA_949297575.1. Classification (GTDB taxonomy): domain Bacteria; phylum Bacillota; class Clostridia; order Christensenellales; family Borkfalkiaceae; genus Borkfalkia. The sequence goes on along the minus strand of CASFTB010000006.1, from coordinate 85,385 downwards.
GGCGTGCAGCTTTTGCGTGGAGATGCCCATTTCGGCGCCGAGCCCGAACTCGAAACCATCCGTAAAGCGCGTGCTCGCATTGGAGTAGACGGCAGCGCTGTCGACCTCGTTGAGGAATTTTTCCGCCGCTGCGGCATCCTCCGTTACAATGCAGTCGCTGTGGTGCGTGCCGTACATATTGATGTGCGCGATCGCCTCTTCAACGCCGCTTACGATCTTGACGGAAATTTTCAGGCAGAGAAATTCCGCAGCATAGTCGTCTTCCGTGGCAGGTGCAAGCTCGGGGAGGATGGCGCGGCACTTCTCGCACGCAACGATTTCTACATTTTTGTCGCGCAAAGCGCGTACAATTTCGACAAGATGTGCTGAGGCAAAGGACTCGTCGATGAGCAGGCTCTCGCAGGCGTTGCACACGGACGTACGCTGCGTCTTCGCGTTGATGAGAATGGGGATCGCCTTGGCGATGTCTGCCGTCTTTTCAAAATAGATATGGCAGTTGCCCGTACCAGTCTCGATGACGGGTACCGTCGCATTGAGCAGCGTGTTGCGGATAAGGCCTGCGCTCCCGCGGGGGATCAGCACATCGATGACGCCGTTCATCTTCATGAACTGTTCCGCGCCTTCATGGGTCGCGTCCTCGATGAGTTGGATAAATTCAGGGTTAAACCCCGCCCCGCGAATGGCGTTCTTCATGACGCGGACGATGGCGCGGTTAGAGCGGAGGGCATCCTTGCTGCCGCGAAGCACGACCGCGTTGCCGCTTTTGATGGCAAGACCCACCGCATCTGCCGTGACGTTGGGGCGCGCCTCGTAGATGATGCCGATGACGCCGAAAGGGACGCGCACGCGCCGCAGCTGCAGCCCGTTGTAGAGCATGCGCTCTTCGAGCACCTCCCCGACGGGGCTGCGAAGCTCGATAAGTTTTTCCAAACCGACCGCGATCCCGTCGATGCGCTTTTCGTCGAGCATCAGCCTGTCAACGAACTGCGCGCCGCGGGTACAGGCTGCAACATCGGGGGCGTTCTCTGCAATGATCTCCGCCGCATGCGCGCGGAGCGCCGCGGCTGCCGCAGAAAGCATCGCATTCATGTCCTTTTCGCTCGCAAAGGCGATAGCAGAAAGGTTTTCCTTCGCCTTTAAACAAGTCTCCGCTACGGTCATCATATTCGTCTCCTTTTGCCGTTTCAGGCGCGTATTACGTCATGCAGAGTACTCTGCAAAACACTTACTCCTCCTCTTCGTCATACGGAAGATCGACGTTGTGGTAGACGTCCTGCACGTCGTCGAGATCTTCCAGCTTATCGAGAAGCTTTATGAACTTTTCCGTGTTTTCGGCGTTGAGCGTAATCTTGTTCTGCGGGATCATGCGGACATCCGCCTCGAGGAAGGAAATCCCCTTCTCCTCGAGATATTTGCGCACAGCCGAAAATGATGCCGGATCTGTGTACACTTCGTATACATCGTCGAGGGTGACGACGTCGTCCGCCCCCGCGTCGATGGCATACTCAGTAATGGTATCTTCGTCCAACTCGAGCGTGCGCTCGATGACGAGCAGCCCCTTGTTCGTAAACATGTAGGAGACGCAGCCGGTACTGCCGAGCTCGCCGCCGCATTTGGACAGGGTGCTGCGCACGTCGCCCGCGGTGCGGTTCTTATTGTCCGTCAGGGTGCTGATGATGAGCGCAGAGCCGCCCACGCCGTACCCCTCATAGACGAGCGTTTCGTAGTTCACGCTGCCGAGCTCACCCGCCGCTTTTTTGATGGAGCGCTGGATGTTGTCGTTCGGCATGTTGTTCGCCTTCGCCTTTGCGATCGCATCGGCGAGCTTGCTGTTCGTTTCGGGGTTGGGGTTGCCTTTTGCAGCGACCGCGATCTCGCGGCCGAGCTTTGTAAAGATGCGCCCGCGCGCGGCATCCGCCTTACCCTTTTTTGCCTGTATGTTGTGCCATTTGCTGTGTCCTGACATATGAAATCTCTCCTTATTTGCGTGTGTGTTCGCGCCCGTGCGCGAGCTCATACATGAGAATACCCGCCGAGACGGCGGCGTTGAGGCTCTCGCAGCTGGGGCGCATGGGAATACAAACGGTCTGCGCGCATGCCGCGCGCACCTCATCGCTCACCCCTCTCCCCTCATTGCCGATCACGAGGCAGAACCGATCCGGTGCACCGAACGAAAAGACATCCTCTCCGCCCATGTCCGCACAGATGAGCGGAACGCCTTCCAATGCGACGGAGAGCGCTTCGTCCTCTCCGATGTGCAGGCGGACGAAAAAGATGCCGCTCATCGCCGCGCGCACACATTTCGGCGAAAACGGATCTGCGCAGGAGCGGAGATAGATATCCCCGTATCCCGCGGCGTTCGCCGTGCGCAGGATCGTCCCGAGGTTGCCGGGGTCAGCCACGCCGTCCAGAAGCAGACAATCTCCGGAGGGAGGCGACGGCTGCGTTCCCGGGATAGCGAGCACGGCGAGGATGCCCTGCGGTGCGGGCTCGTCCGTAAGCTTTTCAAAGACAGAGTCTGAAACGCGCGTGAGAAGCCCGGGCGCATACACGTCTCCGGAATAACTTTCCGACACAATGACGGCGCGCACGTCGCATCGCGCCTCCACCGCCTCTCGCACTTGTTTGACCCCCTCGACGATATACTCGCCGCTCTCGCGCCTGAACTTCTTTTCCCGCAGGGAACAGATACGGCGGACAAAGGGGTTGTTTCTCGATGTGATCAACATGCTCAGTTACCAAAAAAACCTTCTTTCGGACAAAGAAGGTTTTCCCGGACTTTATGCAATGGCAGCTTTCGCCTTTTCAGCAAGGGCCGCAAAGGCGGCCGCGTCGTTGACCGCGATGTCGGCGAGCGCCTTCCTGTTCAGCTCGATGCCGGCGACCTTCAGGCCGTGCATGAATTTGCTGTAAGACAGGCCGTTGAGCCTTGCCGCAGCGTTGATGCGGGAGATCCAGAGCTGACGGAAATCTCTCTTCCTGCGCTTTCTGCCGATGTACGCATACATCAGCGACTTCATGACCGCCTCGCGCGCGATCCTGTAAGACTTGCTCTTGGAACCGAAATAGCCCTTGGAAAGCCTGAATATCTTCCTGCGCTTTTTAACAGCGTTTACTCCTCTCTTGATACGCATGACTTAATCTCCTCCTCTATTATTTCTTGTACGGGATCAGGCGGTTCTTGACCGTGAGTTCCTGCGTTTCGCTGACGAAAGCCGTCTGGCGGAGACTTCTCTTTCTCTTCCTGGGCTTCTCACCCGTCTTGTGGTTCTTGCCCGACTGCGCCCTCTTGACACGGCCGCTGCCGGTGATGTCAAAGCGCTTTTTGGAGCCGCTGTGCGATTTCTGTTTAGGCATTTTTGTTTCCTCCGTTTTTATTCTAGCTCGTACCGCCTGCCGCGCGGGCGGCGTACGGCCGGATCGACCTGTTCTGCTTTACTGTTTTGCGGGAGAGAGCAGCATCGTAATGTTCCTGCCCTCGTTTGCGGGCTTCTTGTCCATGACGGCCTTCCCGCCCAGCATTTCAAAGAAAGTATTCATGACGTCCACCCCCATAGAAGCATGCGCGTTCTGGCGCCCGCGCAGGCGGATGGAAACCATGACTTTATTCCCCGCGTCCAAAAACTTCTGTGCCTGGCGGCACTTGACGTTCATGTCTCCCGTGTCGATGGTCATCGAGAGGCGCACCTCTTTGATCTCGACCATCTTTTGGTTGCGGCGGGACTCCTTTTCCTTTTTTCCCTGCTCGAACTTGAACTTACCGTAGTCCATGATCTTGCATACGGGGGGCCTGGCCGTGGGCGATATTTTTACCAGGTCAAGATCGCTCTCCTCTGCGAGACGCAGCGCCTCGCGGGAGCTCATGATGCCGAGCTGGTTGCCGTCCTGGCCGATCACCCTCACTTCCTGATCGCGGATCTCTCCGTTCACCTGATGCTGGTCTTTAATGGTCTTATACCGTCCTTTTCACAAAATATTCCCGACAAAACAATAAAAAAGCGGGTCGTAAAGAAGAAATACGACCCGCCGGATTTTACATCTCGGGCGCTGGACGCACCCGCCGTCTCTGCTGGTTGTGGCACTTGCAGGCGCTGTTGCCGCAAGGCGAGAAGTAACTTCTACTTTACCGTAATATAATACCAGATTTGCGGCGCGCTGTCAAATGTTTTTCATGTGTTTTTTCGGTTAAAAAACGCACTTTTCAGAAAACAGTCTTCTCGTCGTTTTCCTTTTTAACGCGAACCGCAAAATCGGAGAGCGCCATAGAGCCGATGTCGCCCTTCTCGCGCATACGGACGGAGACGGTGCCCTCCTCCTTTTCCTTGTCTCCGATGATGAGCATATACGGGAGTTTCTCGAGCTGCGCCTCACGGATCTTGTAACCGATCTTCTCGTTGCGCTCGTCCGTCTCGACGCGGAGCCCTTTTGCCTTCAGTTCGGCCTCGACCTGTTTCGCGTAATCGAGCGACTTGTCGGAGACGGGCAGGATCTTGACCTGCACGGGAGCGAGCCACACGGGGAACTTGCCGGCATAATGTTCGATGAGGATGCCGATAAAGCGCTCGATGGAGCCGAACACGACACGATGGATCATGATCGGGCGGTGCTTCTTTCCGTCTTCGCCCGTGTATTCCGCCTCAAACCGCTGCGGGAGCTGGAAGTCGAGCTGGATGGTACCGCATTGCCACGTCCTGCCGATGGAATCAGTCAGATGAAAGTCGATCTTCGGGCCGTAGAACGCGCCGTCCCCTTCGTTCACGACGTAAGGGAGCCCCATCTCGTCAAGAGCGGCCCGGAGGGCGTTCGTGGCATTTTCCCAATCCTCGTCGCTGCCGATGCTGTTCTCGGGACGGGTGGAAAGCTCAACATGGTATTTGAAACCAAACAGCGTATATACTTCATTGATGATGCGCACGACGCCCTTGATCTCATCCGTGATCTGTTCGGGCAGCATGAAGATGTGCGCGTCGTCCTGCGTGAAGCAGCGCACGCGCATCAGGCCGTGCAGCTGGCCGCTCTTTTCGTGGCGGTGCACGATGCCCAGCTCGCCCATACGGATAGGTAAATCCTTGTAGCTGTGCGGGGTCAGCTTATAGACGAGCATCCCGCCCGGGCAGTTCATCGGCTTGATCGCGCAGTCTTCTCCGTCGATCTTGGTCGTGTACATGTTTTCTTTATAGTGATCCCAATGGCCGGACGTTTCCCAAAGGGAGCGGTTGAGGATAATGGGCGTCTGCACTTCGACATAGCCCTCACGGCTATGTACTTGCCTCCAATAGTCGATGAGCGTATTTTTGAGGATCATGCCGCGCGGGAGGAAGAACGGGAACCCCCTGCCCTCGTTCAAGAACGCGAACAGACCGAGCTCTTTGCCCAGCTTGATATGGTCGCGCTTTTTCGCCTCTTCGAGCATGGTGAAATACGCTTCCATTTCGTCCTTTTTCGCAAAAGCGGTGCCGTAGATACGGGTGAGCATCTTGTTCTTTTCGTTGCCGCGCCAATAGGCACCCGCGATGCTCATCAATTTGAACGCCTTGATTTTGCCCGTGGAAGGAAGGTGTGGGCCGCGGCAAAGGTCGGTAAAGTCTCCCTGTTTGTAGAAGGAGATCTCCTCCCCCTCGGGGAGATCTTTGATGAGCTCGACCTTATACTTCTCCGAATACTTCGTCATCAGCTTGATCGCTTCGGCGCGGGAGAGCGTAAAGCGCTCTACGGGAAGGTTGCTCTTGATGATCTTCTTCATCTCCGCTTCGATCTTCGCAAGGTCGTCCTGGGTGATGGGCGTTTTAAAATCGATGTCGTAATAGAAGCCGTTGTCGATAGTAGGCCCGATCGCAAGCTTGCTGGTGGGGAAGATCGCCTTGACCGCCTGCGCGAGGACGTGCGCCGCCGTATGGCGGTAGACCTGCAGGCCCTCCTTGTCTTTGAGTGTAATGATCTCCAGTTCGCAGTCCGAATCGACGACGTGCGCGAGGTCGACGAGATGCCCGTCCACCTTGGCGCAGACAGCCGCGCGCGCCAGGCCCTCGCTTATGTCTTGCGCGATCTGCTTGCAGGAAACGGGAGAGGCGTATTCTCTTTTGTCTCCCCCCTTGAGTGTGATGACCATGTTTCTTACCTCCGTAAAATCCCTGAACTTCAAATAAAAAGCGTCCTTAAACGATCGTTTAAGGACGCATGACTTGCGCGGTTCCACCTTAATTGCCGCAGACGCGGCCGCTCTGTGCGCCTGATCAGGAGCGGCGCCTGCTCCCCTTTGGAAAAAGCGGTTTCGTTGCGGGCGCGGAACGCGGAACTCGCAGCGTCTGTTCCGCTCTCTGGAGGGCCTGCCTCCCGCACTACTTGTCTTTCTCCTTATCGTAAGGATATGTTTTCTATAATGATAATATGTTTGCGCCCTTTTGTCAACGGATTTCATGAGCCCCGCGAAAAAAATTTCAGTGAAAGCCGACGCGCCCTGCATAATAGCGGCGCAGAAACCTCTCCTCCCTTTCGGGGAGAAACCCGAGGCACTCTACCTTCGAGGCACAGCTCAGGACGATCTCCCGCAGCGTGCGCATCTCCCGCCCGCCGTGCTCGATGAGTGCGGCGCGGCTAAGCCGCCGGCAGCGGCTGTCATACACTTCTCCGCCCTTCAGAAAAATTTTCCCGCGTTCCCCGTCCAAAAGAAATTCCATGAACGCGGCGAGCTGCCCCGCCGTAAATACGGGCGGGACACACGCGGCGACCCCCTTCCACTTTTCGCGGAGATCGCGCAGACGAAAGGTGAATAACCCGTCTATGGAATATTCCTTTGCCCCGCGCAGGCGCGACAGGACATATTTTTTGTCCTCCGCAAGGTCTGCGGCGATGAGTGCAGCAAGAAGGATCTCGCGCTCTTCCTCCGTCAGGCCCGCCGGCCTGACAGCTTCGGAAAGCTTCGCATATTTGTAGCCGATACAGACGATCTCGGCGATCTTCTCCTCGACGATGCGGCGCATCTCCTGCACGTCATCACCCGGGCGGACGCACAGGCTGACCCTGCCGTCGGAAAAGGAGATGGCTGCCCTGTGCCTCCCCCGCGCCAGCGGCACTGCCGCATACGCGATGAAATGGCTGTTGCTCTCCACATCTGAAACCGCAAGTAATTCCATAGTTTCAGTTTATGCGGCGAAAACTTTATTATTTACGCGCGGGCGGCTTTCGGGTGCGAATTATAAAAATTTTCGCCGTTACATGTCACTTGACTTGACTAAAAGTGCAAAACATACTATAATTTTTCAATAAAGGAAAAAGGGGGCGACCCGTCGATGGGACCTGTTCTGGTCGCGATCATCGCGATACTTGCCGTACATTACGTACTCGCGGTTTCCACGCTCTATCTCCTGATGAAGGACATGGGGCTGATCAGGGCGATCATCCCGTGGAATCTTGCCGTGTTGCTCCTGCCCGTGGTCGGGCCTGTCGCCTACCTGCTCTACAGGACGATCGCAAAGAGAATGAAAAAACAAGGCGCTGTAAAGAGCGCGGAGGAGTCAGAAGATGGAAATGAAGTCGGTCGAGAAAAAGTGGCAGCAGCGCTGGGAGAAGACCAAGGAGAACAACTTCAACAAAAAGAACATAGATAAAAAGTTCTATGTCCTCGAGATGTTCTCCTACCCTTCGGGCGCGAAGCTGCACATCGGGCACTGGTACAACTACGGGCCCGCCGACAGCTATGCGCGCTTCAAGCGGATGCAGGGATATGAAGTGTTCCAGCCCATGGGATTCGACGCCTTCGGCCTGCCTGCGGAAAACTACGCGATCAAGACAAAGATCCACCCAAAGGATTCCACCGAAAAGAACATAGAGACGATGGAACACCAGCTACGCGCCATGGGCGCCATGTTCGACTGGTCCGCCGAGGTCAAGACCTGCGAGGAGGACTATTACAAATGGACGCAGTGGATGTTCCTGAAATTGTATGAAAACGGCCTCGCCTACCGCAAAGAGGCGCCTGTGAACTGGTGCCCGAGCTGCAACACGGTGCTCGCCAACGAGCAGGTGCAGGAGGGCTGCTGCGAGCGCTGCGGCACCCCGGTCATCAAAAAAGATCTCACCCAATGGTTCTTCCGCATCACGAAATATGCGGAGGAATTGCTCTCCGGCCTCGACAAGATCGACTGGCCCGAAAAGACGAAGCTGATGCAGCGAAACTGGATCGGAAAATCCGTCGGCTGCGAAGTAGCGTTCGAATGCGAGAGCGGAGACACGTTCAAAGTTTTCACCACGCGCGTCGACACGATCTTCGGCGTTTCTTACGTGGTGCTGGCGCCCGAGCATCCCCTCGTGCAGAAGCTCGTTTCCGAAGAGCAGCGCGCCGCCGTCGAACAGTACATCGCGGATACCGCTAAAACAAACGAGATCGAGCGTCTCTCCTCCGCGAGGGAAAAGACGGGCGTATTCATCGGACATTACGCCATCAACCCCGTCAACGGCAAAAAAGTGCCCATCTATGCGGCAGACTATGTCCTCTATTCTTACGGCACGGGCGCCGTCATGGGCGTGCCTGCGCACGACGAGAGAGATTTTGCCTTTGCGCAGAAATACGGCCTGCCCATCCAAAAAGTCATCGAAAACAAAAACGGCGAGACCGTGCTCCCCTTCTGCGAAGACGGCATCTGCGTCAACAGCCTGCAATTTGACGGCAGGTCCGGCGAGGACGCGCGCGCGGAGATCACAAACTACCTCGCAAAAGCGGGCAAAGGCGCCCGCAAGGTCAACTACCGCCTGCGCGACTGGCTCGTCTCCCGCCAGCGCTACTGGGGGGCGCCTATCCCTGTGGTACATTGCCCCAAGTGCGGCATCGTGCCCGTCCCCTACAAAGACCTGCCGGTCAAACTGCCCTACAACGTGCAGTTCGAGCCGGACGGCAAATCGCCCCTCGCGAAGTGCGACGAATTCATGCACACAAAGTGCCCGCACTGCGGCGGCGACGCGCTGCGCGACCCCGACACGCTGGATACGTTCGTCTGCTCGAGCTGGTATTATCTCCGCTACCCCGACGCACACAACGCAAAGATGCCATTCGATCCTGAGATCGTCAACAAGATGCTGCCCGTCGACAAATATATCGGCGGCGCGGAACACGCCTGCATGCACCTATTATATGCGCGCTTCTTTACGAAAGCGCTGCGCGACATGGGGTACCTTAACTTCGACGAGCCATTCCGATCGCTCGTGCATCAGGGCGTCATCCTCGGCCCGGACGGCAACCGCATGTCAAAATCCAAGGGCAACATCGTTTCCCCCGACGAATATGTTTCGACGTACGGATCGGACGTCTTCCGCATGTATCTTATGTTCGGCTTCTCCTATACGGAGGGCGGCCCGTGGAGCGACGACGGCATCAAATCCGTCGCAAAGTTCCTCGACCGCGTCGAGCGCATCGTCCTGAAAGTCAACGACATGAAGGCGGGCAAGAACGAGCCGTTCGGCCACGCGGAAAAAGAACTCAACTATGCCAGGAATTACGCCATCAAGCAGATCACCCGCGACATGGAGGCCTTCTCCTTCAATACCGCCGTTGCGAGGCTGATGGAGTACGTCAACGCCCTGTACAAATATGACGGTGCAGGCGCGCAAAATGTCTCCTTCCTCAAGGATTGCGTAAAGGATCTGCTCCTGCTCCTCGCCCCCTGCGCTCCCCATTTTTCGGAAGAGCTCTGGGAGCAGACAGGCGGCAAGTATTCCGTCTTTGACCGCGAATACCCCGTCTGCGACGAAGGCGCATTGGTGCGCGAAGAGACGGAATATGCCGTACAGGTCAACAGCAAGATCAGGGCGCGCATGATGATCGCAAAGGACAGCACGGAAGAGGATATCCGAGCAAAGGTGCTCGCAGACGATGCCGTCGCCCCGCTCGTCGAAGGGAAAGTCATCAAAAAATTTATCGTCGTACCCGGCAGACTGATCAATATCATCGTATAAGGATATAAAACGGCGAGGCGCGCAGTCGATGCGCGCCTCGACAAGCGAGAGGGGTGCCGTCCGCGAACCGCGGACG
>CASFTB010000006.1:0-75355 GCA_949297575.1 uncultured Bacillota bacterium | reverse complement strand
CTCGACGGGCATGGAGCTGCGGACGGCACCCCTCTCGCTTTGTATCCGTCTGTTTTAGTCGGGCATGACTTCTGCCCTCTTCTCATCGTCAAAGAACGCGCGATAGATGGCGCGGACGCATTTTTCGTAGTCATCGTTGTCGATGCCGACAATGATATTGATCTCGCTGGAGCCCTGATCGATCATGCGGATGTTGATGCCCGCCTCCGACAGCGCCGCGAAAAGGCGCGCCGACGTGCCGACATTGAACGCCATGCCGTGGCCGACGGTCGCCACCAGCGCGATATTTTCGAGCACGCGCACATAATCGGGCCGGACCGCCTCGCGGATCTGCCCGATCAGCTTTTCGAGCGTTCCCCCGGTAAGATAGTGGCTGTCAATGACGAGCGAGAGCGTATCGATGCCGGAAGGCATATGCTCGAATCCGATGCCGTCCTCTTCCAGCACGGAAAGAACTTTCCGCGCAAAGCCGACCTCCGAATTCATCATGGACTTTTCAAGGAAGATGACGGTGAAGTCCTTTTTGCCCGCGATGCCCGTCACGATGTTGCCGTGCTTTTTATATTTTTTGGACGGCAGGATGAGCGTACCCGCGTCCTCCGGGCGGAAAGTATTCTTTATTTTGATGGGGATATCCCCCTTGCGCACGGGAAAGATAGAGTCCGCATGCAGGACATTCGCCCCCATGTAAGAGAGTTCGCGCAGTTCTTTAAAGGAAATGATTTCGATCTTTTCCGGATTGTTCACGATGCGCGGGTCGCAGGCGAGAAATCCGCTGACGTCCGTCCAGTTCTCATACAGGTCGGCGTTGACGGCGCGGGCGACGACCGAGCCGCTGATGTCGCTCCCGCCGCGGGAGAAGGTCTTGATGTTCCCTTCCGCATCCGTGCCGTAAAAGCCCGGGATCACGGCGCCGTCGCAATCGCGGAGGGCTTCCGCGATCTTTGCATAGGTGCGCTTTTCGTCCAGCGCGCCCCTCTCGTCAAAGAAGACGATGTCCTTCGCGTCGACGAACTGCCTGCCCGTCTTTGCCGCGATGACGCGCGCATTGAGATATTCCCCGCGGGAAGCGGTGAAATCCGAACTCTTCCGCGCCTCGATCTCTCTTTCCGTCTCATCGAGGATGCCGTCCACGTCGAACCCCTCCATGCCGAGCTCTTCAACGATGGAGCGGAAACGCCTGCGGATGCCCGCGAAGGCAGCCGCACAACTGCCCGTTTCCTGCACCTCGCGGTAACATTCATACAGCATGTCCGTGACCTTGATATCTCCGGAATAGCGCTTCCCCGGTGCCGAGACGACCACAAATTTGCGCGCAGGGTCGGCGTTCACGATCGCCTCCACTCTCTTTATGTTGTTGCCGTCGGCGAGTGAAGAGCCGCCGAATTTACAGACCGTAAGGCTCATAATTTGATCTCCTTGCCCTCGATGTAATATCTTTTTTCCTCACTCTCCCCCATGGAAAACGTCTTTCTCGGCAGGCTGCCGCCTCTCTTGACCGAAGCAAACAAGTCCGCCTTATCCATCTTCGGCAACAGGATGCCGGCACTGCCCTCCCGCTCCGAAAGCGCAAGGAGCGCCTCGTCTCCGTGAACATAATCGACGGCTCCGCCGTTCGCCGCGATATACGACGCGATGTACGCGTCGACAGACGCGACCGCTTCGGGGATGCCGGCAGGCAAATCGATCGGACGGCTCTTTCCCGCCACGCACAGCGCCCCCCGCCCCTCCCCACAGGAAGGGAATCCGGCAGCAAATTTTTCCGCGTCGATGCCCGTGACGTAGCGATGGATCGCCTCGAACGAAATGCCGTCGTCATAGATGTTGACGGCTTCGCACAGCGCATACCGCGCGGGATGCGTCTCCCGCTCCTGCGCGGGCAGGCTCTCTTTGATCTTTTCCCAAGATGCCTTTGCCGTGGCGAGAGAGTGGTTGCCGTCCCCCACCATAAAGAGCAGACCATCCTTCACGAGGGAAGAGAACGCCTGTAAGACGGGCGCGCATTCGGCAATAAATCTGCCGCGAACGTGTCCGCCCCCCATATTCAAATCGAAATCATAGAGCAGTTCGCCCGCCCGTTCGCGCGCACATTTGTCCACTATGCCGTCGGGATCGTCATACAGCAGCAGGATATGCGGGAATTCGAGGGAAGCCCCCTCCCTGATCTTCAGACGGGGCGGGATCCTGTCGAGGATGGTCGCCTCGGTCGCACGGATCATCGCGTCGCTCTTTTTTGCGTAAGAATACTGTTCCAGGTCGACGGCGAGAACGATGCCGCGGCGCATGGCCGTATATGATGTACTGCGCTCGACATAGACAAAGCCGGGCGGAAGTTTGCGAAAGATCCCGCGCGCGCGGTAATCGAGCATCGTACGCTCTATTTCGGCGGTCCTCTTCCCGCTCTCGGGCAGATAGATCTCCGGGAGGGTGAGCCGCAGCGTCGAAGGCCTGTCCGCAACGAAGGCGTCCAATGAATCCCAATAGGCGGGATCAGATGTGTGCTGGTCGCACGCGATGACCGCCCAAGCGGTCATGTCTGTGCCTTCCGCCGGCAAAATGATCTCCGGAAGAGAGATGCAGGTCCTGTTCTTCATCCGTCAGCCCCCGTAGTTCACGACGATAAACACGATGACGGCAAGCGCGATCGCGAGCAGCTTGATGGGGACATTGTCGATAAAGATGCCCGCTATCCTTCTCCAAAAACTCTTATCTCTCATATGTGTCTTCTCCCGTCGGATGTAAGGTCTTTCCAGTAGTAGTCGCTAAGCGTCTTTTTCAGCAGGTCATAATCTGCATACCGCGTGATCTTGCCTCGCTGTGCGATCGTGATGATGCCCGTCTCTTCTGAGACGATCAGGGCGATGACGTTGCACGTCTCCGTGATGCCGATACCCGCCCTGTGGCGCGTGCCCAGTTCTTTCGGGATATTCGCATTCTGCGTCAGGGGCAGGAAGCAGCCCGCCGCCTGGATCTTGTAGTTGTTGATGATCATCGCGCCGTCATGCAGCGGCGCCTTCACAAAGAAGATACCCTCTATCAACTGCGAGGAGATGTTCGCGTCGAGGAGGACGCCGCTCTCGAGGATCTGTGCGGGGATATTGTCATTGGACAGGATGATGAGTGCGCCGATATTGTCTTTGGAAAGATTTTGCAGCGCACGGATGATCTCGGAGATATAGCGCTCGACCTCCTCTTTACCCGCAAAAGTCTGGTGCTCGCGCTTCTCCGCGATGCGGTTGAGGGAATGGAGGCTGAGGATATCCCGCTTTACCTCCACGTTAAAAATAATGAGAACGAGCCCCGCCAGCACGATCGGAATGACGATAAAGGCATCTCCGTTCAGGTTGCTTTCTGAGATAAAGATGATACCCGTCGCGACGATGAAGAGAGCAAAGACGATGATGACACTGCGGACGTTGCTCGTCTTCAATATGCGGAAAACGTAATAGAAGACGAGCGCAAACAAGATAATGATCAGCGCATCGACGGCGTTGAAGCCCGCGAAAGCCTTCGCCACGTTCGAAAAGAAATCCTTCATAAAATAACTCCGCCTCTTCTCCTTTGCATCGACCCGTCCGCAAGCCGCACAGCGCCCGCGCCCCGCTCGCCCGCGGGACCGGTGCGGCACGACCGCCGATACGTATCTTAACTATTTTACATGAAATGACAAAAAAAGAAAAGCATTTTAGCTACTATTCGGCGACATTTGCCGCCCCGCCAAAAAATAATTGCGCGTTCACCTTCAGCAAGGCCGCCGCCGAAGAGATCCCGCCCGATTTAACGGAATTGACGGCGGTGTAGACATACTCCCAGCAATCCCGCACGCGCTGCGCGCCGATGGATCTTGCCTGGCGCCTGCTCATCTTCACCGCATATTCCTTCATGCCGAGGGCACGCGCGGTGTCCGCATCCCCCTTCGACAAGAGGCAGATGTCGAGCATGCCGCGGAAATAAGAGCAGAGGGCGTTGAGGACGGCACCCTCGTCTGCGCCGCGTTCCATCAATTCGCGCTGTACAGAGACAAATTTTCCGTAATTGTGCGATCCGAAGGCGCCCGTCATCTCGTAGAGCTTATAGTCGTAATCCCTGTATACGACGTCGTCTACGTCCGCAGCCGAGATACGGCCGCCCTTGTCCGCAAAGGCGATCAGCTTTTCCGTCTCTCCCGCAATACGCGACATATCGCCCAGGCAATAGCGCATGATGCGCTCGCAGCACTCGGTATCCGCCGCGATCCCTTCCCGCTTGAATCGGGTATAGATCCAGCGGAGAACAGTGTCTTCATCCGCCCTGCCGCAATCTACAAAGACGACGTTGGGCGCCTTTTTCAGGTCGGCTCCCCTGCCCTTCTGCGGAGCGGAATTGACGATGAGGAGGATGGTCTCGCGGGGCGGGTCTTCAAAATACCCCCGAAGATAGGCATCGAACTCCTTTTCCGTCGGGTAAAAATCCGTGACCTTTACGATGCGCTTTTCGCTGAGGAAGGGAAAGCTCTGCGCCGCGGCCGTGAGCGCCGTCATCGCCGCGCCCTTGAGCTGCTCCCCGCGGAACACGGAGTAATTGAGGGACGGCTCGCCGAGAAACCTCTCTTTGAGCATTTCCTCCCCGCGTTCTTTGAAATATTCTTCCTCCCCTTCGAAAAGATAGATGGGCGACGCCCCCTCTTCCAAACTCTTCTTGAATAAGACAAATTTCATAACGAACTTCCCGCTACTATTATCTCGCTCTCTTTACGGAGATTATACCATTTTTCCAGCCGATTTGCAAGTCGCCCGCGGAGTATACCGACAAATTGCCTTCCGCTTTTTCAAAATAGACCGAGAGGGAAGGCGCGCAGGCCGAAAAGGCATCCGAAGGTGCGGGGGCAAGGAGAAGGTCGCAGCGGGGCAGCTCTGCCTGTTCGTCCGCCGCGACGACGGCTCCCGCGCCGCAAATGTTGAGATAGAGCGCATTTTCCCCAGTAAAGCAGGCGGGCGTCTCTCCCAAATAGAAGAAACCGTGCGGTGCAACGACGTCTACCGTTTGGAAGGCATCGGGAAAACCGGCAGAAGCGGGCACATAGAGCGTGTCGAAGGAAGCATGCGAAAGCAGCACGGGGACCGCCGTATTGATGTCCCGCGGGGCGGCGAGAACGATGACGCCGTCGAGCGATCTTATCCCCTCCTTCAAGAAGAGCGTCTCTACATGCTTTTCATCAGGCATTCCCGCCGCGATCAGATGTGTTTCTCCTCCCACGCGCAGAAGGAGCAGGTTGCTCCCGTAGTAACTGTGCACCGTCATGACCGCATCGCAGCCGACAGGAAGATTGTAAAAGACCATGCAGACCGTCAGAACTCCGCAGAGGATGCCGCATGCACAGCCGCGCAGGACAGGACGCAGGTTGATCTTGTCCGTCATCAGCCAGCAGAGCAAGAGCCAGAGCGCCGTAAGTCCGCCGAAGGAGAAACCGCAGATGAGCAAAACATCGAATTCGACGAGCGTGATCGGCAAGACCGCGATGCGCAGCAGGTAGGACGGAAGATACAGCAGCCACACGGCCGCGGAGGGAAAGACGCACGCCGCAGCCGTAAACGCGAACAGCACGGAAAACACCGCGCTTATGACGGGGATAAACAGGAGGTTGAGGAGAAGGCTGAGCCCAGACGTATACCCGAAAGCATCGATCAGGAAGGGAAATGTGCACATCTGCGCCGAAAAGGCGACGGAGAGTGCAGAAGAGATCTTTTTCGGAATAAAGCGGACGCGGGCAAGCAGGCGCGAGAGGTTCCCGCCCAGCAGGATGATGCCCGCCGCGGCCGCGAGCGAGAGCTGAAACCCTATGGAAAACAGAAAGACAGGGTCGATGAGGAGAACGACGAGCGCGGCCACAGAGACGGAGTTGAGGCGGTCGCAGTTCTTTCCGAACGCCGACGCGAGCATGGGCACGAGGCACATGACGACGGCGCGGAGGGACGAAGGAGAAAAGCCGCATACGCCCGAATAAAAAATGAGGACGGCCGCGATGACGGGCAACGATATGTACGGGCGGACGCGCAGCTTTTTACAGAGCGCGTACAGAAGCCCCGCGATGATGCCGATGTGCAGGCCGGAAACGGCAAAGATGTGCGCGATGCCGCCGTATCGGAAATTTTGCAGAAGTTCCTCCTCCATAAAGCCACTGTTGCCCGTCAGCATGGCATACGAGAGGGCGGCGCTCTCCTCGTCCATGCTCTGAAAGAGCACCTCTCCGACACGGCCGCGCACGGCGGAAAAGATGTCCTCTCCCCTCTCTTCTATGACGTAAAACTCCTCCGCCCCTACAAACGCGCGGTAGCGGATGCGCCCGATGACGGCAGAGGAATTGAGCCTCCCGTACGAGCAGACGTCATAGGTCTGCATCTCAGCCTCGAAGACGGCGACCGTCCCGGCAGAGAGAGGCGCGGCGCCCGTCTCGCCATAGACAAATACCTGCACACGGTAGTCCGTTTCAAAGTGCTCGCCGCTCTCACATACGACGGTCAAAGAGCCGAACGTAAAGACGTCCGTCTCTTCCGTGCGCCCCACCTCTTCCACGACGCCGCGGACGGCGCAATTGCCCTCTGTGGCGGGGACGCGCTCGAACGCCGCGATGCGCATGGCAAAGGAGAGGGTGCCGAGCGTAAAGAGGGCAAAGACGAGACAGGCAAAGAGCAGGGCCGCGGCGCACTTCCGTTTCAGGAAAAGCAGCGTGCAAGCGGCCACGGGCAACAGGAGAAGATCCAGCCACAGCGCGCCGATGCCGAGGAAAAAGCAACAAAAGATCCCCAGGCCGAAACCCAGAGACAGCAAAAAGAAGGGGCGGAAATTGACCATCCGATCCCCTGCATAGATGGCATGCGTTAAACGCCGCAGGCGGCTTTCCCCCTTTTCTCCCATCATTCCCTCACACCACGATGTACACGATCAGTCTGCCGCCGGAAAGCACCGCATCTTCAAAGCGAAGGGGCTCATCCGGATCGTATCCCGCCGCACACTCCGCCCCCGCGAGGGCGAAGAGTTCGCCGTACGTACAGTTATACGGCACTGTGTATCTGCCCGGAAAAGCGACTGCGCCTTGAACCAGGACATCCACCTCTCCGCCGTACTCCACCTCCTCGGACACTCCGCTCCAAAGCGGCTCCATCCGCGGCGCACCTGCCGCGGGCAGCAGAGCTGCCGCGGCAAAGGCTGCCAGAAGGGCCGCGCAGAGCGCTATGCCGACCGCTGCGCGCTTCATGTCAGCACAGACTGATGCGGTCACTGACCGAGCGCAGGAAGACGGAGCGCTCGACGCCGAGGGACACGCATTCACCGATAAATTCGATGAGTTTGTCTCCGGGGCGCGCCACCTTTAATTCGGCGCAGACCGAGCGGACGAGCTCATCCTCATACAGGCTGACTTTATTTTCCAACAGGCCCTTGATGAGGGCGATGATCTCGTAGGGCGTAAAATCGTCCTCCGAACGGCGGATCGGTTCGCCCGCCTCTACGCGGTAGAAGTCGCAATCGAGGCATTTATCCGTCTTGCGGAGATAGGTCTTGCCGCACAGCTCCTCGCTCTTCAGCCCGCAAAGCCCGATCAGCATCTGCAGCCGCTCTTCCACCTTCTGTCCGTACTTCTGGATACCCAGGGAAGAGAGGCACCGCTTCATGAGGAATTTTTCGCTGAACGGCTCCTCTGCGGCGGCGATCGCCCTGAGGCGTGACGCGATCTCGCCGTCATTTTCTCCGCACGTCACATATACGGAGAGATTTTGCAGCTGTTCGAGCTTCGCATAGCGATAGTTCTTGCGGTATTTTGACAGGAAATCCCTGCCCGCCTTTTCCGCACCGGTGAGGCGGTCGAGGATATCTTTGATCTTTTTGATCTCCCTCTTGGGGTTATTGATGAAGTTGATCGTAAAGATGCGGGCGACGTTCCAGTTGTTGAGCTTGAGCGTCTGTACCTGCAAAATATTGCGGTCCTTTGCGCTCGAGCGGGAGGCCGTCGTACCGTCGCAGAGGATGGCCAGGATAAAGCGCTTTTTGTTTTTGGGGTCGATGACGGCACAGTCGATCCTGAAATCGGAGACGCCGACATCGTAGCGGCACTCGTAACCGTACGTTTTGAGTTCGCGGGCGATGTATTTCCCTATGCCGCCCTGTACCTTTTTAAGCTCGTCCGAACTGATGGCGAGGGAGGTCTTCCCCTTCTCTGCAAATTCGAGGAATGCCTTGAGCCCGGCGACACCCTTGCTGTTCGTCTTGGCGAGGTTGATCATTGCCGACGTCATCGAAGAAAACACGACCATCTCCTCGCGCGCGCGGGAAACGGCGACATTGAGCCGGCGCCAGCCGCCCGCCTGATTGAGCGGGCCGAAGTTGAGCGAAACGCGCCCGGATCGGTCGGGGCCGTAGCACACAGAAAAGAGAATGACGTCTCGTTCGTCGCCCTGCACGTTTTCGAGATTCTTGATAAAGATCGGCTCCTCCCTCTCATACGCGGCATCTTCCAGCTGATTTTTGACAAGCGCATCCGTGAGGCGGCGTTCGATGTAATCCTGCTGCGCCGTGCTGAACGTGACGATGCCAATACTCGAACGGGAAAGCACGGGGTCTTTGAGCCGCCGCACCACTTCGGCGACCAGCGCTTCCGCTTCGCCCTTGTTCCTCTTAGTGAAGCCGCGGTCATAGATGCCGTCCACGAGGGCGAGGCGCACTTTGCTTTCCAGCGCATCGGGCGAAGGGAAGGTGCACAGTTTGCCCCCGTAATACATGATGTTTGAGAAGGCGATAAGGCTCTCGTGCTTGCTGCGGTAATGCCAGTTGAGGTGCCGCTCGGGGACGCCGAGGGCGAGGCAATCGTCGAGGATACTCTCCAGATCCTCCGCATCGAGGTTCTCTTCATCCACATACCCGGAAGTGAAGAAGGATGTCGGCGGCAGCTGTTTGGGATCGCCGACGATGACGGCGCTCTTCGCGCGGGCGAGCGCGCCCACCGCTTCGCTGGTCGGAAGCTGCGACGCCTCGTCAAAGACGACGAGGTCGAAGAGGTCCGGTTCGGCGCGAAGGTACTGCGCGACCGTGATGGGGCTCATAAGCACGCAGGGCGCGATGCGCGGAAACAGTTCGGGGATCTCCGCGAACAACTCTTTAAGCGTCATGCCGCGCATGTTGCTCTTGGCGATGCGCTGAAAAGCCAGCACTTCCAGGCTGAGGCTGCCCTCCGTCGAAGTCGTGGGAAGCCGTGAGATGAGCTTCGCGCGGACGTGTTCGCGAGAAAGTTTTATAAACTGTTCGTCGAGGACGCGGAACTGCTCGATCTTCTCCTCCAGGACGGAAGCAGAAAACTTGGAGAGCACAGGATCGGCGCCGATGTTTGTCTCGATGAAATTGCGATAGACGTTTTTGCGGAAACTATCGAGGATGTTTTCGGACGTCACAGCCCCCGATTCGAGGGAATCGGTCACGAAAGAGAGTCCCTCTTCGTTCAGGCGCGCGGAGATCTTTTTGAACATGCACCAGGCGGCGAGCATATCGATGTTGTCGATGAGCGCCCCGGCCTTCTGCCCGAAATAGTCGAGAATATCCTCGTCGTAATATTTTTCGGGCTCAGCGTTGATCACGCCGCAGAAGGCATCGAGGGCGTTTTCAAACCCCACGACACAGCGGCGCAGCCCGTCTAGGATCGGGTAGGCGAAATCTCCCGTCACCGATTTGACGCACATGCTGTTGAAGCTGTCCGCATTGTAATCCATGAACACTCCCTCCGCGAGGGCGTGCATACGCTTCAGCGGCTCGAAAAACTCCTCCCGCCTGCGGAAATTGATCCTGCCGCCGCGGTCTGTATAATTCTGCGAGAGCGCCGTGTTTGCGCGCGCGAGGCTGAGGTCCTCATAAATCTGCGCGACGATGCCTATATATTTGAGCTCGTCTTCGGGGGCGAGTTTGTCGACCGCGGCGCGGCGCAGCCTCTTTGCGATGGCGGAAAGGACGCGCGAACTCTTGTAATTCTCCCCCCAGTTGTCCAGCTCCTGCTCGACGACGGCGGGGTCCGCGTCCAGATCGATGAGCACCTTGAAATTCTTGAAATAGGTGCCGAGCAGACGGTCCAGCCTGCGGTTTGCATTGAAAAAGACGTAAAACTCGTTTTCGTCGCTGCGGAAATAACTGTCAAGCTCGCCGCCGCGCAGCAGATCGACCAGCTGCACGAGCGCTTTGAGCTTTTTCTGGGTGAACGAGCTGACGCGCTGCCTGTAAAAATCGAGAAAGAGCGACAAGTATCCGCGCAGATGCTTGATCTCAGTGAGGAGCACTTCGGCGGAATAATAGACCCTGTTGCGCAGGTCCGCATTGTATTCGCTGATATTGACGTTGTCGAAAGGCGAGCGGTGCACGCCCCCGCACTGTTTTGCCGCCGCCGAGACTTCGATGAGCATATTTTCATAGCTCTCAAGTTTTTCCTTCGTCAGGCGATCGTAAAAGGTGCTCTCGATATCGAGCACATCCGGCGCATTTCTGTTTTTCAGGTAGATCAGGATGCCTTCATATACGGAGACGCCCAGCCTGCGCTTCTTATGAAGGGCAATGACGGGCTCGTTGAGCGCTTTGCGCACCTCGGCGATCTGCTCGCTCTTCGCCGAAAAGTCTGGATCTTCCTGCACCGCCGCGAGAGAAAGCGTCGTCTCCATCTTTTTGAGCAGCTGCGCCTTGTCGATCTTTCCGTGCAGCTCAAGGCAGAAATCCCCCAGCCCGACCGAATCCAGCCTCTTTTTGACGACGGAGAGCGCCGCCTGCTTTTCTGCGACGAAGAGGACGCGCTTGCCGCGGTTCAGGCTGTTTGCTATGATGTTGGTGATGGTCTGGCTCTTACCCGTTCCGGGAGGGCCGTGCAACACGAAGGTAGCCCCCGAGACCGCTTCCGCGACCGCCTCGAACTGCGAGCCGTCCGCCATGAGCGGCGTCAGGATCTCGTCCGGGGCGTAATCGTCCTCCGGCTTATCCTCCATCACGTTGTCGGTGAGCACGAGGCGGTTTTCAAGCAGAGAGCGGACGAGAGGATTTTTGCGGAATTTATCGATATTTTTGCGCACATCGTTCCACATGGCGAAGCGTGCGAAGGAGAAGTTCGCGAGATAGACCTCGTCGAAGACCTCCCACCCCTTCATGTTGAGCACTTCCATCTTGACCATTGCCATGATCTCGGAAATGCGTATACCGGAGCCGATGTTGTCGAGGCCGCGGATGTCGATCTTGAACTCGCGCAGCAAAAATTCGAGCAGGGTCGTATTGAACTGCATCTCCTCCCCCGACAGGGAAACGGACCAGCCCTTTCCTCCCTTGCTGCGGGAAATATGCACGGGAAGGAGGACGAGCGGCGCATACTTCGGCTCATTCCCTCCAGATTCGTACCATTTCAAAAACCCGAACGCGAGGAAGAGCACGTTTGCCCCGGCTTCCTCCTCCGCCGTTTTGGCCTTTTTTTGCAGGAAGCGCAGGACGTCGGCGATCTCTTCCCTGTCTGACCACGTGCGCAGACGGCGGTTTTTCAGTTCGAGGGAGAGCAGTTCGGAGAGCACAGAGAGGGAAGACGGCGCAGGGAAATACCCGGATACGGGCAGGACGCCGCGCACATCCGTCGTCTTCTCCAGCAGCGTGAATTCTTCTCCAGAAGAAATATTTTCGTACGTCGCATTGATATCCGACGAGAGGATATGCAGCACGTTTTTATCGGGGCGGAAATTGAGCAGTGAATTTTTGAGAGAGAGGTCGAGCAGCCTCCTTTCCCACTGCTTGTTCTTGGTCGCTTTTCCGTCAAGGCTGAGCTTACGCGCGCCCGAGATCTCTTCGGGTGCGGCGTTGATGTCCGTGTCGCGCTCGCCCAGCAGCTCATAGCCGCCGATCCCCTTCACCTTCAGAGGGAGCGGCCCGATGCGGGCGAGGCGGCAGCGCTTCACGTCGACGACGGTGTCAAACCAGCCGTTTTCCAATTTTTGTGCGAAGTGCTTTTCCGCGACGGTATAATTGACATTCTTTCCGGCAAACAGGTCCTCGATGTCGAACATGCTGATATTGTTGATGCCGTCGGAAATGTAATTTTGCAGGAGAACGGTGTCGTCTCCCGAACAGTCGGAAAAACAATTTTCATACAGCCATACGCCGCAGGATACCGCCTTCTCGCCGACCGCCAGAACGGGGTGCAGGCCCGCACATTCGAAACAGGAGGCGACGAAGAGCGCGAGCTCAAAGGACGTCCCCACTCTGTTTTTGAGGATCTTCGTGACGTCGCCTACGGGCATCGGGTCGTCATAGTTGAATTCGGCGGCAGATTTTTCGACAGACTGCCGCTTGATCGCGGCAAAGATCGCCGCGGCGATGCGGCGGATCTTGTTCTTGTCTCCCTCGGCATACCCCTGCCACTCGCAGGCGATCTCCCACTTTTTCAGCTGTGCCTGCGCGTCCGTGAGCACACGGACGCAGTCGGCGACCTTCGGGCGGACAAAGCAGGAAAGCAGTTCTGCGTTGCCTCCCCTGCCGCTCCAGTAGTCGAAGGGCAACACCGTCACGTCGCAGGCCGCCTCCGCAAGCACATCTTTGCCGTGCAGCGCGCGCACTTGCACCGTCACGACGGCGACGGCGGAAAGCTCCGTCAGATACAGCGGGGAAACGATGCCCGACGCCGCGATCTCGACGGTACTTTCAAAAGGCACGTCGTCCAAATGTTTCGAAAAAGGCAGCAGAAATCCGTCGCCGTTTTCGATGACGACGTCTATGTCTTCCGCGGCCTCCGCCCCCGCGTTGGAAAGCTGGAGCGCTACGAAGAGCGGAACGCGGTTATAGTGATCCGCATATCCGTAAAAAGGCTGCGCCTTCACATTGAGTGAGATACTTTCGCGCAGCGCCGCCTTTGCCGATTTTTTTCCTGCCATATCATCCTCCGCTTCAATGATCTGCGTTCCTCCCCGAAAGAAAGAGCGGGACAAAAACATTCGTTCGTTTATTCCCTTTCATTATACTACAACCCCGCCTTTTTAGCAAGCGTTGGGCGAGAAAAGGGCGGCTTTTTCTTCGGTGCGGTTTTCGCCGTTTATTGACAAAAAAAGCCCTCTCCATACGGGAAAGGGCGAAAGACGTGTTCAGAGACCGCGCAGAGAATCGACGGCGGAAAGCACCTCCGCATAGCTGCGCGCCACCGCATCCGGGCGCGCGCCGCGCGGTTCGCCGCCGCGGGGGGCATACCATACCGAGAGGATGCCGGAAGCGTTTGCCCCCGCGATGTCGGAAGAGAGCGAATCTCCGATGACGATGCACTCCTCCGGCGCCAGATGCGTGCTGCCGAGGACGAAAGAAAAGAAACGCGCGTCCGGTTTTGCGAACCCGATCTCGTCCGAAACGAAGATCCCGTCAAACGCGTTCAAAAGCCCCACGGCCCTGAGGCGGCCATACTGCGCGGCCGGCGTGCCGTTTGTGATGAGAAAGACCTTTCCCCTCTCCTGCAAAGCGTGCAGAAATGCCTCCGCGCCATCGAACAGATAGCCCGTACGGCACAGGCGCGCAAAATAGAGCGCATTGACGGCTGCCGGATCCGCCTCTATCCCCTTTGCGGAAAAAAAGCGGGCGAAGCGCTCGACGACGAGGCGGGGCTTGGTCAGTGCCCCCCTCTCGTACTCGCGCCATACCCCGTCATTGATGTCCTTGTAGACCGAAAAGTCCTCTTCCGCATACGGGAGACCGGCCTCACTCATGGCTGCCCGCAGACTCTCACGGGAAGAGCGGACAAAATCGAGGATCGTTTCGTCCGCATCCAGCAAAAAGTTATTTCTCATGTACGGCCTCCTCGATGATCGCCAGCTCTTTGAGCGCGCGGGTATAGGCGACGTACTTTTCGTGGTCGTTCATCTGTGCGTCCGCCACGGCTACGCAGGAAAATTCCAGCCCCTTTGATTCATACACCGTCAGCAGATTGATCTTTGTTTTGGAGACCTTCCCCGTCTGCGCGGGGATATTGTATGCCTTGCGGCGGTATTTTTCGCCGCCCGTCTCCGGCACGATGATCGCCTTTAGACCCTTCTTCCCGCGGAAAAAAGCACTCACGCCGCGCGGCGTGACATGCTGCACGGGCGGGCCGTCAAAACCGATGGGCGCCATGGAAATGTGCAGCCCGTCCGCAACGAGGCGGACGATCTGATTGGTATTCCTGTAATTTTGCTCCAGCGTGCAGACGGGAAAACCGAAAGCGCTCTCCCAAGAAGAGAGGCCGCGGTGCGGCGTGATGTTCTGCGCGAGGTCGCCGTATACGTTGAAAGAGGCATCCGGGTTGAAATATTGCAGCAGCTTGTACTCGTTTACGGAAATATCCTGCCCCTCATCCACGAACACGAGCCCGTAGCGCGGCTCGAGCTGCCTGCCAAGACGGGCAAAGATAAGGCAGAGCGCGTATAGGTCGCTGCGGTACAGCCCCTTTCCCATGCCGAATTTATTTTTCGCGCGGCGCACCGTCTCTTTATAGAAGAGCCTGGCAAGTTCGATGTGCGTGCCGCACTTTCCGATGCGGACGAAGTGATCGTTGCCGCACAGCGTTTCGAACAGTTCGCTGAACCCCGTAAACCCGTGCGCGATCTCGCGGACGCGCGCGGCGGTCCGATCTATTTCTTCCAGAAGCTCGCCGCGGCGGGCAATGCGGTCGGCATAGGTCTCCACCTCGGTGCCGCCGCGGTAGATCTTATAGCGGCGCAGGTCGGCGATCTCCTTTGAGACCGTCTCCCGCAGGTGCGACAGGTCTGCGAGCGCCGTCTCCGTGACGCGCGCATGCTGGCGAACGATGGCGCTCCCCGCGCGGTAAAAAGAGAGCAGCTTTGCGTAGAAGTAGCTCTCGTTGCCCATCTTTTCGCGGGCTAGATCGCAGGAGAGAAATTCTTCCGCCGCCGTCACTTCGTTCATCAGTCCGCGGAAAGGCTTGTTATAATAGAGACCGCCTTCTGCGCGCTCCTTGATCTCGCCGAGCACGGCGCGGCGCACGCGGACGCTCGCATTGCGGATCTCCGCAAACGCTTCCATCTGTGCCCGCAGCGACGCCGCCGCGTCTGCCATGACGCCGGAGACCTCGCTCCCCATGAACATGCCCGCGACGCCGTCATAGATCTTTTTCAGGCGGGCACCGACGTCGTCGTAAAATTTCTGCGAATAGATGTAGGCGAGATAGGCCTCCGGTTCTTTCGCCGTGCGGTCGATCTTGTCCTCGATGTCCACGCCCTCGTTTTTCAGCAGCTGCGCGAAATATTCGTCGATACGCTTCGTCTTTACCTTTTCCAGTTCGAGGACCTGAGACAGCTCGTCGATAAAGGAGTTGAAGGAGTCGCTGGGCGTGATGACCAGCACGTCGCTCGGTTTAAGGCGCGCGTCGTTGTACATGAGAAAGCTGAGGCGGTGCAGCATGATCATGGTCTTGCCGCTGCCCGCACAACCCTGCAAGACAAAGCTGTCACGCTCGGGGCGGGTAATGATCTCGTACTGCTTTTCCTGTATGGTCTCTATGATGTCCGTGATCTCGGAGGATTCCTTGCGGGCACGCAGGATCTCTTTCAGATACGGATCGAAAATGATCTCCTCGTCTCTTCCGGCGATCTCCTCTTTCGTGAGAAAGTCGCGCAGGTTTAGATATTCGTTTTTATAATCGAGAAACCGCCCGTTTTCGGTGCGCAGGGCACGGCGCAGGATCTGCTTATAATTATATTCGTTGATGGAAAAATAGATCTGGCTCTTCTGATAATATTTGCGTGCAAGGGGCGCGCGCCAGTCGACGATCTCGAGCTCGATGTCACCGCGCTTTCCGATATAGTAACTGTTATAGCCCTCGCTGTCGTCCACGACATCCATACGGGCAAAATACGGCTCGGTAAAAAAGCACTTGTAGCTCTCGATCTCCGCACGCCATGCGCGGATGCGCCCGTTGGCCGCGATCACCTTTTGATATGTTTCCGCATTCAGCTCGCCGCCGCGCAGGGCGGCGACCTCCTCTTTCGCCTCTCTGATCTTCAATTTCAGCTTGTTGATGTAGACGATCTTAAGCAGGCTCATGACGGCGTGCACGCGCAGAGACTCATAGGCGCGCTGTTTTTCCTCGTCCAACAGGTCAAAAAAATATTGCTTATCCGGCCGCTTGTGGCTCGCGATCAGCTTTTGTATCTCTTCGGCAGTCAGTTCAGGCATAATTTCCCCCCGGTAACATCGAAGTCAGTTGCACAAAAAGACATCAACTTATTATACCATACACCCGCACAAAAAGAAACCCCTTTGTGAAAATTTTCGCAAAGGGGCGAGATATAATACATATCTGTTAAAATTGTCTATTATTCCCACTCGATGGTACCGGTAGGCTTCGGGGTCAGGTCAAACACGACGCGGTTTACCCCCTTTACTTCCGCAGTGATGCGCGCGGTAATGTGCTGCAGGAGCGCAAACGGGACGTCCTCCACCGTCGCGGTCATCGCATCCCGCGTGTTGACGGCGCGGATGATTACGGGCCACTCGAAGGAACGCAGGCCCCCCTTCACGCCCACAGACTTGAAATCAGGGATGACGGTAAAGTACTGCCAGACCTTGCCGGAGAGACCGTTTTTGGCGAACTCCTCGCGGAGAATGGCGTCCGATTCGCGCACCGCTTCCAGACGGTCGCGTGTGATGGCGCCGAGGCAGCGAACGCCCAGCCCGGGGCCGGGGAAAGGCTGGCGGTAGACCATACCGTCCGGAAGCCCGAGCGCCTTGCCGACGACGCGCACCTCGTCTTTATACAAGAATTTCAGGGGTTCGACGAGCTCAAACTGCATATCATCGGGGAGACCGCCGACGTTATGATGCGCCTTGACCGGGCCGCTTTCAAGGATATCCGGATAGATCGTGCCCTGCGCAAGGAAGGCGATGCCGTCCTGTTTGCGCGCCTCTTCTTCGAAGACGCGGATAAATTCCGCTCCGATGATCTTGCGCTTTTTTTCGGGCTCGGCAACCCCCTCGAGCTTTTTGAGGAAGCGCTCTGCCGCATCTACATAGACGAGGTTGGCGTTCATTTGATCCCGGAACACCTCGACGACCTGCTCCGGTTCTCCCTTGCGCAGCAAACCGTGGTTGACGTGCACGCAGACGAGATTTTTTCCGATCGCATTGATGAGGAGCGCCGCGACGACGGACGAGTCGACCCCTCCCGACAGGGCAAGGAGCACTTTTTTATCTCCTACCTGCTCTTTGACCGCCGCGACCTGTTCCGCGATAAAGGCATCGGCGAGCTGTTTCGTTTCAATGCGCGCCATGCTCTCTGGACGCTTATTGTTGTTCATGATCCGTTCCTCCTTTTGTGTGCGGAGGGCAACCCTCCGCGAAAGACATCGATTCAGTATAACATATTCCGCGGCAAAAGAAAACCCCTTTGCGGTCATTTTCCGCCAAGAGGCAAAAACTTTTTCTCGCTCACTCCCACTCGATGGTCGCGGGCGGTTTTGAGGTGATGTCGTAGACGACGCGGTTGGCATGCGGCACCTCGTTGGTGATGCGCACGGAGACCTTTTCCAATACGTCGTAAGGAATGCGCGCCCAATCTGCGGTCATCGCGTCCACGCTCGTCACTGCACGCAGAGCAATGACGTTCTCGTATGTACGGAAATCCCCCTGCACGCCCACCGTCCGGCTGTCCGTAATGACGGCGAAGTACTGCCAGATCTGCTTGTCCAGCCCCGCTTTGGCGATCTCATCGCGGAAAATAAAGTCGGCCTCGCGCAGCGTTTCGAGCTTTTCGCGCGTGACTTCTCCCATGATGCGGATGGCGAGCGCGGGCCCCGGGCAAGGCTGACGCCATACGACCGAATCGGGCAGACCGAGCTCCGTGCCGAGCCTGCGCACCTCGTCCTTGAACAGGTCTCGCAGCGGTTCGATGATCTCCTTAAAGTCGACGACAGAAGGCAGCCCGCCCACATTGTGATGGCTTTTGATAACGGCACTCTTGCCCTTGCCGCTCTCGATCACGTCCGGATAGATGGTGCCCTGCACGAGAAAATCGACGGCGCCGATCTTCTTCGCCTCCTTTTCAAAGACTTCGATGAACTGCGCGCCGATGATCTTGCGCTTTTTTTCGGGGTCGGACACCCCTGCGAGCTTCTCCAAAAAGAGATCCTGCGCGTCCGCCTTGATTAGGTTCATGCCCAAACCGTCGCGGAAGACGGACATGACCTCTTCCGGCTCATCTTTGCGGTGCAGGCCGTGGTCGACAAAGACGCAGGTGAGGCTGTCACCGACTGCGCGGTGGATGAGCGTCGCGGCGACGGCGGAATCCACCCCGCCCGACATGGCACACAACACTTTTTTGCTCCCCACCTTTTCGCGGATGCGCCCGACCTGTTCTGTGACGTAATTCTTCATCGTCCAGTCTCCGTGCGCGCCGCAGACGCGGTACAGGAAATTTTCGAGCATCCTGTTGCCGTACTCGGAATGCACCACCTCGGGATGGAACTGAATGCCGTAAATGCGCCTCTTTTCGCTTCCGAACACAGTGACGGGGCAGGTATCCGTGGAGGCGAGTACTTCGAAGCCGGCAGGCACCTCGGTCACATGGTCGGTATGGCTCATCCAACAGACACTCTTTGCGGGGATGCCCGCGGAGAGGGAGCTCTCCTTGCAAAAGGCAAATTCGCGGCGGCCGTACTCGCTGGTCGCGGCATGTTCCACCTTGCCGCCGAGCGTATAGGCGATGAGCTGGCAGCCGTAACAGATGCCGAGGACAGGGATGCCGAGGTCAAAGATCGCGCCGTCCACATGCGGCGACGCCGCATCGTAGACGCTGTTCGGCCCCCCCGTGAAGATGATGCCGATAGGCGCGTATGCCTTGATCTCTTCGACGGTCATGTCGCAGGGCTTGAGGTCGCAATAAACTTTCAGGTCGCGCACCCTGCGGGCGATAAGCTGATTGTACTGTCCGCCAAAATCGAGGACGAGAACTTTTTCGTGCTGCATAAACTCTTTTTCTGTCTCCTTGTCACAAAAGAATGTACCGCATCAAACTGCGGTACACTCTGTTACGTCTCTTATTACAGGCCTCTCGGGCTATAGTTGGGCGACTCTTTGGTGATGGAAATGTCGTGCGGGTGGCTCTCGATGAGCGACGCGTTGGTGATGCGCACGAAGCGCGCATTCGTGCGCATCTCATCGATGTTGTGCATGCCGCAATATCCCATGCCCGCACGAAGACCGCCGATCATCTGATAGACGATGTCAGCCAGCCTTCCCCTGTAAGGGACGCGGCCCTCGACGCCCTCGGGGACGAACTTGCGGTTATTCTCCTGGAAGTAACGGTCGTTGCCGCCCGCAGCCATCGCGCCGAGCGAACCCATGCCGCGATATACTTTGAAATTCCTGCCTTGGTAAATTTCGATCTCGCCGGGGCTCTCCAGCGTGCCGGCGAACAGGCTGCCGATCATGACGACGGACGCGCCCGCACCGATCGCCTTGACGATGTCTCCGCTGTATTTGATGCCGCCGTCGGCAATGATGCGCTTGCCCATCTTCTCGGCCATCTCCGCGCATTCCATAACCGCCGTAAGCTGCGGCATACCGATGCCCGCGACGACGCGCGTCGTGCAGATGGAGCCCGGCCCGATGCCGACCTTGACGACGTCCGCGCCCGCCTCGATGAGCGCCTTCGTCCCTTCCGGCGTCGCGACGTTGCCCGCGATGACGGCGAGATTGGGATACTTTGCCTTGATCTGAGCGACCTCTTCGAGGACGCCTTTCTGATGTCCGTGCGCCGTATCGACGGTGATGACGTCCACCTTCGCGCCGACGAGTGCGGCGATGCGCTCCATCGTGTCGGGAGCCCTGCCGACCGCGGCACCTGCGAGCAGGCGGCCGTTTTTGTCTCGCGCGGAATTCGGGTACTGGATGCTCTTTTCAATGTCCTTGATCGTGATCAGCCCCTTCAGATAGCCGTCCTTATCGACGATGGGAAGCTTTTCGATGCGGTGCTTGCCCAAGATCTTCTGAGCCTCTTCGAGGGAGGTGCCGACGGGCGCCGTGACGAGGTTCTTCTTCGTCATGACATTGTCGATGGGCTGGTCGTAATTGGATTCAAAGCGGAGATCGCGGTTGGTAAGGATGCCGACAAGTTTGCCGTTTTTCGTGATGGGAACGCCGCTGATCTTATAGCGCTCCATCAATGCGACCGCTTCGCGGACACTGTTGTCCGGCGCGAGGAAAAACGGGTCTGTAATGACGCCGTGCTCGCTGCGCTTGACTTTATCGACCTGGCTTGCCTGTTCCTCGATGGTCATGTTTTTGTGGATGATGCCTATGCCGCCTTCACGGGCAATGGCGATCGCGAGCTTGCTCTCAGTGACGGTATCCATCGCCGCGCTCATAAGGGGTATATTGAGGCGGACTTCGTCCGTCAGCCGCGTCGTCAGATCGACCTGCGAAGGAAGAACATCGGAAGCGGACGGAATGAGAAGCACGTCGTCAAACGTAAGACCTTCCTGCACAATCTTGTTCATAAGCATCTCTCCTTAGAATAAATTTTTATAACTGTGAAATTTCAAACAATGGAAAGCAAAACACGGGCGTGCCCTGTTTACCGCCCGAAACGAAGCATCAGCGGGTGCCGTATTTTTCTAAATAGGAAACGAACTCCTTCAGATAAGACAAGTCCTCTACAGAAGAAGGCTTAAGCTCCGCCACCGCGGAACCGATCTCCGAACAAAAATCTGCATCGTGCGCGGCGATCGCCGCATCCGCAAGGTAGACGACTGCGTTGTTTTCGGGGAAGCCTCCGCCCAGACGGGACACCGCCGTCTCGAGCGCCTTTGCCTTGTCGCCGCAATGATAAAGGGAGGACGCGACGATGCCCGTCACATACTGCTCATACGTGCCCGCGACGGAGAAATCCTCTGCCTGCGCGGAATCGCGCCCGGAACAATACTCCGAAAAATCTTCGTGCACAAGCAGCTTCTCCCCACAGGAGACAGCATCTTCGTAATGCCGCGAAAGGAAGCTCCGCTCGGCGGCGACGGCAAGATCTTCCGCGCTGCCCGAACGCTCAGCCGCCGCAACGCTGTAATACGCAGAGGCGCCGTCCATCCCGAGCGAATCGGTCAGGGACGCGAGCGACGCGGGAAAGATAAGCCCGGCCGCGCCGAAGAGTATGAGCGCCGCAGCGATGACCGCCGCAACCGTGATTGCAGCCGTTTTTGCGATCAGTTTTCCCATGCGAGATCTCCGCCGTAAAAAGATAAAAAAGGTGTGAACAAAAGAGGGACGACCAAATCGTTCTGTCCGCCCCCTCTTTTTATTTTATCCATTTTACCACAGCGCAAAAAAAAATGCAAGTTTATTTTATAAAATAATCATCTTCCCGCAGGTGAAAAAATAGAATAATTTTCAGAAAGACTTTTGATCGGAAGGTGTGCAATGAAAAAAATATTTTGTACTTTAGCGGCAGCCCTGCTGCTCCTCGCTGCGCTTGTCGGATGTTCGACGGGACCTGATCTGACAGAATACGTTTCGGAATACCGCAGCGACCTCTTCAGCGGGACGGACGGGAAATATACGATAACGGCCTCCTATTCGGAAAGAGAGCATCCCTACGAAGCTGACGGAAACCCCGGAAAAATGAGCAAACTGTTTGAGGTCGCGCTTTCGGCTGCGGACAACACGAAAACGTACTCGATCAGCTATACGCTCGCAGGCAAGACATACACGGACGAACTCTCGTTCGACAGCGTGCGCATGGTGCACACCTGTTCTCGCTCCTTGCCGCAGCCCACCGAAAAGAGCATCACCTTTTCCGTAACGGATGCGGAGGGAACGGTTGCAGACATCGGTGCGACGAGCGTAAAGAGCGAGAAGGCGCTTTCGCTGGAAGACCTGCTGCAAGCAGTTTCAACCGCAGAAAAAGAGAGGTTTGCCGCGCTGACATCCGGAAACCATTTTGCCGGAGAGCTGTACGTACGGCTCCTCTGTGAGAACGAACAAAACTTCTATTATATCGGCCTGACGGACAAAAACGGGGAGACATATGCCATGCTTGCAGACGCCGAGACGGGAGAGATCGTCGCGACGAGAAACAACCGACAGGATTGAACAAAAGCGTACAGAAAAAGCCCCCTCGAGGGGGCTTTTTGGCAAACCCGCACACAAACAAGGAGATCACGTCAGAGAGAGTACATCGCAGATCAACGGATAAAGTCCATAAGGATCTCGTTTTGCACATACAGATAGTCGTCCTTGATGTGCACTCTGCCGTTTTCATATTCGAGATACGCCGCATTCTTTTTGAGCGGTTCGAAAAAATCTATGGGAAAATCCGACCCGAACGCACGCTTATAGGCAGCGAGGCTGAGTCCCTCGGTCGTTCGAAACGCGAGCATGATCATCTCAAATTTCGCATCGTCCCCTTCGATCGGCGCGTCGTCAACGAGGGGGAAAAAGTTGGTGAGAATGCACTTGATGTATTCGTCGAGGTCGGGCGTGTTCGTAAAGCGTCGATCACCGATGAAGGAACTCGCCGAGACCCCGAAACCGATGTATTCTCCGCGGCGCCAATAGTTGAGATTGTGGCGGGAGCGATGCCCCGGCCGCGCAAAATTTGAGACCTCGTACCTCTCAAAACCGAGATCGGAAAGCAGCTTTCTCCCGCCGTCATACAGGGCAGCGACTTCGTCTGCATCCGGCAATTCGCCGTTCAGGTAATCGGAGTAGATAGGCGTGCCGTCTTCCGGCGTGAGCGCATACATGGAGATATGGGCGACGCCGCACGAGGTCGCAAAGCGGATGGACGCCTCCACGTCGGCGAGCGACTGCCCCTTCAGGCCGATCATGATATCCGCGCTCCTGTCCGCATCGCCCAGAAGTTTGCACGTCTGTACAAAATCGGCGGCAGAGTGCCTGCGTCCGAGGTCCTCGAGCATGGCGTCGGAAGAAGATTGCAGCCCGATCGAAAAACGGTTGATCCCCGCCTCGCGGTACAGCAGCACCTTCTCGGCGTCGACCGTACCCGGATTCATCTCAATGGTCACTTCTGCGCCGTCGGCAAGGTCAAAACTTTCGCGGATGCGGCGCATCGCCCCCACGATCAGTTTCGGATCGATGACGGAAGGTGTGCCGCCTCCAAAATATACGGTGTCAAATTTTTTCCCTTTCAGCTGCTCTCCGCGCATCTTCATTTCTTTATAGACGCACGCCATATACGCCTCGGCAAAACCGAGCTTTCCTGGGTACGAGGTAAAGTCGCAATAGCGGCACTTTGAGGTACAGAAAGGGATATGAACGTAAATTCCTGCCATTTTCACACCTTTTATTGGATTATGCCTGACATAATACTATTTAAACAGAGCTTTTCCAGCGATATTTTTCCATATCGACAAAATAGAGCGAGCCTTCTTTTGTAACAGCCACGCCCTCGCGCTCCAGTAGTTCTCTCTGCACATCAGCCCCTCCGAAGGCAAAGGCGGGCGCAAGCCTGCCCTCACGGTTCACGACGCGATGACAGGGAACGATGCCCGGGTATGGATTTACGTGAAGCGCATACCCCACCGCGCGGGAAGAACGCGGGCTGCCGCACATGCGCGCGATCTGTCCGTATGTGGCGACCTTTCCGAACGGAATTTTCTTCACCACCTCATAGACGCGGGCAAAAAAACTTGTATCTTTTGATTTTTTTGTCTCTTCGCTCATTCTTTTTCTATGGCAAGAGGCGCCGCACACGCCGCCTCTTTGCAAAATTATTTGTTCGTCTTTAAAATGGACATAAAGACTTCGGACGGCACTTCGACCGAGCCAATGCTGCGCATGCGCTTTTTGCCCTCTTTCTGCTTTTCGAGCAGCTTCTTTTTTCGCGTGATGTCGCCGCCGTAGCACTTTGCGAGGACGTCTTTGCGCACCGCCTTGACCGTTTCGCGGGCAATAATCTTTCCGCCCACCGCTGCCTGCACGGGGATCTCAAAGAGCTGGCGCGGGATCGCCTCCTTCAGGTTTTCCGCGAGCTCCCTTCCGCGGGGATATGCCCTGTCCTTGTGAACGATCATAGAGAGGGCGTCGCATACCTCGCCGTTGAGCAGGATATCGAGCTTGACGAGCTCGCTCCTTTCATAGCCGATCAGCTCATAATCAAAGCTCGCATAGCCGCGCGTGCGGGACTTGATCTGATCGAAAAAGTCATAGATGATCTCGTTGAGAGGGAGCGTATAGAGCAGCTTTACGCGCTTTGCGTCGAGATACGTCATATCCTTGAAGACTCCCCTCTTTTCCTGGCAGAGATCCATGATGGAGCCGATATACTCGGGCGGAGAATAGATCTCTACCTTCACGACGGGCTCTTCCATATACTCGATATCCGTCTGTTCCGGCAAGTGCGAGGGGTTGTCCACGTACATCTCTTCCCCGTCCGTCTTGTGCACCTTATACGAGACGCTCGGCGCCGTGGTGATGATGTCGAGGTTAAACTCGCGCTCGATGCGCTCCTGTATGATCTCCATATGCAAGAGGCCGAGGAAACCGCAGCGGAAGCCGAACCCGAGCGCGACAGAAGAATCCGGCTCAAAGATGAGCGCAGCGTCATTGAGCTGCAATTTGAGAAGCGCGTCCTTCAAGTCGTTGAATTTGCTCCCGTCCAGCGGATAGATGCCGCAAAAGACGACGGGCTGTACTTTTTTATACCCCGGGAGCGGCTCCGGCGCAGGGCGAAGGGCGTCCGTCACGGTATCGCCGACGGCGACGTCCTGTATGCTCTTGATACTGGCGGCGATGTAGCCGACCTCGCCTGCGAGCAATACATCCTTCGGCATCAGTTTGGGGCTGAACGCTCCCACCTCCGTCACCTCAAACTGCTTGTCTGAGCGGAAGGTGCGGATGACGTCTCCCACTTTTACGCCGCCGTCCTTGACACGCACAAAGAGGATGACGCCCTTATAATTGTCGTAATAACTGTCAAAGATAAGCGCCTTGAGCGGCGCTTCAGTATCTCCGTCCGGTGCGGGAATGCGCTTTGCGAGCGCTTCGAGAATGTCCCCGATGTTAGTGCCCTCCTTCGCGGACACGCAGGGAGCATCGGACGCATCCAGCCCGATGACCTCCTCTATTTCCTTTTTCGTACCCTCGATGTCGGCGGAGGGAAGATCGATCTTGTTGATAACGGGAATGATCTCGAGGTCGTTTTCTAAGGCAAGATATACGTTCGCGAGCGTCTGCGCTTCGATGCCCTGCGTCGCGTCCACCACGAGGATCGCCCCTTCACAGGCGGCCAAAGAACGTGAGACCTCATACGTGAAGTCGACATGCCCCGGCGTATCGATGAGGTTGAGCTCATATTCGATGCCGTCGTCTGCCTTATAGTACATGCGCACAGGCGTAAGTTTTATGGTGATGCCCCTCTCCCTTTCGAGGTCCATCGAATCGAGCAGTTGGTCTTCCATGTCGCGGCTCGCGACCTGGCCCGTAAGCTCCATCAGCCTGTCTGCAATGGTACTTTTGCCGTGGTCGATGTGCGCGATGATACAAAAATTTCGGATATTGCGGTTTGGTTTGGCCATGATCTCTCCGGTTCGGCAGAAAAAGTCTGCAAAGGTTGTTCCTGAATATTATATTATTATAACAAAAAGTTTGCAAACGAATTAAATTCGTTGTGAAGTGACGGCACGATATTTCCCCTGCGGCCCTGCGCAAAGAAATGCACAGACGGGCGGCGCCCCTTTCCGTAGGCGTATCCTGCCACATTCCCTTTCCCGCCAGAGGTCGGCAGGATCCTATTGCCTGCCGCATTCACCCGCGAGGCGCGCCCCGTCGGGGCGCGCCTCGCTTTATCCGTCTTCTCCCATGCGGATGCGAAGCAGGCGCAGCACTTCTGGATAAAGAGAAGGAGAGGTGACGTCGTATTTCAGTTCTTTCAGGCCGCGCGAATTGAGGTCGATCAGATCGTATGTCCAGCAGATCCCGAGGCGGGAGAACGTGTTCCTCTTCCTTTCAAAGGCTTCCCGCGCGCGCGGGCCGAAGAGAATGACGGCATGCAGCGTGCCCTCGTCCATGCCCAGCGCGCACAGCGCGCGCCCCTTCACGGAAAAGCGATAATAGAGCATCCAGCGGGAATCTCCGGCGCTCCATCTCCCCTCCGCCCCGAAACGCAGACAGATGTCGTCGCGGATACGTAAAAAGTCCGCATATTTCTGTTCTCCGAGGATATCTTTCGCCAGAGACAGGGCCTCTTCTTCCGATTGCGGAAGATAGCGCTTGCGCGGCAGGAGCATGCGGTGCAGGAAAGCCCGCTCTTCTTCTGTCAGATCTTTCGGGGCGTGCGCCATGAGCGACTTCTGCCCCTCGGTATATCTTTCGTTTTTCACGCGGGTCTCCTCTCAGCCGCCCTCCGCCAGCGCGAGCAGCGATGCAACGTCAGCACCGCCCGCTCCCCCGCGGACCAGGCGCAGAACATATTCCACGTTTTTCTTTTCACGCAGCGGCGCGCGGGACAGCCCGACGACCGAAAACCCGCACCTCTCCGCCTCTTTGCAGACTGCCTCCACCGCCCGTACGCGCACCTTTGCATCCGTCACGATGCCGCGCTTGTTCGTGCCTCTTGCGCCGCATTCAAACTGCGGCTTTACGAGCACGTAGGCCTCCTTCCCTTCGGCGAGGAGACCCGCCACGGCAGGAAGTATATGCGCGAGGGAAATAAAGCTCAGATCGGCCGTTACGCCGTCGAGCGCGCAAGGAAGATCGGACGGCGTAAGATAGCGCGCATTGACACCGTCCATGACCTCTACACGCGCGTCTGCCGCGAGGCGCGCATCCAGCTGCGCCTTGCCGACATCAACCGCAAACACGCGGGACGCGCCGCGCCGCAAGAGACAATCCGTAAAGCCGCCCGTGCTCGCCCCGAGGTCTGCGAATATTTTGCCGGAAACGTCGACCTTAAACTCGGAGAGAGCCTTTTCGAGCTTTTGCCCTCCCTCCGAAACAAATGCGTTTTCTTCGAACACGCAGATATCCTCGTCTCCGCAAACTTCCGTTGCGGGGCGCGCGGGCTTTCCGTTCACGGTGACGAGCCCCCTTTCGATTGCGCGGGCCGCGCGCGTACGGGAAGGAAAGCGCCCCTGCGCTAAAAAGACGTCCAGCCGCATTTCAGTTCTCGCGGGTGCGGACGGAACGGGTCAGCTCTTCGAGATAAGAACACTCGTACGGGAGCTGCGCGAGATTTTTGAGCGCGATATCGCAGTACTTATCCGCAAGCTCTGCCGCCCGCTCCTGCCCGAACAGGCTGACGGCGGACAGTTTGTTTTCTGCCGCGTCTTTCCCCGCGGACTTGCCGAGCGTTTCCGCGTCTCCCGTCACATCGAGCAGGTCATCCGTGATCTGAAAGAGAAACCCTAGATTCCTGCCATACTCTTCCAGGATGGCGACGATGTTCTCGTCCGCCCCGTACACGACGGCGGGGAGGGCGACCGCGGTCTGGAGCATGCGCGCCGTCTTGTTACGGATGATAAACTCAGACTCGGCCTGCCCTGCCTCCTTGCCTGCAAAAAAGAGGTCGGCAGACTGCCCCGCGACCATGCCGTAGGCGCCTGCATTCCTGCAGAGCAGTGCCGCGGCATTGATATACGTCTTGCCCTTCCGGCATTCTTCTATGCAGAGCGCATACGCCTCATTGAGGAGTGCGTCTCCCGCGAGGATCGCCTGTCCCTCCCCGAAGACCTTGTGGTTGGACGGTTTCCCGCGACGCAGATCGTCATTATCCATCGCGGGCAGGTCGTCGTGTATGAGAGAGTACGTGTGGATCATTTCGAGGGCGATGGCAAAGGCGGAAACATCCTGCACCTTCCCTCCGAGCATCTTTGCGCTCGCAAACATGAGAACGGGACGGATGCGCTTCCCGCCTGCATTGAGGGAATAGCGCATGCTCTCCGACAGCACGTCCGGCTTGACGTGCTGTCCGATCAAATACTCCGCGAGCGCCTCTTCAAAGGCCGTGCACAGTTGCTGCGTCTTCTGTTTCAATGTACTGTCCAAAAATCAGCTCCTTGTCGCTGCTATCACCGTATTGTACAGCAGCATGGTTATGGTCATGGGGCCCACCCCTCCGGGGACGGGGGTTATGTAGGAAGCTTTGTCCTTTACGTTTTCAAAGTCGACGTCGCCGCAGAGTTTGCCGTTTTCGTCTCTGTCCATGCCGACATCGATGACGACGGCGCCCTCCTTTACCATATCCGCAGTGACGAACTTTGCCCTGCCGATGGCCACGACGAGAATGTCTGCCGCCGCGCAGACTTCTTTGAGATTTTTTGTCTTGCTGTGGCAGACGGTGACGGTCGCATCCGCGTTGACGAGCAGCATCGCCATGGGCTTGCCGACGATATTGGAACGGCCGAGCACGACGGCGCTCTTGCCGCGCGGGTCGATGCCGTACTCTTCCAGCATCTTCATGACGCCGAAGGGCGTGCAGGCGACGATGGTCTCGCGGTTCATCGCGAGATTGCCGACATTTTCCGCACAGAAGCCGTCAACATCCTTCGCCGGAGGGATGCGGCGCAGGATCCTGCGCTCGTCCAGATGTTTCGGAAGCGGGAGCTGCACAAGGATGCCGTGCACATTTTCCGCCTCGACCAGTTCGTCGATGAGGGCGAGCACCTCCCCCTCCGTCACGTCCTGCGGGAGATGATAGGAGAACGATCGGATCCCCACCTCTTCGCAAGCTTTGATCTTGTTCCGCACATACACTTGCGACGCAGGGTCCTCCCCTACGAGCACGACCGCAAGGCCGATCTCTCTGCCCCTCTCGGCGCAGAATTTTTCCGCGTCCGCCTTTATCCGGCCGCGCAGTTTTGCCGCAAGCGCCTTCCCGTCAATGAGCACGCTCATTCTTTACCTCCGTTGATCGCCGCGCCGAGCACGCCGTTGACGAACCCGACGCTCTTTTCCGTTGAATATTTTTTTGCCAGCCCGACGGCCTCATCCACCGCAACGACGTCCGGAACATCGTCAAAATACCTGATCTCCGCCAAAGCCATCAGGAGGAGGCTCTTGTCTGCGGGGAACATGCGCTTGTCCGAAAACCCGACGGAGAGCTCGTTGAGCTGAGCGATGAGCTCCGCATAATGCCCGCGCACGCAGGAGAGAATGCGGTCTGCATATTCGCGCTCCTCCCCGTCGAGACCGAACGTCTTATAGATGCCCCTCTGAAAATCCTCCCCTTCGGGGGAAAAGAGGGATGCAAAGATAACCTTGAATGCACATTCGCGCGCCTTACTTCTCATCTTCTGATACCAAATAAAAAAATTCTGCCGTAAACGGAACATTTCCCCCCGAGGACCGAGGGGAAAATGGAGAACACTTATACTTCCGCCGCATGTTCGCCGAGAGAATCTACCCCGACGACATATACATCGACTTTTGCGACTTTATATTTTGTCATCGCCTCGACGTTATGCTTGACGGACTGCTGGATCTTGAACGCCACTTCCGGCACGGTGAACCCGTAGTCGACGCGAACGGAAATGTCCGCATATACGCCGTCCTTTTCAAAATACAGCCGGAGGCCGCGCTTTGTACCGGGCACCATCTCCACCCCCTCGATCTCCGAGACGGCGAGGCTGATGATCTTGCTCACGATACCCGAGTTATAGGAAACTTTGCCTTTTTGTCCGTCGGGCGGGACGCGCCTGAAAATAGCCATGGTGACTTTCTCCGAAGTTTTTCTTTCTGTTATTATACCATACTTTCGGCGATTTGAACAGTATTTTTCTCAACTTTCCGAATTTATCGGCATAATATTTACATTTGCAGGGTCGCAGCCCGCCTCTTCGGTGAGGATATTGTAAATGGTGAGGAAGTCGTTATAGGCGAGCTGATCTGCATTGACGAACACGTTCACGTTGTCCGAATCCATCCCGATGCTGACGACGGCGTCGGTATACCCGACCGATTTGATGAAGGTCTCGAGCAAAAGCTCGCGCTCCATCATTTCGACGATCTGCAGTTTGAGCGCCATCGCTTCCTCGTATGCACTGCTCCCCGCTTCCGTATCCTCCAGGATGGAATCGAGCTGCAGGAGCTCTTCGTTGCGCGTCGTCGTGCGTTCCGTGCGATACGTGGCAAAGTAATTTGCGGTCGTCACGCCGTCTTCCGCATTGCCGGAAACGCTGCCCGCAAGCACAAAGTTAAACACGGCCGTCACGGCAAGGAGCAGAACGAGGCCGGACATGATCACGATCTTTTTGGTCTTTGACATCTCTTTTATTCTCCTTTTTATTGCTGAATTATGCGCTGCCCTTTGTGTATACTTTGATTATGCTTTGGTTTATATTTAAAACGGACGCGGTCGCTTCCAGCAGAGCAAAGCGCACATTCAGGTCGTTTGCACCTTCGGCTACGATCAGAACGCCCGTGACCTGCGGGTATTTTTCTTCGAGGACGATGACGTCTCCTCCCGATAAGACGGGCGTGGTGACGACTGTTCCGTCCTCTTCCACCGTACTCTCGGTGGCGATGACCTTTTCGCCCTCCGATGCCACGGTGAGAAATACCCCCACATCGCCCGCCCCCTCTATCTGCCCGAGGACGGATGCGAGGTGCGAAGAGAGATACTGCGCGTATTCTTCGGAAGAAGATGTCTCCTCCCGTCCGCCGCCCAGCGCGGAAAAGATCACCGCGGCGACAATGACGGCCAGCATAAGAATGACCGCTATCTCGATCACCTTGCCGGACCTCGCCTTCTCCTTTACCTTCGCGAGCACCGATTCACTCATATACGACCACCTCCGGTATGTTTCCCATCAGTTCGGATACGCGCTCTTCGACTTGCTCTATAACAAATATATGCTCGTCTTCGCCGTATATTCCGAAATTTTCTATTTTGACGCGCACTTCCCGCACAGTATAGGAGTATTCGACACGTTCCCACAAAACTTCCGCGCAGACAGCGATGCCCGGGTCTTCCGCGAGGGCAAGTTCCAAATCTTCCGCCTGCGCCTGTGCGCGTTCGGCGAACATGCCGTCTATAAAATCTTCATCAAGCTCCACGGAAGACTCCGTGGAGCCCTCCTCCGGCTCGGGAGCGGACAGCCCCGAAACGAGCTCGTACAGTGGTAGCAACATAACCAGAACGCAAAAGACCTTCATGATGCCGCCGATAAACTTGCCGATCCTCCCCTCCGGCAGGAGGATAGAGACAAGTGCGGACAAAATAATCGCTCCGCAGACGGCGAGGATGTATCCCTGCATCAGAACAGCGCGTTCGAGGAGCAGATCAGCAGCAGCATGGTGATGAAATACATGAACCCGACCGCGAGCAGGCCTGCAGTGAAATAGTTGACGGTGCCGGAGAGGGAGGAAAGAAAGGACGCGATGCGTGCATCGCCGAGCGGTTCGGCGACAGCCGCGGAGAGCTTCAGAAAGAGGTTGTAGGCGATAAGCTGCACGAGCGGCCCCGCGAGCACGAGAGCGAGCAACAGGATGCCGCAGGAGCCGACGGAATTCTTTATCAGCACGCTGCCCGCGACGACGAGGTCGAAGCCGCTGCCGAGAAATCCGCCGATGATGGGCACGGAGTTGCTGACCGCATATTTTGCCGCCTTAAAAGAGAGCCCGTCATAGGTCGCGGACGTGATGCCCTGTACCGTCAGAAAGACGGTAAAAGCGGCGAGGGAGATGCCCAGCGTCCATTTGATGACGGAGGTAAAGAGGGAGGAGAAATTTTTGAGACGGATCTCCCCGCTCATGTTGCCTACCATATTCAGAACGCAGATCAGCACGGCGAGCGGAAAGACGGCGCCCGAAACGATGCCCACGATGCCCTCGCTCAAAAAGAGGACGGCGGGGCGGTAGACCGCCACGGATACGGCCCCGCCGCTCGTCGCGATCAGGGTGAGCAGTATGGGGAAGACGGCCTGCATCTGCGCCTGCATGGAAGAAACCGAACGGATGCACTCGCCGACGATGACAGAAAACGAGGACAGGATCAAGACGAGCACCGCGGCATATCCGACAAAAAAGATGATCTTTGCCGTGCCCTGCTCGGAAAAAGCGCTCTTGAACCTGTCCAGTATGCCGCAGAGGAGGGCGATGGCGCAGATGGCGCAGAAGGCAGGGAGCAGATCGGATATCTGCCCGAACAGCAGCCCCGAAAGGGCTGAAAAGACGTTTTCATAGTCCAGGCTGAAATCTCCGCTGAGCACGGAGAGGATCTTGTCCGCAATGTTTTCGCCAAACAGCTCCTTCTGCTCTTCCGAGAGCGAATCGATGTATTCCTGGAGAGCTCCCGTATCCAGATCTCCCAGGATCTCCTCTATATTCCCCATCAGATCCTCCCCCTGCTCTTCCTCCCCTTTTGCCGCAGCGGGCAGAAAGGAACAACAGAGAAATACGGCTGCAAGAAG
Source organism: uncultured Bacillota bacterium (assembly GCA_949297575.1). Classification (GTDB taxonomy): domain Bacteria; phylum Bacillota; class Clostridia; order Christensenellales; family Borkfalkiaceae; genus Borkfalkia. The sequence continues at coordinate 42,989 of CASFTB010000006.1, read as the reverse complement.
AAAGAAAACGAAAACGATCCCGCGCCTGCGTCGGCGCTTCTTTACCCTCATACCAACTCCAAGAAACTGCCGATCAGGCCGACCATGGCGCGGATAATGGGGACGGATACGGAAAAGATGACCACTTTGCCGGCGAACACCAGCTTGTCCGCAATGCTTTTCGACCCGAAATCCTCCACGACACCCGCCGCAAATTCGACGAGATAGCCGATCGCGACGATCTTCAGGACAACTTTGATGAGTGAAGCGTCGATGCCCGTCTTTTCCCCTATCTCCGCAAAGATGCCGAACACGGAGGAGAGAAGCTCGAGGGAAAAGATGAGGACGATCGCCGAGCCCGCGATCGTGACGGCAAAGGCGAGCTCGGGCTTCGAACTTTTGAGCAACAGCGCGGCGATCGCCGTGATCAGGCCGACGCCGAGGATCCTGACGAGCTCCATTTCAGAAGAGGTCGAACAGGTTCCGCACCGAGTCGAACAGGTCGGCGACCATATCCAGCACGACCGCGAGGACGATGACCAGCCCAGCAAGGCTGACGATGGTCGCAATGTCCTCCCTTTCCGACTTTTTCAGCACCTGGCAGACGATGGTCACGATGATCCCGATCGCCGCGATCTTAAAGATGACGTCAATTTCCACCCTTTGCTCCCCTCCGTTCAGACGATGAGGACGGCGAGGACGAGCCCCGCGAGAAACCCCAGCTTCATGTACAGCGAAAAATATTTTTTATAGATCTCCTCCGCCGAGCGCCTGCGCCCCGCGATCTCTTCGCGGACGGCGGACAGATAGGTGCGCTGCGACGCGGCATCGCTCCTCCCGACCAGGAGAAAGTAATCGGAAAGAAATTTTCGCTCGTCGGGCGTCAAGTACGAAAAGCCGTAGTTCTCTGTTCCGAAATCGGAAGCCCTCTTTTCTTGCAGCATCTTTTTAAAATCTCCGCCGAATTCGTATTTTTCTATAAAGGCGGGCAACGGTACGCGCGTATAGCTGACCTCGTTGACGAGCCGCTCGTTGAACAGGTCGAGGTTATAAAAGAAGAGCATGCGCTGCTTGTGCTTGCGCGTGAACAGATAAGCAAGCCCCGTACACGCCGCGACGGCGAGGACGCAGAGAAATACCCTCAGCATAGGTCGGCAACGGGCGTCAGGTCTGCCGCATAGATCTGCCGCACCTGCCCTATCCCTTCCCCCGCAAGGAGGATATAATAACCGAACAGGCGCTCGCGCAGGGCGCGGGCAAAGGGAGGAGACGCGCGCATGCTCTCCAGGTCGCGGAAATGCGCCGAGGCGAGCACCTCGACGCCGCCGCGGATGCAGCAGGCGACGGCATCGATCTCCGCCTCGTCCACCAGCTCGTCCGTCACGATGAGATCGGGGCGCATGGTGCGCACCGCTGCGGTGAGCGCATCCCTCTTGGCGGCATACCGGACCACGTCTGAAAAGGCGCCCGTATCGAGAGAGAAGTCCCGATTGACGGCGCAGATCTCGTTGCGCTCGTCGCTGATCAGCACATTCAGCAGCCTGTGCGCAGAAATGAGGCGCGCGAGGTCGCGCAGGATCGTCGTCTTCCCCCTGCCGGGAGGAGAAAGGATGAGCGCGCTCGCGATCCCCTTTGAAAAGCATGTCCTGTAGATCTTTTCGCCGCATCCGCGCACTTCGTGCGGTACGCGGATGTTGAGAGAGGTGACTTCCTTTACCGTAAACGCCTCGCCCTTTTCATAAACATAGGCTCCCGCAAGCCCGATGCGCTCGCCTCCCGCCCCTGTCAGAAAGCCCTGTCTGAGCTTGTCCGTCACAGAGTAGACGGAATATTCGCTCGCGCGGTATATGATGTTTTCAATGTCGGAATAACAGGTTACGATCGCAGCACCGATGTGTGGCGTAATGCCGCGCGCTCCCAAAAAAGTGTATTCTCCCCCGTAATTTACGACGACGGGCCTGTTTGCCCGTATGCGCAGCTCATAGACGAGGTTCATATTGACGTTGAGCAGTGCCTCTCTCAGGCCGTCCGTAAGAAATTCGAGCATGCGTCCTCTTCCTCCCCGTTGGCATACTTATGTATATTGTGCGGGAGATGAAGTTATGCGGGGCAAAAGAAAAAGAGAGGCAAAACATGCCTCTCTGCGCCGATCGCAGGATGAAGGGCGGAGCCTTGCCGGCTCCGCCCCCCATTTGATTTTTCTACTTCGCGTATTCGACGCTGCGGAATTCGCGGATGACGTTGACCTTGATCTGTCCCGGATATTCGAGTTCCTGCTCGATCTTCTTTGCGATATCCTTCGCGAGGAAGAGAGTCTGGGCATCGTCGATCTGCTCGGGTTTGACGATGACGCGCACTTCACGCCCTGCCTGAATGGCATACGTCTTTTCCACGCCCTTGAAGGATGCGGCGATCTGCTCGAGCTGCTCGAGGCGCTTGACGTAATTCGTGCTCGTCTCCCTGCGCGCCCCGGGACGCGCGCCCGAGATCGCATCCGCCGCCTGCACCAAAACGGCCTCGACGGTCTTCGGCTCCACGTCGCCGTGGTGTGCCATGATCGCGTTGATGACGTTCGCGCTCTCCTTGTACTTTTTGGCGAGGTCGGCGCCGATCTGGATATGGGTGCCCTCCTGTTCGTGGTCGACCGCCTTGCCGATATCATGCAGGAGGCCGGCCCGCTTGGCGAGGTTCACATCCAGCCCGAGCTCGGCTGCCATCATGCCGGCGAGCTGCGCGACTTCGATAGAGTGCTTGTACACGTTCTGGCCGTAACTCGTCCTGTATTTGAGCCTGCCGAGCAATTTGATCAGTTCGGGATGGATGCCGAAAATACCGACCTCGAACATGGCCGCTTCGCCGTTTTCCTTGATCTGCTGATCGAGCTCTTTGCGCACCTTTTCCACCGTCTCTTCGATGCGGGCGGGGTGGATGCGGCCGTCTCCGATCAGCCTTTCGAGGGAAAGGCGCGCCACTTCTCTGCGGACCGGATCGAAACCGGAAAGGATGACCACCTCCGGCGTGTCGTCGATGATCAGCTCTATCCCCGTGGCGTTTTCGAGGGCACGGATATTGCGGCCCTCCCGGCCGATGATGCGCGCCTTCATGTCGTCATTGGGCAGCGGCACGACGGAGACGGTGATCTCGGACGCATGATCGGACGCACACCGCTGGATCGCGAGACTGATGATCTTTTTCGCGTTCGTCTCCGCCTCGTCTTTCGCCTCCTGCTCGATATTGCGTACCTGTACGGCGACATCGTGCCTGGCCTCTTCGAGGATGCTTTCGGTCAGCGCCTGCTTCGCCTCTTCGCGGGTGAGTTGGGCGACCTTTTCGAGTTCCTGCACCATCAGATCGTGCTGATGGGCAACCTTTTCCTGCATCTTTTTGATCTCGCCTTCCTGACGGGCAAGATTTTTTTGCTGCTGCTCGAGGGAATCGGAACGCTTTTGCAGGGCGTCCTCCTTCTTGTCGAGGTTGTCTTCCTTCTGCATGAGGCGCTGTTCCGCCTTTTGCAGCTCGAGCTTCTTCTCTTTAGATTCGCGTTCGAATTCGTTCCTTAACTTTAAGTCCTGTTCCTTGGCCTCTAAAATTGCTTCTTTTTTTAATGCTTTGCCCTCGGCTTCCGCCTCGTCAAGCATTATTTTGATCCTTTGATTCACTTCGCCGAGCTTCTTTTCGGTATTCTTTTTGTGAATGAGATATCCGGCAAAAAACGCGGCAAAACCAATAACAACAATAGCGACGATAAGCACGACGATGAAAAGCCCCACCGAGACCGTGCCCGCAAGAAACAGGGAGCTCAAATTCGCTGTAGCCATCGAAAAGCCTCCCTATGAAATAAACTTTAAATATAAACCAACAGGCAGAACGGGCGCCTATGCGGCTCCTGCGCCCATCTCCCCTTTTAATTTATACTTCCCATTTATTATACATGGTTTTTTGTTAAAAGTCAATGCTACGCAAAAAATAATGTCCGAAACAAACAAAAAAGTTTCGGCGACCGGACCGAAACTTTTCATTTTGCGCTGTCACTTCAAATTTTTCGCCTCATCCAGCCAGAGCGCCGCCGAAGCATCGGAAGGCATGCGCCAGTCGCCGCGCGGAGAAAGCGAGACAGAACCGACTTTTACGCCGTCCGGCAGGCAAGAGCGCTTGAACTGCTGCGAGAAAAAGCGGGAATAGAAACTGACCAGCCATTTTTTGAGAGTGGCGCCGTCATACTTCCCGCGGAAAGCATTTTTTGCGAGGAAATAGACCTTCGCGGGAGAAAAGCCCCATCGGATCGCATAGTAGAGATAAAAGTCGTGCAGCTCGTAAGGGCCGACGAGTTCTTCCGTCTTCTGCGCGATCTTTCCGCCCTCTGGGGGGAGCAGCTCGGGGCTGATCTCGGTGGCGAGGATGTCCTCGAGCACAGCTTCCGCCTCGCCCCCCAGCCTCTTCCCCTCGCTGCGGATCAGGTACTTGACGAGCGTTTTGGGGACGGACGCGTTGACGCCGTACATGGACATGTGGTCGCCGTTATACGTCGCCCAGCCGAGCGCGAGCTCGCTCAGGTCTCCCGTTCCCACGACGATGCCGCCGACGTCGTTGGCGATATCCATGAGCACGAGCGTACGGACGCGCGCCTGCGCGTTTTCATAGGCGGCGTTGCGCACCGTCTCGTCGTGGCCGATGTCTTTAAAATGAGCGCGGACGGTATCCGCTATGGGGACGGTGCGCGCCGTGACGCCGAGCGCGGACATCAGGCGCAGGGAATTCTTATATGTCTTGTCCGTCGTGCCGAAACAGGGCATGGTCACGGCGGTGATGCCTTTTCTATCTTCTCCGAGCGCATCGAACGCGCGGACGGCCACAAGGAGGGCGAGGGCGCTGTCCAGCCCGCCGGAAATTCCGATAACCGCGCGATGGACACCGATGTGCCCGAGCCGCGAACGCAGCCCCTCCGCCTGGATGGAGAGGATGAGTTCCGCGCGGGCGCCCAACTCCCCTTCCTCTGCAGGGATAAAGGGCGAGGGCGAGACGGCGCGGGTCAGTTTTACGTCGGCAGAGCCGGCACTGAAAGGGACATACGTATAGCCGCCCAGATCGCTCGTATCGTAAAAAGTGTTGATGCGGCGACGCTCGAAGGCAAGTTTGTGAACGTCTACTTCGGAGACGGCAAGCCCGGCGCCGAAGGGCGCGCTTTCGGCGAGCATCTCGCCGTTTTCACAGATCATGTTGTGCCCGGAAAAGGCCATGTCCGTCGTAGATTCTCCCGACCCGGCATCCGCATAGACGTAGGCGGAGACCGTCTTTGCAGACTGCGCGCGCACGAGCAGGCGGCGGTATTCCGCCTTGCCCGCCGTCTCGTCGCTGGCAGAGAGATTCACGATGATGTTCGCACCCGCGAGCGCGTGCGAGACGGAGGGAGGTGCGGGCACCCAAAGGTCTTCACACAATTCCGCCGCCACGGAAAATTCTCTGTCTGCCTCACAGCGCAGGATCAGCTTGTTGCCGAAAGGAATCTCCCTTCCGTCAAAATCCACGGTCACGTTTTCCCCCGTATAGGGCTGAAAATTGCGCTTTTCGTAAAATTCCGCATAGTTCGGAAGGTGCCGTTTCGGGATGAGAGCGAGAACTTTCCCGTCGTTCACCGCCGCGGCACAGTTATACAGGACGCCGCCCAGACGGAACGGAACGCCGACAAACGCGAGGAGATGCATCCCCTCGCTCGCCCGCGCGACCTCGCGCAGACCGTCGAGCGCGCCCTCTAAAAGGACGTCCTGCCCGAACAGATCGCCGCAGGTATAGCCGCACAGGCACAGTTCCGGAAACACGGCAAGCTCTGCGCCCGCCGCTGCCGCCTCGCGCAGTTTGCCGATGATCGACGCCGCGTTCGCACGGGTATCCGCGACGCGTATGGCAGGCGTGATCGCCGCTGCCTTTACAAATCCGTATTTCATACGGCGCTTACTCCTCCGGCGCTTCCTCTGCTTCCTCCGAGACAGGCTCTTCCTTCGTCGGCTTATATGCCGCGCGGATCTTCGCCTCGATCTCTTTCGCCTTTTCTGGATTTGCCCGCAGCCACTCGCGCATGCGCTCGCGGCCCTGCGCGACCTTCTCTCCTTCATAGGAGAACCACGCGCCGCTCTTTCCGATCACTTCGCAATTGCAGCCGAGGTCGATGATGCAGCCTTCCTGCGAGATCCCTTCGCCGTAAAGGATATCGAATTCCGCCGTTTTGAAGGGAGGCGCGAGCTTGTTTTTGACGATTTTCGCGCGCGTCTTGTTGCCCATGATGCCGTCGCTGTCTTTGAGGGCATCTGCCTTGCGCACGTCGATGCGGACGGAGGCATAGAATTTGAGCGCCTTTCCGCCCGGGGTGGTTTCGGGGTTGCCGAACATGACGCCCACCTTTTCGCGCAGCTGGTTGATAAAGATGACGCAGGCGTGCGACTTGTTGATGATGCCCGTCAGCTTGCGCAGCGCCTGCGACATGAGCCGCGCCTGCAGCCCGACGTGCGCATCGCCCATATCGCCCTCTATTTCCGCCTTCGGCGTGAGGGCGGCGACGGAGTCGATGACCACGAGGTCGACCGCACCGCTGCTCACAAGAGAGTGCGTGATGTCGAGCGCCTGCTCCCCCGTATCGGGCTGGGAGACATAGAGATTGTCGAGATCGACCCCGAGCTTCTTTGCATAGACGGGATCGAGCGCGTGCTCGGCATCGACGAACGCGGCGATACCGCCCGCCTTCTGCGTCTGGGCGATGCAATGCAATGCGACCGTCGTCTTGCCGGAAGATTCGGGGCCGTAGATCTCCACGATCCTGCCGCGAGGGATGCCGCCGATCCCGAGGGCGATGTCGAGGGAGAGACAGCCCGTCGGGATGACTTCGATGTCCGTATTCCCGGCCGCCTGGCCGAGCTTCATGATGGCTCCTTTGCCGTAGTGCTTTTCGATCAGTGCGAGAGCCTGGTCGAGCGCCTTCTGCCTGTTGTTATCCATAAAGATCTCCGTAATGATTTATTTGTTTTCCGCCCGTTTTCAGCCGACGGGAGACCGCGTTTGCGTCATTTGATCTGCCTGTAAAGAAGAAACAGTGCCTGATTGACGGCGCGCTCGGTGATCTCTTCCCGGCTGCCTTTGAACAGATATTTGTAGACGTAGACCGCCTCCCTGCTGCCGACGGCGATATAGCAGAGCCCGACGGGCTTGTTCGTGTTGTCGGATGCCGGGCCGGCAATGCCCGTCGTGGAGAGGACGGCGGAACAGCCGCCCGTCGCAAACAAACCTGCCGCCATCTCGTACGCCGTCTCGTCGGAAACGGCGCCCTGCGCGGCGAGCGTCTCTGCGGAGACGCCCAGTCTCTTCATTTTTGAGCCGTTGTCGTAGGCGACGACGCTCTCAAAGAGCACCTCGCTCGCACCGGGGATCGCGATCAATCTCTTTGCCACGCCTCCGCCCGTAAACGATTCGGCCACGGAGAGCTTCGTGCCCCGCAATTTGAGCAGCTCGAACACCCGCTGCGCGAGAGGAGTGTCGTCGATCGCATAGGTAAATTCATCGAGCGCCTCCGCCGCGGCGCGCAGCGCCTCGTCCGCCGCGGACTTTGCGATATCCGAGGCATAGCTGAGTACAAGGCGCTGCTCCCCGTGCCGTTCGCTGACGGAACAAATGACGCCCCCGACGCCTTCCGCCGCACGGACGGCAGCGGCGAGCCTCTCCGCAGGCGCCCCAACGGCACGCAGAAAAGAGCGGGAAAGGGGCGCGGCATCGCGCTCGCGGAGCGTGGGAAGGACCTCGCCGCGCACTGCCCTCTCGCCGCCCTCTCCGAAGGGGATGCAGAAAAAGCGCTTCGTTCCGGAGACGAGCTCCGCGCCGCCGCCGACGCCGAGCAGCTCAGCAACGCGGGCGCGCAGCTTCGGGAGCACCTGCTCTCGGGCAGCGACGATGACGTTGTCAAAAAAATTTTTGCACTCGATGACGGTCTGTGCGAATTCGTGCTCTTCCCCTTCCGCAAGGAGAAACGTCTTGTCCGCACAGTACCCGCCCTCGAGCAGCGCGTTCAGCGGGCGTTCAAAATCCTCCGAAAAGGGCTCCGCCCTGCCGCGCACTGCGATACAGGCGTTTTTCATTGTTCCTTTTTCTCTTTGAGCACTTCTCTGTTTCTAACGATATAGGAAATGCCTGACCAGACGGTGAGAACCGCGGCGATGCCGAGCGCCGCGATGCCGATGCCGTTGAATACGCGCTCTGCCGCCGTCAGGCCGAAAAAGCCCGCGCCCGCCAAAAGCGCTGCGATGCTGATATCCTGAAAAGTCGTCTTGACCTTGCCGACCATGTCCGCCGCAAGGACGAGCCCGGCGGACGCCGCGACCATGCGGAAGCCGCTGACGATGAGTTCGCGCGCCAAAATGACGGCGACGCAGACACCCGCATAGATCATCACCCATTCCCCCTGCCACAGCACTTGCAGCGACTGCGGGCGGGTGAGCAGAAGGATAAAGGCTGTGGAAACGAGCACCTTGTCTGCGATGGGGTCGAGAAATTTGCCGAGGTTCGTCACCAACCCGTATTTACGGGCGATGTGCCCGTCCAGAAAGTCGGTACATGCCGCGACGATGAAGATAAGGCAGGCGATGAAATAATTCTGCGGGATCGCCTCGATAAAAAAGACTGCCGCAAACACGGGGATGAGAAGAATGCGCGTGAGAGTGATCTTGTTGGGAAGATTCATTCGTAGTCCTCCGTTTGCCCATACAGGTCATAGCTGTCCGCATCGAGAATTTTTATCCGGTACCTCTCCCCCTGTACGGCGTCCGCGGCGCGGAAATACACTTTGCCGTCTATATCGGGAGCGCTGAAAGCCGCCCGGCCCACAAAGCAGCCGCGGTCAAAATCGATACCGTCGCAGAGCACCTCTACCGTGCTGCCGACCATACCGCGCAAGAACGATGCGGAGACCTGCTCCTGCACTTTATAGAGCATCTTCACCCGACGCTGTTTGATGCGCGTGGGGATCTGCCCCTTCAATTTATATGCCGCCGTTTCCGGCTCGCGCGAATAGGCAAAAAAGCCGGCATTCGTCAGCTTTGCCTCCCGCAGAAAGCCGGCGAGGGCTGCAGCCTCTTCCTCCGTTTCCGTAGGGAACCCCGCGATGAAAGTGGATCGGACGGCGATGCCGGGAACGCGCTCGCGCAACTTGTGCAGCAGCGCGAGATACTCCGCGCGGGAGCCCTTCCTGTTCATCAGTTTCAGGATGCGGTCTTCGCTGTGCTGGAGAGGTATGTCTATATATTTGAGCACCTTGTCGTTGCGCGCGATCTCCTCTATCAGCGCATCCGAAATGACGTCGGGATAGCAATAGAGCAGCCTGATCTTGGCGACGTTGTCCAGCGCGGTGAGAGAGCGGATGAGGTGCACGAACCTGTTTTCCCCGTACAGGTCTTCGCCGTAGCGCGTCGTATCCTGTGCGACGAGGATAAGTTCGGAAAGCTCACCGAGTTCAGCCGCCTCAGAGACGAGCCGTTCCTCGGGATAGGAGCGGTACTTCCCCCGGATCTTCGGGATGAGACAATAGGTGCAGTGGTTGCTGCACCCGTCTGCGATCTTCAGATATGCATAATGCAGCGGCGTTGTAAGCACGCGGCCCCCCTCCCCCTCATGCCCCGTGTGCACCGCATTGATCCTTCCCTCCGCATAAGAACGCTCGAGGGCGGAAAGGAGGACGTCTGCGTCGCATGTGCCGAGCAATACGTCCGCCTCCGTGAGGGCGGGAAAGAGTTCGTCCGCAAATTTTTCGGGCAGGCAGCCGGACACGACGATCTTTTCCAGCTTTCCTCCGCGCAAGGCGTCGCAGTCGAGTACGGCGTCGATCGCCTCCTTGCGCGCAGAAGCGAGGAAGGCGCAGGTATTCACGATGAGCACCTGCGCCTCGGAGGCGTCGTTCGTGACCGCAAAGCCGCGCTCGCGCAGTATGCCGAGCATGCGCTCCGCGTCGACGCGGTTTTTGTCGCAGCCGAGGGAGATCATGCCGAAAGTCTTGCCGTCAAGAACGCTCATTCGCCGTAATCTCCGTACTTAGCATCGAATTCCTCCTGCGTGAGAAGCACCTTGCGGGCGCGCGCCCCGTCAAAGGCGGAAATGTAGCCCATATTTTCCATCCATTCGATGATCTTGCCTGCCTTCGGGTAACCGACGGAACAGCGGCGCTGGATCATGGAAATTGAAGCCTGTTTGATCTGGACGACGTAGCGCAGCGCGTCGATATAGACGGGCTCGACGGAATCGTCGTCGCCGTCTCCGCCGATCCCGCCCCCCTGCTCGTTGTTGATAAAGTCGGAGACACTGTCGTCAAAGTAAGCCTCGTTGTGTTCGCGGACATAGCTGACGACGCGATGCATCTCTTCAGCGACCACGAGTGCTCCCTGCAGCCTACAGGGGAAGGTCATGGAATCGGTGCGGTACAGCATGTCGCCGTTGCCCAGAAGTTTTTCCGCGCCCGATTCGTCGAGGATGGTGCGCGAGTCGACTTCCTGCGTAAGTTTGAGCGCGATGCGCGTAGGCAGGTTGGTCTTGATGACGCCGGTGATGACGTTGACGGAGGGGCGCTGCGTCGCGAGGACGAGGTGGATGCCCGCCGCGCGGGATTTTTGGGTGAGGCGCTGGATGCGGTCCTCTATCTCCTTCTTCGCCGCCGCCATGAGGTCTGCAAGCTCGTCGATGATCATGACGATCTTCGGCAGCTTCTCTTCGTCCGGCTGCAGGTTCTTGTTATAGTCGTCGATCTCGCGGACGGGGATGCCGCGCTTCGCCTTTTCCCTGAAGATTGTATAGCGGCGCTCCATCTCGCGGATGAGCCAGTCGAGAACATTGATGATCTTGGGGATGTCGTTGTTGAAGATCTCGTTGACCATCAGGTGCGGGAGCTTGTCGTAGACGATGAAGTCGACCTGCTTCGGGTCGATGATGATCAGGCGCAGATCTTCGGGGCTGTACTTATACAGCAAACTGATGATCAGCGCGTGCAGGCAGATGGTCTTGCCCGAGCCGGTGGCGCCCGAGACGAGCAGGTGCTTCATCTTCGCGATATCGCCGCAGATCGACCTGCCCTCGATATCCTTTCCCAGCCCGAAGACGAGCGAACCGGGCTTGTCGCTGTTAAAAGAGGGCGAAAGGAGCAGTTCGCGCAATCCGACGATGGCGCGCTGTTTGTTCGGCACCTCGATGCTGATGGAGCCGTTTTCGTAGTTCGTCTGGATATTGACGCCGTCCTTCGCGTGCAGGCGCAGGGCGAGTTCTTTATCGCACCCCAGGACGCGCCCCAAAGGGATGTTGCCGGGAACGGAGATATCGTACCGCGTGACGGAAGGGCCGCGCGTGACTTTGACCACTTCGCAGGGGATCTTCAGATTTTTGAGCGTCTCTACGATGATCGCGTTGTTGACTTCCACCTCTTCGGGATCCATCGCGACGCTGCCGTAGTCGCGCAGCAGGTCGAGCGGGGGCGGATTATATTTGGCATAGACGTGGCGCGGACGCGGCTTTTCTTCTTCCGCGGCAGGAGGCGCGGGGGCACGGTCTCTCCCCCGGGGAAGCGAGACATCGCGCGCGGGTTCGCGGTCGCGCGCGGCTTTGATCCCCTCCGGAACGGCGGAAGCCGCAGGCTCTTCGCCCTCCTCTTCTTCGTCTTCGTCAAACAGATTGACGGCAGACTCGAGGTTGTCGGAAATGGGCCGAAGGCCGGACTCTTCTCTCTCCTCTTCCGCTTCCTCCTCCGCAAAGCGCTCTTCCATGGCGGGGCGCATGCGCTCTTCCCGGGGCGGAATGGGCTCGCCCTGCTCCTCTTCGCGTGCGGGGCGCGCGGGCGGCTCCCTGCGCGGCGCGGGCGCACTCTCTTCCGGAACGGTACGGGAACGCTCGGGCGCCGCGTCTTCTCTCGCCCCTTCTCCGCGCCGCAGCGCGGGCTCCTCTCTCTCTTCCGCAACGGGGCGGACGGGCTCTTCCCTGCGCGGCGCTTCCGGAGTCACCGCCGGCTCGCGGCGGTGCAGTTCGCCGAAACCGGCGCGGCGGACGACGTCCTCCGCATCGATATCGGCAGCGCTCTGCGCCGGAGCGGGACGAACGGGCTCCGCGGCCGGGCGCACGGGCTCAGCCTGCGGCGGCTGTACGGGCTGCACGGGGCGGGAGAAGGAATGATCGGACGGAACATCGTTGCGGTAGAAATCCTCACGCGGCGTCCCTTCGGCCGAATGAGGCGTCTCTGCCAATATCTTTTTCGGGCGGTCCGAATAGGTGATGTTGCTCTCCGCTCCGTCTGCATAGAGATCGGAATACGTCGTCGCCCTGGGTTCTTCCTTCGCGGGGGCGGGCGCCTGCTGCGCCTCCTCCTTCGGGGGATCGGCCGACTTGCGCGGATTCGTCCGCTCATGCCCTTCCGCATAGGAGCTGGCCCCCTTGAAGCAGGCAGAATACTGTTCCCTGCTGATGGCGCCCCTCCGGGGATTGTTGAAATAGGAATCTTTATCAAAGATGCGGTTGCTCGTATAGCTGCTGTACGGCGCGTCCGAAGCGGAGGAGGAAGACACGCGCGGCGCGGGCGCCGACGATCCGCCGCCGAAGCGCTCCTGATACCAGCTGTATTCGCCGTCCCTCCCCCTGTCGGGATACAGGATGCTGCGCCCCTGTTCGTAGGCGGAAGGCTGCGCGGGCGGCAGAGGCTGCTGTTGCTGTGCGCGGCGCTCTTCCCGCCGTTCCTGCCGCATTTCCCGCTTGGACTTGAAATCGAAATCTTCACCCAGCTCATAGAGCCGACGGGATCTGTCAAGGCTGCTCGGCACATAAGGCGGCTCTGCCTGCGCCTGCTGCACAGCCACTTGCCGCTGCTGTTCGAAGCCGGGGGCAGCGGCATACCCCGCATCGTATGCCTGCGGCTGTTCGGCGCTTCCCTGCGCCGCATAGTTCAGGTCATAGAGCCCGGAGGTATCCGCCGTGGCGGAATCGACCATCTTATCCGCCTGTTCGCGCTCGCCCGCACGGCGGCGGAAACCGCCCTTGACAGACGCATAGATCAGGTAGGCGGAGCCGAGCGTCAGCAGCGAAAAGATGATATATCCGCCGATGGAGGTGGTGAGTTTGGCGACGGGATAAACTATGAGCCCGAAAATGACGCCCCCGCCCGTGGGAGCGGGCCAGGGATTTCCTTCCCCTCCGAAGGCGCCCGCCGCATAGCAGTCGGAAAGATACGCGCCGTATCCGTTATACGGGATCCCGATCGCAGCGGCCGTGATGGTGTGTACGAGGCACACGAGGAAGGCGAAGAGCAGGATGCTCAGCCCGACAAGTTTGCCGGGCACGGAGGGCTTTTTGCCCGTGATGAGCACGACGCCCGCAAAGATGAGAGCCGCGAGCAGGATATACGAGCAGTACCCGAACGTGCCCAGCAAAAATGCGCTGACGGCAAAGCCGACGCCGCCGAACACGACCTCCCGCGTGATCAAAAGGACGAGCGCGATCGCGGCGAAGAGCACCATGATGATGCCCGCCGTCTCGCGCGTAAAAATGCGGTCCTTCCCGTTCTGATTGTTTTCGCTTCCTCTTCCCAGGTTATTCAAAATAATTTTCTCCCTGCCGCAACGGCACGACCGTCCGATTTTTCTGTATTGTTTTTATTATACCATTTTTCCTCCCATAATTCAATTAAAATGTGGGAAGTTTTTGAAATTTCTACGCGCGCGCATATATAAAGGGCCCCCGCCTCTGCGGGAGCCCTTTCGTATCGACATACGCGATCACATATCTTCCTTTTCGCCGCTCCAGGAATACATTTTGCGCAGTTCCGCGCCAACTTCCTCGAGCTGGTGAGAGGCCTCCATCGCCCTCTTGGCGTTGAAGTGCGCCCTGCCGTTGTTGTTTTCGGCGATCCACTTGCTGGCAAAGGTGCCGTCCTGGATCTCTTCGAGGATTTTTTTCATCTCCTTTTTGGTCTCGTCGGTGATGATGCGCTTGCCCGTCTCATAATCGCCGAATTCCGCGGTATCGGAAATGGAGTAGCGCATGAGGGAGAAGCCGCCCTTATAGATGAGGTCGACGATCAGCTTCATCTCGTGGATGCATTCGAAGTAAGCATTGCGGGGGTCATAACCGGCCTCGACCAGCGTCTCGAAGCCCGCCTTCATCAGAGCGGTGACGCCGCCGCACAGGACTGCCTGCTCGCCGAAAAGGTCGGTCTCCGTCTCGCATTTGAAGGTCGTTTCGAGGACGCCCGCACGGGAGCCGCCGATGCCCGCGGCATAGGCGAGCGCGATGTCGAGCGCTTTGCCCGTCGCATCCTGATAGATGGCGACCAGGCAGGGCGTACCCTTGCCCGCGACATATTCGCTGCGGACGGTATGGCCGGGCGCCTTGGGCGCGATCATGAACACGTCGACGTTCGCGGGGGGAACGATCTGCTTGAAATGGATATTGAAGCCGTGCGCGAAGGCGAGCGCCTTGCCCTCGGTAAGCGCGGGGAGGATGCTCTCCTTGTAGATCTTCGCCTGCTTTTCGTCGGGCGTAAGGATCATGATGACGTCCGCGGCTTTTGCGGCCTCTGCGGCGGTCATGACTTTCAGGCCCGCCTTCTCCGCCTTTGCCCAGGACTTGCTGCCCTCATACAGGCCGACGACGACTTTGACGCCGCTCTCCTTCAGGTTGAGCGCATGCGCGTGCCCCTGGCTGCCGTAGCCGATGATCGCGACGGTCTTATTTTTGAGGACCTTGATGTCGCAGTCGGACTGATAGTATATTTTTGCCATATCGTTTGTTCCTCCGATAATTTATTTCTCGATCAAATCCGTAAATATTATAGTACGCGGGCAAAATTCCGTCAAGCGATTGAGCCATTTTGTTTATAGATTTTTATTATTACTTCCATGCGATTTCCGAATTTGCTCAAAAAACTTTACCGTCGGGAAATCATTGCGTTTTGCGCGCGAAGGGGGTATAATATACGGGTAAAAAATCGCACGAAACGGGAGGTATCCCATGATCCGGACACACACAAAAGAACTCATCCTTCTCGGGGGCGCGCTCGGCGACGAAGCTGCCGCGGCATTCTGCGCCGCTGCGGAAAGGGAAGACGCCGCAGCATATGCCCGCGCGTACGCGCTGCTCCTCGGGCGGGACAAACAGAGGTCTTTCGCCGAACATATCGCCGAATGCGTCTTGTATGACGACAATCTCTTTGCGCGCAGAGCTTTTTCCGGTACACTCACGCAGGACATCCGCGCCGCGTACCGCCACGACCTCGCGGCGCTGCAATCTCTCGCCCGCCTCGCGCAGAAACAGCCCGCCGCGATCGCCCCGTCCATCGCGCAGGACTTCCCCGCCATTGCCTACGGCGAGGACAACCCGCTGTTCGGGAAAGATTGGGCAAGCGAAGCGTCGCTCGCCCGCATCGAAGATTTTTACAGCAGGAACGGGTACGGCATGTTCATCGGCAACAAGGCGTTCACTTACGAGCGCGGTGCGCTGCGCCCCGTCCGCAACACGTCGGACGTCTCTCTGTCCGACCTGAAAGATTACGAGGACGAAAAGCGCGCCGTGGAAGAAAATGCAGTGAGCTTTCTGAAAGGGCTGCCCTATTCGGATATGCTCCTCTACGGCGACAAAGGAACAGGAAAGTCTTCTACGGTGCACGCGGTGCTCAATAAATATGCTGACCGCGGCCTGCGCGCCGTAGAGATCGCGAAGGAACAGATCCGCGAAATCAACGCGATCAAGGAACTTCTCTCCTCCCTCCCCTTCCGCTTCTTCCTGTTCATAGACGACCTCTCCCTCGAAGAGCACGACGAGAAAGTCGGCCTCCTCAAAGCCGCCCTGGAAGGGAGCATGAACGAAAAGAGCGCAAATGTGATGATCGTCGCCACGTCCAACCGCAGGCACATCCTCAAAGAAAACTTCTCCGACCGCGACAACAGCGTGCATGCGCGCGATACGATGGAAGAGCAGCTCTCCCTTTCCGACCGATTCGGGCTGACGGTGTACTTCTCCTCGACGGGAAAAGCGGAATACCTCTCCATCGTGCGCCAGCTCGCGGAAGACAGAAAGCTCACCCTCCCCGCCGAAGAGCTGTCTGCTCTTGCCGAGCGCTGGGCGCTCATGAAGGGCGGGCGCTCTCCGCGCAGGGCGAAACAGTTCATCGATTATGCCTTTGCCTGCTCCTCGCAGGGAATTCCGCTCGACATCTGACCGCGACCGCATTTTCCGAAAAGCGCGCTCCTTTTACAGGAGCGCGCTTTTCACCTCTTTTCATCTGACCGCAGGCTCCGCGAAGCGGCGGGCGATCGTATAGATATCCCCCGCGCCGAGAAACAACACCGTATCCCCCGCGCGGACGGAACATGCGAGATAGACTTCGAGTTCGCGGACCGTTTCCGCATAGAGAGAGTTCGGAAGCTTTTCCGCCAGGGCACGCGCGCTGCCCGCCGCGTCGAACTTCTCCCGCGCGGGAAAAGTTTTATACACGACGAGGTCGTGCAGCGGCGAGAGTACGGAAACAAAGTCGTCGAAGAGCAGCCGCGTCCGCGAATACGTGTGCGGCTGAAAGATGACGACGAGCTGCCCCCTGCACACCTCGCGCGCCGTGTGAAGGGCGGCCTCAATCTCGCGCGGGTGATGGGCATAGTCCGCGATGAGCTCCGCCCCGCAGAAGTTGCCGACATGCTCGAACCTTCGCCTGACGCCGCGAAACGCGCGCAGCCCGGCCGCGGCAAAGGCGGGCGGATAGCCGAGCACATCCGCGACGGCAGCTGCAGCGAGCGCATTGAGCACATTGTGCCTTCCGTAAACATTCAAAGCGATCTTGTCGAATATTTTTTCGCCGATACGGAGATAAAAACTGTATTTTCCGCCGCTCTCGCGCAGATGCACCGCGGTCACGTCGCTTTTCTGAGAAAAGCCAAAGGTCCGGGCGGCGTGAACTTTTTCCGCGATCGGGTCATCCGCGCAGAGCACCGCGCAGCCCGCCGAGCGGGCGAAGAGCGCATACGCTTCCTCCAGCGCCTCCGCGCTGCCGTAGCACTCGAGGTGATCGGCGTCCGTATTGAGGATGATTGCGATATCCGGTTTGAGCAGAAGAAAATTTTTCTCATATTCGCACGCTTCGGTGACGAAGTAGCGATCTCCGCCCGCAAAAAAATTTCCGTATTCCAGGTCTTCCCCGCCGATATGTGCCGTACACGCGCCGGAGCAGGCCTGCAGGACATGCGCGCACATCGCCGTCGCCGTGGTCTTTCCGTGACAGCCCGCAATGCCGACCACCGTTCCGAAACATCCGGCGACGAGGGACAACAGCTGCGCGCGGCTCACCGTTTCGATGCCGCGGCGGCGCGCTTCGGCGAGCTCCGGATCGTCATCCCCTACGGCGGAAGTATAGACGACGGCATCCGCCCCCGCGACGTTCTCCGCGCCGTGACCGATGCTGACCTGTGCCCCCGCTCGCTCGAGAGAAGCGGTCAACGCGGTCGCGACGACGTCGCTGCCCGACACGGAAAAACCCAGCGCCAGCAGACAGCGCGCGAGCGCGCTCATGCTGATGCCCCCGATGCCTATAAAAAAGATCTTTCGCTTTTTTTGCCAAAATGTCCTTTTCATGGCATAAATATATGCCGAAATGCGAAATATTTTGCTTTATTTTAAGCTTTTTTGAAATTTTACGAAAAAATTTTCAGTAGACTATTGAAAATTTGAAAAATATATAGTAGAATGTAGTTACGAATGAACGCTGTTGCATAAGGAGGTTGGAAAATTGAAAATTTCAGACGTGCGAATCAGATTCGTTAAAAAGGATGACAGTAAGTTGAAAGCGGTCGCATCGATCACGATCGACGATTGTTTCGTCGTTCACGACATCAAGGTGATCGAAGGGAACGAAGGGCCCTTCATCGCCATGCCGAGCCGCAAAACGAACGACGGAGAATTTAAAGATATTGCCCACCCCCTGAATACCGAGACCCGCGAAGAACTGAAAAACGCAATACTTGCCGCTTACAACGACGAGCTGGCAAAAGCGGAATAAGATCCACCCCCAAGCATCTGCCTGCAATACATTCACGCTTGCACCCCGCCGCACCCCTCATCCGATCGGCTCATTCGTAAAGACCCTCTCTTCGGAGAAAAAAGAGGACCGTTTCCTTAGAAGCGGTCCTCTTTTTTTGTTTGCTGTGCGGCGATCTGCGTGCCGTTTATCTCTTTTTGAACAGGCGCTGCACGAACGTGGGCAGCTCCTTCTCTGCCTGCTGCGGCTGCTGCGCGGGCTGCTGCGGCTGGCCGGGCTGCACATACTGCGCCTGCTGCTGTGCGGGCTGCTGGTACTGCGGCGCCTGACGGTCGTACTGCTGCTGCGCGGGCTGTACATACTGCGGCTGCGGAGCAGGCTGCTGGTACTGCGGCGCCTGCTGGTACTGCTGTGCCTGTTGCTGCTGATACTGCATCCTGCCCTGCTCATACTGCTGCTGATAGGGCTGCCTGTAAACGGGAGGCTGCTGTCCGCGCATCGTATTGTTCATGGGCGTGCGGACATATGAGGGCGAAGCCTGCGGAACGGGCTGCCGGGCGGGCGCCTCTTCTCCGGGGCGCTCGGGCAGACCGCGGTTGACAAAGAAGTTGCGGCTGGATACGTTACGCTCGTCCTTCGGGTTATACATATTTTCCACGCTGGGGAAGCCGGTCGCGATGACGGTGACTTCGACCTCGTCGTTGATGTTCGTATCGATGCAGGCACCGAAGATGATGTTCGCGGAATAGTCGACCACGCTCTGCACGAGGGTAGCCGCCGTCTGAACCTCGTCCATGGTCAGGTCGTTGCCGCCGACGATGTTGAGGATGACGCCCTTTGCCCCTTCGATGGTGGTGGTAAGGAGCGGGCAGTTGACCGCGAGGCGCACCGCCTCGACGATCCTGTTTTCGCCCTTCGCCACGCCGACGCCCATGTGCGCCAGCCCCTGATCTTTGAGGATGGTGCGCACGTCGGCAAAGTCGAGGTTGATGAGCGCGGGGTTGACGATGAGGTCGGCGATGCCGCGGATGCCCTGTTTGAGGATCTCGTCCGCTACGCGCAGCGCCTCCACCATCGGCGTGTTTTTGGGAACGACGCTCGTGATCTTGTCGTTGGGGATGATGATGAGCGTATCGACATATTTTTTGAGATTTTCGAGGCCCTTCGCCGTATTGTCCATGCGCTTTTTGCCCTCAAACGTGAAGGGCTCGGTGACGATGGCGATGGTGAGGATCTTGAGATCGCGCGCGATCTTGGCGATGACGGGCGCCGCGCCCGTGCCGGTACCGCCGCCCATGCCCGCCGTGATAAAGAGAAGGTCGGTATCCTTGACCGCCTCGGTGAGCGCCTCTTTGTCCTCTTCGGCGGCGGCCCTGCCCATTTCGGGCTCGGCGCCCGCGCCGAGGCCCTTGGTGAGGTTGGAGCCGATCTGAATCTTGTTTTCCGCCTTTGAAAGGAGCAGGATCTGCTTGTCTGTATTGACGGCGACGTAGGTCGCACTCTGGATGCCCGCTTCGATCATGCGGTTAACCGCATTGTTGCCGGCACCGCCGACGCCGATGACCTTGATCCTGGCGACTCCGGACAGGCTGTCCAAACTGTTAAACATTCTTTTACCCTCCGATTCCGTGAAATAATTTGTAGAAAAAATTGTTTTCGCGCTTTGTCTGAAGCGCCATATTTAAAAGGCTCAAGAGCGAACTCTGTGCCGCTTTGTTGTAGTAAGGCAGATTTGGCGCGATGATCTCGACGACCTTGTTGAGCCGCCCCGAAAGGTGCTCGCGCGCGCCGCGGATGCCGGTGATCCCCCCTCCCGTGAGCAGGATAGGCTTGTAGTCGATGTTCCTGTCTCCGCACAGTTCGAGGCATTTATTGATCACCTCGCACAGCAGATCGAGCCCCTCCTTCACGCGGTCTTTTAAAAAGCGCATGGGGAGAGTGAACGAGCGCATCTTGTCAACATATTCGACGACGGAATCCCCCTCGTCCCTGCTGGAAAGATTGATCTTCCCGATCATCGCCTCGGCGATGTCGAACGGGATGTCCGTCTCGCCGTCGCGGTAGAGCTGCGCCGTCACGTGGCCGCCGCCCGCCGAGCAGGCGCTCTGATAGGTGATGCCGTTCCCGCAGACGACGGAAAAGGTCATGGACATTTCGTCCACGTCGAGCAGGATCGCGTATTCGTCCCTCGCCTCGGAAGGTATGAGATACAGCGCCTCTGCCAGCGAAACGGGCAGAAATTCCGACTTGCGTACCCCGTATTCCGAAAGCATGTTCCTGAAAATATCGAGAAAGCGATCGTCGGCGAAAAAATAACTGAGATAACCTTCCAGCGAATCGCTGATCATGCCGACGGGGTCGATGGTACGGCGCTTGTCCGACGTATAATAACAGACCGCGGAGCGGCGGATCAGGCTGAAACCGTTTTCGCGCTCGGTCAGGCCGTTGTCGAACAGGGCTCCGATATCGTACGGAGTGATGCGGCGCTTGCTCTGGAAGCTCATGAAACAGCGCTTGGTAACGACCTTGACGAATTCCCCCGGGACGCCGACATAAATATCGCGTATCCTGCTGCCGCAGGCGTGCTCGACGGCACCGAGGCAGGCGAACACGGCACGCTGCAACCCCTGCAGATCGAAAAATTCCGCATCGGCAAAGCCGTCGTATTTCTCGGTATGGACACCTCGGAACACGAACGTATTGTTGACTCCTCGCTCTCCGACGAGAGCGGTCACGGCGGACGAACGAACGTCCAGCACGGCTACGCTTCTGCAGTTCATTTTCCTCTCCGACCCTTCGCTTTGGAATGCTGTCTGTTATACAAACACTATTATATAGTATTTTGCATTTTTTGTCAATAAAAAAAACTCCCGGAAAGGATACTTTCGGGGAGTTTCGCGCAGTTTTTCGGCAGGAAAAATCTGCCGGGCGCTAATTGCCGCTTTTCGGGGGCACATTCGGAGAATATACCGCGGTCACATCGGAGTAATCGCCCGTATCCGGATCCCTGAGATCGTTCACCGCGATATACCCGTACGTGCGCTCGATATCACCCAGCGCCTCGTACAAATCGAGAGCCTCAGCGATCTTTATCTCCGCATTGCGGGAGGGAGACGTGACCCAGATCTGCACCCCTTCCGTGCAGTAAATGTAGAAGTAATCGATATTGCGGGAAGGGTCACTCGCCCCGAGGGAGAAGTATTCGATGCGCTCGATGTTGCCGCGCAGCCCGCGCGCGTTGAGTTCGGCGACGAGCGCGCGCAGTGCCTCGTAGGCGGCGGTCTGCCCTGCATCCACCGCGAACACTTCCCCCACCGCCGGCTCAAAAAATTCAAAGCCCGTCACTTCGATGTTGCTCTGTTCGGGAACGAGGTTGTTTACGTTGGAGTCCTTGACGGCAAGCACGGTGCCGTCATCGCCGATGACGTAATAGGTCGTCTTCACGACCTCGCCGTCCGCACCCTTCTCCTCACGGACGAAGGCATAGTTCTCATACTTCTCACGGATACGCATGCTGATGCGGTTGGGAAAACTCTTGGTCAGCTCCGTCACTTCGAAGTAACCCTCCGTCTCGTCGGAAACGTAATTGACCGCACCCTCCTCGTCGAAGAAGAGGAAATTTTTGCGCAGGTAGCGCTCTTCCAGCCCGCCGCGTATCTCTTCCGCCAGCTGCAGCCGCGAGCCGTCCACTTCGTAGTAGATCTCGATGCTTGAAATGGCGCAGACGGAGTTGAATGTGATGAGAAATACGATCAGAAAGATGGCGACCGCATACAGGATGACGAATTTTTTGCTTCGCATTGGTTCTCCTCTTCGGTTGGTTTACTTTAAATGCGCACCCGGCGTATGCGCGCGCCGACGGCCCGCAGTTTATACTCGAACTGCGCGTATCCCCTGTCGATATACCGCAGGTCGGTGACGGCGGAGGCCCCCTCCGCGGAGAGTGCCGCCAGCGCGAGCGCCGCGCCGCCGCGCAGGTCTCCCGCGCAGACGTCCGCCCCGTGCAGACGCGGCACGCCGCGCACGAAGGCGTTCCGCCCTCGGACGGTGATGTCCGCCCCCATGCGGATAAGTTCGGGGACGTGCTTGAAACGCGTCTCGAATAAATTCTCCACGACGACGGTCGACCCCTCGCAAATACAGGCGAGGGCGGTAATGGGCGCCTGCAGATCGGTCGGGAACCCCGGATACGGAGAAGTTTCGACAAGTTTCGGGGAAAGGCGCCTCTCGCTCTTTATGTATATTTTATCATCAACCGCATGGATTTTGCAACTGATTTCGCGAAGTTTATCGAGCAGAGCGGATACATTCTCCGCGCGCGCGTTGGAAAGCACCAGCTCGCCGCCGCACATGGCGGACGCTATAAGGAAGGTCCCCGCCTCGATGCGGTCGGAGAGGGGCGTATATTCCGCGCCGTGCAGGGAGCGCACCCCCTCGACGATGACCGTGGCCGTCCCTCCACCTGACACCCTTCCGCCCATGCGGTTGAGGAAATCCTGCAGGTCGGCGATCTCCGGCTCCTTTGCGGCGTTGCGGATGACCGTCGTTCCCTCCGCCTTTGCCGCGGCGAGCATGATGTTCTCCGTCGCCCCCACGCTGGGAAAATCCAGCTGTACATCCGCCCCGATCAGTCTGCCACAGGAACAATTTATGTATCCGCCCTCCTCCTCGATGCGCACCCCGAGCCTGCGCAGCCCGCAGAGATGAAGGTCGATCGGGCGGAGGCCTATATCGCACCCGCCGGGGTAAGCGATGCGCGCCCTGCCGAAGCGCGACAGCACCGAACCCAGCATGAACACCGAGGAGCGCAGCTCCTTCGCGAGCGCCGCCGGGATCTCGTGGTTGGCCGCGTCGGCGCTGTCTATGTACAGATCCTCTCCCGCGAACGTGATCTTGCACCCCAATTCGGCGAGGATCTGCGCCATGTTGAGCACATCCGCGATGCGCGGGCAGGCGCGGATGACGACGCGTTCGTCGGTGAGGACGGAGGCGGCGAGCAGCGGCAGCACGGCGTTCTTTGCCGACTGTATTTTTATTTCGCCGTACAGCGGCCTGCCCCCTTCTATGACAAATTTTTCCATGATCTACTCCTTTCGCGAACGGGAAAAAGCCGAACAGGCTGCCCCGTCCGTGTCCGAACCGTAAAAAATCCGCCATGCGGAAAAACCTTCCCTGCATTCATCATACGGCGGGGAAGGCAAAAAAGTTCCTGAGCGGGGCGCGGCGATGTCGCTCAGCGGCGGGTTCCGCGCGAGATGTTGTACAGCACCCCGAGCGCCGCCATCGTAAAGACGAGGGAGGTGTTCCCCGCGCTGATCAGCGGGAGAGGGAGCCCCGTGGGAGGGACGGCGCCCGCGACGACGAGCGCGTTGACGGCGACCTGCACGGCGAGAGCCGCCGTGATGCCCGCCGCCAGCAAAAAGCCGAAGCGGTCGCGGCAGGAGGCCGCGGTGCGGACGCCGAAGAGGATAAGCGCGCCGAAGGCGAGCAGCAGGAGAACGATGCCGACAAAGCCGAACTCTTCGCCGATGACCGCCAGGATAAAATCCGATTCCGCAAAGGGCAGATAGCGGTATTTCTGAACGGAGTTGAACAGCCCCCTGCCGAACCAGCCGCCGTTCCCCAATGCATACAGGGACTGGATGAGCTGATACCCCTCTCCTTGCGGCGCGCTCCACGGATCGAGGAAGGCGTACAGCCTGCGCAGCCTGTAAGGCTCGGCGATGACGAGCACGGGAATGAGAGCGACGAAGGGGAGAAGCAACAGGAGCAAGTGCCTTGCCTTTGCCCCGCCCAAAAAAAGCATGATGAGAAGCACCGCGCCGACGCAGAGGGTGACGGACATGTTCGGCTCGGCGATGATGAGCAGACAGATGCCGCCGCCCGCGGCGAGGACGGGCAAAATACCCCGGAAAGTGCGCATGCGCTCCGGCCTTTCGGATGCATATGCCGCGGCGAACAGCACGAAACCGTATTTCGCGATCTCTGAGGGCTGGATCGTGACGGGGCCAACGCCGATCCAGCGCGTCGCCCCGTAATTTTCCACCCCCACGCCGGGCACAAAGACGAGCGCGAGCATCGCGAGGGAAAGGATGAGCGCCGGCCACTTGAGTTTTTTCAGCTTTTCGTACGGAAAAAAACCCGCCGCGAGCATGGCGGCGAGGCCGAGCACAAGGCCGATCAGCTGCTTTTTCATGAAATAGAAGGCGTCCCCGTACTGCTGCCCCGCAATATAGTAACTTGCGGAGTAAACCATGAGCACGCCGAATGCGGCAAGCGCGGCGGTCAGGACGGGAATGGCGAGACAGCCTGCTCCGCGGCGGACGGGGCACGCGGCTTCAACCGACGTTTCCGAACGCGTCATCCGCCGCCTCCCCGAGAGACTTCACGATCTGCACGAACCTATCTCCCCGCTCTTCATACCCGGCAAAGGCATCCAGGCTGCTGCTCGCGGGGCTGAGCAGCACGCACTGCCCCGCCTTCGCCGTCATCGCGGCCACGCGCACGGCGATCTCAAAGTCCACGCACAGCGTGATGCGCGATTCATTGCCGTGCACGGCGGCATTCAGCAGTTTGAAGCGGTTTTCTCCGTACAGCACGCAGTGCACGACGCGGCTCCCCCTGATCTTTTCGAAGAGCGGCCCGTAGTCCTCCCCCTTATCCCTCCCCCCGAGAAGGAGCACGGTATCCGCGTCCATGCTGTCGATGGCGGTCATGGTCGCGCCCGCATTCGTACCCTTGGAATCGTCTACGAAACTGACGCCGCCTCGTTCGGCGACCTTCTCGATGCGGTGGCGCACGCCGCGCATGGAAGAGAGCGCCTGCGCCATCGCCGCCGCGGGCACCCCCATCAGCCCTGCCGCACAGACGGCGGCGAGCGCGTTGTACACGTTGTGCATTCCCTTCAGCGAGAGGTCGGCGGCATCCATCACTTTTTCGTTTTCGAAATACAGCGCTCCGTCGCTGAAAAAGGCGCCGTCTGTCCGCTCGCGCACCGAAAACCAGCGCACCGGGCAGCGCGCGTCCTTCGCCATGCCTCGTACCGCAGGGTCGTCGTAGTTGAGCACCGCAAATTCGCTCTCCCGCATGTTGCGCAGCAATTTGGATTTGAGGAATATGTAATTCTCCATGCTGTAATGGCGGTCGAGGTGATCCTCCGCGATGTTGGTGACGACCGCGATGTGCGGCAGGATGCCGGAGAGCGTTTCGAGCTGGAAGCTGGAGATCTCCGCGACGGCGATCTCTCCATACCCGCGCTCGACGCAGGCGGTGACGGGCACGCCGATGTTGCCGCAGGCAAAACAGTCCTTTCCCGCCGTGCGGAAGATCTCGCACAGCATGGTGACCGTCGTCGTCTTGCCGTTGGTCCCCGTGACCGCCACCATGGGAGAGCGGAGATAGCGGCACCCGAGCTCCGCCTCCCCGATGATCCGCTTCCCTCGCCTGCGGAAGGCGACGGGCAGTTCGTGGTCTATCGGGATACCAGGGCTGAGCACGAGCACGTCGCAGCTCTCCGCCGCGGCGGAGAGCTCCTCGCGCCGCAGCACCCGCGCCCCCTTTTCGGAGAGTTCCTCCATCGCTCTGTGCACGGCGGCGGAATCGACGTCGTCAAACATACAGACAGACGCGCCGCGTTCGAGCAGAAAACCGCACGCCGCACACCCGCTGCGCGACATGCCCGCTACTAAAAATCTTTGATTCCCGAAATACATAACTCCCTCCGGATTCAGACGAACAACAAGCAGAGCAGCCCCGCCGCCGCAGTGACCGCCGTGTACGCGAACACGATCTTGCTTTCGGCACAGCCCTTCTGCTGAAAATGGTGGTGCAGCGGCGCCATCAGAAAGAGGCGCTTTTTCGTCCGTTTATAGTATATTACCTGTGCAATGACGGATATGCCCGACAGGACGAACATGACGCCGACCGCCGCGATGTACAGCAGATTGCCGCTGAAAGCGGAGAGCGCCGCTACGAACCCGCCCACGGAGAGGGAGCCCGTATCCCCCATAAACAGGGATGCCCGGTAGGTATTGAAGAGAAGATAGCCCGCGAGAACCCCGCACAACACGAGGCTCATGCGCGCGAGGGCCGCATCCTCCGCGGGCGAGAGGGAAAAGATGAGGGCGGCCAACACCGCGAAATAGGCGGAGGCGACGGACGCGGCAAGCCCGTCGAGCCCGTCCGTCAGATTGACGCAGTTCGTCGTCGCGACAAACGCGAAGGCGGCGAGCGGAACGATGCCCCACCCGATATCGAGCTCGGCGGAAGAGAACGGGACGCGCAGCGTCGTCATCCCGCCGAAATAGCAGTAAAACCCCGCGATGAGCGCTATGCCGAGCTGAAAGGCGACCTTCTGATAAGCGCGGAGACCGAGGTTGCGCCTGAAGCGCGCTTTGAGAAAGTCGTCCAGAAAACCGACGGCGGCATAAGCGATCCCGAAAGTGACGGCAACGAGCACACGCTTGTCCGCATACAGCCCGAAGGGGAGCGCGACGAGCGCCGCCGCGCACAGGAAAGCGAGCCCGCCCATCGTGGGCGTGCCCGACTTCCCCTCGTGCTCGCGGACATAGCCGAGGATATACTGCCCCGCCTTTGCCTTCCGCAAGACGGGGATGAGCGCCGCGCACAGCAGTGCGGACGCGCACCCCGACGCGAGCAGGAGCAGCGCCTCAGTCCTCATCCTCTTCCGTGCCCGCGATGGCGTCGCGCACCGCTGCGACGTCACTGTAAATATGCCTGACCCCCATGATCTCCTGATACCTCTCCCCGCCCTTGCCCGCAATGAGCAGGACGTCTCCCTTTTGCAGCATATCGACGGCATAGCCGATGGCGCTTTCCCTGTCCACGACGATCACATATTCGTCCGTGGAGGGGCGCATACCTGCCTCGATCTGCAGAATGATGTCGAAGGGGTCTTCATAGCGGGGATTATCCGACGTGAGCACCGTAAAGTCGGCGAGCCGCGCGGCGACGCCGCCCATGATCGGCCTCTTCTGCGCGTCTCTGTTTCCTCCGCAGCCGAACACGCAGAGCAGCCTGCCCTTGCAGTGGCGGCGGAGGGCGGAGAGCGCCTTTTCCAATCCGTCGGGAGTATGCGCAAAGTCCACGAAAATATCCGCCCCGCGCACCCGTCCGACGTGCTCAAGTCTCCCGCTCACCCGCGGCAGCTTTGCGAGCCCCGCCGCAATGACGGGGAGAGAGATGCCGAGCAGCGATGCGCACTCCGCCGCCGCCATCGCATTGTAAACATTGTGCAGCCCCGCGAGGCGCAGGCGGATATCGTACAGCTCGTCGAACAGGTTGAGCACAAAGCGGCAGCCGTCTATGCTCTCGCGGATATCCACGGCGAACACGTCCGCGGGATTTTCGAGGGCATAACTGACCGCGTTCGCACAGCGGGCGCCGATCTTTCTCCCCTCCTCATCGTCGTAATTGAGCACGGCGGCACGGCACCTGCCCGGAAGAAAGAGCTTTTCCTTCGCCGCGGCATAGTTCTCCATGGTGCCGAAGAAATCGAGGTGATCTTCGGTCAGGTTCGTAAAGATGCCCGCCTCAAACGAAATGCCGTCCGTCTTTCCGAAATACAGCGCATGCGCGGACACCTCCATGACGACGTATTCCACGCCGCACTCCGCCATGTCGGCAAACACTTTGTACAGGTAGACGGGGTCGGGTGTGGTGAGCTCGGGGGAGATCTTCTTGTTCGCGTAGCGGATGCCGAGAGTCCCGACGATGCCGCACGCTCTGCCCGCCTCCGCGAGCACGGAGGCGAGCATGTGCGCCGTCGTCGTCTTGCCGTTGGTGCCGGTGATGCCGATCACCTTCAGCCTGTTTTCCGGATGTCCGTAAAAGGCGGCGGCAGCTTCCCCCGCCGCCGCGCGGCCGTCCTTTACGATGATCTGAGGCACGGGCAGATCGAGCTCGCGCTCGCATACCAGCGCGACCGCCCCCGCGGCGAGCGCCTCGGCGGCAAAATCGTGCCCGTCGTGCTCTCCCCCCGCGAAACAGACGAAGAGGTCGCCGCGCATGACGTGCTTGCTGTCCGTACTGATGCCTGCGATCTCCCGCTCTTCGAAGCGCGAGGTCCTCTCGTGTGCAAACTTTTCCTTCAAATCTCCGAGCAACACGGCAAAAACTCCTTTTTATGCGAAGGGTCGGATATCCTTCAATGCAATGATCCCTTCAAAAACTTCCTTCGCCGCGGGCGCGGCGACGACACTGCCATAGTAAGCGCCCTGCGGCTCGTCGACGATGACCAGAGCGAGATACTGCGGGCTATCCGCGGGAAAAAAGCCGAGAAAAGAGGAGACGTATTTCCCCGCGGCGATGGAACCGCCCTCAAACTTCTGCGCCGTGCCCGTCTTCCCTCCGACGCGGTATCCCTCTATGTAGGCGCGACTGCCGCTCCCCTTCTCCACGACTCCTTCGAGCATGGATGCGAGCAGGCGCGAGGCCTCCTCGCTCACCGTCCGGTTTTTCAGCTGCGGCGCGATCTCGCGCTCGATTTCTCCGTCCTCCGTACAGATCGCTTCGACCAGGCGCGGAGTGTAATAATATCCGCCGTTGACCGCCGCCGCCCCCGCACAGGCGAGCTGCAGAGCGGTGACCGCGACCGTCTGTCCGAAGCCGATGCGGGCGAGGTCGCAGGCGCGCACCGCGCTTTCGGGGAGGAGCATCCCCTGCGCCTCACCCGAAAAGTCGATGCCCGTCACCTTCCCGAACCCGAACAATTCGAGGTAATCGTAAAACGTCTCCGTTCCCAAAACGAGGGCGATATCGGTGAAGCAGGGATTGCAGCTGTTGCTCAGCGCCTCGGCGAGCGTCTGGCGGGAATGCTTTCCGTTGGCATGGTCGCTCCAGCAGCGCACGGTCGTGCCGTCCACTGTGCGGGTGCGGCTGCCGCTGAAGATATGTTCGGGAGAAAAGGCAGCGGTATTGCCGCGCAGATACTCCTCGATGTTCGCCGCGGCCGTCACAATCTTGAACGTCGAACCCGGCTCGTAAATATCTGAAACGAGGTCGTTGCGGGAAAGCTCGTTGAGAAGCTCCCCGTCCTCCCGGGGGATGTCGTTGAGGTCGTACCCCGGGCTCTCCGCCATCGCGAGGATGCTGAAATCCTTCGGATCAAGCACGACGATCTGCGCCGAGACGGGAGAAAACTGTTCGTACAGGCGCTCCGCCGCGGCCTCCGCGACGGCTTGTATGCCGTAGTCGACGGTGAGCCGCAGCGTCATGCCGTCCGTCGCGGGATAATAGACTGCCTCCCCCTCCACCTCTTTGCCCACAAGGTCGGCGGGGTACAGGATCTCACCGTCGATACCTGAAAGGTACTCGTCGTAATATTTTTCCAGACCCGTGAGTCCGCTGTTATCCACGGATGTAAAGCCGAGGACGCGGCTGAGCGAAGAGCCGTGCGGATAGATGCGCGTATTGTCGCGCGCATAGTAGACGCCCGGCAGGTCGTATTCTTCCAGGGCGGCCGCCTTCTCCCGCGAGACGCGGCGCGCGACGGTGATCTCGGAGACACGGGCACCGGTCAGCTTTTCGTACAGCGCTTCGCCGTTCAGCCCGAACAGGGAAGCAAGTACGGATGCCGTCTCCGCGGCATCTTCCACGGCGTTGGGGCGGACGAACACGGAATAGGACGCCGCATTGCCCGCGAGGAGGACGCCGTTCCTGTCCACGATCTCCCCGCGCGCCGCAACGACCGGGATCTCGCGCGTCCACTGGTCGAGTGCGCGGGCGCGCAGCTCGCCGCCATCCGCCACCTGCACCTGAAAGTATCTGGCAAAAATGAATAAAAAAAGAAAGGCCGTCGCCAAAAACAGGGCGAATAGCCTCTTTCGTAAAACTGTTGCGGAGCAGGGCTGCCCCGCGCTTTTTCCGCGATCTCTTTTCCGGATGATGACGCACCTCGCCGCACAAAAAAACCGGCCGCGCCCGCA
Organism: uncultured Bacillota bacterium; assembly: GCA_949297575.1. Classification (GTDB taxonomy): domain Bacteria; phylum Bacillota; class Clostridia; order Christensenellales; family Borkfalkiaceae; genus Borkfalkia. The sequence goes on along the minus strand of CASFTB010000006.1, from coordinate 13,046 downwards.
ACCCTATCCACAGGGCCGCCCGCGAGACCGGAATTCTTTCGTGCTCTTTTTGAATTATTCCCCGAAATACATGCCGTGGTCGAGGCCCCACTGAATGACCGTCTCTTCGGACGTCGCGGCTTCGATGTCTTCGGCGACCTGCTCTGCGCGGACAAGCGCCGCATCCAGTTCAGCCTGCCTCTCCGCAACGGAAGCATCGAGGGAGCGCAGGACGCTCGTATTGATGATGATGAGTGCCAGGACGACCACGACGACTACCGCGTACACCGCCATGAGCAACTTGCCCTTCGCCGTCAGGGAAAACCTCTTCCGCTCGCCGACCTGCGCCGCGGGCCGCTCGTCCGCATAGAGATCGGTGCGGTACTGGATGGTCGTCGCCGTCGGGGTGAGGTCTTCGTTTTCCTCCGCATAGGGCTCCTGTTCAAAAGTCGGCGTATAGGCGGGCTGCGCTTCGGCGGCGTATGCCTGCTGCGTATATGCCTCGCGCTCGGGTGCCTGTACGCGCGCCGCATTGATGGGAGAATCGGCGCGGAAGATGTCCTCCGTCACGCGCTGATGCTCGAAGCGGGGCGCCTGCTCCTGTTCGCGCTCGGGATAGAGCACGGAACGGGCGTAATCTTCGGGCGTTTCGTAGACGGGAGTCTGCTGCGGCGCCGCGTCTCCGATGATCTCCTCCGCACGGGTAAGGTCGGGATTGATCAGCTTCTGATAATTTTCGGAGATCCGCGAATTGAAATTGAGGGCGATCTGCTCCTCCGTCATTTCGGCAGGCTCCGCCCCCCCGCTGAGTTTGCCGTACGCCTTCAGTTCGGGGCTCTTCTGTTTGGTCCTTTCTCTTTCCAATACGGGAAGTGCTGTTGCCATTTCGCTATCTCCTTCAATATATTCTCAGACCCGCTCCGCTATGCGCAGTTTTGCGCTTTTCGCCCGCGAATTTTCCTGTAATTCCCCTTCGGTCGCGGTGAGCGGTTTGTGTGTAATCGGTTTTAGTTCTCTCTTTTTTCCGCAGACGCAGACGGGAAGACTCTTGTCACAGATGCAGTCGCTCGCCATGTCTCGGAAGACGTTTTTCACGATCCTGTCCTCTAAGGAATGGAAGGTGATGATGCAGATGCGGCCCCCTTTTTTCAGCCGCCGTGCCAGGCCCTTTACCGCCTCGCCCAGCCCTTCGAGCTCGCCGTTGACCTCGATGCGGATCGCCTGGAACGTCTTTCTCTCGCAGGGCCCGCCCTGCCTGAACTTCGCGGGGATGCTCTCCTCGACGATCGCAGCGAGCTGCCCCGTCCGGGTGATGCGTCCCTTCCGCCTCTGTGCGGCGATGTTCGCGGCGATGCGGGAAGCAAAGCGCTCTTCCCCATATTCGCGGAGGATACGCGCCAGCCTCTCCTGCGGATAGTCGTTGACGACGTCCTCTGCGGAGAGGGAAGCGCCCTCGTCCATACGCATGTCCAGCGGTGCGTCCTGCCGATAGGTGAACCCGCGGGAAACCTCGTCCAGCTGAAAGCTCGAGACGCCGAAATCGAGAAGCACGCCGTCCAGCCATGCGGTGCCGTCCTCTTCCAGCACCCTTTCAAAGTTCTTGAAGTTACTCTTATAGATGCGGAAACGTCCCGCAAAGGGCTCCAACTTTTTTGTCGCCGCGGCGATGGCGAAATCGTCGAGGTCGGTCGCGATCAGCCTGCCGTCGGGGGAACTTCTTCTGAGGATCTCGAAGGAATGGTTGCCGCCCCCTACCGTCCCGTCGAAGTAAACGCCGCCGCTTTTCAATGCCAGCCCTTCCATACATTCTTCCAGCAGGACGGGCTTGTGGGAAAACTCAATCATTCTTTGCCTTACGCAGGCCGTTCAGCCTGGCGAAGACGCTGCCGACGTTCATGTTCGCATTTTTCTGCGCGAACCTTTCGGCGGATTCGATGCGAAGGTAAGAGGCCGCGCCCGTGATGACGATCTCTTTGTCGATATGGGCGTATTCCTTCAGCTCTGCGGGGATTACCGCCCTGCCCTGGTTGTCCTCAGTGACGTCGTAGACCATGGCGGTGAAACTCGCGATCGCGTTCTGCGCTTCCTCGTCGAAGAAAGAGGCCTCGCCGAAGGCGTCGAGGATCTTCTGGTATTCCCGCTGGGGCATGACGTAAATGGTCTCGCCGGGGCCGAAGACGAACTTATAATCCGCCCCGAGCTCCGCCTTGAATTTTGCGGGGATGCGTATTCTGTTTTTATCGTCCAACCGATTGTTGAACCGTCCGTTGAAAGAATACATTTCCGCCCATGCTCCGTGCGGGGACTACTCCCGCCGTTAATATGGTTCTATTATATCACCACTTTTGACCACTGTCAACCACTCAGCTAATTTTTTATGTAAAAATCAGAAATTTTTTTAAAAATTTTCGCCATCATGCACCATTTTCTGAAAAATACAAACATACGTTTGCATTATATGAGGAGCGAATATGCTTTTTTATTTGATTTTGCCGAGTTTCCGATGAACAACGGAGAATTTTTGTTCGTTTTTTTCATATTTTTCGAACATATGTTTGCAAGTGTAGCCAAGTGGTCAGCCGTCCCTGTATTTCCGTCAAAAACGGGGCAGTCCAGCGCCGCGGCGATGCGTTCGCGCACCCAAATATAGTGCGTACAGCCAAGCACGGCCGCATCGAATTTTCCGACGGGGAGGGTCAGCCGCACGCGCGAGAGGTCGGCAATGTTCCGCTCTATCTCCCCCGCAAGGCCCCCCGGACAGAACGTGACGATCTCCGCGCCCCCGCAGGACGCGATCAGCCGCCCGACGCGCCCGCTGTTCAGCGTGGCACGGGTGGCGAGCAGGAGCACGCGTCCCCCGGGGACAGCGCGCACCGCTGGGCGCAGGGCGGGTTCCGTCCCCGCGACAGGAAACGGGAGTTCTTTCCGCAGCGCGTCGATGCAGACCGCCGTGACGGTATTGCAGGCGATGCAGGCCGCGCGCACGGGAAAGGCGCGGATACGGGAAAATGCCGCCCGCGCGAGGCGCAGGATCTCCCGCTCTTCCCTCCCTCCGTAGGGCGCGTTCTCGTTGTCGCCGCAATACAGGTATCTCCCCTGCGGATAGCGCCGAACACATTCCGCGAGCAGCGTCAGCCCCCCTATGCCGCTGTCAAACAGGGCAATGAAACCTTCTTTCACGCGCCTCCCCTCCCGACGTTTTTTAGAACATATGAAAAAAGGGGAGAAAAAATTACTCATTCATGGAAAAAACAGTTTACAAGCAGATTTTTTTATGATAAAATAGCTAAGATATTAAATGAGCAATCATTGAAAGGAGAAGCAAAGTGCCGAACATCAAATCTGCGAAAAAGCGCGTTCTCGTTACCGAAAAGAAGAACACCCAGAACAGGATGATCAGATCTGCGGTAAAGACCGCCATCAAAAAATTCAACGCAGCTCTGGCAGCCGGCGACGCGGAGGCCGCGGAAAAGCTGCTGCCAGAAACCGTTTCCACCATCGATTCCGCCGCGAGCAAGGGGATCCTCCACAAGAACAACGCGGCGAACAAGAAGTCTGCTCTCGCGAAGAACCTCAACGCCCTGAAAGCTGCCCCCAAGGCGGAAGCCAAGGCCGAAGCGCCCGCGGAAGCACCTGTCGCCGAAGAGGCACCCGCCGAGGCAAAGCCCAAGAAGACGAGGGCGAAGAAAACCGCCGAGGCAAAGTAAATTCAGTTGAAACGGGGCGCAGGCTTGAAAGCCTGCGCTTTTTTGTTCCCCTGCCGGCCCGGCAACTCGTATTGCCGACCGCGGGAAAGAGGTACATTATTTTGTCGCACGCGCACATATTAGAGAGCGCGGAGCGTACACGCACCGCGGGAACGAGGTATAACTCATGAAAAAACTTGTCATACTCGGCCGCGGCCCCGCCGGCATCTCGGCGGCACTGTACGCCGTGCGCGGCGGAGCGGACGTAACCGTCGTCGCAAAGGACGCAGGAGCGCTCGGCAGGGCGTCACTCATCCAAAACTATTACGGCTTTGCAGACGGAATAGATGCAAAAGAGCTCGTCGAAGCGGGCACAAAACAGGCGCAGAACCTCGGCGCCGCACTCCTCTGCGCGGAAGTGTGCGGCATTGAATTCGCTGCCGACGGGTTCACGGTAAAGACGGCGGACGGCCGTTCTCTCAAGGCGGGGGCAGTCATCGTCGCCTGCGGGGCCTCGCGCAGCGTGCCCCCCATCGGCAATATACAGAAATTCGAAGGGGCGGGCGTGAGCTATTGCGCCGTCTGCGACGCCTTCTTTTTCCGAGGCAAAAAAGTGGGCGTCATCGGCAGCGGCCCCTATGCCGCAAACGAGTACGCCGTCCTTAAAAGCCTCATAGACGACGTTACGGCGCTCACAAACGGCGAAACGCCCTCCTTTGCGCACGCATACGACGGGCGCAGGATCGACCGCCTGGAAGGCGATGAGGCGCTCAGGGAAGTCGTGTTTTCGGACGGCACGCGCGAACGCTTTGACGGGCTGTTCGTCGCCTGCGGTTCGGCGGGAGCCTTTGAACTTTCCAAAAAACTGGGACTGGAGACAACGGAAAACAACAAGATCGCCGTGGACGAAAAGAGAGCGACCAATATCCCCGGCATCTACGCCGCGGGAGACTGCACTGCCGGCATACAGCAGATCGCAAAGGCTGTTTACGACGGAATGATCGCGGGGACGGAAGCACTGAAGTATCTCAAGTCGCACTGACAATACGCCGTCCAAACGGAAGAGGGGCAGGCATCCGCATGGAATGCCTGCCCCTCTTTTTACTCACGTACCCAAAAGAGAAACAATATAATAAACGCCGAATTATGTCACACATACTACATCATAAACTTAAATAAATTGCCTGAAAACGATATTTGCGCGCAGAATATCCCCCTCCTCTGCCTCCCTTATGTTTACATAAGGAAAGACCATGCCGAGCTCTCTGTATTTATCTAGACAAAGTTTTCGGAAGGGAAGAAAGCGGATGCCCTCCTCGACAGAGCTGCGGCGCAGCAGAGAAGCGAGCGCCCCGATCTTTTCTGCCGTATCGTTTTTTCCGGGGACAAGCACGTTCGTGGCGCGGAGGGACACCCTCCCCTCTTTGCAGAGAGCAAAGAAGGCGTCGTACGCGGAGAGGTCGTCCGTTTCCTGGTTCTTTATATCGCAGACGATCTCGCCGCACGCGGCAATGAGTTCGCCGTCCGCAATGTGCCCGTTCGTTTCGACGCAGGTACGGATCCCCCTATCCTTCAGCGCGCGCAGCAGGGCGAGGCAAAACCCTCGCTGCAGGAAAGGTTCCCCGCCCGAAAGAGTGACGCCGCCGCGGCGGAAATAGGCGCGGTAGCGCTCCAGGCGATCCAAGAGAAGATCGAGCCGCATCGGCTCGCCGCGCTTACAGAGCGTCTCCGGATTGTGGCAGAACGGACAGCGCAGGTTGCAGCCTGAAAAGAAAACGACGCAGCGCAGTCCCTTTCCGTCCACGCCCGAGCCGCAGTAGACGGAATCGATAAAGCCCGTATCGCGTGCCGTCTCGACCTCATTCATCCGCACACCCTCCCGAAATCTCCGTTCTCCTTCAGCCGCCCGCCCTCGGCCCGCGTGAGCGGCTTTTTTTGCCTTTTTTACACCCTGCCGTGATAAGTGCGCCTGAGCACCTCGAGCTGATGAGCCCTGGAAAGCTTGTGGAAATTGACTGCGTATCCCGAAACGCGGATGGTGACATTGGGATACAACTCGGGATGTTCCATCGCCGCGACCAGTTTTTCCCGGTCGAAGACGTTCACGTTCAAATGATGCGCCCCCTGAACAAAATAGCCGTCCAGCAGGTCACAGAGATTTTCCGCCCTGCCCTCCCTGTCCTCGCCGAGCGCGGAGGGAACGATGGAAAAGGTATTTGAAATGCCGTCGCGGCAGCAATCGTACGGGATCTTCGCCACCGAATTTAGAGATGCGAGGGCGCCGCAAACGTCGCGCTCGTGCATGGGATTAGCCCCGGGCGCAAAGGGCTCGCCGGCCTTTCTTCCGTCGGGAGTAGCCCCCGTCTTTTTCCCGTAGACGACATTGGACGTGATGGTCAAAACGGACAGCGTGTGCTTCGCCCCGCGGTAAGCGGGCGTCTTTTTGAGCTCTTCGTAAAACTCGCGGATGAGGTCCTTCGCGATATCGTCCGCGCGGTCGTCGTCGTTTCCGTATTTGGGGAAATCCCCTTCCGTTTTAAAATCGCAGATGATGCCCTCTTCGTTATAGACGGGCGTAACCTTCGCATAGCGGATGGCGGAGAGAGAATCGACGGCGACGGAAAAACCCGCCACGCCGCAGGCAAGGAAGCGCTCGACTTCTGTATCGTGCAGCGCCATCTGGATCTTTTCATAGGCGTATTTGTCGTGCATATAGTGAATGACGTTGAGAGTATTCACATACAGCCTGCACAGCCACGCCATGTATTTGTAATAGGCCGCCCGCACCTTTTCGTAGTCGAGCACGCCCGCAAAACTCTCTCCTTCCGGGCCGAGCTGTTTGCCGCTCTTCTCGTCTTTGCCGCCGTTGAGGGAGAGCAGAAGAAGTTTGGCAAGGTTGCAGCGCGCGCCGAAGAACTGCATCTGCTTGCCGATCTTCATCGCGGAGACGCAGCAGGCGATGCCGTAATCATCCCCGTAGAGGGGGCGCATGAGGTCGTCATTCTCGTATTGAATAGAATCGGTATCGATGGAGAGCTTCGCACAGAAAATTTTGAAAGGTTCGGGCAGGCGTACCGACCAAAGCACGGTGAGGTTGGGCTCGGGGGCGGCACCCAGGTTGTAGAGCGTGTTGAGGATGCGGTAGGAAGTCTTTGTGACGAGCGTCCTGCCGTCCTCGCCCATGCCGCCGACGCTCTCCGTCGTCCATGTGGGATCCCCGCCGAAGAGGTCGTTATACTCGGGCGTACGGAGCTGGCGGGTGATACGCAATTTAATGACAAAGTCGTCGATGAGCTCCTGCGCCCCCTCCTCTGTGAGAAGGCCGGCGGCGATGTCGCGCTCGAGATAGATATCGAAGAAGGTGGAGACGCGGCCGAGGCTCATCGCCGCGCCGTTCTGCTCTTTGATGGCGGCCAAATAGGCGAAGTACGTCCACTGGATGGCCTCCTTCGCGCTCTTTGCGGGGGCAGAAATATCGATGCCGTACAGCAGCGCCATCTCCTTGAGCTTTTTGAGAAAGTCGATCTGCTTATACAGTTCTTCGAGCGTACGGACGGTCTCCTCGCTCATGTCGCGCTCGCCGTAAGCGCGCTTTTCCGCAGCCTTCTCCTCTATCAGCCTGTCGACGCCGTACAGCGCGACGCGGCGGTAGTCGCCGATGATGCGCCCACGACCGTACGCGTCGGGCAGTCCGGTCAGGAGCCCAGCATGCCGCACCGCCTTCATCTCCTCCGTATAGGCATGGAAAACGGCGTCGTTGTGCGTGGTCTTATAGGAAAACTCCGTTTCCACCGTATCGGATAGGCGGTAGCCATATGCCTCGCATGCCTGCCGCGCCATGCGGATGCCGCCGAAGGGGTTCACGCCGCGCTTTAATGGCGCATCCGTCTGCAGCCCGACGATGATCTCGTTTTCGCGATCGATATATCCCGCGGGATAGGTCAGAAGGGAGGAAACGCGCTCGGTATCGATATCGAGCACGCCCCCTTTGTCTCTCTCCGCCTTCAGGAGGGCGTTCACCTTTTCCATCAGCGCGGAGGTGCGCGCCGTAGGGCCGCACAAGAACTCGGCGCCGCCCTCATACGGCGTATAGTTTTCCTGTATAAATGTGCGCACGTCGATCGCGCCCTCTTTCTCTCTGACAGCCATCGTCCTCTTTCTCCTTTTCAAAAGAATAAAAAAGGGGCAGCACGGTATTGACCGAAGCTGCCCAGGTGGTCGGCAATTTTTCGCTTTTTGCTCCCCCGCAGTTTTTGTCTGCATATCCACCAGTCGCAAAAAGCCGTTGCGCGTGAACACAATATCTTGTGCCACTGCCCTTTTATACGTACAAGTATACCCGATTTTTCCCCTTTTGTCAACCGAATGAACGGAAAAGTAGTCCCTTTTTTCGGGCAGATCAACAGCGGAGGAGGAAAACCCCTCCTCCGCCGAACGCCTCAAACGAGATAATTGTTCATCGCGCAGACCAGCGCGTCAATGGAAGATTTGATGATATCCTCATCGATGCCCGCGCCCCAATAAAATTTTCCGTCCTTTTCGATGCCGACATAGGAGAGTGCCTTGGAGTCAGACTTCTCGCTCAGGGCATGCTGTTCATAGGTAGTCAGGGTAAACGCGAGGCCGAAATGCTTTTTGAGTGCATTCGTGACAGCGTCGAGCCTGCCGTTGCCCTCCGCCTCGGCGACGGCGGGCTTTTTCCCTTTTTCAAGTATGGTGACCGAAGCCGCGATGCCCTCCTCCAGCTGGCGGAAATGGCATTCGGGGATATCGAAGGCGCGGCGGTTGTTGAGGAATTCCTCCTCGAAGATCTTGTAGACCTCCGCCGGTTTGAGTTCCTTATGCAGACGGTCGGAGACGCCCTTGGCCGCATAACCCATCGCCTCTTTGAACTTTGCAGGCAGGTTGATGCCGTAGTTCTCCTGCAGGATGAAGCCGACGCCGCCCTTGCCCGACTGGCTGTTGATGCGGATGACGTCCGTCTGATATTCCCTGCCGACGTCCTGCGGGTCGATGGGCAGGTAAGGGACCGTCCAATGCGGGAGATCGCGTTCCCTGCGCCACTGCATGCCCTTGGCGATGGCATCCTGATGCGAACCGGAGAACGCGGCAAAGACGAGCGCCCCCGCGTAAGGCTGACGGGGAGAGACCTCCATCTGCGTATATTCTCTGTAGCGCGCACAGATCTCGGGCATGAAGGAGAAATCGAGGCAGGGGTCGACGCCCTGCGAGAACATGTTCATGGCAATGGTCACGATATCCGCGTTGCCCGTGCGCTCGCCGTTCCCGAAGAGCGTTCCTTCCACGCGGTCGGCGCCGGCGAGCAGCCCCATCTCGGAGGCGGCGACTGCACAACCGCGGTCATTGTGCGGGTGCAAACTGAGCACGACGTTTTCGCGGTGATGCATGTTTTTGGAGAGGTATTCCACCTGCTGCGCGAAGACGTGCGGCATGGCGTTTTCCACCGTGGCGGGAAGGTTGATGACCGCCTTTCTGTCCGCCGTGGGCTGCCACACATCGAGCACGGCATTGCAGACCTCGAGCGCATACTCCGGCTCTGTACCCGTAAACGATTCGGGGCTGTATTCGAAGCGGTAGTTCGCACCCGCCTCATCGGTGAGCTGTTTCAGGAGCTTTGCCCCGTCGACGGCGATCTTCTTGATCGCCTCTTTGTCCTTCTTGAAGACCTGTTCGCGCTGGGCGACGGAGGTAGAGTTATAGACGTGCACGATGACGTTCTTCGCGCCCCTGATCGCCTCAAAGGTCTTGCGGATGATGTGCTCGCGCGCCTGCGTGAGCACCTGCACCGTCACGTCATCCGGGATGAGATCGTTTTCGATGAGGGTGCGCATGAAGACGTATTCCGTATCGCTCGCCGCAGGGAAACCAACTTCGATCTCCTTGAACCCGACGCGCAGGAGCAGTTTGAAAAACTCTACCTTCTGCTCGAGGCTCATGGGTTCGATGAGCGCCTGGTTGCCGTCGCGCAGGTCCACGCTGCACCAGACAGGCGCCTTGTCGACGCTGTCCTTTTCCGCCCAATCCATGCAGCGGACGGGAGGCAGGAAATACTGCTTTGTATATTTCTGATAATTTTTCATGGCGATGCCCTCCAATCTGTTCGTTTCGATATAAAAAACGCCTGTCTTCGTCAAAGAGACGAAAACAGGTGTTCGCGGTACCACTCTTATTCGCGCCCTTTCAAACAGGCGCGCACTCTGCAAGATACTTGCCTTTTCCGGCGCATATCCCCCTCTTTTAACGGCGAGTCCCGTTCCGCCTCTACTCGCTTCCCTTTCGGGCGGACCGCTCCGCGGTGAGTTCTCCCGATCCCTTCGGCTGCCTCACACCTCCCGACAGCTCTCTGGTACCCGATGACCGAGGTACTATTCCGCATCGACGCGTTCTCTTATTGATATATTGTATTAATTATAACACTACTTTTTTTCTTTGTAAAGCATTTTTTGCCATTCGCCGTCAAAATTTTTTGCCCGATCAGAAACTGCCCTCGGCCACCACCGTAAACGCGCCGAAGGATATGCCGGCATCGCACGAGAATGTGACGGTGACGCTCAGGCGGTAGGCATTGAATTTATTGTAATAGAAATCGTAGGAGTAGCCGTGACCGTATACCGCGTTGCTCGTGAGGTACGCCTCTGCTGAAAGCTCCCCTCCCGATGCGGAGACGGACATGTCGTGCGCATTGTCGCCGTACAGCACCGAGCCGCTTGCACTGACGGAGGCGGTAAAACCGATCTCCCGGGCAATGCGCGCGCTCGTTTCGCCGACCGCCTCGCTGCCCGAATAGCTGCCCTGCACCGTATAGTCATATTTGTAGGCATACCAAAGGCCCGTATCCTGCTTGCGAGCGGAAGAGATCTCTGCCCGCAGGTCGGACACCCACAGCGCCCAAAGGAGACTGCCGTCCATCCCCTCGAGAGTGGAAACAGCCTGCCAGCCCTCCGCATCGCGCCACCAGCCGAACTGCGTGCAGCCCTCGCAGGAAAGCGCTATCTCCAGGCCGAAATCCTCCGCCGATGTGCCCGTCACGGTATATTCCGCAAACCAGCCGCCCTCGCTCTGCAAAAAGCCGTCGACGGCAAAGTCGCTGCCCAGCGTGACGGTCACGGAATAAAGTGCCTCGACGGTCATATCGGAAAACACATTCTCCTGCGCGACATTCCACCCCGCAAAGGCATACCCCGCGACCTCTGTGTCCTCGGGAAGCTCGAGCGCCTCGCCGTACCCGTACACCTGCACAGCGACCGCCTCGCCGAACACGGTATAAGTGACGGTGTACTCGATCTCTTCCCACACGGCGCACAGCCTGATATCGGCGAGGATCCCCTCGACGGCGTCGACCTCTCCGTTTTCCCCTGCAAATGCAACAAGCGCATACGTTTTGTCACACTCCGCACCGACGGGCAGAGAGAGCTTCGTGCCGTAGGTGTACGTCAATTCATAGATATACTTCCCCTCTTCGACGCGCACATAGTCCCAACCGTCGATCTCGTGCTCGCTTTCGACGGTGACGACATATTCGTTGGCGGTCGCGACCGCCTCTACGGTCATATCGCCGCTTAACGCGCCGAACTCTCCCCACGCGAAGGTGTAGCCGCCCGCATTAAATGCGGAGAGGTCGGGCAGCTCCGGCTCCGAGAGCAGCGCCCCCGTGGAGGTATCGTAAGCGACGGTCTGTGCGCCGAGCGTCTGCCCATCCGCAACGAAGGTGAGCGTCGCCGTCTTCCCTTCGATGAAGTCCGTCGTTGCCCAGTCTGCCCCCGCGAGCGCGCCGCCGAACAGAGCGGAAACCTTTTCGGAGACGTTCGAAGTAATATCCTTCTCGTGCCCGGCGGACATGCTCTCGCCGGGGTTGATATAATCGAGCTTTGCGTTCAAGACAAGTATAGAGAGGGAGGCATTGAATTCCAGCCCCTGCAGGATGCCCTCTTCGCTCGCGTTGAGCACGAGCGAAGCATCCGAAAGGACGCCGTCCGTGACAGAGGATAGGTCGAGCCCGAACGTCCACCGGGGCGATGTGCCCGCATACGAGAAAGAGGTGAGGATGCTGCCGATATCCGCGGTGCTCCCCTCCTGCCCTGCGCTCTCACCGCCGGCGATCTGATCGTTGATCGTATCGCTGAAGTTGAACAGGAAGCCGAGCTGGCCGAGGATGTTCCCGAAGAAGTTATCCAGCGTCGTCGCTCGATAGAGCACGATCGGCTCGTCCAGCTCTCTTTCGATGCCGAGGACTCCCGCCTCGCTCGTCTGCGTGCGGACTATATAGACCATGCCGTCCTCGATGGTCATTTCCAGCACAGTATCGCCTTTGAAAACGGCGATAAAATAGGATATATCCAGGCGGATGTTGACCGTGACGCTGTGATCTTCGCGGAGATATACGGACGCAGCCACGCCTATCGACGTAAGATCGAGAGAGCCGAGAGAGCCCGTCATCGCCCCGGAGAGATAATAGTAGCCGTTGATCTCGGCGGAGGGAACGGCGTTGCCCTCCGCATCTTCCACAAAGGAAGTCTGCGTGATGGAATCCATCAATATCTGCATGAGCAGGGCGAGAGAGGAGTAATCTGTATAAGTCTGTGCCGCGGGTGCGGTGATCTCAAATTCGCAGCCTGCCGCGATCGCAGCCTCCAGCCCCGCACCGCTGACGACGATGCTCTCGCTTGCCGCGTCGACGGCAACAGAGACGGCGGGTGCAGCCGAAGCGTCTTCCTGCGCCGCTCCGTCCTCACCGGTGTACTCGTCGATGATGCCGAGGATCAGGTCTGCCCACTCCTGTGCGTCCTTTACGCCGAAGATATCTGTGTTGATCGTCTCATACGTGCCGCCCAGAAGTTCGACGACGAAATTGAAGTAATACAACTCGTTTTTATCCATCCCGAGCAGCGAGACAATGAGCGGCATCGCTTCGGAGGACAAGGAAAAGAGGGAAGAGACAGAAAACTGCGCGCGCAGCGGCACCGCATCTGCCGAGATCTTTTCGGGATAATAGTTGCTCTCTTCAAAGCCGACCAAAGAGAAATATACATAAACACAGTCGTCGACAATGCGGGCCTGCACGAAATAATTGCTGCCGCCCGCCGCGATCACGGACTCTGCCGCGAGATCGATAGCGACGTTGTCCTCCGCCTGCTTGAAGCGGAGGGCGACAGCGAGGTCCGCCGTCATACCATCCCCCTCATATTTGAGGGACACGGAGAGATACTCGCTGCCGGCAAACTGCACATAAAAGTGCAGTATAAACTCAACGACATTTGCGCACATCTCCACGCCCGTGAAGTCGGGGGCGTGGGCGTTGTCCGCCGCGTACACTTCCGCCTGCACGTCCGTAAGCGAGAGCCCCGCAAAGGCGATCGCTCC
>CASFTB010000005.1 GCA_949297575.1 uncultured Bacillota bacterium | reverse complement strand
GGGGTTACGCGTGAACGCGACGCCCGTGCCGCAGTTGTCGCCCATGTTGCCGAACGCCATCATCTGCACGTTGACCGCGGTGCCCCAGCTGTACGGGATATCGTGATCCATGCGGTAGACGTTGGCGCGGGGGTTGTCCCACGAGCGGAAGACCGCCTTGATGGCGCCGAAGAGCTGTTCCTTCGGGTCGGAGGGGAAGTCGGAGCCGATCTTCTCCTTATATTCTGCTTTGAACTGGTTTGCGAGCGTCTTGAGATCGTCGGCGGTCAGCTCGACGTCCTGCGTGACGCCCTTCTCTTCCTTCATCTTATCGATGAGCTGCTCGAAGTACTTTTTGCCGACCTCCATGACGACGTCCGAATACATCTGGATGAAGCGGCGATAGCAGTCCCACGCCCAACGGGGATTGTTCGACTTCTTCGCGATGGTCTCGACGACCTCTTCGTTGAGGCCGAGGTTGAGGATGGTGTCCATCATGCCCGGCATGGAAGCGCGCGCGCCCGAACGGACGGAGACGAGCAGAGGGTTCTCCTTGTCGCCGAACTTCTTGCCGCAGATCTGCTCCATCTTGTCGATGTACTCCATGATCTCCGCCTGGATGTCGGGGTTGATCTGGCGGCCGTCCTCATAATACTGCGTGCAGGCCTCGGTGGAAATGGTGAAGCCCTGCGGAACGGGCAGGCCGATCCTGGTCATCTCCGCAAGGTTTGCGCCCTTGCCGCCGAGAAGTTCGCGCATCTTTGCGTTCCCTTCCGAGAAAAGGTAGCAATATTTCTTTGCCATAGAAATTGTTTCCTCCTGATAAGATTGGAATTGGTTTCTTGCTAACATAACTATTTTAATATAATTCGGCACAAAATTCAAGTGAAAAGCAAATCTTTTTAAAATTTTTTACAAGTATTTTGCGTTTACGGCAAAATATGCGGGAAGGGAAGCCCGCACGGCTCCCCTTCTTGCGCACTCACAGCATCGCTATGTATTCGTCCAGCGCCTTTACCTTCGCCTCCGTTTTGGCGCGGAAATAGGCGTTCAGCAGACGGAGCGCCCGCCGCTTCGCATCCTGCGAGGCGCCCTCTCCGCGCGGCTCTGTGCCCGCGCAGCTCTTGAGCAGGCGCAGCGTTCCCTCGCTCACGCCCGCACCGCGCGCGCAGTCTGCACAGGTAAAGCAGCCGTCCGAAACGTCGAAGAACGTCTTCCCCTCCAGCACGGCGCCGCAGCACGCGCAGCCGGAGAGGTCGAGCATGTAGCCGGACAGTTCGAGCGCGGCGAGGAAAAAGGAGATGAGCGCCTCCGCCTCGTCCCCCTCGCACATGGCGCGCAGGGCGCCCGCCGCGCGCAGAAAGAGCTCTTCGTTGACGATGCCGTCGTACAGGAGGACGTCGCAGATGCCCGTAAGGGAGGCCGCCGCGTAAAACTTGCAGATATCTTCGCGCAGGGCGTAAAAGCCGTCTGTATTGGCCGCGGAGATGACGGTATTGCGCTCGCCGCGCCGCGCGAGGACATATTCGGCAAAACAAAAGGGCTGCGCCGCAAAGCGCAGCTTTGCGCCCGCCCTGCGCACCCCCTTCGCCGCCGCGGAGAGTTTGCCCTGCTGCAGCGTGAAGAGCGTGAGCATCTTGTCGCTCTCGCCGTAGTCTGCGGTGCGCAGCACGATGGCGTCCACCTTTACTTCCACTCTCTGCCTCCGTTCGGGGAGAGGCGCGCCCGTGCGGGCGCGCCCTCACTTTTTCAGCTGTTTATACAACATATAATAAGACAGGCTGCCCGTCTGCCGAAAGAGCTTCCAGGCGATCTCTGCCGTCTCGTCGTCTTTCACGAATCTTCCCATGCCTCCCTCCCGCAATGAGTATGCGCAGGAAGGCGCAAAAAAGCGCGCGGAAAATTCTGCCTATTCCCTCTCGAGCAGCTCGTTCTGGAATGCCGCGTAATCTTCCCTGCCCTCGCGCACGAAGCGGATGGCGGAGGAAGGGTGCATGTTCAGCCTGCCCGTGAGCAGGTACGCCACGTCGTACCCCCAGACGACCCCCTCTTTGCCGAGCGGGAGCATATGCTCTTCGATGAAGCGCAGCACGGGCTCGATGTGGAATTTGGGGTTTTTCAGGAAGCCGAGCAGCAGTTCGGAAGAGCAGTTGCCCGCTCCCCTTCCCATGCCGTTAACCGTCATGTCGAGATAGGAGGCGCCCCAGCTCGCCGCCTCGATGGTGTTGCCGAAGGCGAGCTGCTGGTTGTTGTGCGCGTGCACGCCCACCTCCTTTTTGTATTTTTCCCCCGCCTCGAGGTAGCGCAGCGTGAGCTTTGCGACCTGTTCCGGATAGAGAGAGCCGTAGGAGTCGACGAGATAGATGACGTCGACCGGGCTCTCGCCCAGCATGCGCAGGGCGTCGTCGATCTCCTCGTCCTTTGCCTTGGAGACCGCCATCACGTTCGCGCACGTCTCATAGCCCAGCTTTTTGCAGTGACCGATCATCTCGATGGCGGCGGGGATCTCGTTGATGTAGCAGGCGACGCGCACCATGTCGATGACGCTCTCTTTTTTGGGCAGGATGTCCTTGCGGAAGTCCGTCCTGCCCACGTCTGCCATGACGGAGATCTTCATGGGCGACTTGTTTTCGCCCACCACGGCGCGGATGTCCGCCTCATCGCAGAACTTGTACTTGCCGAATTTGGCGGGGTCGAACAGCGCCTTGGACGCCTTGTAGCCCACCTCCATGTAGTCGACGCCCGCGGCGACGTTCATCGCGTACAGCGCCTTGGCGAAGTCTTCCGAAAAGCGGAAATCGTTGCACAGGCCGCCGTCGCGCAGGGTCGCGTCGAGCACCTTGATATCGGGGCGGAAGGAGAGCAGCGAGCCCTTCCTCTGCGCATTTTGTACGTTTGCCATTGGTATTGCTCCGAAAAAATTTTTGCGTAACTGTATAAAAATTTATAATAAATTTCACTCGCGGCCCCGCAGGCTGCGCCTGCAACGCCACTCGTTAAATTTATTATAAACCTGAAAATTGCGGGTTTCAACACTTTCTGCCATCGACTTTTTCGGCAGGGAGAGTTGACAAAATGATGGCCGCGCCTCCTCTTCCCGAAAAGTTCTTCGATACTTTTCGGGAGGAAATGTTGCCGATATATAAACGATAATAAACCGGCTGACTGCGGCTGTCCCTTTTATAAACTTTTATAATTTACTGCGCGTGGCAAAACCACGCTTTTGCCTAAGCGCACCTTGCGCCGCATGGGCGGCGTTCCGGAAGGGGGTGAAGGCGCGGCATTTTTTACTGTGTGCCCTTAAGATGCCGCGCCGAGGGGGAAAACGCCCACAGAGCAATGCGAACGGACGGTTGCCCCTTCAAAATCGGAAGATTTTGTTTTTTCAGCTCAAAACAAAATCTCCGAGCCCATTAGTGCCTCTTCTCCAGCTCCGTACACACGTCGGAGAGCTTTACGCCCGCATCGGCGAGCAGGACGAGGGTGTGGTAGAAGAGATCGGCACACTCGCCGACGATCTCCTCCTTATCCCTGTTTTTGGCGGCGATGACCAGCTCGACCGCCTCCTCTCCCGCCTTCTTTGCGATCTTGTCTACCCCCCTTTCGAAGAGATAGCAGGTATAGCTGCCCTCCTCGGGGGTTGCCTTGCGATCCTCGACGATGCGCTGCAGCCTGCCCAGCATCTCCGCACCCGCGCCGCATTCCCGGACGGGGGTGAAGAAGCAGGAATAGCTGCCGGTATGGCAGGCGGCGCCGACCTGCTCTACTTTCAGGAGGACGCAATCTTTATCGCAGTCGAGATAGACGCCGCGCACCTTTTGCAGGTGGCCGCTCTCCTCGCCCTTCTTCCACAGTTTTTGGCGAGAACGGCTCCAATAATGGGCATAGCCCGTTTCCAGCGTCTTTTTATACGCCTCTTCGTTCATGTACGCCTGCATGAGCACTTCTCCGCTCTCGCAGTCCTGCGCGATCGCGCAGACGAGGCCACGGTCGTTCCACTTCAATTCTTCCATGTTTTACACCTTCCGCACGGGCACTCCCCTCCCGGAGAGGTACCCCTTTAATTCGCGCATGTCGATCTGCCCGAAGTGAAAGAGGGATGCGGCGAGCGCCGCGTCCGCCCCGCCTTCGGTGAGGACGTCGTAAAAATCTTCCTTGCTGCCCGCACCGCCCGAGGCGATGACGGGCACGTTGACCGCCTCCGCCGCGCGGCGGGTGAGCTCTAAGTCGTAGCCCGCCTTGGTGCCGTCTCTGTCCATACTGGTGAGCAGCACCTCGCCCGCGCCGAGGGAGACGGCGCGGCGGATCCATTCGAGGGCGTCCAGCCCCGTATTGACGCGCCCGCCGTTGAGGTAGACGTCCCACGAGCCGCGCGCGTTCCTCTTGGCGTCTACTGCGAGCACCACGCACTGCGAGCCGAACTTTGCCGCCGCCTCGCCGATGAGGGCGGGGTTCCTGATGGCCGCGGAGTTGACGGCGATCTTATCGGCGCCCGCCGAGAGCATGGTGCGGAAATCCTCCACCGTGCGCATGCCGCCGCCCACCGTGAGCGGGATGAACACCTGCTCGCTGGCGCGGCTCAGAATGTCGACGGCCGTCTTCCGGCCGTCGCTGGATGCGGTGATGTCGAGAAAGACGATCTCGTCGGCGCCGATCTTGTCGTACGCCTTGGCGACCTCGACGGGGTCGCCGGCGTCGACGAGGTTGACAAAGTTGACGCCCTTTACCACCCTGCCCCCGTCGATGTCGAGGCAGGGAATGATGCGCTTTGCGAGCATAAAACATACCTCTGCGGGTCACGAAAAACCTGCCCCCGCCGTGCAGGGCGAAGGGCGGCTTCCGGTTGGCCCCCGCCGCCGGCGGGGGACACGGTTTATTTACACTTTTTGACGGCCTTTTTCAAGTCGATGGCGCCGTCGTAAATGGCCTTGCCGAGCACCGCGCCGTACACCCCGCTCTCTTTGAGGTTTTCGAGGTCCTTCATGGACGAGACGCCGCCCGAAGCGATGACGGACAGCCCCGTCTCCTTTTGCAGGCGCACCGACTCGCAGACGTTGACGCCTTCCATGGCGCCGTCTTTGGAGATGTCGGTGAACAGGGCGCAGCGGATGCCCATGTGCATGCACCTCTTGCCGAAGGTCACGGCGGAGACGTCCGTCGTCTGCGTCCAGCCCTTGACGGCGAGCATGCCGCCGCGCGCGTCGATGCCGGCGACGATCTTTTCGGGAAACGTAAAGGTGGCGAGCGCGAACTCGTCGGGATCGCAGACCGCCATCGTGCCGATGACGGCGCGGTCCGCGCCCGCATCCAGCCTGCGGCGGATGTCCGTGATGCGGCGCAGCCCGCCGCCGCTCTGGATGTTGATCTTCACCCTCTTTTTGATCTCGGAGATGACGTCGTCGATGCCGCTCTTGCCCGAAAAGGCGCCGGAGAGGTCGACGATGTGCAGCCACTCGGCGCCCGCCTCCGCCCACTTTTCCGCAAAGGCGACGGGGTCGCCGTAGTCGGTCACCTTGCTCTTGTCTCCCTTGAGCAGCCGCACGGCGCGGCCGTCAAGGATGTCGATTGCCGGAAATAAGATCATGATGAGAAATCCCCCTAATATTTTACTGCATGCCGCAGAAATTTTTCAGAAGCCTGAGCCCCGCAGCCCCGCTCTTTTCGGGATGGAACTGCACGCCGAAGGCATTGCCCGCGTACACCGCGGACGGATACGTGACGAAATACTCCGTCTTCGCGCAGGCGAAGCGGTCGGGGCAGTCTGCCCGGTAGCTGTGCACGAAATAGAAGCGCGTGCCCTCCGCGATGCCGTCGAAGAGGGGCGTTTTCAGCCCGTGCACCTCGTTCCAGCCGATCTGCGGGATCTTGCCCTCCGAAAAGCGCACCACCTGCCCCTCCACGAGGCCGAGGCCCGCATGTTCCCCGTCTTCAAAGCTCTTTTGCAGAAGGAACTGCATGCCTAAGCAGATGCCGAGCAGCTTTGTATCCTTTACCCGCTCTTTGAGATAGGAATCCAGCCCGCGGGCGGACAGCTCTGCCATGCCCGCGCCGAAAGAGCCGACGCCGGGCAGGATGAGCTTATCGCACCCGTCCAGCGCGGCGCGCTCCCCCGAGACGAGGGCGGGTTCGCCGATCGCCTCGAGCGCCTTCTGCACGGAGCGCAGGTTGCCCGCGCCGTAATCGACGATGCCGACCATTTACAGCACTCCCTTGGAAGAGGGCACCGCGTCGGAGACGATGCGCACGGCGTCCTGCGCGCACTTGGCAAACGCTTTAAAGATCGCCTCTGCCTCGTGGTGCAGGTTGCCCCCTTTGAGTAACTTGATATACAGGTTGACGCCCGCGTTGAAGGCGAAGGCGCGCATGAACTCTTCGACCAGCTCGGCGTCAAATTCGCCGATCTTGCCCGAGAGCTTCTCTTCGAAGTTCAGAAAGGGCCTGCCCGATATGTCGAGGGCGACGAGGGCGGCGCACTCGTCCATGGGGACGACGCGGTCGGCAAAGCGGGCGATGCCCTTTTTATCGCCCAGCGCCTGCTTAAACGCCTGCCCGAGGCAGATGCCCACGTCCTCCACGCTGTGATGGAAGTCGACGTAGGTATCCCCCTTGCACGTCACGCACAGCCCGAAGCCCGCGTGCACGCCGAACAGCTCGAGCATGTGGTCCAAAAATCCTACCCCCGTATCCGCCGAGACGGCGCCGCCGCCCAGATCGAGGGAGACGGATACGTCCGTTTCGCGCGTCTTTCTCGCGATCTCTGCCTTTCTCATCCCGTTTCTCCTTTCCCGCGCGGAAGGCGCGGCCCTTTTATTTGCCCCCGAGGCGGGCGCGCACGGCGTTCGCGTGCGCATGCAGCTGCTCTTTTTCTGCCAGGCGGACGATGTCTGTCCCGTCCTCTTCGAGCGCCTCTTTCGTGTAGCGGATGACGCTCATCTTGCGCAGGAAGATATCCTGGTTGAGCACCTCGAAAAAGCGCGCCGTACCCCCCGTGGGCAGGGTGTGGTTTGGACCTGCGAAGTAGTCGCCCACCGGCTCGGGGGTGTAGCTGCCCATGAACACGGCGCCCGCGCTGCGGATGCGGGGCAGGAGCCTGTCGCACTCGTCGGTGGCGAGCTCGAGGTGTTCGGGCGCGATGACGTTGGCGAGGTCGCACGCCTCCTCCAGATCCTCCACCAGGATGATGCCGCCCGCGTGCCCGACAGAATACTGCGCGATATCTTTGCGGGGGAGGTCGGCGAGCCGCCGCTCCACCGCCGCCGCGACGCGCTCCGCGAGGGCGGGGCTGTCGGTGAGCAGGATGGCGCGGGCGAGCCTGTCGTGTTCTGCCTGCGAGAGGATGTCCGCCGCGACGTATTCGGGATCCTGCTTGCCGTCGGCGATGATGAGGATCTCGGAGGGGCCGGCGAGCATGTCTATGCCCACCTCCCCGTACACTTCCTTTTTGGCGAGGGTGACGAAGATGTTGCCGGGGCCGGCGATGACGTCTGCCTTCGGGATGCTCTCGGTGCCGTACGCGAGGGCGGCGATCGCCTGCGCCCCGCCCGCCTTGAAGATCTTTTCCGCGCCGCACATGTCGGCGGCGGCGATCACGGCGGGGTCGACCTTCCCCTCTTTGGCGGGCGTGCACACGCAGATGTGCTCTACCCCCGCGGCCTTTGCGGGGAGGACGCCCATCAGCACCGAGCTGAACAGGGGCGCCGTGCCGCCGGGCACGTAGATGCCCGCGCGTTCCACCGCGCGCACGGTATAGCCCGTGGTGCGGCCGCCGTCCGTGCGGATGTCCTCCTTCATGGGGGCGCGGGAATGATAATCGAGCACGTTTTTTGCCGCTTTCCGCATGGAAGCGAGCAGCTCTTTATCCAGCGCGGCATACGCGGCGTCGATCTCGGCGCGGGTGACGGCGACGTTCTCGTGCGTGAGGCGGGAGCCGTCAAACTTTTCGCAGTATTCGAAGAGAGCGGCGTCTCCGCGGTCGCGCACGTCGCGGACGATGGCGCGCACAGCGGCGCGCTTTTCCTCGTCGTCGAAGCGGCCGCGCTCGAGGATGGCGGAGGCTTCGGAGGCGTGCCTGTAAATTTTCATGATCGTTTGCTTTTCCATATTTCTGCCTTTTATACGTACTTTTTCATCTCTGCGAGCAGGGGCAGGATCTCGGAGGCGTGCGTCTTCAAGCTGACCTTGTTGGCGACGAGGCGGGCGGAGACGTCGAACACCTCCTCCAGGACGACCAGCCCGTTGGCGCGCAGGGTGCCGCCCGACTGCACGATATCGAAGATGACGTCTGCAAGCCCCGTGAGCGGCGCCAGCTCGATGGAGCCGTTGAGCTTGATGATCTCCACGTCCTCCCCGCGGGAGTAGAACAGCTTTTTCGCCGTGTTGACGTATTTGGTGGCGACGCGCAGATGCGGCGCCTCGTTGAAGTTTTTCCGTGACGGGAAGCCCGCGACGCACAGTTTGCACTTTTCAAATTTGAGGTCGAGCATCTCGTACAGGTCGGCGCCCGCTTCGAGCAGGGTGTCCTTGCCGACGATGCCGATGTCCGCGATGCCGTACTCGACGTAAGTCGGCACGTCGGAGGGCTTTACGAAAAAGAAGCGGAACCTCCCGTCCGGCGTTTCGAGGACGAGCTTGCGCGTCTCCTCTTTGAGCACCTCGGCGCGGATGCCGCATTTGATGAAGATGTCTGCGCAGGAATCGGCGAGCCGACCCTTCGCCAGGGCGACGTTCAGCATGCCTTCCCCTCCTCCCTGTCAAGGGCGCGCAGGACGCGCATCAGCCCGACGGCGAACCCGACCGCGGACAGATCTCTGCCGAACTGGGCGCACAGCTCATCGTACCTGCCGCCCGAGAGGACGGGCGCGCCCACGCCTTCGGCGAGCCCCGTGAACACCATGCCCGAATAATAGGCGAGGCTCTTGACGGTGCCGAGGTCGAAGGAGACGTATGTTTCCGCCTTCAGCTCTTTTAAATGCGCGTACACGCGGCGCAGATGTTCGATGGAGGAGAGCGCGAGGGCGTTGTCGGTGAGTTTTTCCGCCTCGTCCAGGACGGAAACGCCGCCGAACAGGGACGGGAGCGCCAGAATCGCCGCCTGCGCCCGTTCGCTCGCGCCGTGGCGGCGGAGTGCGATCTCGGTGTTGACGGCGTCCTTGGCGTTGATGTAGCCGCGGATCTCCTCCGCTGCCCCCTCGGACAGGCCGCTGCCCTCCAGGAGCCCCTTATAGAAGCCGACGTGCCCGATATCGACGATGAAATCTTTCAGCCCCACCGCTTTCAGACAGTCGATGGCGAAGGCGACCGCCTTCGCGTCGGACAGGGCGCCGCCTTCGCCGAAGATCTCCACGCCCGCCTGTGCGACCTCGCGGTCGGAATTGCCGCCGGCGGAAAAGTCGTAGATGTTGGAAAAATAGCACAGCTTCGCGCTGCCTCTGCGCAGCTTGGTCGCCGCGATGCGCGCGCAGGCGAGCGTCATATCCGGCCGCAGGACGATGAGCTCGCCGTCCTTGTCCGTCATCTTGAACATGCTGCGCGCGTCGACCGCGCTCTTGATGCCCGCGAAGGTATCGTAATATTCCAGCCCCGCCGTGCGCACGGACGAAAAGCCCGCCGCCCTGAATTTATTGCGGAGCGTCTCTTCCGCCGCGTCCAGCTTTTCGCTTTCGGCGGGCAGAATGTCGCGCACGCCCGCGGGCAGTTTGAAATAAGCCATGGAAGCCTCCCTTTGCCGTATGTGCACATGCCCGCGCGCACATACAGAGGGCGGGCAATCTTTTCTTCTTACTTTATTTTATCACGTTTTGCGCCGCGCTGTCAATGATATGAAAAAACCGCCCGCAAAAAAGCGGCGGTTTTTGCTTTCCTGACACAAAAATCGGCGGAGAGTTTTCCGGCAGATGGGCGCAAACCGCCGCTTTCGGCCGGTCAGAACATGCGGTCCAAAATGCCGATCAGAACGGCGACGACGATGACGGCGATCACGATGTAGCCGATCACACGGGAAATTTTGTTCTTTCCCTGCCGCCTTTTCTCTCTTTTCTGCTCGACCGCCTTTCTGTTCTGCTCCGCATTCAGATACTCTTCGGCAGTTTTCCGCCATGCGGCAGCTTTCGCTTCCAGTTCTCTGCGGGCGGCGGCCTTGTACTCGTTGAACGCCCTTTTCTTCTGTTCGATCGCGGCAACCTCCTCCTCTACGCGGCGGACAACGGAAGCGTAGCGGGTGCGGTCCTCTGCCGTCTCGAATTTGCGCACCGCGTCCAGGCACCACTTGAGTTCGCCCGCATTGCGGCTGTCGGACGGCGACGGGCAAGCCTCCTCCAGACCCCGGACGGTATTGTCGCCAATATCCCTTATATTCAGCCATGCAAACCCTTCGTCGTCCGCGATCGTCCCCTGCTTATACGGGCGAGAAAAATATTTCTGCGGGTCGGGAAAGTCAGCGTGGGCGACATAGTTGTCTATCTGCATGCGGGCGCGCTTGAATTCGTCTCCGATCAGCGCCGTTACAGGAAGCGCCGCACAGTACCAGGTGAGCGCCTTCTGCGGAAATTTTTCCCGCATTTCCCCGACCACTTTAGCAGAGGAACTCAGATCCCCCAACTTTATGTACGCCTCGAAGCGCTCGTACATGGCGTCGATCGTGTCTCCGCCCTGGATGACCGCCGTGCCGATGTTGTTCGTAACGTAATTGTTATTGATTGTATTCTGAATGATGTCCTGCGTGACATATTTTGTGCCGCAGAAGGGGCAGTACCCCTCCCTGCGCGCGTCGTTCACCTCAATAGAAGCGCCGCATTCAGAACACTTTGCCGCTACCATTGCCATATCCGTACTCCTCCTTGGTTCCGAAGAAATTATACCATGCGCCGCCCATGCTTGTCAACAGGCGGGCGGGAAAAATTCAGTTGAGGATGACACCCTCGAGCGCCTCGTACTTTTTTCGCGCGGCGGAGCGCAGAGCGGCGGTATCGGGGCAGGAGACCGCCTCGTCGGCGAGCTTTTTCGCCGTGAAGATGACGGAGGAGGGATAGCGCAGGTTGCGGATGTCGGAGAGCATTTTGCCGCTCTGGCGGGTACCCATGAAGTCTCCCCCGCCCCGCATTTCGAGGTCGGCCTCGGCGATCTTGAACCCGTCGGTGTTGTTTTTGATGACGGAAAGGCGGGCGCGCGCCTCCTCGGAATCGGCGCCCAAAAGCAGGAAACAGTAGCTCTTTTTATCGCCGCGCCCCACCCTGCCGCGCAGCTGATGCAGCTGCGAGAGGCCGAAGCGCTCGGCGTTGAAGATGACCATGATGGTCGCGTCGGGGACGTCGATGCCGACCTCGATGACCGTCGTCGAAACGAGGCAGTCGTACCGTTTTGCCTTGAACGCTGCCATGATATCGGACTTTTCCTTCTCCTTCATCCTGCCGTGCAGAAGCGCGAAGCGCACGCGGGGCAGGCGGGCGCGCAGCTCGTCGTACAGCTCGGTGACGCTCATCAGCGAGCCCTCTTCGTCGCCCTCGATCTTGGGACAGACGAAGTAGCTCTGATCGCCCTTTGCCGCCTCCTGCCCGATGTATTCGAGCATGTCGTCGTACTTGCGGGCGGGCACGATGCCGGTGACGACGGGCGCGCGCGCTGCGGGCTTGTCCTTGATCTCGGTGATGTCGAGATCGCCGTAAAAGATGAGGGAAAGAGTGCGCGGGATGGGGGTGGCGGACATGACGAGCATGTCCGCCCCCGCGCCCTTTTCGCCGAGCGCGCTGCGCTGCGCCACGCCGAAGCGGTGCTGCTCGTCGCACACGCAGAAGGCGAGGTCCTTCGCCGCCACGTCTTCCTGCAAGATCGCATGCGTGCCGCAGAGCACGTCGATCTCGCCCGCGGCGAGCGCCCTTTTGATCTCCCGCTTTTCTTTTGCGGGGGTTGAGCCGGCGAGGAATGCCGAACGGTATTCGGGCAGGTATCTTTGCACGAGGGCGAAGTTCTGTGCGGCGAGCACCTCCGTCGGCGCCAGAAACGCCGCACGGTGCCCGCTCTTTACGGCCATATAGATGCCCGCGAGCGCCACCGCCGTCTTGCCGCTGCCCACGTCGCCCTGCAAGAGGCGGTTCATGCGCGTGGGGGCGCGCAGATTCCTGAACACGGCGTCCACTGCCGCCTTCTGCCCGGCGGTAAACTCGAACGGGAAGCGGGCGGCGAACTCTGCCACGTCCTTCCCCGAACAGGAATATTCGAAGGCGCGGGGGTCCTCTTTGCTCCCCTTGATGAGACGGAAGGCGGAGATGAGGACGAAGTACTCTTCGAGGGCGATGCGCGCGGCGCCCTCCTCCGTTTCGGCGAGCGTTTCGGGCGCGTGCACCCTGCGGTATGCCTCCGCGAGGGGGAGGAGGGCGTACTTTCTGACCAGCTCCTGCGGGATGACCGTTTCGGGCGGGCAGGCGGCGAGCGCCGCGCGGACGGCGTCTCGCACGCAGCGCTGCGTCAGGGTGCCTTTGAGCGCGTACACGGGCACGACGCCCTTTAAGCGGTAGTTTTTGTCGCGCAGCTCGAAGGAGGGGTTGACCATGGAGGGCGCGCCCATCCCCCACTTGTTGGTGACGCGGCCGTAAAAGAGGTATTCCTCCCCCGCTTTCAGGTTGTTCTTTACATACGGCGCGTTGAACCAGACGGCGGAGAAGCGCTCGCCGCCCTGGTCGCACCATACCTTGACGAAGGGGCGCCTGCCGTAGGCGACCTGCGGCTCGCTGACCACGCGGCAGGCGATGAGCGCGACGTCGTTGTGGTAGCACTGCGAGAGGCGCACCTGCTGCGTGAGGTCGAGGTAGGCGCGCGGGAAGTGGCGCACGAGGTCTTCGGCGGTAAAGATGTTCAGTTTGTTGAGGTCCTTTTCCCTCTTTTCGGAAATGCCTCGCAATTTTCTCAGTTGCAATGCGCGCCTCCTCGTCGGCGCGCACCTTTGCCTGCCCGCGCTTTGCCTTCTGCAAAGTGCGCGGCGTGCGCGGCGGCGCCTCCCCTTCCCGAAAAGTTCTGCGATACTTTTCGGGAGGATCCCTCAATTTTTATTAAAACTCGCGAAAAAGGCAAAACTGCGCTTTTGCCTTCCCCCCTTGCGCTCCGCGGGGAGCGTATCCGAATAAGGTGAATTTGCGGCATTCTTTTACTGTGTGCCCCTAAGCTGCCCAAAGAGGGGAAAACGGCCGTCACGCAAGGGCGGCGCCCCTTCGGTTTCGGATCAATTTGTTCCGTCGGCCCGAAACAAATTGAACGAGCCTGCTCATAGCAAAAACGGCGGGTCATCTGCCCCGCCGTGAGATGTTTCGTTTTTATTCGAGCGACACGATATAATAATAGATGGGCTGGCCGCCGGCGTGGAAGTCTACGTCGCAGTCGGGGAACTCCTCTCCGACGCGCGCGGCGACCGCCTCCGCCTGCTCTTCGGTCACGTCCTTCCCGTAATAGAGGGTGATGATCTCGTGCGAGCTGTCCTTCAGGCGGCGGATGAGGGCGAGGAGGGTGTCCTCCACGTTGTCGCCCTTGGCGAGGATCTTTTTGTCGTCCAGGCCGATGATGTCCCCTTCTTTGAGGTCGAAACCGTTGACGGAGGTGGCGCGGACGGCGTATGTAACCTGCCCCGCGCGCACGTTGTCGATGGCGTGGATCATGTCCGTCTTGTTCTCCTCGGAGGACGCTTCGGGGTTGAACGCGAGCGCCGCCGCGAAGCCCTGCGGCACGTTTTTGGTGGGGATGACGTGGATGGTACGCTTTTCGACGAGCGCCTTCGCCTGCTCGGCGGCGAGGATGATGTTCTTATTGTTGGGGAACACGAACACATGCTCCGCATTGATCTTCTGCACGGCGTCGGCGATGTCGCTGGCGCTGGGGTTCATGGTCTGCCCGCCCTCGATGACGCGGTCGACCATGAGGTCCTTGAAGATGGCGGCGATGCCCTCGCCCGTGCAGACGGCGAGCATGCCCATCTCCTTCTTTTCCGCCTCGCGCTTGGCGCGCAGGGCGCGGTTCTGCTCGAGCATGTTTTCGATCTTCACGCGGTCGAGCTCGCCCAGTTCGACGGCGTATTGCAGCGCGAGGCCGGGCGTGTTGGTGTGCACGTGCACCTTGACCAGTTCGAGGTCTCCGATGCAGATGACCGAATCGCCGATCTGCATGAGCTTTTCTTTCAGCTTGTCGATATCGGCGAGCGTCGTGGATTTTTTGAGATTGATGACGAAAAATTCGGTGCAGTAGCCGAACTCAATTTCGCCGAGGTCGAGGTTGATGATGTCGGAATTGTCGCCGAAGACGTCTTCCTCCGACTTTTGCGCCTCGGGCGCGACGTACTCTTCGGCGACCTCTTCGCCGTTGAGCACGCCCAAAAAGCCGCGGTAGATGCACAGCAGGCCCATGCCGCCGGAATCGACGACGCCCGCCTTTTTGAGCACGGGGAGAAGCTCGGGCGTCTGCGCGAGCGCCTCCTCCCCCTTTTTGATGACGTCCGCGAGGAAGTCGGAAAAATCGCGGTACCTGGGCGCGGCCTGGCGGGCGAACTCGCTCATCAGGCGTGCCACGGTGAGCATGGTTCCTTCCTTGGGTTTGGAGACGGCGGAATAGGCGACCTTGGTGCCGCTCTCCATCGCCTTGGCGAAGGACTTGATGGTGACGGTATCCGCCTTTTTGAGTTCGGAACAGATGCCGCGGAAAAGCTGGGAGAGGATGACGCCCGAATTGCCGCGGGCACCCCTGAGCGCGCCCTTGGAGACGGCGTCGCACAGCTCGGAGAGGCGGTTGGAGGTGCACATGGACAGCTCTTTGACCGCCGATTGTATGGTGAGGGACATGTTCGTGCCCGTATCGCCGTCCGGCACGGGGAACACGTTGAGGGAATCGACCTTCGCCCTGTTTATTTCAAGAACTTTGGCACCCGAGACGATCATCTTGCGGAACTCGGTGCCGCCGATATTTTTTGGCATGAAAACTCCTTTTGACGGAAGAACTTACAGTTTGACCCCGATGATGTTGACGTTGACGGTATCGACGATCATGCCCGTGAACTTTTCGACGCGGTACTTGACGCCCTCTTTCAGGGATTCGGCGACGGCGTTGATGGAGACGCCGAACTTGATGATGACGTACACGTCGATAAAGATGCGGTCTCCGTTGGTCGTGACCTTGACGCCCCTGCCCTGCGCGGGCTTTTTGAAGAGCTCTGCAAGGCTGTCGGTAAAGCGGCGCGGAACGGTTTCAACGATGCCGTAGCATTCCATCGCCGCCTGAGACGCGACCTTCGCGATCGCCATATCTGAAATTGTGATCTTGCCGTAGGCATTGCTCGTATTTACAGACATAAATAGGTTACTCCCGTTATCGCTTCTATTTTATACTATTTTCCCCCGTTTGGCAAGAGAAAAAATTACAAAGCGGCACACTTTTTTAATTTTGGCGAATTTTTAGAGAAAACGGCGCGAAATCGATTGCTTTTTTTCTGCATTTTTGATATAGTATTAACGCTCGCTTCGGGCGGGCGGGGCGAAACTGCCCTTTCTTTTTTGACTATGACCGTGGAGGTGTGAAATATGTCGAGAGTATGCAGCGTCTGCAACAAGGGGCAGAATTCCGGCAACAACGTGAGCCACAGCAACCGCAAGACGAGGAGGACCTTCAAAGCCAACGTGCAGAAGGTCAAGATCGTCAAGGACGGCAAGGTTGAGTCCGCTTACGTCTGCGCCCGTTGCCTCAAGAGCGACAAAGTCGAGCGCGCGTAAGTTTATCAGAATTTCCGAACAGCCGAAAGCGGCGGGAACGGTTCGTTCCCGCCGCTTTTTTTGTGTTTGCGTAAAAGGCTCCCCTGCCGCTGCGGCGTCAGCGGTTCCGGTTGATGATCTCTATCGGCTTTTTCCTGATGATCTTTATGACGGGCAGGACGGTCGCCAACACCGCAACGCCGAGGCAAAGCAGCAGGACGGAAAAGAAGGGAACGGCGCCTATTTTGAACAGCGACAGATAAAACTTCGCGTTCAGGACGATGCAGACGGCCCCGATCGCCGCCATTGCCAGAAGAAAATCGATGAGCGCGATAAACAGGCTTTCGGCGAGGCAGATGCGCGCGACATCGATCCGGCTTACACCGAGCGCGCGCAGGATTCCGATCTCCTTTTTGCGCGCCTCCACCCCGGCAAGCAGGAATGACATCAGCTGCAGAGCGCTGAAAGCGGCAAACGCGATGCCGATGTACCTTGCGATATCGAGGACGATCTCGTCGCGCAGCATCGACGTATTCTCGACAAACCCCGCATAGCTCGTCTTTATCGTCGCGGAATAGAAAATCGTCACGTGCGACGTCGAGTTTACGGAGACCTCATCCTTTTCTTCCGTATAGGAGAGGGCCTGCAGGAGCGCCTTGTCCTGCGCGATCGAACCGCTCAGATTATACAATACCTCATAAAGGTAATGGTCCTGCCCGGTCAGATTTTTATAATAGCCTTCACAGACAAAGGCATACTTCATGGGGTGCACGCCCTGCATCCAGGTATACACGAAGTCGTCGATGGCAGAGATATACGTACTGCCGCTGTACCTGCCGGGGTCGGAAACGACCATATCGTTGTCAAAGTCGTACCGCTCACGGAACCACTCTTTGTCTTCGCCGGTGGCATAGACGCCGCAGACGGTCAGGCCCTGTATCGTCTTGCCGATCAGGTCGTCGGGGCCGGCGATCTCGTACGTCGCCCCGTCGCCGTCTGCATCCTTATACCCGAAGCGGATGAACATATCTGCTAGGTAATCGGTCAGGGCGATCTCGCCGAAGGTGCGTGGAAGGCGGCATTCGACCGTCAGGCGCGGGTCGGGGCGAAGGCAGGCGGCATTCGACCGTCAGGCGCGGGTCGGGGCGAAGACAGGCGTCCTGTTCCCCGGTGAGCGGGTCGAGTTCGACCACTCTCATAGCCGAATTTCTGCCAAAATAATTATAGGGATTATATCTTTCCGCAAAAGGCAGATCGGTGCGGGCAAAATAATGATCGTACATGTCGACGGAATATTGTTCAGACAAAACGGGCATGACGGCAGAATATTCTTTTAAGCGCCCGATCTGCCCGGGCAGCAGGTAATCGGTATACCTCCCCTCATAGATATAGGGGTCGGAGGGGTCGGCCCCGTGCTGCACAGATTCGGTGCGCTTCGTCGAATTTCCGACAAGGAGCACGGTCTTTACGCCGGCATCGTACGCTGCCTGCAATTCGGCCGTCAGGGGATCCGTCGTGGCGGAAACGAGCGAAAAACCGAAGACGGAAAGGGAAATGACGGCGAGCAGGACGGAGACCGCCAGCCGGAATTTTTTATACTGCAGCCCCGCAAGCCCCATCGCGAGCACCCGCTTAAAGGGCAGCTTCCACGAACGGCGGGAAGAGGACGGCGCGCAGCCTTCTGCCACGCCTTTCGGCTCTGCGCCGTGCAGCACCCTGTCCGATGCGATTTGCCCGCCCCGAAGTTCTATGATGCGGTCTCCGTACTGCTCGGCGCTCTCTTTGTCGTGCGTGACGACGACGACAAGCCTGTCTGCGGAAAACTTTTTGAAAAGTTCGTAGAGAGTGACGCCCGTTTCGCAGTCGAGCGCGCCGGTAGGTTCGTCCTCGAGGACGAGGCGGGGCTGTTTGATGAGCGCCCGCGCGATGGCGACGCGCTGTTTTTGACCGCCGGACAGTTCGCTGACCTGCCTGTCGCAGATGGGCGAGCCGTCGTCGTCCGTCAATTCAAGTTCGCGGAACAGGGCGTCGACCTGCTCCTGCCGCACCTCTTTGCCCTGCACTTCGAGGGCCAACGCGACGTTGGCCCCTGCGGTGCTCTTTTCGAGCAGGTCATACTCCTGGAATACAAAACCGACGTATTCGTTGCGGTAGGCGTCAAAATCTTTTGCGCGGAAATTCCTGCTCGATTTTCCGTCGACGACGATCTCTCCGCCCGTCGGGCGGTCTAACCCTCCCAACAGGTTCAGAAGAGTGGATTTTCCGCTGCCGCTCTTGCCGAGGATAAACACCAACCCGCTGTCGGGCAGTTCCAGGGAGATGCCCTTGAGCGCCTTCACCTGTCTGCCCTTCTTTGAAGCATACGTCTTTTCAAGCGAATGAAGTTGGATCATTGTACCACCCTTTTCTACAAAAGTTTTAACTGTCAGTTGTTTTCCTGCAAATCGATTTTGTCGTTTGCTGCACGCATTGCTCCGTTCAAAAGCTACAAATCAAAAAAGCGCACAAAAAGAAATCCTTTTTATGCGCTTATGCTGTTCTGTACATTGGCGGACACCTCCGTTGTGCGAAACCCTGAAGCAATTCTGTTGTTACCCACCATCTATGCGCCCATTATAGCATGATCTGTAAATACTGTCAACCTTTTTTATAAAATTTGTCTCATTGTAACAAATAATGCATTTTTATTTCATCGATATTATACAGATCTGATAACTTTGTCGTTTTTGCGGATCACATTTCGGCACAATATGACTAAGCGGCGGGAGCCGAATGCTCCCGCCGCCGCTTTTTTCTCTTTGGTTTATCCTCTGTGCAGGGCGCCGCGCGCCGCCCGCAGCAGCGCGCGCACCGCCGCAGGCGGCCTGACGCAGATGATACGGATCATAGGAGTTCCTCCCGCACGACGAATACGAAGAGCGTGCCGGCGCCGCAGACGACGTGCGCCGCGTCCGCCTCGACGACGTTGCTGATGCCGCGGCAGCTGCCCGCGGCGAGCGTGAGGTCTTTGAGCGGATATTTCAGCCCTTCACTCTCCAGTATATGCGCGCGCTCGCCGACGGGTGCGAGGGAGAGCGTTTTTCCGCGAAGCCCCTTCCACTCCACCTTCCCGGAGGCGCAGTAAACGTCGGTGAAATTGGTGTGCAGCGTTGCCCGCGCGCCGCGCATGTACGCCGCGTAGGCGAGCTGCAGGTTGCCGAAAAAGTGATCGTCGCGCCCGCCGCCGCAGCCGTAGACGTCGATCTCTTTGCAGCCGCGCGCAAGGAGCAGGTCGAGGGCGATCTCTCCGTCGGTGAAGTTCTTTTCGGCGGGGTACACCCGCGCGCCAGAAGGGATATAGCCGAGGGAATCGAAGTCGCCCGCCTTGACGTCGATGTGCGCCCTGCCTTCCGCCCAGCGGAGGGCGCCGTCGCAGCAGACGGTGAAGCCGGGCGCGATCTCCCCTCTATACGGCTCGCCGTTGAGGAGGATGACGCCGCGCCTCTGTGCCGCCATACGGTCACACCCCGCCGCGGAGCGCCGCGATGGCGGCGGCCGCGTCCGGCGCGCCGAACACGGCGTTGCCCGCCACCAGCACGTCTACGCCCGCGCCCGCGATGCGCGCCGCGTTCTGCACGGTGACGCCGCCGTCTATCTCGACGAGGCAGGAGAGCCCGTGCGAGAGGATGAAGTTTTTCGCCTGCTCTGCCTTGGCGAGGGTGCGCTCGATGAACTTCTGCCCGCCGAGGCCGGGATAGACGCTCATGACGAGAAACATGTCGCACAGTTCCAGCGCGCCCTCCGCTGCCGCAAAGGGGGTATCGGGGCTGATGACGGCGCCGCACTTTACGCCGAGGGAGCGGATATAGCGAAGCGTTTCGGCGAGCCGCTCTCCGCACGCCTCGGCATGCACGGTGATATAGTCTGCGCCCGCTTCGGCGAAGTCTTTGATCTTCGAAGCGGGGTCGACGACCATCAGATGCACGTCGAGCGGGAGCTTTGTGTGCGGGCGGATCGCCGCGACCATCTGCGAGCCGAAGGTGATGCGCGGCACGAAGGAGCCGTCCATCACGTCGCAGTGGATGAGGTCTGCGCCGCACCTTTCAAGTTTTTCTACGGCCGCGCCCATGGCGGCGAAATCCGCCGACAGGATGGACGGCGCAATTTTAGTTTCCGGCATCGTTCTCTTCTCCTTGTAGCTCTTTTAACCGCGAGGCGCGCAGCTGGCCGCAGGCGCCGCCGATGTCCGCACCCGTGCGGCGGCGCAGCGTCGCCGAGATGCCCGCCTTTTCCAGCGAGCCCAAAAAGCGGTACGCCTCCTTTTCGGAGGTGCCGCGCAGACTGCGCTCCTTCACCGCGTTGAGGCGGATGAGGTTGACGTGGCAGGGCCTGCCCTTCAGAAGTTTCGCCAGCGCCTCCGCGTGCGGGATGTCTGCGTTTTCCCCCTCGATGAGGGAGTACTCGAAGATGTAGCGACGGCCCGTCTTGGCAAAGTAATTGTCGCACGCCTTCAGGATATCGGCGATGGGATAGGCGTTGGCGACGGGCATGGTGCGGCGGCGCTCTTCGTCCGTCGAGGCGTGCAGGGAGACGGTGAGGTTGACGGGGATGCCCTCCTCCGCGAGCGCGTACATCTTCGGCACGATGCCGCAGGTGGAGAGGGAAATGTTGCGCGGGCTGATGCAGATGCCTTCCTGCGCGGTGACGTTTTGCAGAAATTTTACGGTGTTTTCGTAATTGTCCAGCGGCTCGCCGCTGCCCATGAGCACGACGTTGGTGACGGCGCGCTTTTCGGGCGTGCCGCCGCAGCGGGCGTTGACGACGAGGATCTGGCACAAAATTTCGCCCGCGGTGAGGTCGCGCAGCAGCCCGTTCAGGCCAGAGGCGCAGAAGGCGCAGCCCATGCGGCAGCCCACCTGCGTGGAGACGCACTGCGTGTTGCCGTACTTGTAGCGCATGAGCACCCCCTCGACGAGGTTGCCGTCCGCAAGCTCGAAGAGGTACTTTTCGGTGCCGTCTTCCGCGGTGAGCACCTCGCGCACCCTGACGGGTTCGTCCTCGAAGCGCTCCAACAGGCGCTCCTTGAACGCCTTGGAAAGCTCTGTGATGTCTGAGATGCGCTTGCCGCGCATCAGGCCGCGGTACAACTGGCCGGCGCGGAATTTTTTTTCGCCCATCTCCGCCACGAGCGCCTCGAGCGCGGGCAGGGAGAGGTCCTGCAAGATCTCCTTCATGCCTTCTTCCTCATTTTGCAGACGTAAAAGCCCGCCCCCATCGAGAGGTGGGGCAGAAATTGCAGCCCGAAGCGGGTGCGCACGTGCCCGAGGGGGCTTGCCGCCCCCTCGGCGCAGAAATCGGGGTGTTGCTTCAAAAAGGCGACGACGGTGCCGTCGTTCTCCTCCTCGAAAACCGAACAGGTGGAATAATACAGGTGCCCGCCCCGCTTCACATAGGGGGCGCAGGCGGTGAGGATGGAGAGCTGCGCCGCATGCAGGGCGGCGATGTCCTCCTCCTTCCGGAATAATTTGATATCCGGGTTGTCGCCGACGACGCCGTAGCCCGAGCAGGGCGCGTCGACGAGGACGGCGTCGAATCTGCCGTCATAGGCGGGGTCGTGCACGGAGGAATCGCGGCAGAAGACCTCTACGTTGGCAGCGCCCATACGCGCGGCGTACGATCGGATGAGCTTCGCGCGGTGCTCGTGCAGTTCGAAGGCGGTGACGCGCCCGCACCTGCCGGCGAGCAGCACGCTCTTGCCGCCGGGGGCGGCGCAGGCGTCGAGCAGGTCTTCGCAGGGCTCCACGACGCCGCAGACGGCGACGGAGCCGACGGACTGGAAGGTGTATTCGCCGCGGTCGAAGCCCTCGTCTCGCTGAAAGCGCGGGTAGGCGTACAGCCCTTCGAAGGGGGTCTCTTCGTGCGGAAGGGCGAGATAGTCCGGCGCGGGCCGCCCTGAAAAGCGCACGAAGGTGCGGGCGGGGCGGTGCCGCATGATCTGTTCCGCATCCTCCCCGTACTGTGCGAGCAGGCGGGAGACGGCGAAGGGCGGGAAGGAATATTGTACGGACAGGCGCGCCGCCCGCTCTGCGGGGAGGGCGAGCTTCTCCTCGTCGAAGGCGCGCAGAAAGGCGTTGACGAAGCCCGCCGCGCCCCCCTTGCCCAGTTTTTTGAGCAGGGAGACGGCGCTGTCCGTGACCATATAGCGCGGCTTGCCCATGAACAGCAGCATGTACAGCGCGGCCTTGAGCAGGACGCGCACGGGCAGCTTGGGACTCTTCGGGGCAAAGCTCCGGATGCAGTGATCGAGCCAAAGATCGTTTTCCGCCACGCCGTAGACGACCTTGGCGGTGCGGGCGCGGTTTTTCTCCTCGATCGGCGTATCGGAGAGCGCCTGCCTGAGATAGGCGCCCCCGCCGTACACCTTGTGCAGCACAACGTAGGGATCGTAGAGCGGGTTGGTCATTGCGGCTCCTTGCCGAACACGTCTCCGACGGCGGCCTTGCGGCCGTTGACGAAGTCTGCCGCCTTCATGCGCTTTCCGCCCGCCGCCTGCAGCTCGAGCACGCGCAGGATGCCGCTGCCCGTGCCGATGCAGATGCCCGTCTTATCCGCGCGGACGATGTGCCCGGGGGCGGCTTCCCCCTCCTCGGGCAGCGCATAGTAAAAGTTGACCGCCGCCCCGCGCAGGAAGGAATAGGCGAGGGGCTGGGGAGACATTGCCCGCACGAGGCGGGAAAGCTCTTCCGCGGGGCGGGAAAAATCGAGCAGGCACTGCCCCTTTTCGATCTTTTTGCAGAGGGTGGGTTCCCCCTCCTGCGGGGAGAGCACCCTGCCCATGCCTAAAAGCCCGCCCGCCGCGATGAGCGGGATCGCCTGCGCGATCGCCTCCGCACCTTCGCGCGCGAGCGCTTCGGAGAGTTCCCCCGCCGTCTCTGTGCCGGACAGGGGCACCGTGCGGGAAAGGAGGACGTCGCCCGTGTCCAGGCCGATATCCGTCTTCATGATCGTGACGCCCGTCTCCTTGTCTCCCGCGAGGATGGCGTGCTGGATGGGCGATGCGCCCCGCCAGCGCGGCAGGAGGGAGGCGTGGATGTTGAACACGCCGAGGAGGAAGGCGTCGAGCACGGGCTGCGTCAGGATCTGCCCGTAGGCGCAGGTGATCATCGCGTCGGCGCCGAGGGCGGCGAGCTCTTCCGCGTGCTCGCGCACTTTGGGAAAATCGAGCACGGGGATGCCGCGCTCGCGGGCGAGCGCTTTGAGCGGCGTGGGCGTGAGCACGCCCTTCCTGCCGAAGGGCTTATCGGGCCGGGTGAGCACGGCCAGGACCTCGTGCCCCTCCGCGAGGATGCGCTCGAAGGGAGGGAGAGAAAAGGCGGGCGAGCCCGCATAGACGAGTTTCATATGCCCTCCCCTTTAATCGCCGCGCTCGACGCGCTCGGCGCGGTCGATGTACAGCACGCCGTCGAGGTGGTCGAGCTCGTGGCAGACGGCGCGGGCGAAAAACCCGTGCGCGGTCAGCTTTTTCTTTTTTCCGGTGCGGTCGAAATACTCCACCTTCACCGTCTGCGGGCGGGTGACGATGCCGCGCCTGCCGCGCACGGAGAGGCAGCCTTCCCAGCCCGTCTGCTCCCCTTTCTGCTCGACGATGACGGGGTTGATCAGCTCGTAAAACCCCTCGTCTACGTCCACGACGACGGCGCGGCGCAGGATGCCCACCTGCGGCGCGGCCAGCCCCGCCCCCTCTTCGCGGCGGACGGTGTCCTTCATGTCGTCGAGAAGGCGGGCGAGCTTTTCATCGAAATTTGTCACGGGGAAGCACTTTTTTCTCAATACGTCGTCGCCCACCTGGACGACATTGCGGATAGCCATTGGGTCTCCTCCTCTGCCCCGAAGCGGGGCGCGGCGTTGTCTGTATCCTCTCTATGAGAGGTTGGCGGGGTCCTCCTCCACGTACACGAGCACGTCGCGCGACCTGTGCGCGAGGGAGCGGGCGTAAATTTCGGGAAGAAGGTCGTCCCCCTTCAGGCGCATGAGCACCTGGTAGCGGAATTTGTTTTGGATGCGCTTGACGGGCGCCTTCATGCGGTTGAAAAAGAGAAATTCTTCGCGTCGCGTCTCAAACAGTTCTTTAAGGGAAAAGTACACTTCTTTGAGCGTTTCGACCGCCTTTTTCTCCTCTTCGGCGGTGACCATGACGCGCACGATCCTGGCGAAGGGCGGGAAGGCCGTGGCGGCGCGCAGGGAGATCTCGTGCCTGTAAAAGCCCTTGTAGTCGTAGTTGACGGCAAAGCGCAGGATGTAGTTTTCGGGGTCGTAGGTCTGCAGCACCACCCGCCCCTTCTCCTGCCCTCGGCCGCTGCGGCCGGAGACCTGGGTGATGAGCTGGAAGGTGCGCTCGCCGCTGCGGTAATCGGAGAAGTGCAGGCTCATGTCTGCATCGAGGATGCCGACGAGGGTGACGGCGGGGAAGTCGTGCCCCTTGGCGATCATCTGCGTGCCGACGAGGATGTCCGCCTCGCGGTCCGCAAACTTTTTGAGGATGCGGTAATGCCCCTCCTTGCCGCTCGTCGTGTCTACGTCCATGCGCAGGATGCGCGCGGCGGGGTACAGCTTTTTCAGCTCCCCCACCACCTTCTGCGTGCCCGTGCCCGTATAGCTCAGGTGCACCGAACCGCATTCCGGGCAGGCGGCGAGCATCTTATAGCTCGCGCCGCAATAATGGCATTTGAGGCAGTGTTCTTCGCTGTGGTAGGTCAGGGAAACGTCGCACTGCGCGCACTTGACGACGGCGCCGCACTCGCGGCAGACGACGCTCTGCGCGAAGCCGCGGCGGTTGAGGAAGACGATCGCCTGGTTGCCCTGCGAGAGGCAGGTTTCCAGCTCTTCGCGCAGCTGCGCGGAGAAGGGCGAATTGTTGCCCCTGCGCACCTCGCGGCGCATGTCTGCGATGAGGATCTCGGGAAGGGGGCGGGCGTTGATGCGGTCGGGCAGTTCGACGAGGCCGATCTCTCCCGTTTCGGCGCGGCGGTAGGTCTCCACCGAGGGAGTGGCGCTGCCGAGCACCAGCTTACAGCCGTTGTACGCGGCGCGCAGCCGCGCCACTTCCGCCGCGGCGTAGCGCGGGCTGTTCTCGCTCTGATAGCTGCCGTCATGCTCCTCGTCTACGACGATGACGCCGACGTTTTCGACGGGCGCGAACACGGCGCTGCGGGCGCCGATGGCGATCTTCGCTTCGCCCGAGCGCAGGCGCTGCCATTCGTCGAACTTTTCCCCCGCGGAGAGGCCGCTGTGCAGGATGGCGGCCGCGTCGCCGAAACGGGCGCGCAGCTGCGCGAACATCTGCGGCGTGAGGGAAATTTCGGGCACGAGGAAGATGGCGCTCCTGCCACGCGCGATCGCGTCGGCGATGAGGGTGAGGTAGATCTCCGTCTTTCCGCTGCCGGTTACGCCGTGCAGGAGATGCTCGCCCTTTTCGCTGCCCTCGATGGCGGCGATCGCCGCGCGCTGGGCGGGCGTCAGCTCGCGCGGGGCGCCCTCTGCCGCGCCCCTGAGCGGCGTGCGGTTGACCCGCTCCTTTTCCAGGCGCACCGCCCCGCGCGAGAGAAGGGCGCGCACGGCGCCATCTCCGAATTTTTCCCTGTATTCGGTGTACGGGAAGCGGCCGCGCTCCCGCAAGAAGGCGAGCGCCGCCGCCTGCGACTTCGCGCGGGCGGGGATCTCCGCTTCGCGGACGAACACGGCGACGTTTTTATACAGTTCGCGCACGGCGCCGCGGCGCATCTCCGCGGGCAGGAAGAGGCGCAGCACCTGCGCCATCGGGCAGTGATAGCGCGCCGAGAGGGCGCGCGCGAGGGAGAGACATTCCGCGGTGAGCGGCTCGTCTACGACGCAGGCGACCGCCTTCAGTTTGGAGGGGTCGAAATCGCTCCCCTCCTTGATCCGCATGACGTACCCGTCCACCGTGCGGCCGCCGAAGGGCACGCGTACGCGGCAGCCCTCCTTTACGCCCTCTGCGGCGGTGTATTCAAAAATTTTATCGACCTCGCTGTGGGCGATGTCTACGATCACTTCCGCCGTCATGCGCCGCTCCGAAAGAAAACGAAAAGCCCCGACCGAAGGCGGAGCGTGTTCCGTATGCCCCGCGGACGGGGCTGTGTTGCCGAAAGATCAGTCATTGACCATCGTCAGCTTGCCCGAGACGATCTCGTGGCAGGCGAGGGCGATCTCCTTGACGCCGCCGGGCAGCTCGTGGATGCCCTGGTTCTGCTCTTGATCGATGATCTGGCGGGCGCGCTTGGCGACCACGACGCACAGCGCATAGCGGGAGGCGGGCCGTCCGTCCGTCCCCAGTTTCTCTACAAGCCTGTCTACTACCGGTTCGTTGATCATATTTCTGTCTCCTGAAAAATTATTTGCTCTTTTCTTCCGCGCTTATTCTACGTTCTGTACCTGTTCGCGGATCTTTTCGATCTCGTTTTTGAGGGCGAGGCCGCTGTTCGTGACGGCGATGTCGTTGCTCTTGGAGCAGATCGTGTTCGCCTCGCGGTTGAATTCCTGGACGAGAAAGTCGAGCTTTCTGCCCACGCGCTCTTCGGCGCAGATGGCGCGGAACTGCGAGATGTGCGAGCGCAGGCGGGTCAGCTCTTCGTCGATGTTAGACCTGTCTGCAAAGACGGCGACCTCGGTCAGAAGACGCGCCTCGTCGAACTCGACGCCGGCGAGCACCTCCTTCATGCGTTCTGCCAGCCTGTCGCGATAATTCTGCGCGACGAGCGGGGCGCGCCCGGAGATGTCTGCGACCAGCTTTTCCACCGTGTCCATGCGGGAAAGCATGTCGGCGGCGAGCTTTTCTCCCTCCCGCGCGCGCATGGCGTTGAGGCTGTCGAGCGCGGCGGAGAGCGCCGTGCGCAGGGCGGAAAAGAGCGCCTCGTCTGCCCCCTGCGCCTCTTCGGGGCGGGCGACGTCGCCGCAGCGCAGGAGCGCCGTCAGCGTGAAGTCGTCGGGTATGGCGGGGAAGAGCGCCTTGAGCCGCTGCGCCGCGCCGTACCAGCTGCGGGCAGCGCCCTCGTCTACGTACAGCGTCTTTGCGCGCTCGCGCTTATCCACGTAGTTGATATACACGTCTGCATGGCCGCGGGTCAGCTTTTCGCGGATCTGCGCGCGCAGCGCCTCCTCGTAGGCGGCGAAGACCTTCGCCCCCTTGACGGAGACGTCGAGATAGCGGTTGTTGACCGTCTTGATCTCGACGGTCAGCTCGATGCCGCCCTCTTTGTATTCCCCTTTTCCGTAACCGGTCATGCTGAACATAATACCCTCCTCGTGAAATTTGTTTTATCGGCTTAAAACAAATTCTCCGAGCGAAATTTATTATAGCAGAAACCGCAAAAAATTTCAAGCTATTTTGCGTCTGCGGAGGGGGCGGAAACGCTTTCGGAGAGGATTTTCAGAAATTCTTCTTCTCCGATGACCCTGATGCCCAGTGCCTGCGCCTTTGCGAGCTTGCTGCCGGCCGCCTCTCCCGCGACGACGAGCGTCGTTTTGGAGGTGACGGCGCTCTGGCAGACGCCGCCCAGCGCCTCGATCTTCGCCTGTGCGTCGCCGCGCTTCATGGAGGCGAGGGTGCCCGTGAGCACGACGCTCTGCCCCGCGAACGCGCCCTCCGATACGCGCGCCTTCACGTACGGACGGATGCCCGCGGAGAGCAGGCGGGAAACTTCCGCCGCATTCTCTTCGTCGGCGAACCAGCCGACGATGTTCGCCGCCGTCTTTTCGCCGATGTTCTCCATCTCCACCAGCTGCTCCGCCGTCGCCTCCGAGAGCGCCTGCACGCTGCCGAAGCGCTCCGCGAGGTCGCGGGAGGCGACTTTGCCGATGCCGCCGATGCCGAGGGCGAAGAGGAAATTTTCGAGGGGGACGTTTTTGCTGCCCTCGATGGCGGAGAGCAGGTTGCGCACCTTTTTCGCGCCGAAACCCTCCAGCTCGGAGAGCGCCTTCTTATCCAGAAAGTACAGGTCGGAACAGCGGCGCACGTTCAGCTTGTCGTAGAAGAGGTACGCCGTCATCTCCGAAAAGCCCTCGATGTCCATCCCTCCCTTGCCGGCAAAGTTGGAGAGCTGCGCTGCCACGCGCGGGCGGCAGGCGCGGTCCGGACAGAAGAGGTTCGCCCCCTCCTCGTACAGCGCTGCGCCGCAGTACGGGCACCGCTCGGGCGGGGCGATCTGCACGCTCTCCCCCGTATGGCTGACCGCGCCCAAGATCTCGGGGATGACCTCGTTGCTGCGGCGGATGAGCACGGTGGAGCCGATGCGCACGTCCTTGCGGCGGATGTCGCCGATGTTGTTGAGCGTCGCCCTGCGCACCGTAGCGCCCGCGAGCTCGACGGGGTCGACGACGGCGAGCGGGGTCAGCTTGCCCGTCCTGCCCACCTGCCAGCGCACCTCGCGCACCACCGTTTCCGCCTCCTCCGCCTCGAACTTGTAGGCGATCGCCCAGCGGGGGAACTTGTCGGTATAGCCCAGCTTTTCGCGCAGGGAAAAGTCGTTGACCTTGACCACGGCGCCGTCCGTGAGCACGTCGATGGACTTGCGGGTCACCTCGATGTCGTCGATGGCCTCCCTGACCTCCTGCGGGGTGCGGCAGAGGCGGTGGCCGAAGGTCTTGAACCCCTCCCGCTGCAAAAACGCGAATGCCTCTTCCTGCGTGGAGAGGAAGGGCTCGGACATGTAGTTGACGTCGTAAAAGAGGATCTCCGGCCGGCGCGAGGCGGTGACTGCGGGGTCGAGGTTGCGCACCGCGCCCGCCGCCGCGTTGCGCGCGTTTTTGAGGGGCTCTGCGGCGGTCCTGTTGTATTCGGCGAGCACGGAAAGGCGGATGATCGCCTCCCCCTTGACCTCCAGCGTGCCTTTATAGCTCACCGTGAGGGGAAAGGAGTGCATGGTGAGCACCTGCGCCGTCACGTCCTCCCCCTCGACGCCGTTGCCGCGGGTGGCGGCGCGGACGAACCTGCCGCCCTCGTAGGTGAGGCACATGGTCAGCCCGTCCAGCTTGTACTCGACGGTGTACGCGCTTTCCCCCGCCTTGGAGACGCGGGTGAAGAAGGCGTCCAGCTCGTCCTCCGTGACTGCCTTGTCGAGGCTGTACAGCCGCGCGATGTGCGCGTGGCGGGCGAACGTCTTGACGGGCTCGCCCCCCACCCTGCGGGTGGGAGAATCGAAGAGGCGGACGCCGCTCTCCCGTTCCAGCCGCTGCAGGCGGGCGTACGCCTTGTCGTACTCCGCGTCCGGAACGGAGGGCGCGTCCAGCACATAGTATTCGTGCCCCCAGCGGTTGAGGGTATCGACCAATGTGCGCATTTCTTCGGATACGTTGTCGCGTTTTTCGTCCATGGTTGCCCTGTCCTCCCTATTTTACGATGGTCAGCGGGGCGATCTGCAGGGAGAGCGTCTTGATGCCGAGACCGGGGAAACTGATGTTTGCGACCTTGGCGCTCCCCTCCCCGCGCGTGGAGATGATGAGCCCCTCGCCGAACTTGGGATGGCGCACCTTGACGCCCGTGCGGAAGGCGGCGTAATCTTTGGCGGGAGAGGGCGACCTGCCCGCGCCGCTCTGCGCGCGGCGGTACCCCGCGCCCGCAGAAAAGGAGGAGGAGCGCGTCTCTTCGGGCGGGAGGTCGCTGCGGTAGCCGAACTCTTCTTCGTCTGCATCGCGGCTGCGCGAGAAGGTGCGCCGCGCCCCGTACCCGCCGTACGGAGCGCCGTACGGGCGGCCGCCGTAGGCGGGAGCGGTGCGGTAGGTATAGTTGCTCGCGGGCGGTTCCTCGACCTTCATGACGGAGGCGAGCTCGCCCATGAAGCGCGAGGGCAGCGTCATGCTGCGCTCGCCGTAGAGGTAGCGGCTCCTGGAGCGGGTGAAGAACAGCCGCTCCTCCGCCCGCGTGATGGCGACGTACAGGAGGCGGCGCTCCTCTTCCAGCTCGTTGTCGTCGTAGGCGGCGCGGGAGACGGGGAAGACGTTCTCTTCCATGCCGACGACGAATACGACCTTGAATTCCAGCCCCTTGACGGAGTGCACGGTGGCGAGGGTGACGTAGCTGCTCTCGTCCATCTCGTCGGTGTCCGAACTCAGCGTGACCTGGTTGAGGAAGTCGGAGAGGGTCGCCCCCTTGTTCATGCGGCAGAATTCGTCTACGGAGTTGACAAACTCGTCGATGTTCGCCTTTTTATTGATGGATTCGTCGGAATCGTCGGCATACATGGAGAGCATGCCGGTATCGTTGATGACGTCGCGCACCAGCTCGTCGGCACTCATCTCCGCGCCCTTGAGCACGAGCTCTTTGAGCAGGGAAGCGAAGGCGCGCACCTTCTGCTTGCTGCCCGCGTTGAGGGGAAGCTCTTCCGCGTCGAGGACGGCGTCGTAGACGGAGAGGTCGGTCTCGCGGGCGTACTGCTCGAGCACCTCCACCGTGCGAGCGCCGATGCCGCGCTTGGGCACGTTGATGACGCGGGTGACCGCCTCGCTGTCAAAGGGATTGTTGACGATGCGCAGGTAGGCGAGCAGGTCCTTGATCTCCTTGCGCTCGTAGAAGCGGAAGCCTCCGAACACCTTGTACGGCACGCCGTACTTGGCGAACTCCTGCTCGTACGAGCGGGTGAGCGCGTTGATGCGCATGAGCACGGCGAAGTCGGAAAAGGAGTACCCCTCCCTGTTCATCAGGTCATTGATGCGGCGGGCGACGTACAGCGCCTCGTCCGTCTCCGTCTCCGCCTGGTAGTACTGCGCCTCCTCCCCCTCGCCGTTCTGCGTCCACAGCTGCTTGTCTTTACGGCGGCCGTTGTTGCGGATGACGGCGTTGGCGAGCTTGAGGATGTTTTTGGTGGAGCGGTAGTTGCGCTCGAGCTTGTACACC
The DNA here is from genome assembly GCA_949297575.1 of uncultured Bacillota bacterium. Classification (GTDB taxonomy): domain Bacteria; phylum Bacillota; class Clostridia; order Christensenellales; family Borkfalkiaceae; genus Borkfalkia. The sequence continues at coordinate 58,375 of CASFTB010000005.1, read as the reverse complement.
TTGGCGCCGGGGAAATCCTTTTCAAAGCCGAGGATGTTTTCCAGCTTTGCCCCCCGCCAGCCGTAGATGCTCTGGTCGTCGTCTCCCACCGCGAAGAGGTTGCCGTGCACGGTGGAGAGCAGGCGGATGATCTCGTACTGCACGCGGTTGGTATCCTGAAATTCGTCGACGTGGATGTAGCGGAACTTGCCGGAGAGGTATTCGAGGGCGTCCTTATCCGTCTCCAGCAGGCGCAGCGCCTCGTTGAGAAGGTCGTCGAAATCGAGGGCGTTGTTCTTTTTCAGGTGTTCGCAATAGGCGGCATAGACGGCGCAGATGTCCCCTATGCCGCGCTGATCGGCGTTGTTTTTCGCATACTCTTCCGGGCTCTGCCCCAGCATCTTGGCGTTGGCGATGTGGAACTTGACGTTTTTGAGCAGCTTTTCGTCATCGAAGCCGCATTCCTGAAAGGACTTTTTAATGACGGCGGCGCGCTCCGTTTCGCTGTAGATGGAAAAGTTTTTGTTGTAGCCGAGGCGGTCGGCATACATGCGCAGGATGCGCACGCACATGCTGTGGATGGTGCAGATCCACATGCTTTCGCTGCCGTCTACCATGGCGGAGAGGCGCTCGCGCATCTCGTTCGCCGCCTTGTTGGTGAAGGTGATGGCGAGCACGGAGGAGGGGTAGACGCCCTTCTCCTCGACGAGGTAGGCGATGCGCGAGGTGAGCACGCGCGTCTTGCCGCTGCCCGCGCCCGCGAGCACGAGCACCGCGCCCTCGGTATCGGTGACCGGCTTTAACTGTTCTTCGTTGAGTTTTGCAAGTATGTCGTTCATTTTTCTTTCCGTATGCGGGGACCTCTTCTCTGCGGAGGAAGGCGCCCCTGCCGCCCGCGGCTCCCCCGCCGCCCATTGTTCTTCCTATTATACCACAAACGCGCGCAAAGGGCAAGGGAGAAGGCGTGAAAAAACGCGCCGCGCCCAAAGCTGCCTGCGGCGGGCGCGGCGCTGCGGGCAGCGCCCTATTTCTCAAACTCGCGCTCGCGCCTGAACCGCTCGAGCGCGCGCAGGTAACGCTCGGAAAGGGACAGGGTGTAGCGCTGCTTCTCTTCATAGGAGAGCGTGTCGTAAACGGCGTGGTCGGTCAGCCTGCCGATGGCGTCGGACACCTCGCCCTCGGAGAGGAGCAGGGCCCGCACCTTTTCGTAAAAGGCGTCGTCCTCGCCGCCGCGGATGGAGCAGGTCACCTTGCCCGCGAAGTACCTGCCCGCGCGGCTCTCCGAAATGCCGCTCTCCTTCGCCCGCGCGACGTCGCCCGAAAGCTCGCTCTTGCAGTTCTGCCAGAACCCGCTTTTGAGGCGCGCCTTCGCCTCCCGCGCGATACTGCGGAAGCTCCTCTCTGCGTTTGCCATGTTTCCTCTCCTTTCGCGCGCGGCCGCGCCGTTCGCGCTTTTGTGCCGCGATGCACCATTTTTCGCAAACAAAAAAGCCCGCTATCTCACAATAACAGGCTTTTGTGTTTTCAGTTCTTGTTGCTTCTCTTGCGAGCGGCTTCCGACTTCTTCTTCTTTCTCACGGAAGGCTTCTCGTAATGTTCTTTACGGCGAAGATCTCCGATGATGCCGTCGCGGGAGCACTTTCTCTTGAAACGGCGCAGCGCGCTGTCAATCGACTCGTTTTCTCCGACTCTGATCGTAGACATTCCTCTCAACCCTCCTTCGCCCAAAGCAGTTAGTCAACGCTATATATTTTATACGAAAGGGAGAAAAATGTCAAGCCGTTTTATCTCCCTGCGGAAAAATTTACAACAAAAAAAGGGGCGCCCGCGGGGCGCCCCTCTGCCGCCTTTTCAATTGGTCGTATAGTCTTTTGAAACGGTGATGTTCAGCGCGACGCCCTCGTCGGAGAACGTCAGTACCCCGTTCCTGTATTGGTTCAGCCCCGCGGCGGTCGAGCCCTGCCCCACCGCTTCCAAAAGGGTATGAAAGCGATACGTCCCTTCCACAATGGCGCGGAAAGAGAGGCGGTAGCGCACGCCCGGACGGTATCTGATGGCGACGGCGATCTTCCCGTCCTGCACGGACAGATCTTCGAAGGTCGTATAATCGGCGGTGTTTTCGGGATACAGCAGCACTTCATAGGATACGTTTTCGTCATATCCGAGGTCGTCTGTCAGATCCTGCACGTCAAAGACGAGCGTTTCGTTCCACTCGACGACTTCTTCCCCGACGGTGACCTTAAAAAGCAGCTCTCCGCCGTACGAAGAGGAATTGGGGCTGCCGAGGGTCACCCTGAACCATGTGCTGCCCGCCGTTATCAGGGCAGTGTCGACGGTGACGGTCGCATAGTCTGCCTGCGTACCGTCTGCAAAATGAACTTCCGCAGAGATCGCCGCCTGCGGGACGACCGCCTCGTTCGTCGATACCGCCTCGCACTCGGCATTCCAGACCCTCTGCGAGAAGTCGATGCGCATGGTCGCTTCCCCGGAGTTCACCGCTATCACCGCGGATGCAGGCTCCGAGAGGGAATACTGCCCGTCATCGAGCACTTCCACATACCGCTCCGTCTGCGCGGCGAGGGTGACGTTTGCCGCGGGCATGGTGAAGGAATAGCACTCCTCCTCTTCTTCGCAGGCGGCGCCGTTAAAAGTGACGCCCGCTATGTACTTGTCGGGATCGTTGCTCTCCGCTTTAACGGTGATCTCCTCGCCCGCCGCGGCGGACGTCTTGCTCGGGGTCAGCGTGTACTCTTCCGACCGTTCCGCGGCGATCGAATACGTTGCGGGATCGCCGGTCCGGCCGCCAGACCCCTCTCCGCCGCCGCAGGCGGCGAAAAATGCCGCACACAGCGCCGCACAGAGCGCTGCCGCGAAGGAAAACCATTTTCTTTTCATAGGATCTTCCCCTCCTTTGCCTGCATTGTAACACGCGCCGGCGCAGCTGTCAAGTGCATGCAGGCAATTTTTTCTCCGCCCCGAAAAGCGGAGGCCGGTACAAAACGGGCGGAACGCGCGCGCCATTCCGCGTACACGCACGCCCGGCGCGGAAAAAGCGGAAAATTTTTTGAAAAAGCCCTTGACAAATATTTCATCTTGCACTATACTATGGCATATATACTATATATACAGCGGGAGGTAACTATGAAGACGAATTACAGCTCTCTCTCGGCGGAAGATCTGCGCGAAGAGCACAAGAGGCTGCACGGGAAGTTGGTTTTGCCAAACATCGCCATCGTGCTCCTCTCCCTCTTTGCGGCGTTCTCTCTGCTGTTCATGCCCCTGCTCGGCATTTCCGTGCATCTGGACGAGGGCACGGGGCAGCTGATCTCGGACGCGATGTCCGAAGGGAGCGAAGGGAGTGAAGGGAGCGGCGCGGACGCGGAGGAGATCTCCGCGCAGTACGCCTTTCTGCTCAAGGACGTCGACATCGACGTCGGCGTGACCCTGCAGCCGACGGAATTGTTCGGCGCCGCCTTTTCGGAGGGCAGGGAGGGGCTGCGCGCCTTTATCGACAGCGCTGCGGGAGACCTCGTTTCCGTCGTGAACGAACTGAGCGAACAGGTCATGCCCGCCATGCTCGGCGCGACGGTCATGGGGGCTTCGGGCGTGGAGATCGGCGGGGTCGACCCCTCTTCCGTCAGCACGGAGGAGTTTGCCTCCGTCATCGAAAAGCTGAACGCGCAGGATCTCGCCGGGGCACGCAGCGACTTTGAAGCCGCGCTGCCCGCCTTCCTCGCACAGCTGAACGTGGCCCCGACGGAGGAGCAGCTGCAAAGCGCGATGGAATCGTACGACTCGATGATCGGCGCCATGACCGAGGACGGGACGAAGCCCTTCGACACCGCCAACCTGATCGACGCCTTTACGGGCGGCGGAGAAGAGGGCGCGGAAGAGACGGAGGGCGGCATGGGAGACCTGCTTTCCATGCTCTCCGACCCCGGTTCCGTCGTCGACGAGATGGACGAGGAGACCGTGCAGACGATACGCACCGTTTGCATGGGAATCTCCGTCGGCATCCTCGTCTTTGCGGGGCTGTGGGCACTGCTCGCGCTCCTGGCGCTGCTGCACATTTTCCTCCCCAACAAGAAGGTGGGGATGTGGTACGTCAAGCTGACGGGCGCGATCCCCTGCCTCCTCTTTTTCCTGCTCCCCATGATCGCCCTTTCCGCGCTGCCGCAGGCGGGCATCCTGCCCGAGCAGGTCGCCACGATCCTGCCCGCGGTGAGCGTTTCCAGCCTGACGATCGTCTCCGGCGTCTGCTGGGTACTGCTGTGGCTGGTCTCCATCTTCTGGTGCCACCCCGTCAAAAAGCGCATCAAGCGCTGCAAAGACGCCCTCCGCGCATAAGGCGCGCAAGGCAGAGGCCCCCGCGGCACGCCGCGGGGGCCCTCTTTTCCCTTTTTCGGGCGGAGATCAGAGCATCTTCTCGCCCATGTTCTGGCCGCCGAGGATGTGGATGTGCAGGTGATGCACCGTCTGGCCGGCGTCCTTGCCCTGGTTGACTATGAGGCGGTAGCCGTCCGCAAGCCCCAGGGAGGCGGCGATCGCGGGGATCTTCACGAGGCACTTGCGCACGAGCTCGCTCTGCGCCTCGCTCATTTCGGCGAGGGTGGCAAAATGCGACTTGGGCACGACGAGCACGTGTACCTTTGCCTGGGGATTGATATCCCTGAAGGCGAGCATGTCTTCATCCTCATACACCTTGTTCGAAGGGATCTCCCCTGCGATGATCTTGCAGAAAATACAGTTTTCCATAGCGTTCTCCTTTATCTTCGGCGGGGCGGCGCCCCGCTTTTATTCTTTTATGACCTGCGCGAGAAGGCCGTCGGCATGCGGGGCGACCGCCTTTACGCGCGTTCTGCCGCGCACCTCGCCCCCGACGTACAGCCGGATGTAGTTTTCGGAATAGCCGACGGTGTATCCGCCGCACATCTCTTCGGGGACGAGCTCGAGCGTCCTGCCGATATAGTCCGCCTCGTATACGCGGCGCAGCTCCTCCGCAAGCGAGAGCAGCGCGTGCAGGCGGCGCTTTTTGACCTCTGCGGGCAGCTCTTTCAGCTTTGCGGCGTTGGTGCCCGCGCGGCGGCTGTACGCGAAGCAGTGTATCTGCGAAAAGCGCGCCCTGCGGCAGAGGTCGAGGGTGTCCGCAAAGTCCCCTTCCGTCTCGCCGGGAAAGCCTGCGATGACGTCCGTCGTGATCGCCGCGTCCGGGAAATGGCTGCGGATCAGCCGCACGCGCGCGAGGTAGTCTTCCCGCGTGTAGTGGCGGTTCATCTTTTTCAGCACCGCGTCCGACCCGCTCTGCAGGGAGAGGTGGAAATGCGGGGCGAAGTCGCGCACCTGCTTCGCGGCGGAAAGGAGGGCCTCGTCGATGACGCCCACCTCGAGGGAGCCGAGGCGGATGCGCGCGGGGGCATCTCTGACGGCGAGCAAAAGGTCCGCGAGGGTGCGCGCGCCGTCGCGATAGGAGGAGACATCGATGCCCGTGATGACCGCTTCCTCCGCGCGGCAGGCGAGGATCTCCGCGGCGGCGCTCTCCACCGTGCGCGAGCGCGAGCGACCGCGCAGGTAGGGAATGATGCAGTAGGAGCAGAAGTTGTTGCAGCCGTCCTGGATCTTGACGAAGGCGCGCGCCTTCAGAGAGACGGGCGCGGGCATCTCGTCGTAGGCGGCGTCGCGCTCGTCCAGATGCACGCCCGTGCAGGCGGTGTCGAGCAGGGAGAGGATCTCCCCTTTCTGCCGCGCGCCCGTGACGAGGAAGACGTTCTCCTTTTCGGAAAACGCCGAAGGGTCGCGCTCGGCGGCACAGCCGCACACGGCGATGCGTGCGTGCGGAGCGACGGCGCGGATGCGCGCCACCGCCTGACGGCTCTTTTTTTCCGCCTCGCCCGTGACGGCGCAGGTATTGAGGATGTACAGGTCGGCGGGAACGAGCTCGTCCGAGACCTCCCACCCCCGCTCGGCGAGGCCGCGCAGCAGCGAGCCGCTCTCGCAGCCGTTGACCTTACAGCCGAGGGTAAATACGACAGCTTTCATAAAACACCTATACTCGTTGCTTTTGTTTCAAGCTGATGAAACAAAAGCATCCGATTTTGAGGACAACCCCGCTGCTCGCCCTTTTGGCGAGACAGCGGAGGTTTTCCTCGCCGCGCGATGATTAAGGGCACGCATATTTAATAATCGCGCGGCTTCACCTTTCCTGCAAGAGCGCTCGCGCGCAAATGAGGGTGCGCTGCCGCAGAAGCGCGGTTCTGCTTGCGCGAGAAATTTAAAAATTGAGACACCGCCGTTCAGACGCTGCGCGTTTTTCTGCGGCGTTTTCTCCCTCTTTTCGCCCTCTTTGGGGCTTCTCCTTTTATATAAGGGCGAAAATTCACCCTCTTTTTTGAGCCGAAAGCATTCGGCAAATCAGTGCCGACATTCGCTTCAACTCTCCCCTCCCAGCTCTCCGAGCAGAAACATCGCGACGGACGTAAAGGCGATGGCGGCGGTCTCCGCGCGCAGGATGCGCCTGCCGAGGGTGACGCCCGCAAAGCCGGCGGCGCGCGCCGACTCGAATTCTTCGGGCGAAAAGCCGCCCTCGCTGCCCACGACCAAGGCGCAGGAGCCGCGAAGGGCGCGCAGATCTGCGTCCGTCTTTTCGGCAAACTCGCAGGCGAACAGCTTGTTTTCGCAGCCGCCGCAGGAGGCGAGCGCCTCCTCGAGGGAGGAGAAATACTCCACCCGCGGAACGGAGGCGCGCAGGCACTGCTTTGCCGCCTCTCGCGCGACCTTGGCGAGTCGCTCGAGCTTGTTTTCGTTCATGTACGCGCTGCAATAGCGGGAGGAAAAGACGGCGATCTCCGCGACGCCCAGCTCCGTCGCCTTCTGCACGACGAGCTCCGTCTTGTCCCCTTTCAGCGCGCCGATCAGCAGCCTGACGGGCGTCTTTGGCTCTTTGTCGGAGGGGCGGCAGTGCAGCACGTTGCAGCGCATTTCCCGCTTTGCCACCTCGCAGATGACGGCGTCGTACTCGCTGCCGCTGCCGTCGATGAGGACGACCTCGTCCCCCTCTTTGAGGCGCAGCACGTTCTTCGCGTGCGAAAATTCGTCGCCCGTGAGGGTGGCGGTGCTGCCGATATGGTCAGTGAAAAATCTGCGCGTCGTTGCCATGGTAAAACCTCGCAAATCCTCTTTCGCGAACTATTTCTCAAACGCCAGCGCGAACCACTCCCCTTTTTGGCGCTGTTCGAGGAGGGTCAGCCCGATCCCCTCGTATGCGGAAATGACCTGCTGCAATTTGGGCTGGATGATGCCGCTCAGGATGAGGGTACCGCCCTCCTTCAGGTTTTTGGGAATGCTTTCGGAAAGGCGGCAGAGGATATCCGCCGTGATGTTCGCCGTCATGACCTCGCCGCGCACTTCTGCATGTTCCAAGAGGTCGGAGAGGTCGATGCGCACCTTCTCCTCCACGCCGTTGAGGGCGGCGTTGTGCGCCGCGCTGGAGACGGCGACGTAGTCGATGTCCGTCATGTACGCGAAGCGCGCGCCCAGCTTTACGCCCGCGATGCCCAGAATGCCGCTGCCGCAGCCGACGTCGATCATCGTGTCCCCTTCTTTCAGATATTTTTGCAGCAGTTCGAGGCACATGGACGTCGTTTCGTGCTCGCCCGTGCCGAAGGCCATGTTGGAGTCGAGCAGGACGACGACCTCCCCTTCCGCGGGGCTGTATTTGATCCACTCGGGGCAGACGACCACCCTGCCGCCGATGTGCAGGGGGCGGAAGTGCTTTTTCCACACGTCGATCCAATCGTCCCCCTCGATCTCGCGGCGGGCCGTTTCCAGCGTGCCGAGGGCGATAAAGCCCGCGCTGCGCTCGGCGAGGAGGTCGAGGTCGGCGCGGACGGAGCGGATGTTCTCCTCCGCGATGTCCAGCGGGAGGTAACATTTGACGAGCACGTCCTCCCGTTTTTGGGTCAGATCGTCGTCCATGTAGTCCCAGAAGGTGCTCTTGTCCCTTTGCAGGGCGATGATGTCGTTGACGTCGCAGACGGTGACGCCGTAGTTCGTATAGTTCCAGAGGATGTCGGCGACCAGCTCGCTGCCCTCCGTCGTCGTGTGCACGGTCAATTCTATGAATTTCATCTCTTTTTACTCCCGCTCGCGTCGTTGCTTCTATTGTACCCGTTTTTGTGCGTTTCGTCAATCTTTTTGCGCCCGCCGATCGCGGGGCGCATGCAAACGCCCCTCCGCGCGGACTGCGCGGAGGGGCGGACTCTGTGTCATGCCTCCCGTAAGATATCGACCGGCTTTTTCCGCGCCGTTTTCATCGCGGGCAAGACCGTTGCGAGGGCGACCGTTCCGAAGCAGAGCAGGAAAAGGCAGATCGCGGGCAGAATGCCGATGCCGAACAGATAGAACCGGAATATCCGGTTGATGATCAGACAGGCGATCGACCCTGCGATCAAAGATAAGACGAAGTCTGTTACGCCGATGATCGCGCTCTCTGCAAGACAAATATTGATCGTATCCATCTTGCTTGCGCCCAATGCCCGCAGAATACCGATCTCTCGTTTTCTTGCTTCGGTCGTGACGAGCAGGAAATTCATCAAGAGTAAGGCGCTGAATATTGCGACGACGATCCCGATGATCAACGCCGGCGTCAGAAACATTTCATCGGTAAACATCCACGCGGCCGCAGTAAACCCGGAATAAGCCGAACTTACCAGAACACTGTTGTCTCTGCTGTAATAATACGTCATTGTTTCCGTCTTCTCAACGGTATTGTCGTGATAGAAAATACTTTCGATCAGTTTTTTATCATTCCCTGCGTTGCCTGTCAGACGGTATAAAACTTTTGAGATTTCCGGCATTTCCAGACCTTCACTGCCGATCAGTGCCGTTTTGATCATATGATCGCCGCGCGACCAGTCGAAGAAATATCGGTCCACGTCCACATAAGCATCATCTGAATAGTTGCCCAAATAAACGCCGTCGAAATCCTTGTCGTACTGCTTTAACCATGCGAGGCTTTCTTCGGTAGAATAAACGCCGACGATCGTTCGGCCGTAAATCGTTTTGCCGATCAGATCTTCGGCGGAACCGATCTGCTGCACAGCGCCGTTTTTTCCGTTTCGATAGCCGAAACGCATGAACAGATCGGCATGATAGTCTGTAACGGCGATCTCTTCGGATGTCTGCGGCAGGCGGCTGTCCTCTGTAACAGCGGAAAAGCCCAAATCTTCTGCCGCTGTATTTTCATCGACGACGACATATCTCGGAATAAAACTTGCCGAAAAATACAGATAAGGATTTAGCCTCTGATTGTTTGTCAAGTCATCTTTATCCAAATATTCGCCGGCAGTCGATCCCTTTTCCATTTCCAGAATCGGATAAATAGTCGTCTGTTCCTGCAATGCAGCAAGCTGTTCCTCACTGAATATATAATCGTGCTCGTCTTCACGCTTGAAAGACCTTCCGTTTGAATATTCGACGGTTTCCGTATATTGTACATAGGCGGTAAGCGTTACCGTTTGCGCGCCGTTGTCGTACGATGTTTTCAGTTCGGACAGGATGACGTCTGCATTCAGGGCGGAGAGCGAAAAGACGAAGATCGTCAGCGAAAAGACTGCCAGGATGACGGAAAGCACCAAGCGAAGCGTTTTTTTGCGAAAGCCTGCAAGCCCCATCGTCAAAACGCGGGCAAACGGCAAACGCCCTTTCCGTTCGATCCTGACCGGATGTACGGTTACAGTTCTTTCTTCGCACGTCTCTTTGTCGGAAACGATCTCTCCGTCTTTCAGTTCGATGATTCTGTCTCCGTACCGTTCGGCATTTTCCCTGTCATGCGATACGACGACGATCAGTTTGTTTTGTGAAAGCCCTTTGAGCAACGTAAATAAAGAAGCGCTCGTTTCGCTGTCCAGCGCGCCCGTCGGTTCGTCGGCGAGAATGATCTCCGGCTCTTTGATAAGGGCGCGCGCGATCGCTACCCGCTGCTTCTGCCCGCCGGAAAGCTGTGCGATCTTTCTGTCATACAATGTTTTGCCGTCGCCGCCGACGAGCTCCACGCGGCGCAGCACGTCATCGACTTCTTGGCGCGTCGCCTTTCTGTTTTGCAGCTGTAAAGCGAGCGAAACATTCGAGCCGACCGTGTAGTTTTCCAAAAGATCAAACTCCTGAAAAACAAACCCCACGCTGCTTCTTCGATAGGCGTCGAGGTCTGTTTCCTTTTTTGTTACGATCGAGCGGCCGTTGACGCGGATGTCTCCTTCCGTCGGGCTGTCCATCCCGCCGAGAAGATTTAAAAGCGTCGTTTTGCCGCAGCCGCTCTTGCCCAGAATAAAGACGAGCCCGGATGAGGGGAGAGTAAAACTGACATCGTTCAACGCCTTTACTGCGTTGCTGCCGCTATTGTATATTTTTGACAAATGTTCGACTTGGATCATCAACGTCTCCCTCCCTTTAACGGCTCAGGCAGCCGCCCATGCGACGAGCAGGCGATCGCCCGCGATCTTCCCGAAGTAATAATCGGAAATGACGAGGTCGGTCATCTCCTCCGACAGGGACAAGCCTGCGGCGGCAAATTCTACCTCGGCGACGGCATAGCCGCCGTATGTTCCATAATAAACGATGACCCTGCTTTCCGTCACTTCACAGTCGACACGCGCCGCCTCGAACCGTTCTTCGATAAATCGCGCGAAGTCGCGCAGCAGCCCTGCCTGTTGCTCTTCCGAAAGTTGGTCGGAGGGAGCGGCGCTGTAATCTGCGACGCCCTCCAAAATCGGCTCGCCGCCTTCATCATATCCCGTAACGATCTGCAAACGACCGCTGCGCAGTGCAGCGATGTTTCTGACGTCCTCGTCGCCGATGATGCCGTCCTCCGCGAGCGACACCAAAGGCGCCACGGTGCCTCCCCGCGAACAGGCGCAGAAAAAGAGCAGCGCCGCGCACAGGCACACGGCGGCCAGTGCAAAGAAGGCAGTCCTTTTCGATCTGCCCTGTCTTTTCATGTCTTTTCCCTCCTTCCATAAGATATCCGACATACAGAGTATAACACAGGCACCCCCGCTGTGCAAGTATCAACCCTTTTACATTTCGGTATCATTCGGTTTGCAGGGCGCGCTGCGGCCTTAAAAGGGGCAAAAAGATACCCCGCGGCTGCATGCCGCGGGGCGTTCCGCATGTTCCTGTCATTTTTTGTAGGGGTCGATGCCGTACATCGCCTGCATGTTGTCGCGGAAGGCGCGCATCTTGCCCGTCTGCCGCATGTCCGTGCCTGCGTCGAAGGCCTCGAGCTGCTGCTTTTGTTCCTTCGTCAGCCGCGCGGGGACTTCTACGGTGACGGTGATGTACATGTTGCCCGTGCCCGTGCGCGTGCGGATTCCCTTGCCGCGCACGCAGAAGACGGTGCCGCTCTGCGTCCCCTCGGGGATGAGATACTCAAAGGGTTCGTCCAGCCCCGGGACGCGCACCCTGCCGCCCAGCGCCGCCGTGACGAAGGAGACGGGGAGCTCGACATAGAGATCCCTCTCCTTGCGCTTGAAGATCTTGTGCGGCTCGACACGGAAGATGACGATGAGGTCTCCCGGCACGCCGCCCTTTGCGGACGCCTGCCCGAAGCCCTTTTTACGGATGTAACTGTTGGTATCGGCGCCCGCGGGGATGTTGAGGGTGACGACCGTCTCTTTGCGGACGTAGCCCTTGCCCTTGCAGTCGGGACAGGCGTCGGTGATCTTTTTGCCGGTGCCGCCGCACTCGGGGCAGACCGCCATGCGGATGGTCCTGCCGAAGAGGGTGTCCTGCGTGTAGCGCACATGGCCCGTGCCGTTGCACTTGTCGCACGTCTTATAAGCGGTGCCGTTCTTTGCGCCCGTCCCCTTACAGGAGGGACAGGGTTCGTTGCGCGTATAGCGGATCTCCTTGGTGCAGCCCTTCGCCGCGTCGAGGAAGGAGAGCACGACCTCGCGGGTGATGTCCTCCCCCTGCGTATCGGCGGCCGAAGCAGACGCACCGCCCCCGCCGAAACCGGAGAAGAACTCGCTGAAGATATCTCCGAAGCCGCTGAAGCCGGAAAAGCCTCCGCCGCCCCCGCCGAAGCCGGAAAAACCGCCTGCACCGCCGCGCATGCCGGGGTGATCGAGCTCGAAATCGTATTGCTTGCGCTTCTTCTCGTCGGAGAGCGTTTCGTACGCCTCGTTGATCTCCTTGAACTTTGCCGCGGCGTTCGCGTCGTTCGGGTGCAAGTCGGGGTGGTACATCTTGGCGAGCTTGCGGTAGGCGGACTTGATGTCTGCCTCGCCCGCCTTGCGGTCTACGCCCAAAATTTCGTAATAATTTTTATCTGCCATACAATTCTACCAAACGTGTGCCGGCGGATCGCTCCGGCGGGCACCGCAGAGAGAAAACCCGACACGGGTCTTTTACGGATGTCGGGTCATCTCTCGGATCGGGCGGCTTTCCGGCATTTTCCTGCCCGAAAGCCGCGCAAAGTTTTTTACTGATGGAACTCTTCGTCTCCGCCGTTGTTCGCGCCGCCTTCCGTGCCTGCGCCGCCCGCCGCCTGCGCCTGCTGATAGATCTTCGCGAAGATCTGCTGGCTTTCGGTGGTGAGCTTTTCGGTCGCGGCCCTGATGCGGTCGTCGTCGTCGGAGGCGAGCTCTTCTTTGGCGCTCTTGACCATCTCTTCCAGCTGCGCCTTGTCCTCGGCGGAGAGCTTGTCGCCCAGCTCATTGATGGATTTTTCGACGGTGAAGATCATGCCGTCGAGCTTGTTCTTGTTGTCGACTTTCTCCTTGCGCTTCTTGTCCTCTTCGGCGTACTGCTCGGCCTCCTTGACGGCCTTGTCGATGTCCGCCTCGGACAGGTTCGTCGAGGACGTGATGGTGATGTCGGTGCTCTTCTGCGTGCCGAGGTCTTTCGCCGTGACGTGCACGATGCCGTTGGCGTCGACGTCAAAGGTGACCTCGATCTGCGGCACGCCGCGCGGTGCGGGCGGGATGCCCGTCAATTCGAAGCGGCCGAGCGTCTTGTTGTCCTTGGCAAATTCGCGCTCGCCCTGCAGGATGTGGATGTCGACCTGCGTCTGGTTATCCGCCGCGGTGGAGAACACCTGCGACTTCTTCGCGGGGATGGTCGTGTTGCGCTCTATGAGCTTTGTGAACACGCCGCCCAGCGTCTCGATGCCCAGAGACAGGGGCATGACGTCGAGCAGGAGCACGTCTTTGACTTCGCCGGAGAGCACGCCGCCCTGGATGGCCGCGCCGATGGCTACGCATTCGTCGGGGTTGATGCCCTTGAACGGCTCTTTGCCGGTGATCTGTTTGACCTTTTCGACGACTGCGGGGATACGCGTGGATCCGCCGACGAGGATGACCTTATCGATGTCGCTGTACGAAAGGCCGGCGTCCTTCATGGCGAGGCGCATGGGCTCGCTCGTCTTTTCGACGAGGTCTGCCGTCAGCGCGTCGAACTTCTGGCGGGTGAGGTCTACGTCGAGGTGCTTCGGGCCCTCCGCCGTCGCCGTGATGAACGGCAGGTTGACGTTGGTGGTAGTCATGCCGGAGAGCTCGATCTTCGCCTTTTCGGCTGCCTCTTTGAGGCGCTGCATCGCCATCTTGTCTTTGGAGAGGTCGATGCCCTCTTTGGCCTTGAACTCCTCCACGAGGTAGTCCATGACGCGCTTATCGAAGTCGTCGCCGCCGAGCATGTTGTTGCCGTTGGTCGCCAGAACTTCGAACACGCCGTCGCCGATCTCGAGGATGGAGACGTCGAAGGTGCCGCCGCCGAGGTCGTAGATCATGACCTTGTGGTTGGAATTGTCTTTATCCAGCCCGTAGGCGAGCGCCGCAGCCGTCGGCTCGTTGATGATGCGCAGGACGTTCAGCCCCGCGATCTTGCCGGCGTCTTTGGTCGCCTGGCGCTGGCTGTCGGTGAAGTATGCCGGGCAGGTGATGACGGCGTCCGTCACCTTGCCGCCCAGATAGCTCTCCGCGTCCGCCTTCAGTTTGGAGAGGATCATCGCGGAAATTTCCTGCGGGGAGTACTTTTTGCCGTCGATGTCCACCTTGTAGTCGCTGCCCATGTGGCGCTTGATGGAGATGACGGTGCGGTCGGGGTTGGCGACTGCCTGGCGCTTTGCCACCTGCCCGACGATGCGGGAGCCGTCCTTCTGGAAGGCCACGACGGAAGGCGTGGTGCGCGCGCCCTCGGGGTTGGGGATGACGACTGCCTCGCCGCCCTCCATGACGGCGACGCAAGAGTTGGTCGTACCTAAGTCAATGCCGATTACTTTTCCCATAATATATCACTCCTTTTTTCAGGTAAAAGATATTACCGAATTTTGAATTTTTATCTGCAAACGGCTTCCGCCGGTCGCTTTGCGAATTTAGAATTGCGGATGTTTGGGCGGATAAAGGCGCGAAAGAACTTTGCGCCTTTCCCCTGCCGCGCTCCGCGACGGGTTTTGAGGCTGTAAATGGGAGCGCTGCCCCATCCCCCTCGACGCCGACGCGCAGGTGACAGTGAACAAGCCGGCTGCGGCTGTCGCTTTTTATAAAACACTCGCGCAAGCAGAACCACGCTTCTGCGGTAGCGCACCCACATTTGCGCGCGAGCGCTCTTGCAGGAAAGGTGAAGCCGCGCGATTTTATGATATGTGTGCCCTTAAATATCGCGCGGCGAGGAAAACCTCCGCCGTCCCGAGCAAAGCGAGGGCGGTGAAAGTTGTCCTCAAAATCGCAAGATTTTGTTTTGTCAGCTCAAAACAAAATCTGCGAGCCCCTTACGTTGTTACCTTCACCTGCGCATAGCGGATGACCTTCTCCCCCCGCTTGTATCCCTTGCGGAACACTTCGATGACGTAGCCGGGCTCGACGCCTTCGGCGGCGGGCTCGCTCATCACTGCCTCGCAGAAGGCGGGGTCGAACTCTTCGTCTTTGGGGTCGATCTCTTCGACGCCCTCCTCCTCCAAGAGTTTTTTGAAGGAGCGGAGCACCATCTCGATGCCCTTTTTGGTCTGCTCGTCTGCGCAGGAGCGCAGCGCGAGCTCGAGGTTGTCTCCCACGGGCAGCACCTTTACGAGGATCTCTGCCTTGCCGTCGAGATAGGCGTTGCGGCGGGTCGCCTCGTTGCGCTTGCGGAAATTGTCGAATTCGGCGGCGGCGCGCATCCACTTGTCCTTGAAGTCGGCGGCGTCGGCCTGCGCCTTCGCCAGCTCTTCCTTCATCTGTTCGCGGCGGCAGTGCTTTTCGTGCTCGTGCCCTTCGCCCTTGTGTTCGCAGCGGCCGTGCCCTTCACCTTCGTGTTCGCAGCGCTCGCCCTCTTTGCGGCAGCATTCGCGCTCCTCTTCCGGCCGCTGTTCTGCCTGCGCTTCTTTCAGCTCTTCGCCCTGCTTTTCCTGATCATTCATCTCTGTCTTTGTCCTTTCCTTTTCTCTTGCTGCTCACCAGGCTCTCCAGCGCCTTGCCGACGTTTTCGAGCACGGTGATGACCTTCGGGTAATCCATGCGGATGGGCCCGATGACGCCGTAGGTGCCCAGGCTCTTGCCGCCCGCAGAATAGGTGGCGGTGACGACCGAGCACTTTTCCGGCATATCCTTATCCTCGCCCGAACCGATCTTGACGTTGATCTGGATCTCGTCGTCTTCGTCGCCGATGATCTCGGCGAGGCGATCCTTGCTGGAGATGACGGCGAGGAAGTTTTTGACGTTTTCGATGTCCTCGTATTCGGGATGCCTGAAAATTTTATCCGCCCCGGAGAGCACGACGTCCTCGTCGCGGGGGCGGGCGTAGCTCTTGAGCGCGTCGATGACCTCGCTGAGCACCTGGCGGTACTGGCCGAACTCCTCCGCCGCGTCTGACTCGACGTCCTTCGCCTCGGAGAGCGCCCTGCCCTCGAACAGTTTGGCGATGGTGCGGGAAGCGTTTTCCAGCTCGCCGTCTGACATGCTTTCGGGGATATCGATAAAGCTGTCACGCAGGATGCGGCTGCCCGTCATGATGACGAGGAGCGCGCGCCCGTCTCCGCAGGGGAGCAGGTTCAGCTTGCGGATCTTCTCCTCTTCCGCCGCGGGGCCGATGCCCACGGACGTGTAGTCGGTGAGGTCGCTGATGACCTTGGCGACGCTCTTGATGAGGTGCTCTACGTCGTCGGACTTGCCCGCAAAGGCGCGCTCGATGTAATCGAGGTCCTGCTCGGAGAGGTGCCCCTCCTGCATCAGCTCTTCGATGTAAAAGCGGTACGCCATGGGAGAAGGGACCCTGCCGCCCGACGTGTGGAACTGGGTGAGATACCCCAGCTCTTCCAGCGAGGCGAGCTCGTTGCGCACGGTGGCGGAGCTTACGCCCGTCAGATGCTTTTCGGCGATGCTCTTGCTCGACACGGGCACCGCGGTGTTGATGTACTCGTCCACCACGATCTGTAAAATTTTCTTTTTCCGGTCGGACATCTTCATGCCGCTCACTCCCCTTCCTCTGTTGGCACTTGGCTTTTACAATGTTAGCACTCTCAACCTTCAAGTGCTAACGCTATTATATATTTAATGTCGCGCAATGTCAAGGGATTTATGCCAAAAAAACAAAAAATTTTTTTCTGCGGCGGCGGACTGCGCGCCCGCGCCCCGACCGCACAGAAAGGGCCCCCTCGCCGAGGGAGCCCTTTCCGTCATATCGGTAGGTCATTATAGAAGAGAATGATCCGTTTGTTTCCGCGCGGGCAAACGCTTCCCGTTGCCCTCCCCTGCCGCGGCGGCATCCGCACGGCAGTGAGTTAACTGCGGTTTATTCTATTCCATTATAGCAGCCGAGGGCGCGTTTGTCAACGTGCCCGGCGCCCCCGGGCGCAAAAAAAATGCCGCCGGAAAGGGCGGTGATTTCCGCACCTCCCGCCCGCGGAGGCGGGCGGGAGGCCGGGGCTATTTTTGCTTGCCGATCTCCTCGGCGATGGAGACGCCCGCGCTGGTGCCGATGCGGTCCGCGCCGGCATCTACCATCTCGCGCAGTTTCTCCGCCGTGCGGATGCCGCCGGAGGCCTTGACTTCGCAGATGCCCCCGACCGTCTGTTTGAGCAGCTTCACGTCCTCCGCGCGGGCGCCCTCGCCGAAGTAGCCCGTACTCGTCTTTACGAACGCCGCGCCCGCGTCGCGCGCGCACACGGCGGCGCGCACCATCTCGTCCTGCGTGAGCAGGGAGGTCTCGAGGATGACCTTGACGGGCACCTTCGCCCCCTTGACGACGCGGCGGATCTCGCGCCTGACATAGGCGTAGTCGCGGTTTTTGACGGCGGAGATGCACAGGACCATGTCGATCTCGTCGGCGCCGTCGGCGACGGCGCGCTTTGCCTCGCGCACCTTGACGTCCGTCGTGTTTTCGCCCATCGGGAAGCCGACGACGCAGGCGATCTTGACCTGCGGGGCGTTTTTCAGGCAGTCTGCGCACAGCGAAACGTACACGGGCTGCACGCAGACGGAGTGAAAGCCATACTCTGCCGCCTCGGCGCACAGGTTGCGGATGTCGGCGCGCGTCGCCGTCTGTTTGAGCAGCGTATGGTCGATCGTGCCGATGAGGCGGCGGATCTGCGCCGCCTTTTTGTTGCGGAGGTACTCGTCGAACTCCGCCGTCTCCTCCGCGGAGAGCACCCTGCCCTGCGCGGACTTTTCTTCCCGGGCGGGCGACGCCTGCGCCTCTGCGGGCGCCTCGACGCCCCTCTTTTTGCCGAAAATCATCTCTATGCCTCCTCGATCAGGGAATAGACGAGCCGCCCTTCGCGGGGCTGCGCCCGTGTGCCGAAGGCGCCTTCCGCCAGGGCGAACGCCTCTTCCGACTTCTCTCTATAATAGATTTGCGCGAGGAGCTCTCCTTTATGCACGAACTCGCCCGCGCGCCGGTGCAGGACGATGCCGACGGCATGGTCGATGCCGTCTTCCGGCCTCTTCCTGCCGCCGCCCAGCGCCGCGCACGCCCTGCCCAGGGCGAGGGCGGACACGGTGAGGTACCCCGCGGCGCCGCTCCTCACCTCCCGCACGCGGGGGGCGAGGGGGAGCAGCGAAAAATCGTCTGCCGCGCGCGCGTCTCCGCCCTGCGCCGCCACGATCTCTTTGAACTTTCCGAACGCCGCGCCCGACGCGATGCATGCGCGCACCGCCTCCTCCGCCTCGGCTGCGGAGATGCCCTTCGCCTGCCGCAGAAGGACGGAGGCGAGGAAGAGGGAGAGCGCGGAAAGCCCGTTCTCTTTGCCGCGCAACACCTCGACGGCGTCTCGCACCTCGGCGTTGCAGCCGACGGCATCGCCCAGCGGGGAATCCATGGCGGTGACCGCTGCCAAGACCCGCCTGCCCGCGCGCCTGCCGATGCGCACCATCAACCGCGCGAGCTTTTCCGCCTCTTCGGGGGTGCGCATGAAGGCGCCCTCCCCGCACTTGACGTCCAGCAGGATGACGTCTGCAAAGGAGGCGAGTTTTTTGCTCATCACCGACGAGGCGATGAGGGGGATGCTGTCGATGGTGGCGGTGACGTCGCGCACGGCGTACATGCGCTTGTCCGCGGGGACGACTTCGCCCGTCTGCCCCGCGACCGCGGCGCCGATGCGCCGCACCTGCGCCTCGAACTGCGCGGGCGTGAGGTCGACGCGCAGGCCCGGGAAGCTCTCCAGCTTGTCGAGCGTGCCGCCCGTATGCCCCAGCCCGCGGCCCGAATACTTCGCGCAGCACACGCCCAGGCTCGCGAGCACGGGCACGAGGACGAGCGTCGTCGAATCGGACACGCCGCCCGTGGAGTGCTTGTCCGCACACACGCCGGCGATAGCGGGGCGGGGCGCGACCTTGCCGCTGCGCTGCATGGCGAAGGTGAGCCGCGCGCACTCCTCGTCGGTCATGCCGCCCATACACACCGCCATGCAGAAGGCGGCGATCTGCGCGTCGCTCGCGCTGCCCTCCGCGACGGCGCGGACAAAGAACTCTGTCTGCGCTTCGCTCAGTTCTTCGCGCCGCTTTTTCGCTTCGATCACGTCACAGACGTTCATTTCGACAAAACCTCCCCTATCCCTGCAAAAACAGCGCCGCGCGCCGCCGCCCGCCGTGATACAATGCGGGCGTATCCTGCCACAGAGGCAAGACACGGGGGTGCACGGAAATGTTCTTCTGTTTACTCACGAATACCCTCGCCGGAGGAGGGTACCTCTTACTGCTCCTCCTGCTCTGCGCGGGCGGCACGGTCGGCTTCAAAGTGCTGCGCCGCACCCTGCGCGAGCGCGCCGCCGCGCGCGAAAAGGACGAGCGGGCACAAAAACAGCCGCCCGAAGAGGAAAAGCCCGCCGAAAAGCGCGGCGCGCAGAAGATCTACTACATCGTCGAAAAAAAGCGCGCGCGCCCGCGCAAAAAGGAATACGGCGAGCCGAAGCGCATCAGGTTCGACGGCTGACCGCGGGGGGCGGAAAGGCTGTCAGTCCTCGAATTTCGTGACGTTGTTGCCCTCGTCCCACAGGCGCTCGAGATGATAGAAGAGGCGGGATTCGTCGTTGAAGACGTGCACGATGACGTCGCCGTAGTCGAGCACGCCCCAGCGGCCCTCTTTGGTGCCCTCCGTGCGGCGGGGCTCGATGCCCTGCTTGGAGAGGTGCTCTTCGAGGTTTTCGCACAGGGCGTGCACCTGCGTGGTGCTGCGGCCCGAGGCGATGACGAACCAGTCGCACAGCACCGTCTTTTCGCGCACGTCTACGGAGAGGATGTCCTCCGCCTTTTTGGAGGAGAGAAATTTGCAGATCGCCTGCATGAGTTCGTGAGATCGCATTCGTAACTCCTTACTTTTTATTTTCTTTGTAATATTCGAAGGCGCGGACGGTCAGCGGATAGACGGGGCCCTTGCCTTTCCTGAGATATTTCAGTTCGTGTTTGAGGGAGAGATACATGCACTCGCCGAGGCTGCGGTGAAATGCCGCGCGCAGCTTGCCGATGTGCGGGAAGTCTCTGCCCTGTTCGAGCATGTCGGAGAGGAAGATGAGCTTTTCCATGTCGCTCATATTCGGCCGCCCCGAGGTGTGATAGCGGATGGCGTCGAGCACGGCAGGGTCGGTGACGCCGAATGTGTGCTCGGCGAGGTATGCTCCCGTGTACTGGTGCAGCACGGGCGCGGGGATGTCCTGCTCGGGGGGCACGAAGCCCGCCAGCTCGGGCGCGGAGAGGTCGAGATTTTTCGCCGCGTCGTGCAGACCCGCCGCCTGGATGACGGCGCGTTCGTCAAGGCGGTACCTGCCCGCCTCGGATGCCGCCATCAGCGCCACGCGCAGGGAATGCTTGCGACGGGCGGGCTTTAAGTAGCGCAGCGCGTCCTTGACGGCGCGGACGCGGTACAGTTCGTTCGCCTCGATGTGGTCGATCACGTCTGCGGGGAGATACGGCCGCAGGTCTTCGCCGAAGGCACACAGCACGCGCGCCTTGGTGGAGGAGATGTCTCTGCCGACGTATTCGAGGGTGTGAAACATTTTGCGGAAGCGCGCAAAAAAGCGCAGCTGTTCGGCGCGGAAGCTGACCTTGTCGCCCTCCCTGTTGCAGACGACGAGCTCTGCCATGGAGAGGATATTTTCCGGTTCGCGCCATGTGTAGAAGTCCTTGAGCATATCCGAACCGACGAGCAGGAAAAAGCGGGCGTCCGGATAGCGCTGCCGGAAATGGGCGAGCGTGAGCACGGTGTAGCTGGTGCCGCCCGCGCCGATCTCGTACGAGCTGACTTCGCAGCCGCGGATGCCCGCAAAGGCGAGGCGCGCCATGGCGAGGCGATCCCCCGCGGAGGCGAGGCCCTTGCCCTGCTTGTGCGGCGGGATGAAGGCGGGCACGACGATGATCTTATCCGCCTCCAACTTTTCGGACGCGGCCTTTACGAGATTGATGTGTTCTACATGGACGGGGTCAAAGGACCCGCCGAAAATCGCAATACGCATTGAAAAACCTCTCCCGTGAAAGCGGTTTTATTCTCCTCATCCGCCCTTTTATGGCGCTCCCGCGCGCAAAATATACGTCCCCCTGCCCTCTTTCTAATAGTATAGCACATCCGCCGCGCCGTTGCAAGGTTTGAAAATCGGAAAAAAGGGAGAAAAAAGAAATGCGGGCAAATATTGCCTGCCCGCGCGCGGCAAAGGCGCGGCCGCAAGGGCCGATGCCTGCAGCGCCGCACAGTTTTGCCGCGCCTGCGGCGCACCCGTTCCATGAAAAAGTTCGATTTGCCCCTGTTTGCCGATACCCTGTTCCTCTTTTTTACGGCGGGGATGCTCGCCCTCTGCCTGTTCCGCTTTTACCTGCCCCTCGCGCCGTCCTTCGCCGCGGGCACGGGCTGCGGCCTCGCTGCGGCGGGGCTGTATTTTTTGCTCTCGCGCCCCCGGCGGCAAAGGCGGCAAAAAACCGCCGCCGAAAAGAAGGAAGCGGAAAAGCTCGCCTTTCACCTCGCCATGGATCGCCCCGAGCGCGGCGCGCAGCTTCTGGCGGAGAGCATCAACGCCGCGCGAAATGAGGGCGCGCCCGTCGAGGCGGAGGGAGACACCGTCGTTTCGGAAGAAGGGCGCGGCTTTCTGCGGTTCCGCTTCGAAAAGGTGACGGCGGACGACCTCTCCCCCGTCATCCGCGCGGAGGGAAAACGGAAGGCGGTGTTCGCGGGCGGCTTCACCGAAGAGGCAAAAAAGCTGGCACAGGCGTTCGGGGTAGAGCTGTTCGACGCGGAGAAGGTGTACGCGCTCGTAAAGGCGGGCGGGAAGATGCCAGAAAAACTCATTGCCCCGCCCGAAAAGAAGGGCGGGGTCAAAGAAAAGCTCAAATTCCGCTTCCGCCGCGGCGCGTGGCGGGGCTACCTGTTTTCGGGGGCGTCTCTGCTGCTCTTCTCGCAGCTGACGGTGTTCCCCCTGTACTACGTCATCTTTGGCGGAATCCTGCTGGCGGTCGCCGTGCTCGTACGTTTTTTCGGCAAGAGAAAATAGCCCGTTCAAAGGATTCCCGTTTCCCCTTCGACGATCTTCAAGGGCTCAAAACTCTATATGCTTGAACTCTTTGCGGGCGGAGCGGCGGTACAGGATGACCTTTCTGCCGATGACGGCGACGCACTCCGCCGAGAGGCGCTCGGCGAGCTCTGCGCCCAGCGTCTTTGCGTCCTCCTCCGCGTTGGTCAGCACATTTACCTTGATGAGTTCGCGCGCCTCCAGGGCATCGGAGAGGGAGCGGATCATGTTTTCGGTGATGCCGCCCTTGCCGCACTGCCCGACGGGCGAAAGGTTCGCCGCGATGCTCTTTAAATTGCTGCGCTGTTTGCTTGTCAACATTGTTTTCTTCCTCAAAATTTTACTTATCCGGTTTACCATGCCTCCTCTCCCCTGCCCGGGGAGGATCGGGGAATGGGGCAGGTCAACCCTCATCCGGCGGCTGCTCCGCCGTGGCATTCATCAATTTGTGTGCCCCGAAGATGGCACGCCGAGGGGGCAACCGCCGTCCTGCAGGGGCGGCGGTTGCCCCCTCAAATTCGCAGAATTTCGCAGGCGTCAGCTCGCCGAGAAATTCGCGAACAAATCATTCCCTGAACTCAAACTCCACGCCGCCGACGACGACGGTATCCCCTTCGGCGACGCCCGCATCGCGCAGTGACCTGATGACGCCCTTGTCCTTCAAAACCTTCTGGAAATACGCCATGGAATCGGGGTCGGAGAGCACGACGTTGCGCTCGAGCATGTCCACGAGGCCGCCGGTGACGTACCAGACGTTTTCCTCCTCGTCCTTTTCGATGTAAAATTCGTTGATGTCGGGAGTATCGTACTCGAATTCGTCGGCGGGGATGGGTGCGGGTTTGGGGAGGCCTTTGAGGATATCGAAGGCCGCCTCGACGAGCTGCCTCGTGCCCTCCCCCGTGACCGCGGCGATGGGATAACACTTGTATTTGCGGCACTTCCGCTTAAACGCCTTCACGTTCTCTTCCGCGCCGTACACGTCGCATTTGTTGAGGGCGACGATCTGCGGGAGGGAGGCGAGCGTTTCGCTGTACTCCTTGAGTTCGGCGTTGATCTTTTTGAAATCTTCCCACGGGTCGCGCCCCTCCATGCCCGAAACGTCGACGACGTGCACGAGCATGCGGGTGCGCTCGATGTGGCGCAGAAAGTCGTGCCCCAGCCCCGCGCCTTCCGCCGCGCCCTCGATCAGCCCCGGGATATCCGCGGCGATAAAGGACTTGTCGTAGTACTTGACCACGCCGAGGTTGGGCGAGAGGGTGGTGAAGTGGTAGTTGGCGATCTTGGGCTTTGCCGCCGAAATTTTGGACAGCAGCGTGCTCTTGCCCACGTTGGGGAAGCCGATCAGGCCCACGTCTGCGATCACCTTCAATTCCAAAATGAGGGTATGCGGCTGCGTCTTCTGCCCCTTCTGTGCGAAGTGGGGCGCGTGGCGGCGCGCCGTGGTGAAGCGCACGTTGCCCTTGCCGCCGTTCCCGCCGCGGGCAAGCAGCTTCTTTTCGCCGTCGGTATAGACGTCGCACAGCACTTTGCCCGTCTCCGCGTCGCGCACGAGAGTGCCGAGGGGTACGGAGAAGGTGACGTCTTCCCCGCCCTTACCGTAGCGGTTGTTGGTGCCGCCGCGCTCGCCGTTGCCCGCCGCGAATTTGGCGCCGAAGCGGTAGTCGGTGAGGTCGTTTTTGTCCTTGTCGCCGACGATGTAGACGTCTCCGCCCTTGCCGCCGTCTCCGCCGTCCGGCCCGCCGTTGGCAAAGCCCTTGAAGCTTTTGAAGGAGTTCATTCCGTCTCCTCCGTCGCCCGCCTTGATGACGATCTTTACTTTATCCGTGAACAGGGATGCCATTGCATTCCTCCTTTTTTGCCGCATTTTGCCGGACACGCCCGGCTCATTTTATGTACGGGGCCCGTCCTTCCGCTCCGAAAGGAAGTGATCGCAGACCTCGGCGAGGGGGCAGTGCGCACAGTCCGGCCTCTGCGCGTGGCAGACGCGCCTTCCGTGCCAGATGAGCCAGTGATGCGCCTTGGACCAATCTTCCTGCGGGATGTTTTCTTTGAGCTGCTCCTCCGTTTTGAGCGGGGTGCCCGCGTGGGCGAGGCCGAGGCGGTTGGAGACGCGGAAGACGTGCGTATCCACCGCGATGGCGTCCTTGTCGAACCAGACGGAGGAGACGACGTTCGCCGTCTTCTGCCCCACTCCCGCAAGAGATTTCAGCTCTGCAAAGCCTTCGGGCACCTTGCCGCCGAACTTTTCGACGATGTCCTTCGAGGCGGAGAGGATGTGCGCCGCCTTGCTGCGGTACAGCCCGCACGAAAAGATATACTTCTCCAGCTGCTGCTGCGAGAGGGTGAGCATGCGCTCGGGCGTATCGTGCTCTTTGAAGAGTTCGGCGGTGACCTTGTTGACGCGCTCGTCCGTGCACTGCGCGGAGAGGATGACCGCCACGAGCAGCTCGTAGGCGGTCTCGTAATGCAGCGCGGGGCGCGCACCCGCATAGATCTCCGATAAAATTTTCAGCGCCCGCAGGCGGCTCTGTTCGTCCATGCCCCTATTTTACCATAAAGCGGCGCGCCTTTCAAGGATTTTCGCGCCGTGCGGAAATTTTTCGCGCTCAGGCGCGCACGACAAAGGCATGCCCGCCCCGCACGGCGATGCGAAAAAAGCCGGCGAACGCGGAATACCCTGCTGCGGAGAGGATGCCGCGGGCGCGGGGGAAGTCTGCGGCGGCAAAGCGGACGGAGAGCCCGCAGCCGGCGTTCGCCTCCGTGGGGGTGGACACGGTGCGCGCGGCGACCCCCCTCCTGTTCAGTTTTTCGGCACAGTCATACGCCTGCGCGCGGGAACGGAATACGGCGAGGATGGCGTCCATGCAAAATTTTTCCTCCTTTGCGGGCCGCCGCCGCGCAAAAGAGGCGGCGTGCGGCATATATTAGTACAGTATATGACTGACCCCGCGCGCGGCGTGCGGGAGAGGAGGGCGGATTGATCTACTTCGACAATGCGGCGACGGGCGGAAGAAAGCCGGACTGCGTGGTGCGCGCGGTGGAAGCGAGCGTTGCGGGCACCTGCGCCAACCCGGGGCGGAGCGGGCATGCGCTCGCGACCGCGCAGGGAGAAAACGTGCGCGCCTGCCGCAAACTGCTGCGCGCCTTTTTCGGCGGGGAGAGCGAGGAGCGCGTCATTTTCACAAAAAACTGCACGGAGGCGCTCAACATCGCCCTGTTCGGGGCGGCGCGCGCCCCGCTTTTGCACCTGCGCGGGGCAAAGCCGCACGTCGTGACCACCGAGGCGGAGCACAATTCGGTGCTGCGCCCCCTGTATTGGCTGGAAGGGGCGGGTGAAATCGGGCTGACCGTCGTGCGGGCGGAGGGCGGAACGGTCTCGCCGCGCGCCATCGCCGCCGCCTGCCGCGAAAACACCGTCGCCGCCGCTTTCACCCTCGCCTCCAACGTGACGGGCGCGGAGATCGACCCGGCCGCCGTGCGCGCGCTTTTGCCCGCCGGGGTGCTGACCGTGTGCGACGGCGCGCAGGCGGGCGGGCATATCCCTATCGATATGAAAAAAAGCGGCATCGACGCCCTCTGCCTCGCCGGGCACAAGGGGCTGCACGGCATACAGGGAAGCGGCGCGCTGCTGCTTTCGGAACGCTTTTCGCCCCCGCCCCTGCTGCACGGCGGCTCGGGCAGCGAGAGCGCAAACCGCGCCATGCCCGCCTTTTACCCGGACAGACTGGAGGCGGGCACCCTCTCCTGCCCCGCCGCGGCTGCGCTGCGCGAGGGCGTGCTGCACCTGATGCCGCGCATGGAGCAGAATGCCGCGCACCTGCTGCGCCTGACGGCGCTGCTCGCGGAAGGGCTGGCCGGCATCGGCGGGATCGCCCTCTTTTCGCGGCCCAACCGCTGCGGCATCCTCTCCTTCCGCAGCGGGCGCATGAGTTCGGAACTGCTGGCGCAGGCGCTTTCGGACGACTACGGCATCGCCGTGCGCGGCGGGCTGCACTGCGCGCCCCTCATGCACCGCGCCCTCGGCACCCTCGGCGAAGGGCTGGTGCGGGCGAGCCTCTCCGAATTCAGCACCGAAGAGGAAGTGCACGCTTTCGTGCGGGCGGTGCGGGAGCTGTGCGGGTAAAGGCGGGGGCGCCGCTCTCCGAAGACGGGGGGCCCGCGGCGAACGCCGCGGGCCCCCTGCCCTATCTGATCTTTTTCAGCTTCTGTATGACAGCCTCCAGCTTTTTGCGCCTGGCGCCGTCGAACATGGGCGACACGGCGGCAAAAAAGTTGTCGAGCTCGGCGTCGGAGAGCGTGCCCGCGCGCCTGCCCCGCTCCGCCTCCTTATAGATGGCGCGCAGGATGTCCGCCTCGCCCTTGCCCTCGAACGCCCGCGCAGCCATCCGCACGGCGTCGGCGGCACCTTCGGGGAGCTTTCCCTCCCCTTCCTTCGCAAAAGAATCGAAGTCCTTCATGCTATCCTCCCGAAATACGTTCTGCAACATTATATGCGGGGCGACGGACGTTTGCCCCGCGCAAGGAGGTCTTTGCCATGGAACTCATCCTCTTATTTTTGCTGGCCGCACTGGGCGGGCGGCGGGAAGAACTGCGCGCGGAGGGCATAAAATTGCTGGAAGGCGCCGTACGGCGAGACGAGGAGGCCCGGGAGCTGCTCGCGGCGATGGAGGCGGTGCAGCGGCTCGCCCCCGTGCTGCGCGACCCGAAGGGGATCGCCTCCCTTCTCGAAGGGGGGCTGCTCGCGGAAGCGGGGCGGGTCTCCCTCTTTTCCGCACGGGAGGCGGAGAGCGCCCCCGCAAAAGAGGAAGGCGACGGGATCGCACCCGTCGCCTTCGCGGACGATCAGATCAGAGAAAGGCTGCGCGCATACTTCGCGCAGGGCGGCTGAACTGCCCGCCGGAGGCTATGCGGCGCCGGCGATGCGGGAGAAGATCTCGGAAAGTTCGGGGTCGCCGTACTCGCCGTAGCTCGCCGCCTGTACGGCGGCGGCGCCGTCGGAGACGCGGATGCCCCGCCCGTGGATGGAGGTGCCGTTCGGCCAGAAGATCTCGGCGGTGGTCATCTTGATCGCCTCGCCCGTGCCGCCGTTGCGGAAGGTGGTCTGCATGATGCCCTTGCCGTAGGTGGAGGCGTCGTACTGCCCGCCCGTCGTATCGGTGATGAAAATGTTGCCGTACCCGAGGGTGTTGTAGCTGATCATCGCCCCCAGCAGCGCTTCGGAGGCAGAGGCGCTGTTGCCGTTTGCCGCCGCATAGACGGTGCTGCCCGCAAAGAAATCCGCGTAGTATTCCTCTCTAATGCCGTACTTTTCGCTCTTTCCGCCGCGGTAGCGCGCTTCGAGGACGACGGCACCGTCGGGGGCGTCCTTGCACAGATAGGAGCAGAGCTGCTGCATCACGGCGAGCGAGCCGCCGCCGTTGTTGCGCAGATCGAGCAGGAGCACGGAGGCGCCGTCCTCCTTATACTGCGCCGCCGCCTGCGCGAATTCGGCGCCGGCGTTGCCGTAAAACTGCGTCAGGTGCAGGTATGCCGCGCCTGCAGGCACCTTCTCTTCGACGGGGGTATAGCCGCTCACGTCTTTCCAGACGTACGTCTCCCCGTCCTCGGAGACGTATGCCCACGCCCTGCCGTTCGCCGCGTAGAGGACGTAGCTCTCGATATAGACGGCGGGGGTGACGGTGACGACGGCACAGTGTTCGGTATCGTCGGCGGCGAGAGAGGAAAAGCGCAGCGTGACGGGGTCGTCCCCCGATAAGAGGGCCGCCTTCGCGGCGAGCGCCGCGTAGGTGAAGGTATCCTCTACCTGCCCGCCCGTGCCGATGCCGGTGAGGTACATGCCCTCCTCCACCGCAATGCCGCTGTCCCCTTCCTCGCGCGTCTCGTTGCCGGAGGCGTAGAAGAGGGGGGAATTGTAGGCGATGTGGTAGACCTTGTTGGTGCCCGTGAAGAAGGAGGCGCCGACGCCGGACTTGATGCCCTGATCGGCGTTCATCACCTCGTCGAACTCCTCGGCGGTGTAGAACTCGCTGTATTGGTCGAGCAGAGAGCCAACGACGCCGTCGATGGCGGCCTGCCAGAAATCGTCGTCGTCGATCTCTTCGTAATATTCGTCACGGATCTTGTCCTTCACCCACAGGAGAGAGCGCAGCCCGCCGTCGAGGGTGAAATAATAGGTGAAATATCCCGCAAAAAAGAGGAGGACGGCGGCGAGCACTGCCCCCGCCGATATCGCGATCTTTTTTATGACGCTCTTCTTGTCGTTCTGCCCTTTCATAAGCCTCCTTCTCTGCCCTCCTGCCAGGGATACGGCAGGAGGCGTGCAAGTTTTTCGGTGCGGAGGGGCGCCTCGCCGAGGAGAAATTCCGCCCGCGCGTTTTCGGGGGAGAGCTGCAGCAAAAACTCGCGGCAGCTGCCGCAGGGGGGCATGGGCCTGCCCTGCGCGTCCACGCAGACGACGCGGCGCACGCGCACTTCCCCGTCGGTGACCATGGAAGACGCCGCGTTGCGCTCGGCACAGAAGCCGAGGCCGCAGGCGAGGTCTATGTTCACGCCTTCATAATATTTTCCGTTGCCGCCCTCCAGCACCGCCGCCACGAAGCCGTAGGAGAGGAACTTTCCCCTCTCCGTGGGGCGCAGCAGCGAGCGCGCGCGGGCGAGCATCTCTTCGTACGTCATCAGTATCTCCCTTTTTTCTCCTTCTATGAGGGCGCTCATGCATGCGCTTTCCACACGCAGGGGCCGATCTCCATTTCGGTAAAGCGCGCCGAAAAAGAGGACTGCCCCGGGCTGCAGGCGTAGACGCCGAAGGCGATCTCTTTGCCGCCCTCCGACAGGTGGCAGATGCGCATCTGCCGGAAGCGCTTTCCGTCAAAGCTGCTTTCGAGCATATAGTCGCTCTCCCTGCGGCTGAGGCGGTACCAGATCTCCCCGACGGAGGCGGGGATGTCCGTCGTCGCCCAATCCGAATAGCCGCGGTCGGTGACGACGCTGCCCAGGCGCTGCATGGCCCCGTCTTCGTATTCGGAGGAGGCTTTCAGCCAGTTCTCCGCATCGAGATAGAGCGCCACGCCGCACTGGTCAAAGCGGTTTTTGCCGCAAAACTGTGTTCTGACCGTGAAGGAAAAGTACTGTTCCTCCGTCTTTGCCTGCAAGACGGGCGCGGAATCGTTGCGGAAGCCGTAATAGGTGCGCTGCCACAGGTCGGTGTTCGGGTCTGTGACGATCTCGACGAAGTCCTCTCCCGTCTTGAACGAACGGGGCGGACGGGTCCAAAACAAGTTTTCTTTGAGGAATGATGCCATTTTTTTGCTCCGAATGTATTTCCTCTGCGACCGTCAGATGCGCGCGAGGCCCTCGCGCTTCGCCTGCTCGGCGACCGCCTTTGCCACGGCGGGGGCGACGCGGGGATCGAAGGCGGAGGGAATGACGCACTCGCGGGAGAGGTCCTCCCCCACCAGCTCTGCCAGGGCGCGCGCCGCGGCGACCTTCATGCCCTCGCTGATGTCCTTCGCTCGGACGTCCAGCGCGCCGCGGAAGACGCCGGGGAAGGCGAGCACGTTGTTGATCTGGTTGGGAAAATCGCTCCTGCCCGTGCCGACGACGAAGGCGCCCGCTTCCAGCGCGTCCTGCGGGTAGATCTCGGGCTCGGGGTTTGCCATCGCGAACACGACGCTCTTTTCCGCCATGCTCCGGACCATCTCTTTGGTGAGCTGTTGGGGCGCGGAGACGCCGATGAACACGTCCGCCCCCTTCACTGCGTCGGCGAGGGAGCCGCGCAGCTTTTTGCGGTTTGTGACCGCAGCGATCTCGCGCTGGGCGGAGGTCATCCACGCCTCCCCCTCGCATACCAGCCCGAGGCGGTCGGCGAGGGTGACGTCCTGCGCGCCGCACGCGAGCAGCAGCTTGCAGATGGCGATGCCCGCGCTGCCCGCGCCGCAGATGACCACCTTCGCCTGCGCAAGGGACTTGCCCGCCAGACGAAGCGCGTTCATCAGCGCCGCCGCGACGACGATGGCGGTGCCGTGCTGGTCGTCGTGAAAGACGGGGATGTCAAGCTTCTCTTTCAGCCGCCTTTCGACGGAGAAGCACTTGGGCGCGCAGATATCCTCGAGGTTGATGCCGCCGTAGGTGGGAGCGATCATCTCCACCGCGCGGACGATGTCATCCTCGTCCTGCCCGGAAAGGACGACGGGGACGGCGTCGATGCCCGCAAATTCGCGGAAGAGGATGGCCTTGCCCTCCATGACGGGGAGCCCCGCGAGCCCGCCGATGTTGCCCAGGCCCAGGACGGCGCTGCCGTCGGAGACGACGGCGACGGTGTTCCATTTGCGCGTATACGTGTACGCCGCCGCGGGGTCTTTGGCGATCTCGCGGCAGGGCTGGGCGACGCCCGGGGTATATGCAACGGAGAGCGCTTCCCTGTCCTTTACCTCGACGAGGGAGCGCACTTCATATTTGCCGCGAAGCTGCGCGTGTAATCTGAGAGATCTTTCATAAACGTCCATGATGTGTATGCTCCTGCCCTCTGCGGGCGAATGAATTTCAGACAAGTTTGCTCAAAATGGTGATAAGGCGGAAGGAGACCGCATCCGAAAATTTGCGCAGGTTCAGCCCCGTGACGCGCTCGATCTTGTCCAGCCGGTACATGAGGGTGTTGCGGTGCATGTAGAGGTTGCGCGACGTTTCGCTGACGTTGAGGCTGTTTTCGAGAAATTCTTCGGCGGTGCCGACCATGTCCTCATCCTTCAGAAGCTCTTTCGCCTCCCCGTCCAACAGGATGGACAGGTACTCGGAGCGCTTCCCCGCGGGCAGATCCTCGAGCATGCGGACGAGCAGGAATTCGCGGTAGCCGTGTACGGAGCCCTTGGCGCCGAACATGGCGCTCATGCGCAGCGCTTCGCACGCCTGCCGGTAGGAGACGCCCGCCTCCTCGAAGCGGCGGGAGACGCCGCCCACGCCGATGCGGCAGCGGATGCCCAGCTCCTCGTAGAGGGAGCGGGCGAGGAAGTCTGCAAAGTCCGTCGGGGACTGATAATCGGAGTCCTCTCCCGCAAACTTGACAAAGGCGCAGTCTTTGCCCGAAACGGGGACGGCGCAGTCTGCCTCGCCCTCCGCATACTGCGAGAGGAGGGCGACGACGTCGGACGCCTTGCCCTCCGCCGCGAGGGCGAGGACAAAGCAGGGAAGGTCGGGCACGCCGTACTTGGCGCGGAACCGCTGCACGTCTGCGGGGTCGCATTCGCCGAGGAGGATGCGCCTGACGAACTCCCCTTTCGGCAGTTCGAGCGACCTGCCGAAGGAATTTTCGATAAGGTCGGCGAGCAGAAAGGCATAGTTGCGCTGCTCGCTGCCCGCGCCCTCTATGGCGCAGATAAAGCGCTCGGAGCGGAAGGAGGCCCGAAACAGCGTGCGGGCGGGCGACGCGCTCTGCACGATGCCGTCGGGCAGGCCGGGCACGGCGGGCTCGCCCGGGTGGGAGAGCGGCCTGCCCTCCGCACTGTACACGTGGATATCGATACCCGTATTTTCGCGCACGGAGCGCACGATCTTCTTCAGTTCCGCGTTCATCTTCTCTCCCCCTTTGCCGCGGGCGGGCGCCCGCGCTGCCTTTCCGCTTTATTATAGCGCAAACTTGTGCAAATATCAATAAAAAATCCGTTTTCCCTCCCCGCCGTGCAAAAATTTTGTCCCTTTAACACATTCTTATTAAAAAAGGGACCGCCTTGCCGCGGCCCGCCCGCGAGGCGCAAAAAAATATTGCTTTCGGGAAGGACAGTTTTCGTTTTTATACTTGACACTTCCATTGTTATATAGTAAAATTATAGTGTGATAATTTATCAACCGCGCGGCGCGGTCCGCCGCCGAGGGGCCGACGGCCCCCGCAATAAAAGAAGGGGTGTACATTTATGACTAACCAGCAAACAGCATCGCCCGAACAGAAAAAGGGCACGGGGAAAGCGCTGCAGATCGTCCTGTCGCTGATCCTCTTTGCGGGATTCGTCGCGTTCCTTTTCGTTCCGAACGCGGCGGGCTTCGAGCAGAGCCTGTTCAACCAGATCCTCGACCTGTTCAAGGGCGAATCTCTCTTTGCGACCGCGCTCGCGAAGGCCGGCCTGTATGCAGTCGTGGGGATGTACGCCGTGCTCCTGATCTGCACGGTGGCGTCCTTCTTCAGCAAGCGCGACGGCGCCGCGGCGCTCAACTTCATCAAGACGCTCGTCTGCGTGGCGGCCACCGCCTTCTATGCGGTCGTACTCATCAAAGAATTTGAAATGACCGCGGCGGACATCTTCTACGACGAGAAGAGCTATGTGGCGATCAATGCCACCTGCCTCTCGATGCTCCTCGGCCTTGTCGGCATGGCGGTGCTCAGCATCGCGACCTACAAGGGAAAGGGCGTCGTAAAACTCTTCTATGCGCTGATCGCGGGCGCGTTCTTCGTGTTTGCGACGCGCACCTTCGTTGCAAGCCATGACCTGCAGGCACTGTTCAACGGCATCGAACTGGGCGAAGGCCTCTCCGATACCATCGCTGAATACGCCTTCCGCTTCCTCGCATGGGGCGCACTCATCAACCTCATGCTGGCGGTGATCGGCTTTGCGTTCCCCCACTTCGCAGCCATCGACCTGATCCGCGCCATCGCGATGTTCATCCTCGCCGCCGCGGGCACGGTGTTCGCCGGGCTGGAGGGCGGCTTTGCGAACCTGACCGAAAACATCGGCATGCTCGGCTTTGCGGGCGTCGCGCTCGTGCAGCTCGTGTACACCATCATCGTGGTCGCCGTCGGGCATTCGAAGCTGAAAAAGAAGAGAGAGGCGGAGGAAGAAGCCGCCGAAAAAGCGGAGAATGCCGAACTGAACGGGCAGCCCGCGCAGCCCTTCGTGTTCGACTCCAACGACCAGATGGCCATCCGCGGCTATGAATCTCCCGCACAGGAAGAACCCGCGGCGGAAGCTCCCGCAGCCCCTGCAGTGAGCGAAGAAGTACAGCGCGAGGCGGAGCGCGCCAACCAGGCCTTTGACGAAGCCGCGCAGATCTCCTTCGACGACATCGCCAAGACGGCCGCGGCACAGGAACAGGAACAGGAGCAGGCCGCGACCGCGCAGGAAGCCCGCGAGGACTACGCCGACGCCGTGCGCGATATCCCCGCGCAGGAAAAGGCGGAGGAAAAGCCCTTCGACTTCGAGCAGGCAAAATACGACGGAAAATTCAACCGCGCCTATGCGGATTATGCCGCACAGGAGGAGCAGCGCAGTGCGCAGGCACAGCAGCCCTATTACGCGCAGCAGCCCTACTACGGCAGACAACAGTATGCGCCGCAGCCGCCCGTAGCGCCTGCGGACGGGCAGAGCTACTATGCAGCGGGCTACATCCCCGACGCATTCTTCAGCAGCCTGACGCCCGCCGAAAAGGACGAATTCGACCGCCTGTTCATCTCCCGCATCTACGGGGACAACAAGCGCCTGCCCGCTTACCGCCTCGGCGGAGACAACCGCGAGTTCTTCACGAAGATCTTCGTGTTCATGGGCAGATACCGCAGCGTCATCAGCGACGGACTGCTCGAAAAGATCTACAATTTCAGCAACTCCCTCCGCTGACCGAAGAGACAAACTTCGCCCCGCGCGCTTTCGCGTGCGGGGCTTTTTGCTGCCTTGCGCCCCCTCTTCCCTAAAATCTCGGGCTTCGCAAATCTTTTCGGGAGGCTATGAGGCAACCGGGTAGAGGGAGTGCTCTCGCTCCGTCCTCAATTCTGCATTCTTGATTCCGGATCGGGGGCAAGCCGCGCCGCAGGCGACGGATGCGGAAAAAGGGCGCGAAAGCAGTGGGAGACTTCCCCTGCCGGGATTTTTTTGTCTCCTGCGAAATTTTTGCCGGAAAACGCTTGACTTTCTATACTATGTATTGTATAGTATTGCGTATAAAATAGTATCGGAGGGGTGCTTCATGGACGCACAACTCAAAAAAGGACTGCTCGACGTGTGCGTGCTCGCCGTTCTGCGGCGGGGCGAATCGTACGGGTACAAGATCATCGCAGACATAGCGCCGTACATCGAAATTTCCGAATCGACGCTGTACCCCATCTTAAAGCGGCTGGAGATCTCTGGCGCGGTGACGGCGCACAGCCGGGAATTCAACGGGCGGCTGCGAAAGTATTATGCGATCACGGAAAAGGGGCAGCGGCGCATCCTCGAATTTGTCGAGGACGTGAAGGAATTTGAACGGATCTACGAATTTATTCTGCAAGGAGGCAACGTATGACTTTCAGGCAATGGGAAAAGGCATTCAAAAAGCGGCTCTCTCGCCTGCCCGGGGAGGAGCGGGAGCGCGCGCTCGACTATTACGCGGAACTGTACGGCGACAAGCTGGACGCTGGGAATTCAGAGCGCGAGATCGTGCGCGGGTTCGGCGACCCGAAGGCAGCGGCGGATAAAATCGTCGCGGAGTGGGCGGAAAGCTCTTCCGCACAGAGCAGGGCGACACGGCCGAGGACTGCGGGCGATACGGCGGCGCGCGCCGCGGTGGCGGTACTGCTGTTTCTGTTCGTGGGGCTCCCCCTGCTCGCCGTCGTTTTCTGCCTCGCCGCGGCGGGCGCGGCGCTGCTTGTGAGCGGCTTCGCCGCCATCCTCGCGGGGATCGCATACGACGCCTATTTTCTCGTACAGCTCTGCATGTACGGCGGCGCGGCATATGTGGCGCACATCGGCATCGGGCTGGCAACGGCGGGTGCAGGCGCGCTGCTCGTGCCCCTGTTCCTCTGCTGCACAAAATGGCTGTTTATCGGCTGCGGAAAGATATTCGTGCTGACGGGCAGGATCGTCAGCGGCAAAAGGGAGGCGTACTGACATGGCAAAGAAAGGGACGTTTACAAAGGTCTTTCTCATCCTCGGCGCGCTGCTGCTCGTCGCGGGACTGGCGGTGTTCATTGCCGGCATGTCCGCCGCGGGGTGGGACTTTTCCCGCCTGAGCACGGTGCGCTACGACGTGCGGGCGTACGAGGCGGAGGGCGCCGTGACTTCGGTGCACGTCGAATATTCCAATGCCGGGATCGCCGTCAAATATTCCGAAACGGCGGAGACCGTACACATCGACTACCCCGTGCAGCTGAACGAACGGGGCGAGGAAGCCGCGGCCGTCGAGATCTCCGAAAAGGACGGTTCGCTCGCGATCGTCGAGAGCGTCGAATGGGAAAAGAACTTCTTCCAATGGAGCCTCGGCGCATCGCCCGCGGTGAACATCGTACTGCCCGCGGGGCAGAACATTGCGCTCGACCTGTATGCACAAAACGGCAGCATCTCTTTGGAGGCCGGCGGCGAAGCGCTCCCCTCCCTCTCCCTGCGTTCGGACAACGGCAAAATTTCTGTGAGCGGCGAAATGGCGGTCGGGGGAACTGCTTCTTTCCAGACGGACAACGGCGACATTGAACTGATCGGTGCCCTTTCGGCAAAAGAAATAACGGCATCTGCCGGCTTCGGAAACATCTCCATGCGCGGCGGAACGATCGACGCACAGGAAATCGCGCTGACGTCCGGGGTCGGCAACATCGAGGCGACCGACAGCGCCTTTGCGGGCGCGCAGGGCGATTATACCGTACACGTTTCGGCGGAGTTGGGCGAGGCCAACGTATCCGATTCTTCGGGCGGGAGCAGAAAGCTGACCCTGAGGACGGACATGGGAGACATCCGCGTCGCCTTCGAGCGCTGAAACGCTTCCGGGCGGCAAAAGAAAAACAGGCAGGAACACTGCCTGTTTTTCTTTTGCCCGCATGCGGCCCCTCACAGGGCAGCCAAAACGATCGGCACCGCGACGGCGGCTGCGACGATGGCGAGCCCGGCCACGGCGAACCAATTCGCGCGCCGCGTTTTCCGAACGACGAGCCCGACCACGCCCAGTGCCAGCGCCAGCGCAGCTGCCGCAAAGAAAGAGGTGAAGGAGAACGTCAGCCCGATGCCGCCGAGAATGACCATAAAGAGGCCATCCCATCCCGCAGCGCCCGACGCGTAGATCTCCCCCATGCGCCAGGCAAACAGGGCGAACTCCGCGAGCGAGAGCAGCGAGAACAGCGCCAGCGCGAAGCAGGCGATCGCAAAGCCGTTCCGAGGCAGTTTTTCCGCACACGGCGAGGGCGGCTCCTGCGCCGCCGGTATGCCGTTTACGGGCGTACCGCAGCGCGGGCAATACGCCGCGCCGTCCGGCAATTCCTTTTCGCATTTCCGACAATACATCCTTTTCCTCCGGGAACGACGTCCGATGCGCGCCCGCTCACATGCGCATACATGCACGCCGCCCGCTGTATTCTTACCCTGCCGCCGCGGGCGGCACAGAGCAGGGAATTTTTTTCCTAAAACTGTAAAAAGAATAAGAGCGTGTCGAGCGCGGC
The DNA here is from genome assembly GCA_949297575.1 of uncultured Bacillota bacterium. Taxonomy (GTDB): domain Bacteria; phylum Bacillota; class Clostridia; order Christensenellales; family Borkfalkiaceae; genus Borkfalkia. The sequence goes on along the minus strand of CASFTB010000005.1, from coordinate 22,064 downwards.
AAAGGACAGCGCCGAGAGGCCGACGACGAGCCCGGCGATCGCAAAGCCGTTCAGCCTGCGGACGCGCCGCTTGCTCATGCCGACGCCCGAGGCGGCCAGCCCGGTGAAGGACAGAAGGATGTTTATCACGGGAAAGATCAGAAAAAAGCAAGCGACGATGCCGACGGCAAGCCCCGCGATGCCGGCGATGTTTATCGGCTTTTGCCGCGCGGGCGGGCTATAGTTTGCCGCGGGCGGAGCCGCCCGGCCGCCGAAGGGATCGGCCGGAGGCGGAGCGGCCCCTGCAAAGAGATCGCCTTCCGCATGGCCGTGCAGGCTCGCCCCGCAGCTGATGCAGAAGGTATATCCCCCTCTGACGGGCGCGCCGCATTTCGGGCACTTCTTCTCCCCTTCCCCGCCCGCGCCGTGCGAACAGCTCGCACCGCAGTGGGGGCAGAAGGTATAGCCGTCCTCCAGGGGCGCGCCGCAGGAAGTGCAGTTTTTCATCTTTGACCTCCGAATGACTTCCGTTCCGCACCAAAAGCGGGTGCGGAAAAATTACGGCGGGCGCAGCTGTCTGCGCCCGCCGCCCGCGCCGCGGACGGCGCAGAACTTTTTTATTTGTGCTTCCTGTCTACATAGCTCGTATGCAGGATCTCGTGCGCCTTGTGCGAACCGGGCTCGATGAAGAAATCTTCATACAGCTTGCGGATGGCGGGGTTCTCGTGGCTCTTGCGGATGCCGGACTTCTTGTCCTCGTCGTACAAGGCCTTGGCGCGCTTGGAACGCAGGTCGACCTGCCTGCGGGTGTATGCGCTCTGGATGGGCTGGCCGCCGCCGTTGACGCAGCCGCCCGGGCAGCACATCACTTCCACGAAGGTATAGTCGCACTCGCCCTTTTTGATCTTCTCGCACAGCTCTTTGGCGTTGGTAAGGCCGGAGGCGACGGCGACCTTGACTTTGAGCCCGCCGAGGTCGTATTCCGCCTCTTTGATGCCCTTGATGCCGCGCACTTCTTTGAACTCGAGCGTATCCAGCGGCTTGCCGGTGATCTCTTCCGCCGCGGTGCGCAGTGCCGCTTCCATGACGCCGCCCGTGGCGCCGAAGATGACGCCCGCGCCCGTGAACTCGCCGAGAGGATCGTCGAAGGTGCCGTCGGGCAGTTCGTTGTAGAGGATGCCTGCGTTCTTGATCATCTTCGCCAGCTCGCGGGTGGTGAGCACCGCGTCGATGTCGGGATAGCCGCTCGCGCTTTCATGGTCGCGCGTGCGCTCGAACTTCTTCGCCGTGCAGGGCATGACGCCGACGACGTAGATGTTTTTCGGGTCGATCCCCTCCTTCTGCGCCCAATAGGTCTTGACCGTCGCGCCGAACATCTGCATGGGCGACTTGCAGGAGGAAAGGTTGGGGATGAGTTCGGGATAGTAGTATTCAACGTAGCGGATCCAGCCCGGGGAGCAGCTCGTGAACATGGGCAGCGTGCCGCCCTCCTTGACGCGGTGGATGAGCTCGTTTGCCTCCTCCATGATGGTGAGGTCGGCGCCGAAGTTGACGTCGAACACCTTGTCGAAGCCGAGCATGCGCATGGCGGTGAACATCTTGCCCTCGGTGTTGGTGCCGATGGGATAGCCGAACTCTTCGCCGATGGCCGCGCGCACGGCGGGAGCCGCCGCCACGATGACCACCTTTTCGGGGTCGTTGATGGCGTCGCGCACGTTGTCGATCTCCTCGCGCTCGTGGAGAGCCCCCGTGGGGCAGACCGCCACGCACTGGCCGCAGGCGACGCAGGGCGCGTCTGCGAGGTCGGATTCGAACGCGCAGGCGATGTGCGTGTTGAAGCCGCGGCGGGCGGGCGCGATGACGGCGACCTCCTGCACCTTTTTGCACACCGCGACGCAGCGGCGGCAGAGGATGCACTTTTCGTTGTCGCGCACGAGGTAGGCGGTGGAACTGTCCTCCTCATACTCGCTCCGCGCGCCCTTGAAGCGGTTTTCGTCGCAGCCGTATTCCAAAGAGAGCTTTTGCAGTTCGCAGTTGGTGGAGCGGACGCAGGAGAGGCACTCCTTTTTATGGTCGGAAAGGAGAAGTTCGAGGGTGGTCTTGCGGGACTTGCGCACCTTTTCGGTATTCGTGAATACCTCCATGCCCTCGTTTACGGGGTACACGCAGGCGGCGACGAGAGAGCGCGCCCCCTTGACCTCGACCACGCAGACGCGACAGGCGCCGATCTCGTTGATGTCCTTCAGATAGCAGAGGGTGGGGATGTTGATGCCCGCGACCCTGGCGGCCTCGAGGATGGTGCTCCCCTCCTTGACCTCTACGGGAATATTGTTTATTTTCAGATGTATCATTGTCTTTTTTCCCCCTTATGCCTTGATGACCGCGCCGAAGCGGCATTTTTCCATGCACACGCCGCACTTGATGCACTTTTCGGGGTCGATGACGTGCGGCTCCTTGACGTTGCCGGTGATGGCGCCGACGGGGCAGTTGCGCGCGCACAGCGTGCAGCCCTTGCACTTGTCGGCGACGATCTCATAGCGCAGCAGCTTCTTGCACACGCCCGCGGGGCAGCGCTTGTCGCGCACGTGCGCTTCGTACTCGTCGCGGAAGTAATGCAGCGTGGAGAGCACGGGGTTGGGCGCCGTCTGCCCCAGGCCGCAGAGGGAGTTCTCCTTGATGTAGTAGCACAGCTCCTCCATCTTGTCGAGGTCCTCCATCGTCGCTGTGCCGTCGGTGACCTTGCAAAGCATCTCGTACAGGCGCTTTGTGCCGATGCGGCAGGCAGTGCACTTTCCGCAGCTCTCGTCTACGGTGAATTCGAGGAAGAACTTGGCGATGTCGACCATGCAGTTGTCCTCGTCCATGACGATGAGGCCGCCCGAGCCCATCATGGAGCCGATGGCGAGCAGATTGTCGTAATCGATGGGGGTATCGATGAGGTGCGCGGGGATACAGCCGCCGGAGGGGCCGCCCGTCTGCGCCGCCTTGAATTTTTTGCCGTTCGGGCAGCCGCCGCCGATGTCGTAGATGATCTCGCGCATGGTGGTGCCCATCGGGATCTCGACCAGGCCGGTGTTGTGGATCTTGCCGCCCAGCGCGAACACCTTGGTGCCGCGGCTCTTTTCGGTGCCCATGGAGGCGAACCAGTCGGCGCCTTTCAGGATGATCTGCGGGATGTTCGCGTACGTTTCGACGTTGTTGAGGATGGTCGGCTTGCCGAACAAACCCTTGACCGCCGGGAACGGAGGACGGGGGCGCGGCTCGCCGCGGTTGCCCTCGATGGAGGTCATCAGCGCCGTCTCCTCGCCGCACACGAAGGCGCCCGCGCCGAGGCGGATGTCGAGGTCGAAGTTAAAGCCGGTGCCGAAGATGTTTTTGCCGAGCAGGCCGTATTCGCGCGCCTGCCTGATGGCGATGGTCAGGCGCTGCACCGCGATGGGGTACTCCGCGCGGACGTAGATGTAGCCCTGGTCGGAGCCGATGGCGTACGCGGCGATCGCCATCGCCTCGATGACGGCGTGCGGGTCGCCCTCCAGAATGGAGCGGTCCATGAACGCGCCGGGGTCGCCCTCGTCGGCGTTGCAGCAGACATACTTCTTTTTGCCGGGGGAATTTTTGGCGAACTGCCACTTCCTGCCCGTGGGGAAGCCCGCGCCGCCGCGGCCGCGCAGGCCGGATTTCAAGATGACGTCGATGACGTCCTGCGGGGTCATTTCGGTGAGCACTTTGCCCAGCGCCTCGTAGCCGTCGTAGGCGATGTACTCCTCGATCTTTTCGGGGTTGATGACGCCGCAGTTGCGCAGCGCCACGCGGCACTGCTTTTTATAGAAGTTGGTCTCGTTGAGCGCCTTGATGGAGCCGTCGTCTGCGACCGTCTCCTTATACAGCAGGCGGGTGACGATGCGCCCCTTGATGATGTGCTCGTCGACGATCTCGTCGACGTCTTCTACCTTCACCTGCGAATAGAAGGCGCCCTCGGGATAGACGATCATGATGGGGCCGTAGGCGCACAGGCCGAAGCAGCCCGTCTGCGTGACGTGCACTTCCTTTTCCAGCCCCTCTTTATAGATGCGGTGCACGAGCGCCTCGTAGATCTTGATGGAATTGCCGGAGGTACAGCCCGTACCGCCGCAAACGAGAATGTGCGATCTGAACATGCTTCCTGCCTCCCTTTACTGCTCGCCGATCAGGTACTCTTTGACCGGGTTGCCGTTGACGATGTGGTCGACGACGACCTTGCGCGCCTTTTCGGGAGTCATCAGGATGTATGTATACTTCTGCCCCTCCTGAAACACCTCGACGATGGGCTCGAGGCGGCACATGCCGATGCAGCCCGTCTGCGAAATGCTGACGTTGTGCAGCTGGCGCTTATCCGCCTCGTCGAGCAGCGCATCGAGGACGGGGCGCGCCCCCGCGGCGATGCCGCAGGTCGCCATGCCGACCTTGATGACCGTCTCGTCCGTACTCGCGACGCTGCGGTTGTCGATCTGCGATTTCATCTTTTCGCGCAGCGCCCTGAGTTCTTCCAAACTTTTCATAACCTACCTCCGTATAAGCTGACTAAATTCTCCTGAATGTATTCTTTCAGGAAGGCGCGCACCTCGGGTGCGCCGAGAGGGATGTCTTCCCCCAATATCCCGCGCAGTTCGCGCGTATCCAGCGTGCCCTCCCCGCCGTCCGTGCGGACGCGGACGAGGAAGTCCACTGAAGGGTTCATGGTGACGAGCTGCAGGACCACGCCGCCGAAGTCGCCCAGCGGCATGCGGTCGACATGGCCGATCTGATATTCCGCACTCACGCGCGTCCCCTTCCCCTTTTGCGAAGAGATGGAAAAGCTGCCGCCGGCGCTCTCTGCCGAATATTTGAAGAGGGGCAGCCCCATGCCCACCTTGCGCGTCGTGCGCGTGGTGGTGAAGGGATCGGTCACGCGGGCGAGCATCTCCTCGTCCATGCCGCAGCCGTCGTCCTCGATGGTGATGCGCATCCGGTCCTTCCCGAAATCCGCCTCCAGCTCGAGCGTGACCAGTCTGGCGCCGGCGGAGAGAGAATTTTCGGAAATATCGAGGACGTTCAAAGCGAGCTCGCGCATCTCAGTTGTACTTTGCGAGGATGCCGTCTATCTCTTCGGGTGTGACCTTGCCGTACACGTCGTCGTTGACGGTCATGACGGGCGCGAGGCCGCAGCAGCCGATGCAGCGGGTGGCGTCCAGTGAAAACTTCTGGTCGTCCGTGCACTGCCCGCCCTCGATGTGCAGGGTCTCGCACAGCTTTTTGTACACGTCGCCCGAGCCCTTGACGTAGCAGGCGGTGCCCAGGCACACGCCGATCTTGTACTGCCCCTTGGGGTACAGCGAAAACTGTGCATAGAACGTGGCGACGCCGTATACCTCCGCGAGGGAGACGCCCAACTCGTCCGCGATCATCTGCTGTACGGGCGCGGGGAGATACCCGTAGATATCCTGCGCCTTTTGCAGGGCGGCGATCATGAGGCCCTGCCCGCCGTGCTCGACGCGCAGCTGTTTCAGCGCCGCGCGCAGCTTTTCCTCCTGTTCCTTCGTCCCGTTAAAAGGGACGTCGATCTTCTTAGCCAATGAACCTACCTCCGAAGTGTTTGCGGGGCATGCCCGCTGTTGATTCAATATAACTATTTTATCATACCGCGCAACTTTTTTCAATAGATATGAACATTCAATTTTAAGAAAAATCCAAACATTTTTTCCTTTACGTCCCCCGCGGAGGGCGGAGCGCGCGCCTCCCCGCGCCCCGCTTGACTTATTTTCCCTTTTGTGTTATAATTAACAAAAGTTTCCCGTATGACCGCGGCGGCTGGGATGCACCCGCGCGCCTGCCGCCGGCACGGAAAAAGGAGGACTGCACCGCATGAACATACCCGAATTGCGCGATCAGATCATCAAAAAATACACGAAATACTCGCAGGATATCGCAGAGCTCACCAAGATGGCGAGCAAGAGCGACATCATCAACCCCAAACTGTACGAAAAATACGACGTAAAGCGGGGCCTGCGCGACATCAACGGCAACGGCGTCGTCTGCGGGCTGACGGAGATCTCGGAGATCCTCGCCTTCGGCAAGGACGAGGACGGCAACAAGATCCCCGTGGACGGACAGCTGTTTTACCGCGGCATAGACGTGCGCGAGCTCGTAAAAGGGATGCACGGGCGCAGGTTCGCCTTCGAAGAGGCGACCTATCTCCTGCTGTTCGGGCACCTGCCCACGCAGGCGCAGCTGAACAGGTTCTGCGAGATCCTCGCCGACTTCCGCGAGCTGCCCAACTCCTTCGTGCGGGACATCATCATGAAGGCGCCCTCGCAGGACATGATGAACATGCTGGCGCGGTGCGTGCTGTCGCTGTACTCCTACGACCCCCGCCCCGACGATGCCTCCAAGCGCAACGTGCTGCGGCAGTCTCTGCAGCTCATCGCGCAGTTCCCCCTGCTCGCCGTGTACAGCCAGAAGGCGTACAGTTATTACCACTCGGACGCCTCGCTCTTCATACATAAGCCCCGCCCCGAACTTTCGACGGCAGAGAACATCCTCTACATGCTGCGCGACGACAGCAAGTACACCGCGCTGGAAGCGCACGTGCTCGACCTGTGCCTCGTGCTGCACGCCGAACACGGCGGCGGCAACAACTCTACCTTCACCACCCACGTGGTGACGTCTTCGGGGACGGACACCTATTCTTCCGTGGCGGCGTCTCTGGGCTCTCTGAAGGGCCCCAAGCACGGCGGCGCGAACATCAAGGTGTGCGAGATGTTCGACAACATCAAGGAGCACGTGCCCGACTTCGACCGCGACAAGCTCAAGGACTACGTGGCGAAGATCCTCAACAGGGAGGCATACGACCACAGCGGCCTCGTGTACGGCATGGGGCATGCGGTGTATTCCCTCTCCGACCCGCGCGCGGACATCCTCAAACAGTTCGCGGAGAAGCTCGCCGTGGAAAAGCACAAGGAAGAGGAATACGAGATGCGCAAGTACGTCGCGCAGGCGGCGGCCGAGCTCATCGCCGAAAAACGCAGGATCTACAAGGGCGTCGCGCCCAACGTCGACTTCTACTCCGGCTTCGTGTACGACATGCTCGACCTGCCGCGCGAGCTGTACACGCCCTTCTTTGCCGTGTCCCGCATCGCGGGGTGGTCTGCGCACCGCATGGAGGAGATCACCAACGGCGGCAAGATCATCCGCCCCGGCTACCAGGCGGTGGCGCCCAGGCAAAAATTCGTGCCCATTGAGGAGCGCGTGTCCGAGGAATGAGGCGGCGCCCCACCCGTCCGAACAGAAAAAAGATGCCCTGCCGCGGAATGCGGCAGGGCTTTTTTTTTGGGCGGACAGAAAGGAAAGGTACTGCGGCAGGCTCACAATACAGAATGAAGAATTATGGAGCTTTTGATCGTCCGAAATCCTCAATTCTCAATTCTAAATTCTCAATTTCAGCCCGTTTGCGGGGTGAGGCCCGCCGCGGGCATGCCCAGCTCGCGCGCGAGCGCGGGCGGAGAAAGGAGGGGCGACAACTCTGCGGAGAGCGCGTATGCGCCTTCCGCGGCGATGCGGGCGGCGCGGTGCGCCGCTCCTCCCGCCGCAAAATAGAGGCGGGAGAGCTTTTTCGTATAGGCGTCCAGCAGCTGCGCCCGCCGCAAGAGGGCGGGGCGGCATTCGAGAAAGACTTGTGAGAGCGCAAAGCTCTCCGTGCCGCGGGGCACGCGCAGGCGGGCGTACAGGTCGCGCTCGGGCACGCCGAACAGCCGCGCGGAGGCGCGGATGCGGGCGGCGTAGTCAGGCACGAAAAAGGGGCGCGGCTCCCCCGCGGGAAAGGCGCAATAGTGCGGCGAAAATGCCGAAAAGAGGGCGAAGGCGGGCATGTTCCCCTGCCGCCGCAGGCATTCGTATGTGCCGAGGGCGGCGAATGGCGGAGCGCCGCGCAGGGCGAGCGCAAAGAGCGCAGAGGCACACAGGAGCTCTTCCCCTCCCGCCCCGAGGGCGAGGGCGGCAACTTCGTCGAACGCCGAGGCGTCACGCTCCCGCCCCGAAAAGAGGGCGTCGCCGCGAAGCTCCTCGGCACAGAGCGCGGCGAGCGCCGCCTCTGCGCGCGAGCGCGGGCAGTCGAAGAGCGAGGCGGGCGGGGCGAGGAAGATGTCCGCCTCCTTCAGCGGATAACCCGCGCAGGGCGGGGGCGCGCTCCGCTCGAAGGCGCCGCGCGCGGAGGGACGCAGGGGGATGAGCAGGGAGAAGCCGCCGCGCACCGTCGCGAAGAAGCGGGCGGCAGCCATGCCGCGCTCCCCCACCCCCACCGCGGCGCGGAAGGTATCGTCCAGCCCGAAGAGCGGGGTGTACGGCGCGCCCTCTTCCAGGCGGAAGCAGGCGGGACGGAAGGGCGCGAGCGCGGCACGCACCTCTTCGGCGAGGGTGCACTCCTCGTCGTAGATGAGCGCGGCGCGGCCGTGCGGGCACAGCGCGGATAACAGCCGCGCCCCTTCTCTGAGGGGCGCGAGGAGAAAGTTCGTCGGCACGCCGCCCCGTTGCAGGGCGCGTTCCACGGCGGAAATGCACAAGGGAAGATCCTCCGGACGCGGGATTTTTTCTCTTGTGTGCATCGTATGTTTCTTTTGTTGCGGGGCGGAGATCAGAACATCTCGCGCAGGGCACGGAGGAGGGCGCCGTTCTCTTCGGCGCTGCCCACCGTGATGCGGACAAAGTCGGAGATGCGGGGTTTTTGGAAGTGGCGCACGAGCACGCCGCGCGCGCGCAGCCCCTCGTACACCGCCCTGCCCGCAGTGCCCGGCCTTTTCGCGAACAGGAAATTTGCCGCAGAAGGCAGCACCTCGAACCCGAGGGCGCGCAGCGCCTCCGTCAGGCGGGCGCGCTCGGAGACGACGAGCGCCCGCTTTTCCGCATAATAGGCGGCGTCTCCGATGGCGGCGGCGCACACTGCCTGGCAGACGGAGTCGACGGGGTAAGAGTTGAAACAGTCGCGGCTGCGCGAGAGGCCCTCGAGCAGCGCCGGCTGCGCGACGGCGTACCCGCAGCGCATGCCCGCGAGCGAATAGCCCTTGGAAAAGGTCTTCACGACGACGAGGTTGCCGTACTTTTTGGTGAGCGGGACGGCGCTCTGGCCGTAAAACGGCATATACGCTTCGTCCAAAATGACGACGCGGCCGCTGTTTTCGCGCACGAACGCCTCGATTTCGGGGAGAGGGATGCCGATGCCCGTCGGCGCGTTGGGGTTGGCGAGGACGATGCCCTGCGCCCCCGCCGCGGTCAGTTTGGACAGGTCGAGGGTGAAATCTTTCTCCAGCGGCACGATCTTCTTGGGGATGCCGAAAAAGTCGCAGAAGACGGGATAAAAGCTGTAGGTGACGTCTGCAAACGCGGCGCCCGCGCCGTCCCCGTCAAAATAGGCGGGAAAGCACAGCGCCAGGATCTCGTCGCTGCCGTTGCCGCAGAACACGTATTCGGCGGGCACGCCCTCCGCCGCGGCGACCGCTCCGCGCAGGGCGCGCATCTCGAGGGGCGGGTACAGCTTGAGGGAGGAAAAATCAAAATTTTGATACGCCTCCAGCGCCTTGGGGCTGGGGGGATAGGGATTTTCGTTGGTGTTCAGCTTGACGTACTGCCTGTCCGACGGCTGCTCGCCCGCGACGTACGGGGAGATGCCGCGCGCCTTTCTGCTCAGAAGCTCTTTCATTCGTGTGGACCTCGTTCGTTGTGCCGCGGCTTCGCACGGCTCTGCGTTACGGTTACAATTATATATTTTTTCAGCGGAAAAAGCAAGGAAAAGCCGCCCTGCGCCGCGCCCTCTCCCCTCTTTCGCCAAAAAAAGACGGGGTCCGCGCAAAGGCAGTACCGGTCGGATATCTGTCCGCCATGCTTGCACTAAAATAAGAGCGACCTGTTCTTCCGCTGCACGTTTTATCCGCTCTGACTCTTTCGGTACTCCATCGCCGTCTGACGGTAGTACTTGCGGAACGTGCGGCAGAAATATCCGGCGTCCGAAAACCCCGTATCGTAGGCGATGCTTACGATCGTTTGACTTGTGTTGGCAAGAAGATCGGCGGCACGCTTCAACCGATATTGAATGAGATACGCGACGGGCGAGAGACGAATACCCTGCCGGAAGAGCTGTAAGGCGCTGCTCTCGCTGATGTGGACGCAATCCGCAATTTCCTTTAAAGTGATATGCCTGTTGAAATTTGCGTGGATGAATTGCAGCATCACTTGCAGCTGTGCCCTGCGGCCTTTGTCGTTCAAGGCTTGCCCGCTCAGATGCTCCGTATGCAGAAATAACTGCCGCCATACTTCGAGAAGGGAGGAAACGGTCTGCATTTCGCTGCAAGCCTCTGTTTCCTGTAAACGGAAAATATGCAGAAGGCGCCGCAAGACCGCATACTGCCAGTCGACCGCAGGGCTAAGCAAAACACACGGGATATCGCTCTCTATAACAGGCGTAATATATTTTTGATAGATCGAGCCGGTCTTTATGCCAAGCAATTCGGGGGAAAAGACAATGTTTGGAACAGAAACGCTTTCCGTGGCTTCGTAGCGGTGCAGAACACCGCTGTTTACAAACAGGCCGCTGCCCTGCCGGAGAGTAAATTGCTCTGTTCCGACAAAACAGGAGATGCCGCCTTTTTCGGCATAGATGAACTCGACTTCGGGATGCCAGTGCCAGTCGATACAGTGAAAGTCAAACTCCCACACATCTTCCCGATAAAAGCGGAACGGAAACTCCGCTTCACCGTGCTGCATCTGCTCCAAAAAGCTTTCATCTTTCCGCGTCTTGCATAAAACGTCCATCGCACTTCTCCTTTGCGATATAATACCATAAATCGGCGATATATTGCAATCAGATCCGAGCATGGCTGTGATATAATTATATTAAATCTCAACGGAGGAAAATTCAATGCAATTCAAATGGATGAATGAAAGCAGGCTGTCGGAAAGCAAAGACAGGCTCGAACTGTATGCCCCCGCGCATACCGATTTTTTTTACAGCAGCGAAAGCGCGGGAAAGGAAGGCATCACGCCTCAGTCGCTCTGCAATGCGCCGTACTATTATACCGAACTCAAAGGAGATTTTGTCTTCAAAGTAAAAGTTTCGCACGACTTTGTTTCCACATACGACGCGGCGGTCGTCATGATCATGAAAGATATGACCTGCTGGGCAAAAAACTGCTTTGAAAAGACGGATTTTGATACGCACGCGGTCGTGAGCGTCGTCACGAACGGCGAATCGGACGATGCCAACGGCTGCAATATTGAAGGCAATACCGTTTGGCTGCAGGCGGTGCGTATGGGGAATGCGTTCGCCTTTCATTACTCTCTCGACGGCGAACATTTTTACATGACGCGCTATTTCCACCTGCCCGTGGGAGATACCGTCAAAGTCGGACTTGTTGCGCAGTCTCCGCAGGGCGAAGGCGGCATAAGGATTTTCGAAAACCTTACCATAGAACACAAGACGGTCAAAAATATCCGTGCGGGGAAATGACGATGACGGAATGGGAAAAGATGCTTGCGGGACTGCCGCAAAACGACCGCGCGCCCGAATTGGAAGAAAGAAGGCTCGTTGCCAAGCGGCTGTTCCGCGCATACAACAAGACGACGGAAGACGACATCGAGGTCCGCGAGGAGATCAAGCGACAGCTGTTCCGCAGCGTCGGAAAAAACGTATTCATCGAGCCGGACTTCATCTGCGAAATGGGAAACAACATCATCATAGGCGACAATGTATTCATGAACTTCGGCTGCATCATCTTCGATATGGGAGAGGTCACGATCGGCAACAACGTCATGTTCGGCCCGCGCGTGGGGATCTATACCACAAACCACGCGTTCGACCCCAACGAACGCACCGCAAACGTCGTCGTATCCAAGCCCGTGAAGATCGGCGATCGAGTGTGGGTGGCGGCGGACGTCAAGATCGTGCAGGGCGTGACCATAGGCGAAAACAGCATTATCGGAGCCGGCAGCGTGGTGACGCATGATATCCCCGCCGGCGTAATTGCGGCGGGAAATCCGTGCAGAGTGATCCGCAAAATAACAGAAGAGGATAAATGGCTGAAAAGCAACTGATCCCCTGTGTGAAACACACGGAGCTTTCAATATCACCAAAAACTGATAAACATTAAACCAACAACAGAATCAATCATTCCGCATTTTTCCCGCTTTATTCTGCTTGTAAATGTCTTCCTTCAATCGATAAATTTTATCGGTAAAGGACTGCGCGGAGGGAATTCTTTTCCTTTATGACGATACTAAAAAAGGAACGGCACGCCCGTTCCTCTCTTTGTAAGATCTTGCAGCGGGATTTGCCTCCGCGCCGCAATTCTATATCTCCGCGCCGTGCGCGGGAGAGCGGGGCGGGAAGTTCGTTCCCCCGTTCCGCCCCGATCTGCCTCTATTATACCGCGCGGTCGTAAAAAACTGTGCGGTTTTTTGCAATAATTTTGTAAAATCCGTTTCAGCTTTCGGCGGGGAGCCTGCACACGTCCGCCCAGCCGCGGAAGTTGTCGGCACAGCGCTCCAATTCTTCGCAGGAAAGTTCGATGGCGCTGTTCGCGCTGCCGCAGGCGGGAAACACGGTGGCAAAGCGGCGCAGGGAGAGGTCGAGATACACCTCGACGCCCTCGTTTACGGCGAAGGGGCAGACGCCGCCCACCGCGTGCCCCGTGCGCGCCTCCGCTTCCGCGGGGGAGAGCATCTTCGCCTTCGAGCCGAAAAATTCCTTGAATTTATGGTTGTCTACCTTCGCGTCCCCTGCCGCGACGACGAGCACGGTGCGCCCGCCTGCGTCGAAGGAGAGCGTTTTCGCGATGCGGCAGGGCTCACAGCCCAGCGCCTGCGCGGCGAGGGCGACGGTCGCACTGGAGCTCGCCAGCTCGCGCACGCGCCCGTCCAGCCCGAATGTTTGCAGATATCGTTTCACTCTTTCGATCATACGTCCTCCTCGCCTCCGTTGCGGGCGATCCCCTCTTTACAGGCGCTCTATGCGCACTTCCTTCTCCCCGCAAAAGCCGGCGGGCAGCTCGATGAAGAGGAGATCCTCCCCGATCACGGCGGCGCAATCTACCCCCTCGCCCGGGGTATGCACTTCGACTTCGACGACGACGGCGTCCTCTTCCGCCTCGACGGAGAGGACTTCGCTTCTGTAACAGGCATACGGGTGGGTGATGCAGAGGACGAGCAGTTCGCCCTCCTCGAAAAACACGGTGCCGTACCCCTCGATCTGCTCTTCAAAGGAGGGGTTTCCCGCATCGCCCGACAGGCCTGCCGACGCGCACCGCCGCTGAAAGGAGCTGCATTCGCGCGCCGAACGGAGCAGGACGGCGCCGCCCGGCTCGAAGAGTTCGGCATGCATCTGCCCCATGACGTCGACGCGGGTGACATTTTCGCCCGCATATTCGCGCGTGCCCTCGCGCTCGCTGCAGGCGGCAAGGCCCGCCGCCGCAAGGAGAAGCCCCGCCATACACAGTACGGCAAAACATTTGCGCATATCCCGTCCTCCTATTGCCGCAGGAAAGCCCTGCGGCGTTTTTCTCTTATCGATAAGACGGTCAAGGCCGTGCTTTTACTCACGAAAAAAGGAAATTTTTTAAAAAACGCCCTTCCTCTTCCCCGCGCGGCACAGCTTTTTCAGCGCCTCGAAGACGCCGTGCGCGCTGCACGTGTCCGCCTCGATGAAGTGCTCCGCCTCCGAGATGTCCCATAGATAATGCGCGTCCGAATCGGCGATGCGCGGGAGGTCGACGACCCCCTCCGAAGCGCATTCGGCGAGGGTGAATCCTAAATTATAGTCGAAGGCGCCGAGCACCGCGATGACGGAGTTTGCCTGCTTGTCGACGTGGGCGGGCACGGCGATGCCGCCGAAGCCGCCGACGAGCGCGGCGACCTCCTCGATCGACACGCCGGAAGAGACGATGAGCAGGTCCTCCTCCTCGCCGACGACCTCGTCGTTTTCGTCTAAAATTCGCTGGCGGCCGAAGATCTCCGGCCTGTTTTTGATGCGCAGGCGGGTCTTTTGGATGTGCTCTTCCAGTTTCGCGAGGTCTTCGTACCGCTCGAACAGGCAGAGGACGTGGATGTCCTCGCTGGTCGTCAGCTCCATCGCGGGCAGCACGACCAGCCCGTTTTTTTTGCCCACCGCCATCGCGGCGGGGCAGTTTTTGCCGGTGTTGTGGTCGGAGAGAGCGATGACGTTCAGGCCCTTGATGAGAGCCATGTTGACGATGTTGTTGGGCGTGCTGTCTTCGTCTCCGCAGGGGCTGAGGCAGGAATGGATATGGAAATCGTAATATAATTTCATCGTTCTTCCTCCCTCTCTCGTCGGAGCGCGCAGCGCGGCGCTTATCTGAATGCAGAATTGAGAGTTCAGGATTGCGGATATTTTTAATACTTCAACAATTCTTCATTCCGCTTTCCGAAATCTTCATTTGCCGCGCACGGCGCGGCGTTTCCCCTACACCCCGCAGAGAGAGGCGACGAGCTTTGCCGCCTCGTAGACGTTTTTATCCGTACCCAGCACCCACAGCCCCAGCTGTTTGGCGCGGGCGGCGAAGGGCTCGTCGGGCGCGGTATTCTCGCACAGGAGGATGCAGGCGCAGTCGATGAGCGTCGCCACGGCGGCGACGTTGACGTTGTTCATCACGGTCAGCCAGGCGCAGGAATCGGGCGCGCGGGAGATGATGTTGCTGAGGAAATCGCCGCAGTAGCCGCTTTCGATCTGCCGCTCCTCCCCTTCGGAATAGACGGTCAGCCCCCCTGCCTTAACAAATTCGGAAACGGTCATTTTCTCTCCTCCAGACGGACGCAGTCGAGCACGCCGCCGCCGAGGACGACGTCCTCCGCGTGGCAGCGGCAGGTAGGCGCCCCGCAGGCGCCGCAGTCGATGCCGGGCAGTTTTTTGAGATACTCCTCCACCTTCATCAGCTTCCGCATGGCGGCGAAGCGGTCTTCGTCCAGCTGAAAAGCGGTGGAGGGCGCGGGCTGTTTATCCCAGAGGAAGAAATCCTCTTCGAGCCCGTACTCCTGCATGGTGGCGGGCGGGATCTTCAGCTTGTCGGCGAGCTGGCGCATGCGGTTGCGCGCGATAAAGGGGTTTTCGACGTTGAGCACGCCGCCGACGCAGCCGCCCGGGCACATGTTCATCTCCACGAAGTCCGCCCCGTCCAGCTTGCCGTCGCTCATCTCCGTGAGCAGGCCGAGGACGTTGCGCACCCCTGAACAGTGTATGTAATTGCCCAGGCCCAAAGAATTGCTCTCCCCGCCCGAGGAGCCCCACCCCAGCCCCGAATAGCCGCATTTGCTCAGCCTGCGCGGGGATCTGACCTTGTTCATCTTCTCCACGAGGCGGAAGTAGACGTCGCTCTGCGAGAGCACGCCCGAAATGTACTTTTCGTCGGAAACTTCTTCCCTGTGCAGCGAATACACCTTTGCTGGGCAGGGAGAGATGAAGAAGATGCCGATGTCGTCTGCGGGGATGCCGCGCCCGAGCGCCCGCTTTTTGGCGAGCTTTGCCGCGACCTTCGCGGGGGCGTAGACGGGCAGGAGATGGTCTGCCAGCTCGTGGAAGCGCAGCATGATCAGCTCTACGACGGCGGGGCACGCCGTGCTGATGACGGGGCGCGGGAGCGTGCCCTTTTCCATCAGCTTTTTGGTGCAGTCGGTGACCAGCTCCGCCGCAAGGCCCACTTCGAATACCTCGTCGAAGCCGAGCGCGAGCAGTCCCTCGATGACGTAGTTGGGGTCGTCGAGGTTGTTGAACTGCCCGAACAGAGAGGGCGAGGGCAGCGCGATCTTGTAGGCATAGCTGGAGACGAGATCGAAGCTGTCGTATACCGGCCGCTTTGCGCCCCCCTTGCAGCTGCGCACGCACTCGCCGCAGTTGATGCATTTGTCGTATAATATTTTCGCCTTGCCGTGCTCGATGCGGATGGCCTCGGTCGGACACCTGCGCATGCAGGTGATGCAGCCGATGCACTTGTCGCTGTCGAGGACGACGGTCTTGAGCGTTCCTGGCATATCATTACCCCCTTCGGTCGCGCCGCGCGGAGGCAGCGCCCGAACTTTCGCTCCGCCGAGAGAGCGGCTCTTAAAAATTGATGCGCAGATAGACCGTCGTCCCCACCCCCACTGCGGAGTCGATGGTCATCTCGTCGCTGTACTTCTTCATGTTGGGCAGCCCCATGCCCGCGCCGAAGCCCAGGCTGCGGATGTTCTCCGTGGCGGTGGAATAGCCCGCCTTCATCGCCAGGTCGATGTCTGCGATGCCGGGGCCGCGGTCGATGAGGCGGATCTCGATGTGGTCGGGAAAGATCTCCACCGCCGCCTTGCCGCCGTGCGCGTGGATGACCATGTTGATCTCCCCTTCGTACATGGCGATGGCGACGCGGCGCACGGACGCGGGCGAGACGCCCAGCTGTTTGAGGGTGCGCTTGACGCTCTCGCTGGCGTTGCCTGCGGAGGCGAAATTTTCCCCGTCTACGTCATATTCGAAACAGACGCCGCCCATGATCAGCCGCCCAACCCGTTTGTATAGAGGATGCCGCAGGCGACGAACAGCCGCTTTTCGGTGGAGAGCAGGACGATGCCCTTCTGCTCGGCGAGGTCGATGACGGGCTGCTCGGGCCGCTTGCCGCGCACGAACACGATGCAGAGCATGTCCATCATTTCCGCCGTGCGCACGACCTGCGGGTTCAACAGCCCCGTGAGCAGTACGGACTGGTCCTTGACGTAGGCGAGCACGTCGCTCATCATGTCTGACCCGCAGGCGGTGTGGATCTCGGTGTCGAGGTGTTCCTCGCCGCAGAGGATCTGCGCGTCGAGCAGTTTGACCACTTCTCTGATTGTCATACGATTGATCTCCCGTTTGATAAAAATTCCGCTGCGCCTTCTGCGCGGGCGGACATGCGTACCATATGCAGAGTACTATATAAATGATACCACACTTTTGCCGCCTTTTCAACAGGTTTTCGGATTTTGGCCCCCGTTTCGGCAAAAAAAGTCCCCGCAGAAGCGGGGAGCGAAACGGGGCGCGCGGCTGCGGGCGCGGGGAGCGGTTTCAGGCGAACGCCGCCTGCACGCCGCACACGGCGTAACCGACCGCGACGCTGACCGCCCACAGTACGAAAAGGAGCAGGAGGTTGCGCTTCCACGCCTTCACGTTTTTGAAGAGGATGACGAAGCCGAGGCCGGCATTCGCGCACAGCCCCGCCACCATGCCGCCGAAGGAGAGGGTGTCGAGGATGTACGCCTGCGTGATGAGTACGCTGGAGGCGCAGTTGGGGATGAGCCCGACGAAGGCGGCGAGGAGGGGCTGGTACCAATACCCGCCCTGCAAAAAACGCGCGACGGCGTCTTCCGCATAGTACATGACGGCGCCGAAAGCGATGTTGACGGCGAGGACGAAGGCGAAGATCTGCAACGAATGCAGCAGCGGGTGCACGAAGTAGCGTTTGAGTTTGGAGTCTTCCTCGTGGTCGTGCCCGCAGGCGGTGCCGACGATCTCCTCCCCTTCTTCCAGTTCGGAGAGCTTCTCTCCTCGCAGGAGGGCGTTGGCGAGGTAGCCCGCCCCCACGGCGACGGCGAATTTGACGGCGATGAGGGGCATGACCGCGGCGGCCTTGGCGCCGTCTGTGACGTGAGACAGGAGCAGGACGATCGCCTCGTCGGAGGTGGCGAGGAAGACGGCGAGCAGCGTGCCCGTACGGATGAGCTTTTTGTCGTACAGTTTTGCCGCCATCACCGAAAAGCCGCACTGCGGGATGATGCCCGTAGCGGCGCCCAGAAGGGGCGCGAGCCCGCCGCGCAGCACGTTTTTGTTGCGGGTGACGTCTGTGCGGCTCTCGAGAAATTCGATGAGCACATACATTAAGAACAGGAAGGGAAAGACCTTCAGACTGTCCAAAAGCGCGTCGAGCAATACCTCTGCCATACCGTTTTCTCCTTTTTTATTTGCTGCACAATTATACGCAAAGCGAGGGCAAAAAGCAACCGTTTTTCGCCCTCCCGCGCAAAAAAAAGCGCGCCGTACAGCGCACTTTTTTATCCGTCTTTTTTCTGCGGGGCCCCTATTTTTCGCTCTCGCCGCTTCGGCCCGCGTCTGTGCGTTCCTTGCGCCCGGCGGCGCGCGCCTCGCGGCGGGGGCGCTTCCCCTCCTTCGCGCCGCGGCCCTTTTCGAGCACCGCCTGCATCTGCTGCGGGGTGGGCGGGACGTATGCGGAGGACGCCTCGTTTTCGGGGATCGCCTCGTATCCCTCGTCGCGCGCGAGGAGGGACAGCTGCGTCTCGCCGTCAAAGAGATGGATGCGGCGCGCGTCTACGGCGAGCTCGACCGCATCGCCGCGGGCGGCGGTGCAGCGCGGGTCGACCCTGGCGATCAGCTCGGGCCCGCCCGCAAAAGGCGCGGGGTCGCCTTGCTCCGCGCGCAGCGTGCAGTGCAGCAGCGTCTCTGCGCCCAGCTTTTCCGCCACTTCCACGCGCACCCCGATGACGGTATCGGGAGAGGCAGAGAGGAAGCGCTCTTCCTCGTGCAGGTCTTCGGGGCGGATGCCGAAGATGACTTCTCTTTCGGTGCCGACGTATTTTTCGAGCCCGCGGATGCGCGAAGAGACGGAGCCGGGCAAGAGGATCTTGCAGCCGGAGAACCAGAGGCAGACCTTGCCGCCCGCCTCGCCGAGACGGGCAGGGAAAAAGTTCGTCTGCGCGCCGATAAAGCCCGCCACAAAGCGGTTGACGGGGTAGTCGTACAAATTCTGCGGGGTATCGATCTGCTGCATGAAGCCGTCCTTCATGACGACGATGCGGCTGCCCATCGTCATCGCCTCGACGCGGTCGCGCGTGGCATAGACGAAGGTGGCGCCGAGGCGGGCGTGCAGTTTGGAGAGCTCCGTCCGCATCTGGACGCGCAGCTTTGCGTCGAGGTTGGAGAGGGGCTCGTCGAGCAGGTACACCTTCGGTTCGCGGACGATGGCGCGGCCGATGGCGACGCGCTGGCGCCGGTCGGCGGAGAGCGCCTTCGGCTTGCGGGAGAGGCAGTCTTCGATGCCGAGGATGGCGGCGGCCTCCCTCACGCGCTCGTCGATGGCCTCCTTGGGCACTTTGCGCAATTTGAGCCCGAACGCCATGTTCTCGTACACCGTCATGTGCGGATACAGAGCCTGGTTCTGAAAGACCATCGCGACGTCGCGGTCCTTGGTGGGCACGTCGTTGACGGGCTTGCCGTCGAGATAGAGTTCCCCTTCGGTGACCTCTTCCAGCCCCGCGATCATGCGGAGCACCGTCGACTTCCCGCAGCCGGGCGGCCCGACGAGAACGATGAACTCCCTGTCTCTGATCTCGAGGTCGAAGCCGGTGACCGCGGCGGCGCCGGACGGATAGGTCTTGCGGATATCTTTGAGCAAAAGGCTTGCCATTGCCTCTCTTTCCTCCTTTTTGTTCGATCGTATTTATTTTACAGCATCCCCGCAAAAAATGCAAGGGCAATCCTCACAAAGAATGGGGGCGCAACTGTCCAATTTGCCCAACCGCCCCGCGCGGCGCGGCCCGTGCGCGGGGAGAGCAAAAAAATCGGGCGGGGCGCTTGTATTTTGCCCGCTTTTCTGCTATAATAAGGTCAGAAAATAAACGGGCGGCCGCGCGCCGCCACGGAGCGAGTATGGATATCAATAAATTCGTGCCGAAATTCCGGCTCAGCCAGAGCAACCTGCTCAACCTTTCGGACCTGACCGCGGAGGACATCTTCGAACTGCTGTACGCCGCGCGGGAGATGAAAAAGCGCTTCCGCGTGGGGGAAAACTACCCTGCCCTGCGCGGCAAGACGGTGGCGCTGCTCTTCGGCAACGTCTCCACCCGTACGCGCGTCTCCTTTGAAATGGGCATCCGCCAGCTGGGCGGCGATTACCTCTTTTTGCCCAAGAGCGAGACGCAGCTCTCCCGCGGGGAGAGCATCCGGGATACCGCCGTGATGCTGGGGCGGTACGGCATCTCCGCCATCGTGCTGCGCGCCTTTACGGAGGCGCAGGTGCACGAATTCGCACAGTACAGCAGCGTGCCCGTCATCAACGGCATCACGGACGAGACGCACCCGCTGCAGGTGCTCTCCGACCTGTTCACCGTGTGGGAGAAAAAAGGCAGGCTGGACGACCTGAAGCTCGCCTACATCGGAGACGGGAACAACGTGGCGAGTTCGCTCGTCATGGGCTGCTCGAAGGTCAACATGGACATGGCGATCGCCAGCCCGCACGGGTACAGCCCCTCTCAAAGCATCGTGGAGCGCGCGATGCAGTTCGGCAACGTGCTCATCACGGACGACGTGGCGGAAGCGGTGAAGGATGCGGACATCGTGTACACGGACGTGTTCATCTCCATGAGCGAGGAGGACGACGAGGAAAAGAAGAGGACGCTGGCGCGCTACCGCGTCACGCCCGAAGTGATGGCGCTCGCCAAACAGGACGCCGTCTTCATGCACTGCATGCCCGCGCGCAGGGGCGAAGAAGTCTCCGCGGAGGTCATCGACGGGCCGCAGTCCATCGTATACGACCAGGCGGAAAACCGCCTGCACCTGAACAAGGCAGCGCTGGCGCTGCTGGTCCGCTGACGCGGAGCTCTCGTTTCGGGCGCAGGAGCTTCACTGCGAATTTTTGAAAAGCAAGGCCATTTCAACCATGAACATCGACATCGACCGCTATTTTGACGCCTGCGTCGGGAGCATCCGCAGCCTCGTGCGCATCGACAGCGCGCAGGCCCCCGCCCTGCCCGGCATGCCGTTCGGCAAGGGCGCGGCGGACTGCCTGCACGCCTTTTTGCAGCTCGCCGCGGATATGGGCTTTGAAACGCACAACTACGACAACTATGCCGGCGAAGCGATCTTCGGCGAGGGGGAGGAGTTCGCCGTTCTCGCCCACCTCGACACGGTGCCGGCGGGCGAAGGCTGGACGCACCCGCCCTTTGCGGGCGAGATCGAAGGCGGCAGGCTGTACGGCCGCGGCGCCATGGACGACAAGGGGCCCGCCGTCATCTGCCTGTACTGTCTCAAGGCGCTCAAAGACGCGGGCTTTGTTCCGCGCAGGAAGATCAAGCTCATCGTCGGCTGCAACGAGGAGAACGGCTGGGAGTGCATCGCCCACTATAACAAGTGCGCGCACATGCCCGCGGAGGGGTTTTCGCCGGATGCGGACTTCCCCGTCATCCGCGCGGAGAAGGGCATTTTGCAGCTGCGCATGGAGTTCCCCTTGCTGCATCCCCCCTTTACGGACTTTTACGGCGGGGAGCGCGCCAACATGGTATGCGGCTTCGCCGCGGCGGAGGGGGCGGCGTTCGACCCCACGCGCGCGGCCGCGTGCGGCGTGGCGGAAGAGGGCGGAAGGATCGTCGCCCGCGGCAGGGCGGCGCACGCCTCTACCCCCGACGAGGGCGATAACGCGCTGGGAAAGCTGCTCGCCTACTTCTCCCCCTGCGACGAGGAGATCGCCGAGGCGTACGACGTGTTCTTCAAAGACAAGCTGGGGCTGACAAAGTTCTGCGACGACACGGGACACCTGACCATGTCGGCAAACGTCGCCGACTTTCACATCGGGCTGCTGCGCATCACCGCAGACATCCGCTACCCCGCCACCATGAAGCGGTGGCAGATCACCGACGTGCTCGACACCCTCGCCCTCCCCTACGAGCTGCTGCACTGCCAGCCGCCGCTGTACAACGACGAGAACGGGCGGCTCATCTCCACTCTGCGCAGGGTGTATGAAGAGAAGACGGGGCAGGACGGCACGGCCGTCGCCATCGGCGGCGGCACCTATGCCCGCGCGCTGAAAAACGGCGCCGGGTTCGGGCCGCAGTTCCCCGGCGAGCCCTCCACCATCCACCAAAAAGACGAATACATCTCCCTCGAAAACGTCAGAAAGCTGCTGGATATCTATGCGGCGGCGATCTCTGAACTGACAGAGTAAACGGGACGAAAAGGGGCGCCCGCGCAAAAAAGCGCGGGCGCCCTCGTATTTTTTTGCAAACCTCCCCGTTTATTCGGAAAGGGTCTCCGCCGCGGGGGCGGCGGAAGGCGCGGGGGCAACGGC